>NZ_LR134338.1:1870000-2575833 GCF_900637055.1 Brevibacillus brevis
GCGAGTCTGAATAGGGCGATAGTACGCTGCCGTAGACCCGAAACCGTGTGATCTAGCCATGTCCAGGGTGAAGGTAGGGTAACACCTACTGGAGGCCCGAACCCACGCACGTTGAAAAGTGCGGGGATGAGGTGTGGCTAGCGGTGAAATTCCAATCGAACTCGGAGATAGCTGGTTCTCCCCGAAATAGCTTTAGGGCTAGCCTCGGAATTTAGAGTCTTGGAGGTAGAGCACTGATTGGGCTAGGGGCCCTCATCGGGTTACCGAACTCAGTCAAACTCCGAATGCCAATGACTTATGTCCGGGAGTCAGACGGTGAGTGCTAAGATCCATCGTCAAAAGGGAAACAGCCCAGACCATCAGCTAAGGTCCCCAAGTATACGTTAAGTGGGAAACGATGTGGAGTTGCCCAGACAACCAGGATGTTGGCTTAGAAGCAGCCACCATTTAAAGAGTGCGTAATAGCTCACTGGTCGAGTGACTCTGCGCGGAAAATGTAACGGGGCTAAACGTATCACCGAAGCTATGGCAGTCCTTACGGACTGGGTAGGGGAGCGTTCCAAGCAGCAGTGAAGCCGTACTGGAAAGAGCGGTGGAGCGCTTGGAAGTGAGAATGCCGGTGTAAGTAGCGAAAAGACAAGTGAGAATCTTGTCCACCGAAAGCCTAAGGTTTCCTGGGGAAGGCTCGTCCTCCCAGGGTTAGTCGGGACCTAAGCTGAGGCCGAAAGGCGTAGGCGATGGACAACAGGTTGATATTCCTGTACCACCTCTGTTCCGCTTGAGCAATGGCGTGACGCAGGAGGATAGGGTGAGCGGCCTACTGGATGGCCGTCCAAGCAGTGAGTGTGGTGTGTAGGCAAATCCGCACACCGTCAAGCATGAGCTGTGATGGCGAGGGAAATTTAAGTACCGAAGTCCCTGATTTCACACTGCCAAGAAAAGCGTCTAGCGAGGAACAAGGTGCCCGTACCGCAAACCGACACAGGTAGGCGAGGAGAGAATCCTAAGGTGCGCGGGATAACTCTTGCTAAGGAACTCGGCAAAATGGCCCCGTAACTTCGGGAGAAGGGGCGCCTCGGTAGGGTTAATAGCCCGAGGGGGCCGCAGTGAAAAGGCCCAAGCGACTGTTTAGCAAAAACACAGGTCTCTGCGAAGCCGCAAGGCGAAGTATAGGGGCTGACGCCTGCCCGGTGCTGGAAGGTTAAGGGGATGAGTTAGCGCAAGCGAAGCTTTGAACCGAAGCCCCAGTAAACGGCGGCCGTAACTATAACGGTCCTAAGGTAGCGAAATTCCTTGTCGGGTAAGTTCCGACCCGCACGAAAGGCGTAACGACTTGGGCGCTGTCTCGGCAAGAGACCCGGTGAAATCATAATACCTGTGAAGATGCAGGTTACCCGCGACAAGACGGAAAGACCCCATGGAGCTTTACTGTAGCCTGGTATTGGAACTTTGTGCATCATGTACAGGATAGGTGGGAAGCTGAGAAGCAGGGGCGCCAGCCTCTGTGGAGCTGTCGGTGGGATACCACCCTTGATGTACGGAGTTTCTAACTCGTCGCCCTTATCGGGCGAGAGGACCATGCCAGGTGGGCAGTTTGACTGGGGCGGTCGCCTCCTAAAAGGTAACGGAGGCGCCCAAAGGTTCCCTCAGAATGGTCGGAAATCATTCGTAGAGTGTAAAGGCAGAAGGGAGCTTGACTGCGAGACCTACAAGTCGAGCAGGGACGAAAGTCGGGCTTAGTGATCCGGTGGTTCCGCATGGAAGGGCCATCGCTCAACGGATAAAAGCTACCCTGGGGATAACAGGCTTATCTCCCCCAAGAGTCCACATCGACGGGGAGGTTTGGCACCTCGATGTCGGCTCATCGCATCCTGGGGCTGAAGTAGGTCCCAAGGGTTGGGCTGTTCGCCCATTAAAGCGGTACGCGAGCTGGGTTCAGAACGTCGTGAGACAGTTCGGTCCCTATCTGTCGCGGGCGTAGGAAGTTTGAGGAGAGCTGTCCTTAGTACGAGAGGACCGGGATGGACGCACCGCTGGTGCACCAGTTGTCACGCCAGTGGCACAGCTGGGTAGCTATGTGCGGACGGGATAAGCGCTGAAAGCATCTAAGCGTGAAGCCCCCTCCAAGATGAGACTTCCCACAGCGCAAGCTGGTAAGACCCCTCATAGACGATGAGGTTGATAGGTTCGGTGTGGAAGCGCGGTAACGCGTGGAGCTGACGAATACTAATCGGTCGAGGACTTATCCACACACTTAGCAATCATGCGTATTCAGTTTTGAAGGAATAAATCCTTCAACGTTCCTCGGTAGCTCAGTTGGTAGAGCAATCGGCTGTTAACCGATCGGTCGGCGGTTCGAGTCCGTCCCGAGGAGCCATATTTTGCTCCTGTAGCTCAGTCGGTAGAGCGTTTCCATGGTAAGGAAGAGGTCGCAGGTTCGATTCCTGTCGGGAGCACCAGAAGTAATCTCATGAAAATGGCCCGTTGGTGAAGCGGTTTAACACAGCAGCCTTTCACGCTGTCATACAGGGGTTCGAATCCCCTACGGGTCACCTAGAAAAATCCCTACATCTTGTAGGTGATTTGGAGGCTTAGCTCAGCTGGGAGAGCATCTGCCTTACAAGCAGAGGGTCGGCGGTTCGATCCCGTCAGCCTCCACCACTTATATTAATGGACCAGGAAGGTCAGCTAAAAGCGCCACGTCCTGTGGCAACACTGACACTCAGTCGTCCTGACTATCGCGGGATGGAGCAGCTCGGTAGCTCGTCGGGCTCATAACCCGAAGGTCGCAGGTTCAAATCCTGCTCCCGCAACCAAATTTTCTACTTGCTCTACGTTGAGTAATCATTGTGATCAAGTAGGATCGAAGTGCCCATTGGGTGCAACCAAATATGGAGCTGTGGTGAAGTTGGAGTTCACGCCGGTCTGTCACACCGGAGGTCGCGGGTTCGAGTCCCGTCAGCTCCGCCATCTTTCTTAACGAGATGGCATAGTTCATAAACATGAAAAAGGTTTAACGGAATAAAAAAACGTTGATTTCTCATGAAAGATATGCCATAATTAAAGATATGCCGGTATAGCTCAATTGGTAGAGCACCTGACTTGTAATCAGGGGGTTGTGGGTTCAAGTCCTATTGCCGGCACCATGAAATTGGGGAGATAGTGAAGTGGCTAAACACGGCAGACTGTAAATCTGCTCCCTCCGGGTTCGGCGGTTCGAATCCGTCTCTCCCCACCATTTTTCATGAGCCATTAGCTCAGTTGGTAGAGCATCTGACTTTTAATCAGAGGGTCGAAGGTTCGAGTCCTTCATGGCTCACCAGTTTTTATAAACCCGAAAAGTGAAAGTCAGCTTATCAACAGCTCTGGCTACTTGGATGGGAAAATGCGGTCGTGGCGGAATTGGCAGACGCGCTAGATTCAGGTTCTAGTGGTGGCAACACCGTGGAGGTTCAAGTCCTCTCGACCGCACCAATCAACTTCTTCTTACAATGCGGACGTAGCTCAATTGGTAGAGCGTCGCCTTGCCAAGGCGAAGGTCGAGGGTTCGAGACCCTTCGTCCGCTCCATAACATGTGCCCTTAGCTCAGCTGGATAGAGCGTTTGACTACGAATCAAAAGGTCGGGAGTTCGAATCTCTCAGGGCACGCTTCTTTACTACAAAAGTGAAGATGATAAATTGTCGGGAAGTAGCTCAGCTTGGTAGAGTACTTGGCTTGGGACCAAGGGGTCGCAGGTTCGAATCCTGTCTTCCCGACCATGATTTGCCCACGTTTTACAGGTTTGCCGGGGTGGCGGAATGGGCAGACGCAACAGACTTAAAATCTGTCGGGAGTTTCTCCCGTACCGGTTCAAGTCCGGTCCTCGGCACCAGCATCTATTTTGATGCGGGTGTAGTTCAATGGTAGAACTCCAGCCTTCCAAGCTGGTCGCGTGGGTTCGATTCCCATCACCCGCTCCATACATAAAGCAGAGAGCCAATAGGTTCTCTGCTTTTTTGCGTCTAGGAAAGCAGGCCTATTTTTACTTGAGGCAAAAGTATGAAGGCTTATCCAAACGTTGAATAGATAAGCCTTTGTTCAATACAGGTATAAATTTTTGTCGAAAGCTGTCTGACGTTTTCTATGGTAGAAACATATGTTTTCGTGTACAGTAAAACTAAGATCGCTTACCGATGAAATTGGTAACGGATCTCTTGCCTTGCCTCCTGCATTGTCAGGGGGCTTTTTTGCGTGATTCAAAAGAGGGTGACCCTAGAGAGCCTCCATTCGCGGACCAACCTCCTGGGCATTCGCAATCGGCAGAGAAACGATAAAGCGTGTGCGTTTTTCGTTGGAATCACAATGGATCGTGCCTTGATGCTTTTCGATAATATTTTTGCAGATGGATAAACCGATACCCGTCCCATTTTGTTTAGTCGTAAAGAATGGCTGGAAAAGATTTTCCACGATCTCGGGTGGAATCCTTTCGCCGTTGTTTTCCACACTCAAATAGAGCCATCCATCTGAAGAAGTGGAAATAACATGAATATACTTGTCTGTACGATTTTGCACGGCGTCAATGGCATTGTTTAAGAGATTAACGACAACTTGCTTCAAGCCTTCTTCATAACATGCGAGTAAGCAGGGGTGGATTTGTTTTTCAAAACGTATGTTTTCTCCCACGAGGCGAGGCGTAATCAGCATTTCTACTTCTTCAAGCAGTTCTTCTACTTGAACGGTTTTAAAAATTTCATCGAGAATTGGTTTTTTGGAAAAGCTGAGGAATCCGGTCAGTTGCCGATGTAAATTCTCAAATTCATGCATGACGACTTGGATATAAGTCTGAAGCTGGGCCTGTTCCTGTGTAGACTCGCCGATCAGCTTCAGGAACCCTTCAATAGCACACAACGGATTGCGCAGCTCATGAGCCATATTGGCAGCAATTTTTCCGAGCATGGTCAGTTTGTCGTTATGCAAATAGGAGATCGTTTCTTCCTTTTGGACCAGCTCTTTATTCATCATTTGTTCAAAATGATAAACAGCCCAGAAAACACTTTCATCCATGGCCTTGCCCAGTTGGCTTTCCAAATAGTGCATTTCTTGTGAGGAGAGGGACCATCTCTGTAATTCCGGTTGGAGAACCCGCCAGAATACATTCCGGTACAATTGGTATGTGCGCAAAATGGAGGAGAAGGGGAATTCCTGAGAACGAAGCCACTCTCCCATATCCAATGCCCAAGTCTGCATGTCATGATCTACATCCTCAACCAGATAGCGAGCCAAGAGCACTGTTCGTTTTTCTGCAAAATCGCGAGGAATGGTTACAGGAATTTCCATGCTGCGAACAATTTCTTGCAGCCATATTGTGGTGATACTTGGTGTTAAGTCTAAAATCTTCTTTGAAACATCATAAAGGTTTAGCGTCACAGTCTCCACCATCTCTTATCCACCCCACTAAAATCGTAAGGGAAAATGCCTAATTTAGACAAGGTATAATTAGCCTGATTTCGCAATAAAATGTATTTTTTTCGGAAGTTTTTATCTACAAAATCCGCTGAAAACCGCCTTTTTTCGGAAAAATATTCAATCATGAGTCCGATTCCAGTCGCATAAAGTAGAATGGACGAACTTTATTGGACCAGGGAGGCAGGGATGGGCGAGTATTTTTGGCTGGGTCTTGTACACATCTTCATGATCGATCTGGTATTAAGCAGTGACAATGCTGTGGTCATAGGTATGGCTTGCCGCGGACTCCCTCAAAAAGAGAGAAAACGGGCAATTTTATATGGGACATTGGGTGCAATCCTTTTACGAATTGTGCTAACGGGAATGACTACTTGGATGTTGGATATTCCTCTTGTAAAGGCAATCGGGGGATTATTATTGCTATGGATAGCGTGTAAGCTGATGCTGGGTGAGAATGAAGAGCTCGCAGACGTATCGCATAATCAGACAATTGGTCAGGCAGTCAGGACCATCATAGTAGCAGATTTTGTCATGAGTTTGGACAATGTTTTGGCAGTTGGTGGAGCAGCACATGGCGATTTATGGTTAGTTTTGCTGGGGTTAGCTATGAGTATCCCATTATTAATGTGGGGAAGTGTGTGGATTGCCCGCATGATGAACCGTTTTCCCAGTATGGTCATCATTGGCGGAGGGATTCTTACCTTTACAGCAGTTGATATGTGTCTTCAGGATCCGTATGTCTGGAAGTGGGTGAATCCTTTGCTTCTCAATCATATGTGGCTGCCCGTATTTGCTGCCGTAGTGGTCATGTTTTGGGGACGGATGAAAAGGACGTGAAAAAGTGATGAAGATCGTACATTCTGGGGCATACTACGACAAAGATCAGGACCGTTTTAACGGACTGTAAGTGGTCACATCGAGCTGCAAGAAAACATAGCGGGAAAGGAACTATTTCGAAATGAATACAAGCCTCTTGATGCTATGGGGATACTGGGATGAGATCTACCAGCGCTGCACCAGACTTACCTATATTGAGAAAGGGAAAAATATATTTCGGGTTGTCGTTTTACGCTATCGGGGAGAGCCACTCGTTACTACTGATAATTACATCATTCATGAAGGGGATTTGATCTTAAAGCTACATATACACAATTATTACTTTGCTACCCTGTGCAAAGAAGTGAAGGATGAACTGCGCGTGGCACTTCTCTTGCGTAGACATATCCTCCAGTCACTGCCGCAGCTAGCTAGGTTCCTGAATTCCATGGAAAATAAAGACCAAATAAAAGGGATAGTGGGAACTACTATGCTAGATAAAGGGGTAAAACCTTTGGGATTCTCGATTTCTGATGTACCCATGTCCTGGTTTTTTCGATACAAGCGATGGTACTTGCGTCTCATGCTCAGATTCGTGCATCCCAATGGAAAGCAACGATTGCAATCATGGAATCATGAAATGCCCTTAAAGCGCGTCTATATGTCCAAGGAATTATTACTCAATCGATATGCTGAGGGCAAGCAGCCTCTAGGAGAGTCCTACTAATGGCAAAGCGGTTTCTGTTAGTGACAGAGGAATGGGCAGGGAGTGGCCATCGGATGGCTGCCGAAGCTTTGCAAGAAGCTTTAATGGAAAAGGAGGGGGCACGATCGGCGCGAGTGGTGGGAGGGCTGAAAACCGCCAGTCCAAGCTTACGTGTGCTCTCTCATTTTTTTTATCGCAATATGTTGCGCTACGGTCAACCAGTATGGCAACGCATCTATGAACAGGAAGAATTGCTGGGCAGAGTATTGACCAAAGCCCTGGGATGGTGGCTATCCCCAAGATTAACCAACCAACTGTTGCAAGAAGAGAAACCAGATGTCGTCATCGCTACGCATGCATACTGCTTGTCCGCATTGGCAGAAGCGAAGAGAAGGGTGTCCAAGCCTTTCCAGCTCGTTTGTGTGCCCACAGACTTCCATATTAATCGGTTTTGGGTTCATCCTGAAATTGATGCGTACATGGTAGCACATGAGCAAATTGCGCAAACTCTAATCGAGCGCTATGGGATTGCACCGGAAAAAATCCATGTTTATGGCATTCCAGTTCGTCCTGCTTTTACTACAGCGCTACATACCGACAAAGCGGCTTTGAAAAAACAGCTTGGACTCGTGCCAGATCAATTCACCGTGCTGATTGGTGGGGGAGAAGGCGGTTATGGTGGAGTGGAGCAGGTCGTACGAGAGTTGCTGTTGGAAGAGCAACCATTGCAGATCGTAGTCGTAACAGGGAAGAATGCAAGCCTGTACAGGCGACTGGCGGACTTGCTAGGTACGGAGGCCACCTGTCATCGTTTTATATTGAAAGGGTTTGAACCGCAAATGTGGCAGTGGATTGGAGCAGCAGACGCCTATATAACGAAGCCAGGTGGTATTTCGTGCGCGGAGTCACTTGCCCTTAAGACACCGCTCATTTTATTCCACCCATTGCCCGGACAAGAAAAGCATAATTGTTCCTTTTTACTCGAGCAACAAGCGGCGATCTTGGCTGAAACGCCGGTAGAAATCAAAGAGATCATCAGGTCATGGCGTCAGCCTGAGAAAAGGGATGCGTTTGCAGGAGGTTTGGACAAGCTGGGGCGACCGGAAGCAGCTCATCGAATTGCCCAGACTCTTCTCCAATTAACAGACTAAAATTGGAAGAAAAAAAGAACGAATGAACAAGTAAAACTTCACACATATTAAACTTACAAACGACGAGGAGGTGATACAAATGGCGAACAACAACAACCGATCCAGTAACAACCTGCTGGTTCCTCAAGCAAACCAAGCTCTGGACCAACTGAAATACGAAATCGCATCCGAATTCGGTGTTCAGCTCGGACCAGACACCACTTCCCGTCAAAACGGTTCAGTTGGAGGAGAGATTACAAAACGTCTTGTCTCCTTTGCTGAGCAACAACTGGCTGGACGTGGCTAATCTAATAAGCTGGATGAAGGGGAGGCACCTATGGTGTCTCTCTTTTTACTTTTCCAAGGAAAGGAAATTATTGGCAGGTGAAAATGGGGCAGACAACCGCATTAAATAATGGTTAGAGGCGGATTCTATATGTGTTAGGAGGTGAGTGGATATGACAGTAGGAGCACAAGTAAAACAAACGCTTGCCAGCTTGAAAGGCGCACAAGCAGATTTTGAAACGTTTGCTCTGAGCACGCAAAACAAGAAAGCGAAGCAATTATATTCGCAAGCAGCAGAGCAAACGCAATCCATCGTAGATAACCTCCAGCAGCGTGTAACGGAGCTGGAAAAGGAAGAACCACAGTTTAAGGGATTCTAGGAAGTGTTGGGAAAGGGAGAGGGACTCCCTCTCTCTTGGTTTTACTACCTATAAAAATCACCTCAGGTGATGGAGGTGGCTTATGCCTGACTGGATAAATATCACGTTACGTGCTGTTGGTGCAGTTGCGTACTTATTTTTATTGACGAAGATCATTGGGAAAAGGCAAATCAAGCAACTTACATACATCGAATATATTGTCGGCATCAGCATCGGTTCGATTGCGGCCTTCATGGCAACCGAAATGGATGGACCGATCTATCATAGTTTGATCGCCATGGGGGTTTTTGCGCTCTTCCCTGTTTTAATGGAGTGGCTTTCACTCAAAAGCAAGTTTCTCCGTGACTTATTTGAAGGGAAAGCAACGGTTCTCATCAAGGAAGGCAAAATATTGGAAGACAATCTGAAAAAGGAACGTTTGACCGCAGAAGACTTGATGGAGCACTTGCGAGTCAAAAACGTGTTCCGAGTAGCCGACGTAGAGTTTGCACTCATGGAAACAAGCGGGGAAGTCAGTGTCCTATTAAAATCAGAGAGTCAGCCGGTAACACCCAAACACCTTGAATTGACAGTGGCTCCTTCGGAAGAGAATCAAATAGTCATTTTGGATGGGGTGATCATGGACGAGCCCCTGGCAACAGCAGGTCTGAATCGCAGATGGGTTCGCACGGAGCTGCAAAAAGCGGGAGTGGCTCTGGAAAATGTTTTCCTCGGGCAAGTAGACAAAGGTGGAGAGCTCTATCTCGACCTCTATGACGATAAACTGATGGTTCCTGGGGCTCAAGCAATGAAGCTGGCTTTTGCTACATTGAAAAAATGTCAGGCGGATCTGGAGCTTTATGCACTCAGTACAAAAAATGAACAAATGAAACGTACCTACCAAACTGATTCGGAACAGCTACAACAGATTATCGATCAAGTAAAACCGTTCATGATACGGTAAAAAGGAGTGGGTGACATGGCAGATCAAAAAAAGAAAAAGCTGACTCCCGTCCAGCAAGAGTATCAGCAATTGGCAAAGACGCACGAGCCTCCGAGACCGCTTTTGCGTAATTTTACCCGGGCATTTTTAGTGGGTGGCGGCATTTGTATGATCGGACAAGGGATACAAGAAATGTTCATTCACTACTTCGATTTTACGGAGAAAACCGCTGGGAATCCTACAGTAGCTGTCTTGATCATTCTTTCTGCTCTTTTGACCGGTCTAGGACTATATGACCGGATTGCCCAATGGGCTGGGGCAGGTACGAGTGTGCCGGTTACGGGCTTTGCCAACTCGATTGCATCTGCGGCCATCGAGCATCGCAGCGAAGGATTTGTGCTGGGGGTCGGCGGTAACATGTTCAAGCTCGCGGGGTCAGTGATTGTGTTTGGAGTGGCGGCGGCATTCGTCGTTGGCTTGATCAAAACCTTGTTTACGATGGGAGGCTGACGGATGCGCCAAGGTCATCAGTCTTGGGTCTTTCCTTTAAAACCTGTCATTCTCGGGCACGCTGCGATTGGTGGGCCTTTTGAGGCTAAGGGACCGTTAGCCGAAGACTTTGATATCTTGCACGGAGACTTGAATCTCGGACAAGACAGCTGGGAAAAGGCGGAGAAAGTCCTGCTGGAAGAAGCGTGCTCGAAAGCGGTGGAGAAAGCGGGGCTCACGAAAGAGCAAATAAACTTTATGCTTGCCGGGGATTTAATGAACCAGATCATATCTGCCAGCTTTTCGGCCCGGACACTTTCAATTCCGTTTCTGGGGATTTTCGGAGCGTGCTCAACAGCGATGGAAGGCCTTGCCTTGGCTGCTCTCATGGTGAATAGTCAAGCTGCTGAATACGTCTTGGCTGCTACCTCCAGTCACAATGGGGCTGCGGAAAAGCAATATCGTTATCCAACGGAGTACGGTTCACAGAAGCCACCAACGGCACAATGGACAGTGACGGGAGCAGGGGCTGCTGTTGTAGCCAGTCAGGGTAAGGGATTACGGATTACGGGAGCAACCATCGGGCATGTCGTCGATATGGGATTGACAGACCCATTCAATATGGGAGCAGCGATGGCGCCAGCTGCATTATCCACGATTGAGTCGCATTTCCGTGACTTTCAGCTCCCTCACGACCATTACGATTTGATTGTAACAGGCGATTTAGGACGAACGGGCCATGCTATTTTATCTGATCTGCTGCCCAAGCATCACATGCAAATTCCATTAGAGCGTTACATCGATTGCGGGAAACTCATTTATGGAGAAAATCCAAATGTGTGGTCGGGTGGTAGCGGATGTGGCTGTATTGCTACAGTGACATACGGGCATCTACTTCGGCGGATGAAGCAAGGAGAATGGAAGCGAATCTTGCTGATTGCCACGGGAGCCCTTTTATCCCCGTTGACCTTCCAGCAGGGAGAAAGCATTCCTTGCATCGCCCATGCCGTGGCTGTTGAGTCGGAGTAACTTGGAGAGTGATACCATGATGTTTTTGTGGGCGTTTCTCGTAGGAGGAACGATTTGTTTAATTGGTCAATTTCTCATGGATGTAGTCAAGCTCACACCTGCCCATACGATGTCCTCTCTTGTTGTCACTGGAGCAGTGCTAGATGGACTCGGTCTATACGAGCCACTGGTTAATTTTGCCGGAGCAGGAGCGACAGTACCTATCACGAGCTTTGGAAATGCATTGGTGCACGGGGCGATGGCGGAGGCCGAGCAGCATGGAGTCATTGGCATTATTACCGGCATTTTTGAAGTGACAAGTGCAGGGATTTCGGCTGCCATCGTCTTTGGATTTATCACGGCCGTCTTGTTCCGACCAAAAGGATAATGGCAGGTACATGTTACTACTTGTGCCAAAATACTTGAATTGAACCTACTTTCGCCAACTTGTAGAATGGGTTGGGTAAAGGAGGGAACAATTTATGTGGTGGAGCAAGAAAGCAGTAACAACCTTGCTTGCTGCCTTTATGGCTGTAGCGTTTATTTTCCCGGCTGACTCCCTGGCAGCTACACAGATTCAACCCGGTAGTGTGAACGGGGATGTATGGGATTTGCAGTATCGTTTGCAGATGCTGGGTTACTACAACGGCAAAATGGATGGCATTTACGGAGCAAATACAGCAAAGGCCGTCAGACAGTTTCAAAAAGCATACGGACTTCGCATTGACGGTATCACTGGTCCAAATACATGGCGCGTTCTAAAGAAAGTGTCGGTAAACAAAGCGGAAATGCAGATGCTGGCGCAGCTCGTCTATTCCGAAGCTCGCGGAGAACCTTATGAGGGCCAAGTAGCTGTGGCTGCGGTCGCGTTGAACCGTATCCAGTCCAAAAAATTTCCCAATACACTTGCGGGTGTCATCTTTGAGCCATTAGCGTTTACCGCTGTAGATGATGGACAATTCTGGATGACTCCTAACAAGACGGCTTACCAGGCAGCTTGGGATGCCGTACGAGGATGGGACCCGACAAACAATTCTCTTTACTACTTTAACCCTGTTACGGCAACTTCCAAGTGGATTTGGTCTCGCCCACAAGTGAAAAAGATCGGCAAACACATTTTTGCCAAGTAATCATTGTCCAATTAGCCCTTAAAACAGTATTCGTCAGGATACTGTTCGAGGGCTTTCCTTTTGACTGGAAACTATTGTTCATTGTTTTTGCAAAATAGTTCGATAAAATGATACGAAAGGATTCGCAAATTTCCCCATGGAGGTTGATGATGAAGAAACGGATGATCCTTGCCTCGCTGGCAGCCTTTTTGCTTATAGGCACACCAGTTGTCGAGGCAGAAACAACTCACAAGAACGAAACACCTTATGCAGACATTAGCGGCCATTGGGCAGAACAAGAAATCAATCAACTTTACATAGCCGACGTAATTGGTCAAAACGAATATTTTCGACCGGATGACAACGTGACATTGGGTGAACTGCTTACGATGTTTGTAAATGCAAAAGGAATTGACCCTCTTGGCAACAAGCAATCATCCTTTGCGGACGTACCTGCAAACAGCTGGCTGTCGTCCTATGCAGAGACGGCCTATCGACTAGGAATTGTCCATGGGCAAAAGCAGGGGAATCGCCTGTACTTACATCCGGATGCGCCAGTAAAAAGAGCAGAGCTCGCCTCAATTCTGGTAAGAACGATGGGTGACAGCGGAGCAGTCAATAACCTGAAGTGGTCTACGACGATCCAGACTTTGAACCAATACCCGGATGGGAACAGCGTGAAAGAGAATGAGCAACGCCCACTCGTTTACGCCATGCAAAACGGGTTAATGAGTGCCTATGAGGACGGTACAATAAAGCCGAACAAGTATATGACGAGAGCGGAAGCAGCTACATACGCGGCCCTTCACTTGCTTCCGGATAAGCCGAGAACGACAAAAGCCCTCGGAAACGGTACACCTTTTCGCCAGGAATTAACGGTACAGACGACTGCTTACAGCTACACGAACGACAAGATTCTGTCGTATCTGGAGTATCCACTGCGCGAAGGGGTTGTAGCGGTTGATCCAAATGTCATCCCGCTGGGTACACACTTGTATATTGATGGCTACGGCTATGCAGTGGCAGCTGATATCGGTGGTGCGGTAAAGCAACGCCATGTGGATTTGTATCTCCCGACGGTGAATGAAGCCGAAAATCACGGCTTGCAAAAAGGCGTCAAAGTATACGTGCTTGATTAATAAAATGCTGAACATATTTCCTGCTCTTTCCACTCATACTAACGTGGAAAGGGTGGGATTTTTTTTATGGTTTGGGTGTTCGTTGGATTGCTTTTTCTATTTATTTTGGTAATCATAACACCAATACAGGTGACGTGCTTTTACAGTCGCGAGGGCAATAATGATCATTTGGAGATAACGATTACAGCTTGGGGCGTTATTCGAAGGAAATACGATATTCCCGTTCTCCTCTTGAAATTGACAGAAGCAGGACCAGAGCTGGTAGCGAAAGAGGAAACGATCCAGCAAGGAAGAAAGGTTCGGGAGAGGGTCAAAGATTTTACGCGGAGGCAAGTAAAGAAATGGTATCAAAATTATCGTGAGTTGCTGGAAAGAGTGCGCGATTTGATGCCGTTGGTAAAGGAGTTGTTTAGACGAATTCGCTGTACGCATTTCGAATGGCATACAGTGCTGGGCACAGGACAGGCAGCAGAAACAGGTGCTTTGACAGGCTTAATATGGGGAGTAAAAAGCATGATTGTCGGCGTAATGTCAAACGCCATTTCATTGCGTGCCATGCCAGCGATGAGTGTACAGCCTGTTTGGAACCAGCCACTTTTACATACCAAAGTGCATTTTGTGCTGCATTTTTATTTGGGTCATTTCCTTTTTTCTGGGCTAAAAGTATTTCTGCGGGTTCGAAAAAGCAAGCAGCGAAAATGGCAAGCTGCGCCTACGCGTGCCTAAACACAAATGTGGGAGTATGAATATTTATTCCCTCATGCAAGGTACATGCTCTGGATTTGTTGGGGGAATGATAAAACATGACACAGACAGGAAGGAGGAGCGACAAATATGGCAGACCACCCAATTCAAGGACTCATGAGAACAGCAATGGAAAATCTCAAGCAAATGGTGGACGTGAATACAATCATTGGTGATCCTGTTGAGACACCTGACGGTAGTGTCATTCTTCCAATCTCCAAGGTAGGATTCGGTTTCGCGGCCGGGGGTAGTGAGTTCCAATACGATCACCATCATAATGGGCACCAACACCATCAGCAGCATGAACATACTGGTCACCCGTTTGGCGGGGGGAGTGGTGGCGGTGTCTCCATCACACCTGTAGCTTTTTTGGTCGTTGGCAAACAAGGAATTCGTTCGATTCCCCTTGAAAATACGACCCATCTCTACGACCGGATTTTGGATTCTGTTCCGCAAATCGTGGATAAAGTTCAAGGGATGTTTACCAAATCGGATGAAACTCCTGTTTACTCCAATACGATTATCGCCAGAGCAGAAGAACAAGATTTGGAAGACCTTATGGATCGAAAATAAGGAAAGCACAAAACAGGTATGCCTCCATAAAAGGGGCATACCTGTTTTTTTGGTAGAAGGTATATGGCATTACCAGCGTTCGTTTACATACAAGCCTGTTTTCGCAACATGCTGATAATGAAGGCTCGAGCTGGAGGAGGCGATATAAGGATGGAGAGCCATCGCTTCCTCATAGTAACGTGAAAAGGAGCCAAGGGGTTTGCTTTGCAATTCCAAAGTACCTGCTCTGAATGCTTGGGCTACACTTTCCATTGTATTTGTATAGTCCACATAGCGGGTCTGTACGGCTTCCAACCATTTCTCATCGTCCATTTCCAGTTGTCCATCTGGTAACAGCTTGAGTCCAAACGTTTGGAGTTTTTCCTCTGCGTCTTTAGCCACTTGAGCGAATGCATCCAGCTTTTGCGTCGTCAAGGTATCTGCTTTTTCTGCAAGAAATAGCTGCAGGCGATTGTATTTACTTACTAATGAGTGTGTTCGCTCATGTAATCGCTCCATGTCAGGTCCAGCCTCGTTGTCTTTCCCCGCGTCAATAAATTCCCGAGCACTCTTCTCCAAATCTGAGGAAAAGCGGTACAGACGCGATAAGGAATCGGAAAGCTCCGTTGTCCATTGCTGCTGACGAGTGTAGAACGGCTGCAAATTATAACGAAAGACCGGATTGACTGGCGTGCTTAATTTTGCCTGAAGCATGTGGGAATGATAGCGGCCTACCCGCTGCGTAAATGGAACATGGCTGACTCGATTCGTTTTCATGTCGGTCACCTCCTCACAAGTAAATGGAATGAATCCCCAGGAACAATTTACTATCTCCTATTATAGACGATGCTTACTCCATTTCAATGAGCAGATCGCCAGTTTGAATGGCTTCGCCTGCTTTCACATAGACGGCTTTAATTTTTCCGTCGAGCGGGGCCTGAATGGTCGTTTCCATTTTCATCGCTTCACTCACCAAAAGATGCTCCCCTTTACGCACCTTGTCACCTTCAGCTACAAGTACCTTGAGTACTTTCCCTGGCATGGAGGCACCGAGGTGGGCAGGGTTTTGCGCTTCTGCTTTTCGGCGGATCAGTTCAGAGACTTTCGCAGACTGGTCACGGATGAAAATTTCGCGTGGCTGTCCGTTCAGTTCAAAATAGATGATGCGACGGCCATCTGGATGAAGCTCGCCAACTGCAACCAGCTTGATAATCAGCGTTTTACCGCGCTCGATCGTAATGGCAGTTTCCTCACCTGGACGCAATCCGTAGAAAAACGTTCCCGTATTCAATACCGACAGGTCACCGTATTCCTTCAGGCGCTGTTCAAATTGCAAATAGACTTGCGGATACATGATATAGGACAGGACGTCTAAATGACTGGGCTCACGTCCGATTTTGGCTTCCAGCTCAGCAGCAACTTGCGTAAAGTCAATGGGTGCAAGCAATTCACCCGGACGTGCAGTAAAGGCATCGCGACCTTTGAGCACGAGCTCCTGCAACTTCTTCGGGAATCCGCCTGGCGGTTGGCCAAGATACCCTTGGAAAAATTGAATGACGGAATCCGGAAAGTCGAGGCGTGTGCCTTTCTCCCAAATGTTTTCCTCATTTAAGTTGTTTTGGACCATAAACAGTGCCATATCACCGACGACCTTGGAAGACGGGGTCACTTTTACGATGTCGCCACACATTTGATTGACGACAGCATACATGTGCTTCACTTCGTCCCAACGGCCTTCCAGACCAACCGCTTTGGCTTGCTGTTCCAGATTGGTGTATTGGCCTCCAGGCATTTCGTGCACGTACACCTCCGTGTTGCTCGCTTTCATGCCGCTTTCAAAACCTTGGTAGTACGGACGAACATCCTCCCAGTAATCAGACAACTTGTTGAACGATTCAAGAGATAAGCCAGTTTCACGCTCTGTGTGGGCTAGGCTCGCGATCAACCCGTTCAAGCTTGGCTGGGAAGTGAGTCCAGACATCGAGCTGACGCAAGCATCGACGATATCCACGCCTGCTTCGATTGCTTTTAGAAGCATAGCCCCAGCGTTTCCTGACGTATCATGAGTGTGCAGATGGATCGGAATGCTGATTTCTTGTTTTAAAGCAGAGACGAGTGAATAAGCAGCATACGGCTTCAAAAGACCTGCCATATCCTTGATCGCGAGAATATGAGCACCTGCTTTTTCCAATTCCTTAGCCAGATTGACATAGTAGGCCAAGGTGTATTTGGTCTTGGTCGGGTCCAGAATATCTCCGGTGTAGCAAATCGCTGCTTCAGCTACCTTGCCAGATTCACGTACGGCTTCAATGGCTGTTTGCATCCCGGGAAGCCAGTTCAGGCTGTCAAAGATCCGGAAGACATCAATGCCATTTTCAGCAGATGCTTTGACGAAGGCGTGAATCGCATTATCCGGGTAATTGGTGTAGCCTACGCCATTTGCTCCGCGCAAGAGCATTTGGAACAGGACATTCGGTATGCGCTGGCGGAGAATTTGCAGTCGCTCCCAAGGAGATTCCTGCAAAAAGCGCATCGTCGTGTCAAAAGTAGCGCCGCCCCACATCTCCAGCGAGAAGAGACCAGAACCGAGCTTGCCTGTCGCTTCTGCAATGGAGGCGAGATCGTAGGTACGAACACGCGTAGCAAACAAAGACTGGTGGGCATCGCGGAATGTCGTGTCTGTGACAAGCACCTGCTTCTGCGCTTGAATCCAGCGTACCAGACCGTCGGCACCTTCTTTGTCCAGAATTTGCTTGGTACCGTCCGGATATGGCTGGGTAAATGGTGTCCGCGGGATGCGAGGCGAGTCGAAGTGCGGCTTTTTCTCCGATTTAGGGAGACCCGGATATCCGTTGACAATCGTGTCTCCGATATAAGATAGTAATTTGGTACCTCGGTCCTGACGGCCAGGGAAGATAAACAACTCAGGTTTGGTGTCAATAAACGACGTATCGTAGTTGCCACTCAAAAAATCAGGATGTGTCACGACATTTTCTAAAAACGGCAGGTTCGTTTTCACGCCGCGAATACGGAACTCACGCAATGTGCGCAGCATTTTGCGAGCGGCTTGATCAAAGCTCGCGCCATACGTGGAGATTTTGACCAGAAGCGAGTCATAAAACGGGGTAATGATCGCACCTGGATAACCATTGCCACCGTCGAGCCTTACTCCGAAGCCTCCACCGGAACGCCAGGCGGACAAGCGACCGGCATCTGGCAGGAAGTTGTTTTCTGCGTCTTCTGTCGTGACGCGGCATTGGATGGCAAAACCACTCATCTGGATATCGCTCTGCGCCCGGATGCCAATTTCTTCATCGGAGAGGGCATGACCCTCGGCTACGCGAATCTGCGACTGAACAATGTCGATTCCAGTGATGAGCTCCGTGATGGTATGCTCTACTTGAATGCGTGGATTGACTTCTATAAAATAAAAACGCTTGTCCGGCGTTAACAAAAACTCGACAGTACCAGCGTTCGAATAACCGGCTTTTTTCATGAGAGTGAGAGCAGCCTGGCAAATATCTTCACGCAGCTTGTCATCCAAGGATAGGCTCGGTGCTACTTCGACTACTTTTTGATGGCGCCGTTGAACAGAGCAATCGCGCTCATACAGATAGACGATGTTTCCGTGGTTGTCACCGAGAATTTGGACCTCGATATGTTTGGGCTGTTCCAAGTATCGCTCCAAATACACCTTGGCATTGCCGAAGGAAGAGCGGGCCTCTGAACGTGCACGATCTAACGAATCTTGCAATCCCTCCTGACTGCGGACGATACGCATGCCACGGCCTCCGCCGCCAGATACGCCTTTAATAATGATGGGGTAGCCGTATTCTTTGGCAAAGAGAAGCGCCTCTTGGAGTGTTTCGATTGGCTCTGGAGTGCCTGGAATCACTGGGATTTCCGCTTCAATCGCAAGACGACGGGCTTCTACCTTGTCTCCGAATTTGTCGATCAGCGCAGGGGATGGTCCAATGAAAATGATCCCTTCCTCTTGGCAGCGCTTTGCAAATTCAGCATTTTCGGCAAGGAATCCGTAGCCTGGGTGAACGGCATCGATATCGTTGCGCTTGGCAATTTCGATGATGCTTTCAATATCAAGGTAAGCCTCAATAGGCCCTTTTCCCGCTCCGACCAAGTAAGATTCGTCAGCCTTGAAGCGATGGATAGAAACGTTGTCCTGCTCGGAGTACACGGCTACCGTACGTATGCCGAGTTCCGTTGCTGCACGGAAGATTCGAATGGCGATCTCACCGCGGTTTGCTACCAGTAGGCGATTGATTTTTCTCTTTTTCATTATTCTCTCCCCCTTACGTCTCGGAAAAAAAGACGTATTAAAATTATATATAGAACAAATATACAAAATTTTCTCGACACAAGACACACTTTTTTCGATACAGGAGGATGGATGCACGTGAACAATCAGAACGAAAGGCTGCCCGTATTTGTGTACGGCACACTTTTAAAGGGCTTTGGTAATTACAGGAATTACGTCAAACCGTATAAGCATGAGGCAATACCTGCGACGATTCAAGGAGAGATCTATCATTTGCAGGCAGGCTATCCGGGATTACTTGGAGGAGAGCAGGAGGTCGTGGGGGAGATCGTCACGTTTGCCCCTGACGTGTACGAGCAAGCGCTAGCTGGACTGGACGAGCTGGAGACGTACTATGGCGAGGGAGATCCGCGCAATGAATATGAACGGATTATCGTGCCAGCGACGCTGGAAGGAACAGGTCAGGTCGTGAACGTCTACGTTTATCGTTATTTGGATCGAGACCTGGTCAAGCAAACAGGGGTGCACATTCCGCATGGGAATTGGCGACGCTACATGCAGGAGCTGTCTGAATAGCGAGTGCTAGTTTTGCCAAAACTGGTAGGGAAGAGGAGGGAGCCCTGCCATGGAATTACTCCATTGTGAACCTGCACAAATCTGGCGTTACCTGATTCCGCAAAATCACTGGATGTTTCCCGACGAAGTTCCAGAAGATGAACTGATCTTTCATTATCGCGACCATATTTATTTTGTAAACAATGACGGCTCAGTTTTGTCCATGCCACAGCCTGCTTGCTTCGAAATGCTGGATATGGGGACCTTGCTCGAGTATTTGGCAACATCGGACGAGACCATTGATTTTGACGATGAAGGAGAATTCGATTACGGCCATGTCTTAAAGCGTATGGGGTATATCGTGCCAGTCAGGGACAAGCGGGAAAAAGCCACGTATCAAATTGAGATTATCAACACGGCATTGCCAAAAGCACATGGAACGCGGTATGAAATGAAGCAGGTTACCTTCGCATTTGCCCTCTATCATGCGCTGATGCGCTGTCATGAGCTGAATGCGAAAACGGATTGGGAGTATGAGCATGAAGTGAAACGAATCGCCGAGGTACAAGCCAAGCGGAGCGAAAAAGTGCAAGTGAATCTGTAATTTCTACTATTGGCATAGTGAAAAAAAGTGAATGATAGGGTATGATAATTGAGTACATATGAAAGATTTGGTGAGGAGGAAGAAATCATGACAACTGCTGTTGAGCGTCAAGGCGCATTTGTATTCAAAGGTGGTCCTGTAACACTGCTCGGTCCTGAAATCAAAGTAGGAGATACTGCTCCTAACTTTACTGTAGTAGGTGGCGATCTGTCCCCTGTAACTTTGGAAGATTCCAAAGGCACGGTTCGCATCATCTCCGTAATCCCTTCCATTGACACTGGCGTGTGCGATGCACAAACTCGCCGTTTCAACGAAGAGGCTGCGAAATTGGATGGCGTTACTGTTCTGACTGTTTCCGTTGACCTGCCATTCGCGCAAAACCGCTGGTGCGGTGCTGCTGGTATCGACAAAGTGAAAACAGTATCTGATCACAAAGATCTGAGCTTCGGTACAGCTTACGGCGTAGCGATCAAAGAATTCCGTCTCTTGGCTCGCGCTGTATTCGTAATCGATGCAAACGACAAGGTTGTACACGCGGAGTATGTGGCTGCTGCTGGTGAGCATCCAAACTACGAAGCTGCGATTGCTGCTGCACAAGCTGCGAAGTAAGCTAAAACAATCCTTTTCATAAGAGGCTCCCTTTTTGTCCAAGTGACGAAAAGGGGGTTTTTTTATTTACAGCGAATGGAAAAAATAGTCTTGACGGAATTGGTAACCAGTGGTTATATTATAACCAACGGTTACTAACCGATGGTTATAAAGTTTTGCAAGAAGTAAGGAGCTGAATATCACACATGGCAAGCAAACAAGAAATACGCTCAGAAGAAACGAAACGGGCGATTTTGACGGCAGCAGCAGACCTTTTCGCTACCAGAGGCTTTGATACGGTATCCATCAGGGAAATCGCCAAAGCAGCCGGCTGTTCCCATACAACCCTCTATATTTATTTCAAGGACAAAGAAGCACTGCTTCATCATCTGTCCAAGGAACCGTTGCAAAGCTTAACTCTACAAATGGAAGAAGCACTGTCCAAACACGGAAGAACACCAGAAGAGAACCTGCGTGAACTCAGCAGTCAGTTCATCCACTTTTGCTTGCGCAATCGAACGATGTATACCTTGTTCTTCATGATCAAAGCCTCTCGGATCGATGTGGAGGAACCGGAAAAAGAATTGCAAACGCTGCGCAATCAATTGTTTGGTTTATTGAGGGAGGCTGTAAGGAGATGCTTGCCAAGTGAGATGGAGGAAGAAAATGCGCTTGCCCATGCAAGGATTTACTTCTACACGCTGCACGGCATCGTTGGTACGTATACACATTCCGAAGAACCGTTGGACAGCTTGATGGAAAGGCTGGCACCTACATTCGCTTTAGCTGTAGATGTTTTTCTCGCAGGAAGTCAAAAAATAAGGAACAGGGAGTGACGAGAGAATGATCAGAGTGGAGCAAATCTCGGCGAACATTTGGTGTATCAAAGCGTGGTTATTGATTCCTTTGCGGGTCTGGATTGTCAGGGAAGAAGATGGCGTTACGCTTGTCGATGCAGGGATGCCATTTATGACGAAACGGATTATGGCTTTTATCAAGCAGTTGAATGCGGGACCACTCAAACGAATTTTGCTGACGCATGGTCATTCGGATCACGTGGGGGCCGTTAAAAAAATCGCGGCGGAAGAATCCGTACCAGTCTTTGCCCATCGAATCGAGATTCCGTATATGGAAGGGAAAGAGCTGTATCCTCGTCGTAAAAAGCTGGAAGTAAACGTCCAGCCTGGCTTGGCTCAGCCTTTGCCAGAGGATGCCGAAGGGAATGTAGCCCCAATTGGCGGACTGCAACCTTATCTGACACCCGGTCATTCTCCGGGGCATGTGGTGTATTATCACGAAAAGGATGGAGTGCTTTTGGCGGGAGACTTGTTTACTTCCAAACGCGGCAGATTGCATCGTCCCATGCCGATGTTTACGGCGGATATGGCTCAAGCACTCAAAAGCAGTTTGATCGTCCGTCAATTGCGACCACGCCATTTGGAAGTATGCCATGGCAAACCGATCCATAATCCGGCAGAACAGCTCGATGACTATTTGAAAGAGGTTTCTACTACTTTTTCGATTCCAACGAGTGTGTGGCAATCATAGGGCAATGATCGACTGAGCCAAGTCGCATGAAACGAATCCCCTTTTTCTCGCGTCATAGGTTTGAGGTGATTGGATGAAAAAGGTAGGATGGATTGGTCAACTATTTTTGATAGCGACACTGTTGCTGACGGGGTGTGGGAACGGATCATCCGCGCAAGGGACTTCGCAGCTCGCGGAACCACCACAGCCAGTGATTGAATGGAGCGGAAAAACAGCTGCGACGGTGCCAGCATCTTCCTGCTGGAGCTATAATAGCGAAGCGATCTGCAAGGATACGGCGGCACCACCCGAACTCATCGCAGAGCAAAAGCCTGCACCCCTGCAAGTAAAGCCCGGGGCGACGCTGACCGTCACTTTTGCCCAGCAGCCAACTGCAAATACGCTCAAGGTAACCCAATGGAACGGTATGAAAGAAGTGGAGCAAGCAGTGGAAAACGGCAATCAGTGGAAGGCACCCGAACAGCCGGGCTGGTATTTGTTTGATGTTCGCGGTCAGTGGACGCAAGGCGATGCAGGTCATGCCTTTGTCATCGAAGTGAAAGACAACATCTGATAGACACTCCAGACGGTTATGGCCAAACAGCCATGATCGTTTTTTGCTATACTGAGGGGGAGGGAAGACTTAAAGGAGAGACAACATGCTAGAAGAATTAATAAGCTTCACGGTGGATGAGGCAGATGCAGGGCAAACCGTGCGAGAAGTACTGCAAAAGCGGTATGGCGTATCGCGTCGTCTGCTCATTCGTGCCAAGTTTAAAGGCTCTATTACACGGAATGGCGTCCTCGTATTCGTAAATGAAAAATTGCAAGCCGGCGATAAAATAGCCGTCATGGTTGAAGAAGAGGCGGAAGAGACTGTTGCCCCAGAGGACATGCCGCTCTCCATCCGTTACGAGGACGAGGATTTGATGGTCATTGCAAAGCCAGCGGGATTGGTTGTTCATCCGACAGGAAATCATCCCAGTGGAACTTTGGCAAACGGGATGATCGCTTATTGGAAAAAGCGTGGCGAGCACAGAAAGTTCCGGGCGGTGAACCGTTTGGATAAAGATACATCAGGCTTGATGATCGTGGCGAAAAATCAATGGGCGCATGAACAATTCAGCCGCATGCAGCAGATCAGAACGCTGCAGCGGACCTATCGAGCTATCGTTCAAGGGATCGTGGAGTCTGATGAAGGTACGATAGATGCGCCGATTGGCCTTGCGGAAAATTCGTTTATCACCAGACAGGTAAGGCCGGATGGGCAGACAGCTGTTACCCATTATCGTGTGCTTGCCCGAGGGGAAGGAATGAGTTTTGTCGAGGTGAAGCTGGAGACGGGACGCACGCATCAGATTCGCGTACATATGAGCAGTGAAGGGCACCCACTTGCAGGAGATGATCTGTACGGGGGAGAACGGGAGCATATCGGCAGACAAGCTTTACATGCATGGGGGCTATCCTTTGTCCATCCGCGCAGCGGTCTTCCGATGAGCTGGGAGGAGCCGCTGCCAAGTGATATGGAGCAGGTAGTCCAACAATTTTTTCCCGATTATCCGTGCAAGGAAATGACCTAGGCGAAAAATTTCGTCATTTCCCTCTGGAAAGCTGTAAGCGTTTTCGATATGATAGAAGAAATTCATTACAAACATTGGAAACACAACAGAGAATAGCTGGCTGTCTGCGGGGGAAAATCCCGCAAAGATTTTTTTCAGTAGCAGACTAGACCCAGCTTGCGCCTGATGCCTGTTTCGGATCGTTTTGACAAAGAGGGCTCCCCTTTTTATTTGTCATGCACCGGAATTGCCTTGGGGGTGAGCTGGGTTTTCTTATTTGCCCAAGAGAAGGAGAGGGTTTCATGAAGCTGGTTTCCTATCGAGAAAGGGAAAGGGATGCTTGGCGAGCGGGGCTCTTGCACGAAGGAAAAGTCAAAGATATTGCACAGGCTTGCCCGGGAGCACCGAGTACAGTGCTTGGTTTGCTCGAGGAGTGGGCAAACTGGTTACCCGATCTCCAAACAGCAAACGAGGCACAGGATGGCTGGGATTATGAGCAAGTCGAGCTAGGTTCGCCACTTCCACGTCCCGCCAGCTTCCGAGACTTTTATGCCTTCGAGGCCCATGTGAAGACAGCGCGAGCCAAACGCGGACTTCCGATGGTGCCCGAATGGTATCACTTCCCCGTCTTTTATTTTTCGAATGCAGCAGCTTTTACAGGGACACAAGCGAATATTCGCAGACCAAAAGCAACCGAGTGGCTGGACTATGAGCTGGAAATTGCCTGCGTGATTGGAAAAGCAGGAGTAAACATCCCAGTTGAACGAGCGGAAGAGCACATCGCAGGATTTTGTATCTTAAACGACTGGAGTGCCCGGGATATACAACGGGAGGAGGTCAAGGTCGGCTTAGGGCCAGCGAAGGGCAAAGACTTCGCAACGTCCATGGGACCGTGGCTGGTTACACCGGAGGAGCTGGCAGATGTACGTATCGCAGGCGAAAAGGGCAGCCGCTACGATCTGGAGATGGTGGCACGTATCAATGGTAGGGAGTATTCAAAAGGAAACTTCAAGGACATTCACTATACATTTGCTGAAATGATTGCCCGTGCCTCAGAGGACTGTTCCTTGTATCCCGGAGATGTTATCGGATCGGGAACAGTAGGGACTGGCTGCATTTTGGAGCTGGGGACAGAGCAGTATGCTTGGCTTGCGCCAGGGGATGTAGTAGAGCTAGAGGTGGAACGCCTCGGTGTGCTTCGCAATACGATTTGTGAATAAGGATGAAAAAAAGGAGGAAGGAACGTATGGCTTTTTATCAACGAATGGGGGAAGTTCCACAAAAGCGGCATACGACATTTTATAAGCCGGATGGGGGACTGTACCGTGAGCAAGTGATGGGAACCAAAGGGTTTTCCGGAATTCAGTCGATTCTATATCACCACAATCCGCCTACCCAAGTGAGGGAGACGCGCAAATACGCAGACGTCCGCCTGGAATACGTGGAGCAGGTTGATTTGAAGCATCAGCATTTTAAAACGTTTGATGTTCAGCCGGGCGGGGACCCGATTTTCGGACGTCGCTACTTGCTGGGGAATAACGATGTCGTCATGGCAGTATGCTCACCGACAGAGCCGATGGATTACTTTTATCGCAATGCAGATGGGGATGAAGTCGTCTTTGTCCATCAAGGTGAGGGAGAACTGCAAACGATTTTCGGTACACTCACTTACAAGCCTGGCGACTACCTCGTCATTCCGATCGGCACAACCTATCGGATTGTACCTTCTGTCCAGAGCCGTTTCCTCGTCATTGAGTCCCAGAATGAGATTGTGCCACCAAAGCGTTATCGCAACGAGCACGGACAATTATTGGAACATTCGCCGTTTTGCGAACGTGATATTCGTGTACCGGAAAAGTTGGTGACGCATGTGGAAAGCGGAGACTTCGAGGTGCGTGTCAAACGCCAGTCCGTGGTCTATAGCTATTTCTTTGATTTCCATCCGTTTGATGTCGTGGGCTGGGACGGGTATTTGTATCCGTACGCACTGAGTGTTCATGATTTTGAACCGATTACTGGACGCATTCATCAACCGCCACCTGTCCATCAAACCTTTGCCGGTCAAAACTTTGTCATCTGCTCATTCGTTCCGCGGATGTACGACTATCATCCGCAAGCGATCCCTGCGCCTTACTACCACAGTAATGTTGAAAGTGACGAGGTGTTATACTACGTAGATGGCAATTTTATGAGTAGAAAAGGCATATACGAGGGGTCTATCACCCTGCATCCAATGGGGATTCCTCACGGGCCGCATCCAGGCAAGGTAGAGGCGAGCATTGGGAAAAAAGAAACGCAGGAGCTGGCTGTCATGCTGGACACATTCCACCCGCTTCATGTCACAAAGCAAGCGTTGGAAATTGAGGATGAGGCATACATGTCAAGCTGGTTGCCACCCCAGGAATAGGAAGAGGTGCAAAATCGCAATGGAAATCGCCATTCACGAAATCGAACGTCAGGAAAAATACAAGCTCTTGATCGGATGTATCGTCCCGAGGCCGATCGCTTGGGTCACCTCGTTAGGGGAGGGAGGAATCGTCAATGCCGCTCCTTTCAGTTATTTTAATGTCGCCAGCATTGAGCCGATGATGGTTTCGGTTGCCGTCATGCGAAAGCCGGGGAGCGTCCCAAAAGATACGGCACGAAACATCATGCAAACGGGAGAATTCGTGGTCAATATGGTGGACGTACACAATGTGGATGCGGTCAATCAGACTTCTGCTGATTACCCGCCAGAGATCAGTGAAGTAGAGGCATTGGGGCTGGAAGTCGCCCCATCCGTTCGCGTCAAGGTGCCAAGACTCCGTGCATCCCGCATCCATTTTGAGTGCAAGCTGCATCAGATTGTGGAATTAGGTAGTCCGACCACTTCGGATTTGATTATCGGGGAAGTGGTGCATGTCCATGTAGCGGATGAGTTGTATCAGGCAGGACGGATTGATGCTGCAGCGTTTGCACCCGTTAGCAGATTAGCGGGCCATACGTATGCGACTCTGGGCGAACAGTTTGATCGTCCACGCCCCGTTTATGAGCCACCTGCCAAATGATTGATCTCCGTCCAGCGACGGAGGACAAATCCCTCTACGGACCATTTTACCGGAATCGCCTATCGGGTATCCTGTAGATACAAGGCAAGCGGATACTGTAGAGAGGGTGGAATGTAATGATGGAAAGACGACTATACCGTTCTCATGATAAACGGTTATTTGGAGTTTGTGGTGGGATTGCACAATTTTTGCGTATTGACTCTACGCTGGTACGAGTAGGAGTTGTCGTTCTCACTGTTTTTACAGGAGTACCGATTTTGCTTTACTTGCTGATGGCGATGATCATGCCGAAGGAACCGCAGTGGTCATACGCTTCTGACGGCTTCCCGATGCATGATGTGCCATATAATGGACATGCACGCATGAACGATTTGGATCAGGAGATTGACCGTCTGGAGAAGCGTGCTTTGGTACAGGAAGTGTATCGTCTGCGGGAAGAATTGGGCAAATACAAAGGACTCTAAAGCAAATAGGAGACTTCCAGAGCTTTATGCTCACGGGAAGTCTCTTTTCACTTTTACCTATTTTGACCCCACAAAAAAATGGTCTGCAACTTCTGGTGATCGCTGCATAACATGTAAGGTGGAAAACCTACATAGGGAGGGAAAAGCAGTGTATCTCGGCGTGTTCGATTTGAATCAGCGTTTGGAGCAAACCCGCAAAATCCTGCGGGAAAAGCAACATCTGAAAAAACTGATTGAAGAAGACATCCATGACTTGGAACAAGACGTCAAAGAATTAGAAGCGATGACGGCGAAACAAGACAAGTATGCGACCAGTGCTCAGCGCTAAAACAGCTGTATGAGCGACAAAAAGAGGAAGTGGCAACTGCTGGAATAAGGCAGGGAGCCACTTTTTTAATTGTGAAGCGCTTGGTCCAAAACTTTTTCTACGATGGCAGGAACCATGCGAATCGCTGCACTATCGGTTCCGTACGTCTGGCTATCTGCGTAAGTACCTTCCATCAACAAGATAAGCGTATAGGCCAGCTCGCATGGATGCGCAGCACCAAGGGCAGTCGTACGGTCCAAAAAAGCGTCGCGGATTCGTTTCTGATGCGAGCAAACCAACTCGCGAACAGGATGAACCGGATCAGGAAACTCTACAGCTACATTGATAAAGCAACAGCCGCGAAATTGCTCATTGGATGCTCGCTCAGCCAGATCAGCAAAAAACTGAATGATTTGCTCTCGCGGCTGGTTGGGATGTTTGGCGATGCTTTCTTCCCATTCTTGCCAAAAAGCGTCTTGCTTTCGGGTCATGTAGGCGAGAATCAGGTCCGTTTTCGAGGAAAACTGCCGATAGACGCTCATTTTATTCATTCCGGCACGCTCGACGATGGCGTCTACACTAACAGCATGGATCCCTTCTTGATAAAACAATTCTTCCGCAGCGTTCAATATGATCTCTTGGGCTTTTTCCCGAGGCACGCGAGGCCGTTTTGCTTCCGTCATATACCATCCCCCATTTAGGACTTCCAGACGTCGGCGACAATTTCAAAAGAGCGCACGCGATCGGCATGGTGGTACATTTGCGTCGTAATCATGAGCTCATCTGCTCCTGTGGCATCGACCAACTCTTGCAGTTTGCTTTTCACGGTAACAGGGCTGCCGATGATGGAAGAGCGCAGCTGTGCTTGGACAGACAGTTTTTCGAATTCGCTCCATAGCTCATCCATATTGTCCACAGGTGGTTGGATTGGCTTGAGATCGCCGCGGACGAGATTTAAGAATGCCTGGTAATGGGAGGTGGCCAGTCGATTTGCAAGCTCATCGGTATCGGCTGCCATCACGTTGACGCCAACCATGGCATATGGCTGATCCAGCACTTCCGATGGACGGAAACAATGGCGATATGTCTGCAAGGCAGGCAAGGTAAAGTTCGGCGAAAAATGCCCAGCAAAAGCAAACGGCAATCCGAGCATGCCTGCCAGTCGCGCTGAGAAATCGCTCGAACCGAGCAGCCAGATCGGGATGTTCAAACCTTCGCCAGGGATAGCGCGGATGGCAGATGCCGACTCGGTTGTTCGTGGACGAAGATATTCACGCAGCTCTTCCAATAACTCCGGGAAATCTTCTCCACCAATCCGCAAATCGCGGCGTAGCGCACGTGCTGTTCGTTGGTCCGCTCCGGGTGCGCGTCCAAGACCTAAGTCGATCCGGCCAGGATAGAGAGACTCCAGTGTCCCGAATTGCTCAGCGATCACGAGTGGAGCATGGTTGGGCAGCATTATGCCGCCTGAACCCACACGGATTTTGCTGGTGCCACCGGCAATGTGACCGATGAGAACGGAAGTGGCAGAGCTGGCTACGCTGGGCATTGCGTGGTGTTCGGCGAGCCAGTAACGTGTAAAGCCCCATTTTTCCACCTGTTGCGCCAGATTGAGACTGTTTTTGTACGATTCAGCAGCGTTGCTACCCTCCGTAATGGGTGCTAAATCGAGAACGGACAATGGGATATCGCGTAGTTGCTTAGATGAGTTTGTATCGGACATGGGATGAAACCCTCCTTGTGCTTAGCGGTTGCTGGTCTGATCAATTTGTTACTGAGTAGTAACAAAGCGTACTTGCATCATACGGAGCGGAAGAAGGGGTGTCAACGTTTGAATGTGCGACCGGGCACATTGGGAGAAAAAGAAAAAGCCCTGACAATGCAAGGGCTTTTCGTACATCCTTATTGTTTGGTTAAGATAACAGGTCCATCCGCGGTAATAGCGAGAGTGTGCTCGTATTGAGCGGACAGCTTCCCATCTCGTGTACGTGCTGTCCAGCCATCTTCATCGACCGTTGCATGGTACGTTCCGATGTTCAGCATAGGCTCAATGGTAATGACCATGCCTTCTTTGAGGCGTTGTCCTCTGCCAGGAGGGCCAAAGTGAGGAACAAACGGCTCCTCATGCATTTCCTGACCGATACCATGTCCGGTAAAATCGCGCACGACGGAGTAGCCTTGTTCTTGCGCATACGTTTGAATAGCGTGGGAAATGTCGCCGATCCGATTGCCTACGACAGCTTGCTCAATACCGAGATACAGCGATTTTTCAGTGACTTCCAGAAGTCTTTTCGCTTCCGGGGACACCGTTCCCACTTCATAGGACCAAGCGGAGTCAGCCAGCCAACCGTTTTTGCGTACAACCATGTCGATTGTGACGATATCGCCATCACGCAGAGGCTCTTTTTTCGGGAAGCCATGGCAGATGACATCATTTACGGAACCGCATGTGGCATAGGGATATCCATGAAACCCTTTTTGCTCAGGGGTCGCGCCATTTTCAGCCAAAAATTCTTCGACGAATTGATCAATCTCCCAGGTAGAAATGCCTGGACGAATCATCTTGGCAATCTCACGATGACAAGCAGCCAAAATCTTGCCTGCTGCATGCATGAGTTCAATTTCTTCAGGTGTCTTGAGGATAATCATCGACTCTCTCCTTCTCCTCGTTAGTCAAGAACTCTCTATAGTATATAGTGTAGTCCCGTTCTGCGCCAATTGCCACACTGAAAACGGCATGGTAGGATGAGGGAGAAATAATCAACCCTGGGGGTAGGTAGCGTGGACAAGTTTCAAGAACATCTGGCGAACTACCAGATTCATGTAAAAGAAGACGTGGAAAAACGTATTGCCTTTATTCGTGAGCAAATTGACGGAAATGGACTCGGCGGTGCAGTCGTCGGTATCTCTGGTGGGATTGACAGTGCCGTTACGGCAGCGCTGTGTGTTCGTGCATTGGGTTCAGAACGCGTCATTGGCGTTTGGTTGCCTGCATACTCGCAAACCGTTCATGAAACAGATTCCAAGCGACTTGCTGAAGCGATTGGATTGAATTTGCACACGGTAGATGTAGGGCCTGCCTATAACGCTTTGGTACCTGCTATCGAGGGTGTACTTGGGCTTGATGACAAAACAAAGGGAAATACAAAGGCTCGTTTGCGCATGACAGTGCTGTATGCCATTGCTAACCAAAAAGGATACTTGGTAGCGGATACGTGCAATCGCAGCGAGATTTATGTCGGCTATATGACAAAAGGTGGCGACGGTCTTGCCGACTTTAATCCAGTAGCAAGTCTGACGAAGCATGAGATGCGAATTCTCGCTGCTGAGCTCGGGGTGCCTGGAGAGATCATCACGAAGCCACCTTCAGCTGATTTGTGGGAAGGGCAGACGGATGAACAGGAGATGGGTTTCACCTATGAGGATCTCGATCGTTTGCTGATTACAGGGGAAACTCGACCGGAAGCCAAAGAACGCATTGATTACCTGCATCGAATCTCTGAGCATAAGCGCAACATCATGCCAGGCATATAGATATGGCACAATCCTACAAGCTGTTTACAAGTTGTCTGTGGCAAACGACCAGTGCAGTCGTATCAACTGAGCAACGTCTCTACTTGTTTGATCCAGCCTATTTTCCCCACGAGATAGAGGCGATTGCTGACTATGTGCGAAGGGAGAGGAACGGAAGAGAGCTTATTCTCGTCCTAACTCACGGAGATTGGGATCATGTTGTCGGAATCGGCAAATTTCCGGATGCCACAATCATTGCACAAAAGGAAATCCTCACAGATGGACGGATTGAGCAGAAGCTGAACAAGGCGAAACGGTTTGACGGGTCGTATTACGTGGTCAGATCGTATGAAGTAGGAATGCCGACATTCACGAAACTTGTGGAGGATGCCCAAGATTGGCAGGAAGTCTTTTTCCTGCCTGTACCAGGACATACACCCGATCAGATGGCGACCTTGTTCCGGGAACAGAAGCTGCTTGTTGTCGGTGACATGCTATCGAATTTGGAGTTCCCGTTTATTGACGACAGCAGTGCCTATTTGGAGAGTCTGGAAAAGCTTGAGCGGTTGGTCCTTCAAGGAGAAGTGGAAGAAGTCATTCCTGGACACGGAGTACCTGCAAAAGGACGCGAGGAAATCCTGCATCGGATTGAACGCGATCGCCAGTACTTGTTGGATGCACGTGCAGTTGTTTTCGAGGGTATCGCCAATAACATAGAGGAAGATGTACTGGGAGAGCAGTTTTCCCAACTGACGTATAATGGTGTATCGATCGATGAACATCTCCGTTCTTCCCATGACCAAAACCGGGATCAACTATGCAAGGAAGCTATTTCGCAGAAAGGTTGATTATTCCACGGTTTTATAAGATAATAGGGGTTACGCAAATCTTTCTAGGAAAGAGGTGGAACAGATGTCTACGACTGAATTGATGCTGAGAACAAGTCTGGAAGGACGTGTGAAGCGTACGTTGCAAACGTACTTCCGTCGCCCTAACGACGTGTTGATCAAGGAAAGCCTCGGAGCGAACGGTTTGTCCCCAGAGCAAGTGGAAGTAACCGTAGAGCTCTTGAAAGAAGACAAAACTGTTGCCGAAATCATGGAGCACCTGCACGATCAAGGCTACTTTGCATAACATTGCGAGCAAAAAAGACCGGACTGACATTCGATTGTCGGACCGGTCTTTTTCGTTCGAGCGATTAAGGGGTAGGACTTTCTTCAGGCAATGAGCGCCGTAATTTCTTGCGGCGATACAATTGAAGGCCTATTAACACGAGAAAGTAGCTCGCGAACGCGACAAAAAGCCCCATGATGACACTCCCGGTAAAATAGGCAAGTCCTTTTTCTTTCACCCAGACAAGCCATTGCATTCCAGGCTCGGGATGGATCAAATGTCCTTGTAACGGTTTGCCGATCAACACGTATCCAATATTGTAATTGAAAAGGATGAAAAGCGGTAAGATGAGCTTTCCGATGACAAACGCAACCAAAGCAGCGGGCAAACTGGCCCGAAACAGCTTGCAAAGCGGGAAAAGCAACAAAAACGCGATGCCAAAAGTAGGCAGCGTTATGAACTCGATGAAGATTCCGAGCAAAAATCCACGGGCGACAAAAGCTGGAGCCCCTTTCATTCTCAGCACCTTGTAGTATTCGAATTTTAGCTTTCGATATGTTTTTTTCCACATCCGTGCTATCCCTCGTTTGTCCCAAGTCATTTGTCTGTAAATCCCCAAAGGGTAAGGCGAATGGTGAAGCTGGATTCGTTTTTCGGTTGATGTTGTAGAGTATCTCCAAGTTGGCAAAAATTAATAGTTGTCATACGAGCTCTGATTTGTGAATGCGCCTTTCTTTTGGCATAATGGAAGAGGGCAGCTTGCTGGAAAAGTGGTGACATTCGTGGAAGATGTAATGGGAACCTTCGGTGACTATATTACGCAATATGGGTATGGTGCCTTGTTTGGATTGTTCTTTCTAGGAATTTTGGGGATGCCCTTGCCTGAAGAAACGCTGCTCGTTTTTTCTGGATTTCTTGTCTCAACGGGAAAATTGGAATTTTGGCCTACTTTTTTCGTCTGCTTTCTCGGTTCCGTTACAGCAATGACGGTGGCATACTGGATCGGCAGAACATTAGGCTACCCTTTTCTCGAACGATATGGGAAACGGCTGGGAATGGGCTATACCGTTTACAAAAAAACGGAAGAGTGGTTTAATCGCGTCGGCAAATGGGCGCTTCCGCTAGGTTATTTCATCCCAGGTGTTCGTCAGTTTACGGCCTATTTTGCCGGGATCACGCGACTGCCATTTCCGACTTTCATGCTCTTTACCTATTTGGGTGGGCTTTTTTGGAGCTTGCTTTTCGTGACGCTTGGCTGGCAATTAGGAGAACGCTGGGATGAGCTGTTTAATTTGATTGCCCGTAACCTCGCGATTTTCTTTATCGCTTTGCTCGTATTGATTGCAGCCTGGTCGTATTTTAGACACAAGGCAAAAGTAAAAAAGCAATTACGGAGGGATCAGAATGAGTGAAGAAAACAGCAACGAAAATCTACTGCCCGTAGTTCAGAAGCCAACCGAACTGGTTCCTGTCGTATTACCGGAAAAACATCAGCGATTTTATGATAAATTGCGTGACAAAATCGAAGCGTTCATTAAAGACAAGGGAGTCAATGATTCTGTAGCCAACTTTATTTTGCTTGCACCAGATTTGTTTGTTCTCTTGGCCCGTCTGATGCTGGACAAGCGCGTAGGTGTTCAATCAAAAGCGTTAGCGGGTGTAGCAGTTGCCTACTTCATCACCCCGGTTGATTTTATTCCGGAGGTATTAGTCGGCGGTTTCGGACTTCTGGACGACGTCATTTTGGCTGTTTATGCATTGCGCAAGATTTTGGTGGATATCGATGAATCGATTGTACGTGAGCATTGGAATGGCGAAGAAGACCTCTTGGCTGTCATTACGAAGGTGATTCGATCAGCGGATGATTTAGTCGGCAAGAAAATAGTGAAAAAGCTGGAAGAAACCCTGTTCCGAAAAAAATAAGCTAGGATGGGACAAATAGATGAAATATTTATTGGATTATCAAGAGGGAGAGCGTGTTGTCGCTTTTTGCCTGATTAAAAACAAGGAAGCTGGCGTAGCGAGTAATCAGAGTGAATACTTGAATCTGGAGCTGGGAGATCGCTCCGGTACGATCATGGCAAAGCTGTGGGATGTCAATGCAGAAATGAAGGAATGGATCAACGTCAAGGTCGTCGTGAAGATCGACGCTGCCGTCCAAATGTATCGTGGGAAAAAGCAACTGGTGATTCAACGGATCAGACCTGCTGCTGCATCCGACGAAGTTCAGATGGAGTCGCTCATTCCGATCTCGCCAGTTCCAGTAGATGAACTGTGGACAAAGCTTACCGATGCAGTCGACAGCCTGCAGAGTGCCACGCTCAAGGCCATTATTCAAGAGGCGCTGGCAACAGAGGAGATTCAGGATCGCCTTCGCCATTATCCTGCTGGCGTTCGCATGCACCACAACTATTATCATGGCTTGCTCGAGCATATTGTCTCTCTGTTGACAGCGGCACAGAGCCTCTTGCCACTGTATCCACAAGTAGACAGGGATGTACTGATTGCGACTTGTATCTTGCACGATATTGGAAAACTATACGAGCTGTCTGACCCCATCGCCCCGGATTACACAACGCCAGGTCAGTTAATTGGTCACCTGGTTATGGGAGTCGAGATGGTGAGCGGCATTTGCCGCAACCTAGATATTTCTTTAGGGGACGCGGAGGTTCTGCACTTGAAGCATTGCATTTTGAGTCATCATGGAGAGGTAGAGAATGGCTGGGGCAGTGCTGTATCTGGAAAAACGCCTACAGCTGTCATGTTCCATTACCTAGACCAGATCGACAGCAAAATGAACGCTTTGAGCCAAACTCTAGCGGACATGCCGGAAGAAGAGGAATGGGCGTACGCTGGCGTGCTTAGACGAAAAGTCTGGCGCGGGTATTAATTCATACAACAAAAAGCCAACTGCTAAGCAAAACGAGGCAGTTGGCTTTTTTTAGATAAATCAGAAACGTTTTTGCGAGAAGCTCGTCTTAACAGTAATGTCTTGTACTTAGGAGGTATTCATGTGAAAAAGCGAAACAGAGCTGCCATGTTTGTGTTGGCAGTCAGCATGGTCACGACACCAGTGGCACTTCTGCATCCGTTGTCTTCCTATGCGTATGATGGCAAATCGAGCCTGGAACCCATTCAGTTGCCAGAAGACATCGTCCACTTGTTGACAGAATTGAAAGAGGACTATGTGCCTCTCATGAAAGGCCTTCATGTGGACTCATACGGAGGGACAAGCAAATCGGGGTATGTCATTAATCTCTCGGATCGAAAGAGTGTCATTACCACAAATACGACGCTCACGATCTCCACAAATGCAGAGGGAGATATGACCAGATTTGTCCTGCATGATGTGAATCGGGACAAAACAACCAAAATCAATAAAAAGGAAGCCTATCAAAAGGCTGTCGATTTTATTCGAAATTACATAGCGGTTGACCATGTTATTTCCCCGCAAGCGATGCTTTCTGTCGATCGTGCGTCAGAGCTGGATCATCTGGCAGTTGTCAGTGTCTACCCACAGTTGAACAATACGTGGGTGGACAAAGAGACAGCGCGGGTCATGGTTGACGCAAAGGGGCAGGTTGTCCATTTTCAGCAAGAAAAGGTAAAGCTTCCTACCGAAGCAGAGGTAACGGACCCAAGCAAGGCTGTACCGCTTGAAAAGGCAATGAAGAAGTGGCAAGACAAGGTATCCTTGGAATTGGTCTACGATGAGTCAGCGGGCAAGCTCGTTTACGTGCCTGACCAATTGCCAACGATAGATGCACTGTCTGGTGAAGAAGTTCCGTCTGTGTATAAAACAACGAGTGAGACGATGAAAATCAAAGGAACGGCCGACATGGGCGTCTGGCGAGATACGAAAAAAATGGAGCAGATGCTGGCGAAGGAATTTGGCCTGAAGCTGAATCAACGCACGTACAAAAATGTAAAAGAAGACAAAAAGTATAAAAACAGTGACATCGATCGCCATGAATGGAATGCGAGCTCGTATCAAAGCGCGTGGATTACACTCGACCGTAAAACAAAATCACCCATTGAATTCAAGCTGGACGGTCCCGTAGAAAAGGAGCTTGAGAAGCCGCTCACGCATGATGAGGCAAAAGACATCGCCGTACAATTTGTGGAGAAATACTTATCGTCCAAAGAACAATCATTCTCCGTAAAGGAGACGAGTCTTGTGGAAAATCTGCCGGGCTGGGCGGATCAAAATCTCGTGCGGCCGATCAGTAGCTTTGCTTTTCATCCTGAGATTGACGGTATCCCTACCAAGAGACCACTGTTCTACTTGGAAGTGGACGCAAAGAAGGGCAATGTAGTCCTTGCTCAAGTAAATGACCTGCCGTCCATGCCTGCTACCATCAGTAAAGACGGTATTGTCAAGAATGAGAAAGCAAAGGATGCCTATGTCAAAGAAGCAAATCTGCGCTTGGCATACTGGTATCCGAAGGCAGGTACGCATTCAGCGCAACTGCCGCAGCTGGCCTATTTACCGACAGCCGATGCCAAGTCTCTGCAGATCGATGCTGCTACGGGTGCAGTGGAAGAAACCTGGCTGGAATGGAAAGCTATCCAATAACCGATACCCGATATGGTGTAGAAGCCATGTCGGGTTTTCCTTTTCATCATTATCGGAATTCATAAACACTTCAAGGTAGGTAGGATTTTTTTTCTTTTTGTAGAATATCTTCTTGATTCCCATTTGATTTGGCAAACAATGCCGATCACGAGAAGGAGAAAGTGCAATGAAACGGCCAACTTATACCCTACCAAGTATTGTAAAAAAGGTATTCCGGCCCGGTGAGCGCTCCCTTCCACGTACGGAGATCTGCTCCCGGATGGAAGCGAATGAGCTGAATGCTTTTTTGGATCTGGACTGCAAGACGATACTGGATAAAGTGTTGAACATGGAGCAGTCTCCAGTGCGCGTTGGAAGCTCAGAGGCGATCGTAGAGATCACTCACCAGCCGCATCAAGTGTACGACTTGGCTCATCGCTATTTGCGCGATAGCCAAACACCCAAAAAGCTTGAGCAAATTGTCGCAGAGCTGCGTCGTCAAACGCAGTTTGGCTGGAATCAGATTCTTCGTATGCTGCAATTGGAACGCGATCCTCGCTTTGTGCAATATCAAGGCGACAGCAGATGGTTTTTGGCAGAGTGGAGTTTGGGCAATGACCAAGTGTATGCGTTTTGCCGCGATAATGGCATTACGCAGGTAGCTGCTCGAACATTAGTCCATTTTCTGGAGCAGGAAGTAGGGATTGCTGCAGATGCTGCTTTTCTCCCTGCGCAAGATGACCGCTTCCGCATTGACGGTGATACCATGTACATCATTGCTCGTAGCGAAGATTCCAAGGAAGAGCAGGCGGCCCTCGAGGTTGCTGTTGCTGCCCCTTCTGTATCGATAGGAAACAGCGAGTCCGTCTCAGAAGAAATTGCATTGGAAGAACCAGCGAATCCCTTACACCAGGTGGAAGAACAACAAGAACTACTATTTACCAAGGAGGAAGCTACTATGTCTACCATTACCAACCAGCAAGTTCTCGAGGAAGTACAAAAACTGATGCAAGAAGCCATCAACCGCTTGGAGACTAGAAACCAAGAAATGTCCCAAGAAGTTGTCGCTCATTTTCAACAAAGCAATATGCAAGCTATAGAAGTGCTGATGAAAGAGAAACATAAGCATGAGCAGATCGTACTTGGCATTCAACAGGTACTGGCGACCAGTGAACAACAATGAGTAAACTTGAGGCTACGATCCGGTTAGAGCAGAGATTTGCCATCCTGCGCGAGGTTATCGCGGGCTATCGGATTCGCCTTCAAGACATGGAGAAGGAAGTGGTGGAGCTTTTTGCCACGAACCAGCTCTCTGCTATTTCAGCATGCATGGGCGAGAAGCAGCGCATCGTCAGGTTGATGAATCGACTGGAACAATTTATTGTCCAATGGGAAAGAAACAACACGGATGTGGGTATCGCACATGAATCAAAGCGAGAACACTTGAACACATGACGAATAATGCGGTAAAATAGGGGGATTGTGCATGATTCCCCGCGCATGCCGCGTGGGATGGAAAGGAGATCCAAACCCTCTATGTCGGTAGGAAGAAACGAACTGTGCCCTTGTGGGAGCGGAAAAAAATACAAAAAATGCTGTGGGGTTGTCACTCCCATTACGGAGCTGCGTAGCCGCCACGAGCAAAAGTTGCAAAAAGAATACGCTGGCTGGGTTGAAAGACTGAACCATTTTGTCGGCGCAAATGTAACCAGCGAGACGATTCAAGAAGCGCGGAACCGTTTTGCTGAAGAAGTAGGCTTGACCCAAGAGAGTGTCGCACGTCCTGAATGGGCAGCCCATTTCTTCAACTGGTGTGTATTGGACGTCAAAACAGGTGGAAGCACGCTGCTTGAGAATTATATCAAACAGCATGGACGTCGGATGGAGCCTGATCTTCGCCGTGCGTTTGCTGGATTGCACCTGAATGTTTATGAAATCGTGGAAGTGGATCGTGATGTCATCACGGTTCAACAACCGATTTCGGAAGAAAAACACTATCTGCTTCGTGCCAATACGTTGAATGTTGTCCCTGGACAATTGATCGTAGGGCGCCTGCTGAATCTAGGTCTGCGTGATATGCTCTTCTCTGGCAGCATCATTTTGCAGCCACATGTCAAGGAAAGCCTGCTCGAGTGGTTAAACCAGCATCCAGAAGTAGAAGCTGCGAAGGCAGATACGAGCAAGAGAAGCTATACGACAGAGCTGTATCACTTCATCGTTCAATTTGGTGAAGCGGCAAGCGAGTCGGAAGCACCGAAGCAAGAATCGCTTCTGCGTCGTACCTATTCTATGCCAGATCGTAAACAGCTGCTGAAAGTAATCGAGTCGAACCCTGCATTTGAGCTGAAAAAAAGGGATGCTGCTCGTGAGACATGGGTATATGCGACGCGCAAGGAAGAGCATTTGTTCCCGAATTTAAAGGATGCCTTGCTGGAGCTATACGAAGTACAGGCAGAAGTGATTTTGCAGGATGACAGCCTGATTCTGGAAGGATATGCACCGCAGTTGGACGAAGTCTCAGAGCTTTTGCTGCTGCTTGCATTTGAGAACGAAGAGGAGATTCGCGTTCTTACTTCAACGGGCTCTCGTTTGTCCAAAGGAACTCTGTTTATCACGAGTCAGCCTACTTTGCCACCAAAAGTGTTGCAGTGGGCAGTCCAAACCTATTTTGCTGAAAAATGGCTGGTTACTTCCCATGAACAGCTCGATGATTTGGCTCCGCTCTTGGTTGCAGCTGCAGAAAACGAGGTACTGCATGAAAAACTCCACAAGCTGATGGAGCAAATGGAACAGGATCATAAAATTGGACAGGGCTTGGCTCGCTTTATCCGAATGGACATGCTTCGTCCTCGCCTCTCGTTGTCAAATGACAGCCTGCATGTGCATAACCTGCTGCGCCGTCCGTTGATCGAGGGATTGCCTGAGAGTGTGTACACCGTACATCCTGACAGACTTGCGGACATCAATCGCTTCGTGCAAGAGATGACCGAGGGCAAGTCGGAAGCAACGGTCAAAAAGTACGATGAGGTTATGAACAACTTCCGTTCATTCGTCAGAGGAGCGTTTGGTCCATCTTTCACATGGGAGCAGTTGCGCAGAGAGGACCTGGTATACTTCCTCGTTCACGACATTTTCACGCGTACGGACGCAACGACCAAAACGTTGGCAACAAATCTGATGTCTGTTTTGACGGCGTTCTTCAAGTGGCTGGATAAGCAAGGACCATACGCGCTTTATCCTGTCATGCAGCCATTGTTCGCCGAGTTGAAGGAAACATTGCCGGAATCCTATCGCTTGCGCGGTGTGCTGGAAAAAGAAGCGACTCAAAATCTTTACAACAACCCGATGGTGATCAAAGATATCACGGAAGAATCCATGCTCGTGCAAGAGATCACTTCATCTGGTTGTACGGCAAAACGTGCGAATGGCGAGACAATCAAGCTGTCTATTGGCGCTGAATTGGGTGCTATGCTTACAGCAGATTGGATGATCCATGGCTTGTTCGGTCAAGGTGAGGATGGTACTTGGAGACTGTTTGGTACGCCTGAAGTGTATCCACCAGTCATTGCCCAAGTGCTAGGTGCACCAACAGGTGTATTGGTCTAGATCCCCTATAGCATAAATAAAAACCCGAGGATTCGCGTCCTCGGGTTTTTTGATTTTGGCTTTTCTTTGGTATAGGTTAGTGAGCCCATTCGCGGAGTGTCTTGTCTTTCGGCAGCAAAAAGCCCATAAACCCGATCAACGGGAGGAACGAACATAACAGAATGACAAAGCTCAGACTGTAGAGATCCGCGAGATAGCCGAATACGAGAGCGCCCATGCCTCCCATTCCAAAGGCAAGACCGATAATCAGCCCGGATACGGTCCCAATTTTGCCAGGCAATAGCTCCTGCGCATATACGACCGTGACGGAGAAGCTGGAAAGCATGATAAAGCCGCTGATTACCAGCAATGGAAAGGCCCAAAAGCCTGAGACGTAAGGCGTCAGCAATGTTAGTGGAAGTGAACCGAGTGTGGAAATAATGAGCAAGTTCCTTTTTCCGAATCGGTCAGACAGCGGTCCGCCAAAAAATGTCCCAATCGCTCCTGCGAAAAGAAAACCAAAAATGACGAGCTGTGCATTGGCGTAATCCATATCTTTCACATACATCAAATAAAACTGGTAAAAGCTTTGGTAGCCAGCATTCATCCAGGAACGCACACTGACGATGACAATCAGGAGGCCGAGGGCTATCAGCCGCTTGTTCCGATTCGTATACGTAACAGGTGCGGCAGTCGCCTTTTTCAAACGCTGTTCCCCACGATACCAGAGAGCAACATAGAGCAAGATGCCACTGGCCAATAGCGCGGGCAGCAGAAACCAGGCAGCGCCTGTCTGGCCCAGGTTCGCAAAGACCAGGATGGTCATCAAGGGAGCGAGTGCTTGCCCAGCATTTCCACCTACTTGAAAAATGGATTGTCCCAGCCCCCTGCGAGGACCGGATGCCAAGTGGGCGAAGCGTGAGGCTTCAGGGTGGAAGATGGCTGAGCCAATTCCAACACAGGCGACTGCTGCGAGAACGAAATAGTAATTGCCAGAGAAAGCGAGAGCCAGCATCCCCAATCCCGATACGATCAAAGCCAGTGGTGGCAATATAGGGATCGATTTGCGATCGGAGAAGTAACCGACGAATGGTTGTAAAACAGATGAAGTAAGATTCATGACGAGTAAAATCATTCCGACTTGTGTAAATGTTAATGCCAGATTCTTCTCTACAATTGGAAGCAATGCAGGGATGACCGCTTGCAAGCTGTCGTTTAACAGATGCGCAATGCTAATGGCAAACAGCATGCGATAGACAGTCGGTGCCGCAGTCCCTGCCGGTGTAGAGTGAATGGGTGTCGATGAGGCACTCATGTCAGTCCATCCCCAACCTTTCTTAGGTAACTTACTTTTTATTTTTTTCAATGTAGCATGGATTCTACAGGACGTCATCCATGTATGAAAGGAATATGATGATCGGAAATAAAGAATTTGATCTGTCAGGAAGTTTTTAAAATAGTAGGTAAATGGGGAGATGCTGTCGAAAAAAGAGAGAAGCACAATGGACTAGACCATGAGCAGAAGGCTAGGGGGAATGCTGGAATGCTGGAAGGTATAACAGAATACTGGCTATGCGTGGGAGGAGCCAATGTTGACGTGCAGGGAGTCACTTCTGCCAGACTGTTGCCTGGAACAAGTAATCCAGGTGAAGTGCATCAAGCAGCAGGCGGCGTAGCTCGAAACGTGGCGGAAAATCTGGGATGGCTAGGAGAAGAAGTGCAGCTGTTTGCTCTGGTGGGAGAAGATGCAGATGGCTAAGACAGGTCACAGCAAATAGTGGAGTGGCAACCCATGGCATGTTGCGAATCGCAGGGAAATCGACTGGGCGCTACTTGGCTATTCGTGATCGTGATGGTGAATTGTACACGGCTGTTGCAGATATGGAATTAAATGAAGAGTGGCCAGCGGAGATTGTCCAGCAAGGTCTCAAGCGCTTGCCTCAGGCCGCAGGCTTGTTTCTGGATGCCAATCTTCCCGTTGAGGTCATGCGGGCATTTTTGGCGGAAGCCAGAAGACTCGACAAAAAGATCATCGTAGACCCTGTTTCTGTGAAAAAAGCAGAAAAATGGAAAGGGTTGCTTGAAGGCGTTCATATACTTGTTGCAAGCATTGATGAACTGGAAGTGTTAGGTGGCCAATCGCTTCATTCCTATAATGATGTGGAAGTATGCGCGAAAAAATTGGTGGCAGAAGGTATTCATCAGGTCATGGTCATTTGTGGGGAAGCAGGATTGTGGCTGTGCACCGCACATGAGGAAAAATGGCTTGCTGCACCGACTATGCCGATTCGAGAGTCCGCGGGAGACGCGTTTGCCGCGGGTATCATTTATGCGCAAAACAAAGCGTTGTCCCTTGCAGAACAAGCAGCTTTCGGCGTTGCTCTGGCCGAGATGAGGACAAAGGGAAATGGACGATACGATATCGATGTCCTTTTGGCACGAAAAGATTACTATGCCGCAAAAGAAAGACAGATCCTCGACCGAGAATGAAAATACATAGCTTGACGTACACTACCCGTTAGTTGGTACAGAGGAGGAGTGTATGTCATGGAAAAGAAATCGAATGATGTGAACGGAAAACAAGAGAGCCATGTTCGGCAGGGCGGAGATTCACACCGCTCCAAAAACAAGCGTCCTGAAGGTCCTGTACAAGGGTTTAGTCAGGCACCACGCGGCTTGCAATAAGCCGAAAATTATATGTGCAACTAAAGTCTCCCTAATCGACAAAAAGATGGGGGACTTTTCGTTTAAAGGAACATTTTTCTACAAATGCAGACAACGATATGATACAATACCTGAATCAGAGTATTGCCAACTGAAGAAAATAGTGGTGCATATTGTCGAGTGGCACAATTCAAAATCGTGCCTCCCTTTACTTTGTCAAAAAGCGTGCGCGAACAAGGAGACTGATTCATATGCCAGATACTGTTGTGAAAACACGCGCTTCAGCTTCTCGAAAGAAACAGCCGAGCCGTAATCGAAAAATACGTAAACTCGTGGTATCCTTCACATTGATCACCTTGCTACTGGTTGGCGGTGTGGCTGGAGCAATTTATTGGAAAATTGAAGACACTCTGACCGAAGTAACGAGCCCTGTAAACAGCGGGTTTACTTCGCCAGTATCCCAAAATGTCGATCCTGTTTACTATTCGGATAAGCCAATGTCGTTCGTATTGCTTGGTTCTGATACCCGTCCTGAAACAGGTTCGATGAACACAGACGTAATGATCGTGGCAGTTGCCAACCCAAAGACGAAGAAAGTTACCATGGTATCGATTCCACGGGACACACGCGTCAAGATCCCAGGCTATCGCGACTACCATAAGATCAATTCTGTCTATGCCAATGGCGAAGCAGAACGCAGGCAAGCAGAGCGGAACAACCAGACGGTTACTGAAGATGGGATTTCCTTAACGAAGAAAACGCTGAATGAAATACTGGGTATTCCGATTGAGCATTTTGTAGCCATTGATTTCGATGGTTTCAAAGCGGTCATTGACGAATTAGGTGGTGTGGAAGTCAATGTGGATCGCAGACTGGTATACGATGATCCAACTGACGATACACACATCAATCTCCAGCCAGGACTTCAAACATTGAATGGCGAGCAGGCACTTGGTTATGTACGACATCGTCATGACAACCGTGGAACGAAGTACTACTCCAGTGACTTCGACCGCAACCGTCGTCAACAAGAGGTCATCAAGGCTGTCGTGGGCAAGGTGGGTTCTCTTGAAGGTTTGACGAAGATATTTAATGTCATGGACGTAGGCGCAAAGAATATACATACCGATCTTTCCAAGGATCAGATCAAAGGCTTGGCCTACGATTTCAAAGGATTTAATTCCTCTACGGTCACCGCATTGGATAATGGGGCATATTGGCAAGGAGGATATACGTATCTCGAAAAAGAAAAGCTCGAGTCTGTTCGCGATTCCTTGCAATCAGAGATGGGATTGAGTGGGAGCGTCGTAGCGTCGCTCAACAATTCGCCGATACTCGGTTCTGGTGAAGCGGTTGCGACAAGCAACAAGAAGAGCGTCAAGAAGAAAACGACAGAATCAGCTGCGTCAACGCCAGCGAAACAAAAAACGGAGGCTCCGAAAGAACAAGAGCCGACGAATCCAACAGACAATCAAGATGGTACGGCAAATGAAGGCGCAATGCCGCCACCTGATGTCGTAAGCCCAGAAGGGCAAGGCCAGTCGACAGATCAAGGTCAGGGAGTACAGACGCCTGCGACTGATGCAATACAATCTCCTGGGAATGTACCAGCAGGTAATAACGGCAACAACTCTACCCCACCGCCGGATATCATCCCGCCGTCCAGTCAGGATGCTGGTCCACCTACAGATGGTCCGAGCACGAACTCCTAACGAGTACGAAAACACCCGTTCATCATTTGAGCGGGTGTTTTTTATTTGTCGATTCATCATAAATTTTTAAAAATTCGTTTATGGAAAAGGTTTAGAAAACACCAATTTCGTGGTACAATAATAATATGCTGATAAGACAGATTAATCAGATAATTATTACTGACTGGAGGGATTTCTATGACGATTTTTTTGGTGAACCTGTTCCTGGTGATTGCTTTTGTGTACCTGATCAGCCGCCAACAAAACGAAGAGTTTGTGTACGACGAAGATTTTTTCCTCCAGAACCCTTCAGCACTGGAAGAATATCAGCAGATGCCGATCGATTTCCAGCATGCCTTTTTCCGCAAGCATAAAGAGTGGATTAAGGAAAAATATATGCGCGGAGAAAGCTACATTTTAGGTTACTGTCCAAACAAAGAAGTACGTCGTGCGTGGCTGTCAGAATTCATGAATCAAAAAAATATGAACAATACACCGACCCCTTCCTCGTGAAGGGGTTTTTCGCATCTGTACAACTCGTGCTATACTGCTACGAGAGGATATCGTGAAACAGGAGGAAAGAAGTACGTGCTACAATTTATGGTGGAAAAACTAAATCAACAGTTACATACGCATGGAATGATTTCGGATATCGTCTTGCGCTCTGATCATTCTTTGTTGGAAGAATCGGAAGGGCAAGAGGTTCTGATCACGTTTTCCGAGGCAGAGGACGAGAAGCAACCAACGGCTACCATCCATCTGTTTTCGCTTGCGGAAGAGGACAGCTGTGAAATTGAGGTAGAAATTGACTATCCTTATAGCTTGCAAGATGAGGAGATTCAACAATTATGGACGCAAGCAAAAAGCTTAGTTGCTGAGTGCTCGCTGACAGAAAAGCGCCGCTTTGTGGAGCCTGGCAAACAGGCAGAAGCGAATATTATGCTGGATTATCACTTTGTCGTGCAGATGCCGCGAACAGAAGCTGAGGAAATGGCATTTGCGGAAACCATCGCAAGATTTTCCGCTGATTTGGGGATGCTCGTCAAACTCGGCACATAAAAAATAGGCTGTACATAAGGAAAGCTCAGGAGTAATGTCCTGAGCTTTTTGTATGAAAGGTGAAGAAGGAGGAATATGAGGAGGAGAGAGAGAATCGTATAGGTAATAAAAATGAATGAGCATTCACTCGTTGGGAGGGCATTTATCGTGGAACTTTCAAAAGTATGGGAACCAATTCAAATTGGCTCGATGACGTTGCCAAATCGAATTATGATGGGGTCCATGCACGTTGGATTTGAAAAGCTTCAGAATGGTGTTGCTCGGCTTGCTACCTTTTATGCAGAGCGTGCAAATGGAGAGGCAGGTCTGATCGTGACAGGAGGGGCTGCCGTACATCCGGAAGGCGGTATGGGCGACGAGTATTGCAATGTATATCAAGATGAGGATATCGAGAAATTGCGCCTGATCACGAAAGAGGTTCATCAAGCCAATGGGAGAATTGCGTTGCAGCTGTTCCATGCCGGGCGTTATGCGTACAAAGAAGCAACAGGATTAGACCCGGTAGCACCATCACCATTGCAGGCGCCGATTAACCGTTGGAAGCCGCGAGAGTTGCATGCAGAGGAAATCGAAGCAACGATTCAATGCTTTGCTGATGGTGCCGTACGCGCAAAAAAAGCTGGCTTTGATGCCGTAGAAATTATGGGTTCGGAAGGATATTTGATCAATCAATTTTTGTCCCCTGTAACCAATAAGCGAGAAGATGAGTGGGGTGGGGACTTTTTACGCAGAGCCCGCTTTGGTATCGAGGTGGCTAAGCGTGTTCGCCAAGCAGTGGGAACGGATTATCCGATTATCTACCGTATGTCGGGATTGGACTTGATGCCAGATAGTACGACGATGGATGAGACATTGCAATTTGCCAAAATGCTGGAGGAGGCAGGGGTTGATGCTCTCAATATCGGTATTGGCTGGCATGAATCACAAGTACCGACGATTGGCATGATGGTGCCGCGTGGAGCGTATGTATGGGTGGCCCAGCAAGTCAAGCAGGTCGTGAACATCCCGGTTATCGCCAGCAATCGAATCAACGACGTGCGCCAGGCTGAAAAGATTTTGTATGAAGAATGCAGTGATATGGTTTCGATGGCCCGTCCATTTTTAGCGGACCCGTATATCGTTCGAAAAAGTAAAGAAGGACGCTTTGATGAAGTAAACACATGTATTGCTTGCAATCAAGCCTGTCTCGACCATATTTTTGATGGGAAGGTAGCCTCCTGTCTGGTCAATCCTCTCGTGGGCAGAGAAGCAGAGTGGCAGTTGGTTCCGGCGGAAAACCGCAAGAAGGTAGCTGTAATCGGTGCGGGGCCAGCCGGCTTGGAGGCAGCTCGCGTGCTGGCAGAACGAGGGCATCAGGTGGTCATCATGGAGGCCAAAAAACAGATCGGTGGACAATTAAACTACGCCAGACAGGTGCCGGGTAAAGAGGAATTTAATGAAACGCTTCGCTATTATCGGACAGAGCTTGTGCGTCTTGGTGTCGAAATCAGGCTGGGAACTCTGGCAGAGCCAGAGGCCCTGATCGAAGAAGGCTTTGCAGAAGTTGTGGTGGCAACGGGAGTCATTCCGCGGCGTCCTGAGATTCCAGGTGTAGAGCTCGGACATGTGAAGGGATATGATGCGGTATTTGAAAAGCGCGCCAAGGTCGGTAGACAAGTGGTCATCGTGGGCGCGGGAGGAATCGCGTGTGATTTGTCCCATTTGCTGATGCACGACGAAACGATCTCACCGAAGGCAGCGGAATACTTGCAGGAGTACCGGATTCTGGATGGAAGAGCTGTACAGCAACTGCAACAGCGAAAACGGAAAATCAGCATGCTGCGGCGTGGGAAGCATGTCGGATCGGGCTTGGGCAAAACGACGCGCTGGGCAGTTCTCGCCAACCTGAAGCGACGTGGCGTAGAGATGCTGACACAAATTGAATACAGCCGGATTGCAGAAGAGGGTGTATATTTTATTCAGAATGGCGAAGAACGCATGATACCTGCTGATACGGTCATTGTGGCGGCTGGAGCGACCTCCAACAATTCGCTATACCATGCATTGCTTGATCGGCTGCCTGTACACCTTATAGGCGGGGCGAAAGAAGCGGGAGAGCTCGATGCCAAGCGGGCCATTTTGGAGGGGGCGACCGTAGGAAGAGCGATTTAAGGCGCTGAGAAGATTTTCTATTTCGAAAACAGTGGTGATCGGATATGATTAAGAAAAGTATGTCGTCTTTTTAGAAGTTTTGTCGAATCGCTTTTCAACCTCCGCTAATTTTTGCAAAATGAAGTTATACTGTTCAAATTCATTTGATTGGGGGCTCTCGCCTTGATGAACCATAATGGCATTCTCTTAGGGAAACGTTACTTCCTGTACTCGTTGGCACCGCTAGTAGAGGTGGAGGGATGGACGTTTACGATAGCCCCGGGGTTTAAGTTGATCGCAGGCGGGAGTGCCAATCCATTACAGACATTAATCAGCGTTTACCGAGAGAATGAAAAGGTAGCGCAACTCGTGCTTCATCATAGACGAAGTGATTCAGATGTCACTGTGCAGGCTGTATCGAGTGATCTCCTGTTAGAAATCGCCCCGGCGACTAGAACTGTAAGTGTAGCAGAAAAGCAGTAAGGCACCCTGAACGGGTGCTTTTCGCTTTCGATCTTTAATCATCATTCCGAGCAATCGAGGAGGCGTCAGGATCATGGTAGGGAACGAATGGCAGGTAGGTCAGTTTCAATTGTCTTGGCTGAGAGGTGGACTCACGAAGCTGGACGGGGGCGCAATGTTTGGTGTGGTGCCCAAGCCGCTCTGGAGCAAAAGATATCCATCTAATGATCTCAATCAAATCCCTTTGCGTGCTGACCCAATCCTGGTACAGGCTCATGGCAAACGTATTTTGATTGAATCGGGTATGGGAAATGATCGGCTAACGGAAAAACAGAAGCGCAATTTTGGATTGGAGGAAGAGTCTCAAGTCGTGGACTCCCTCACTGCGAAAGGGTTGACTCCTGCCGATATTGATATCGTCATCATGACGCATATGCACTACGATCATGCCAACGGACTTGTCTCTATCCGTGATGGACAACTTGTTTCTACGTTTCCACAAGCTGTCATCTACGTGCAGGAGCAGGAATGGGCGGAGATGAGAGAGCCGAATATTCGCTCGAAGAATACATATTGGGAAGAGAACTGGCGTCCGATTGAGATTCAGGTGAAGACGTACGGAGCTTCGCACGAAGTTGTGCCAGGAATCACGCTTCATCATACAGGTGGTCACAGCCAGGGACATGCTATCGTCCGGATGGAGACAGAGGGGCAGCTGCTTTTGCATCTAGCTGACATCATGCCTACACACGCCCATCAAAATCCATTATGGGTGATGGCGTACGACGACTACCCGATGACATCCATCTTTGCAAAAGAAGAATGGATCAACAACGGGATCAAACAAGGCGCTTGGTTCACGTTCTACCACGATAGCGTTTACCGCGCAGTGAAATGGAACGAACAGGGAGAAATGATTGATCGTATAGAAGTTGTTTTGTAAATAGGATAGGCAAAGACCGTCAGCGTTTTCTGGCGGTCTTTTGCATGACCAGGTGTTAATGTGTCCAACCCTATCGAAATTTTGATTGCTCTAATTGAAATGTTTCATAATCAAAAAATTTTGAATGCTCATTGACGAACGTCCATTGCCTCTCTACAATGGGAACATCACAGAGCATCTGTTCTGGCAGAGATGGTAAAGCATAACAGTGGTGAGGAGAGAGACAATGAGCTGGATCAAGATGCGTTTGCAGGAGTTTCACCCGATCGTCTGGTCATTAGTCGTCGGGACCGTGTTCGTCCGGGCCGCCAGCTCGATGAGCATGCCGTTTTTGTTTTTATACTTGTCTAATCAAACCGATATGAGCTTGGCGATGATCGGTTTGACTATTGGAGCAGGACCGCTCGCGGGTACAATCGGAGGCTTTATTGCGGGAGCGTGGTCGGACAGAATTGGGCGCAGGCGAGTGATGCTAGGTGCATTGTACGTGTGGACGTTCGTGTTCGTTGGGTTTGCGCTTAGTAAAGACCCGTGGATACTGCTTTTGCTCAATATAGCAGGGGGACTCTGTCGATCCTTCTACGAACCGGTCTCCCAGGCGCTGATGGCAGATGTAACGCCACCAGAGAAGCGGCTTCGTGTGTTCGGTATTCGCTACATGGCGATTAATGTGGGGGTAGCGGTAGGGCCTATCGCAGGGGTAGTCCTCGCGAAAAGCTCTGTCGCTCTACCTTTCCTGATGACAGCAGTGATTTATCTCATCTATGTGATTAGCTTGCAAGGATTATTGAACAAGTTTGGCATTAAGCAAATTGAAGGTCAAAAGAAAGAAGTCGTTACATTCGGCCGTGCATTCAGTGTTGTGGTGAACGACAAGGCATTTCGCTTGTACATGCTCGCTGGTGTTTTAGGAGCGATTGGCTACTCGCAGATGTCTTCTACACTGGCAAAATTCGCAGAAATGACAGTCGTGAATGGAACAGAGCTGTTTGCCATCCTGATGACAGTCAATGCGATTGTCGTCATTGTGATGCAGCTTCCATTGACGAACTGGGCAGAAAAAAAGACGCCTCTCACCGCGATTGTGGTGGGAAACGCCATGTATGCGGTTGGTGACGTAGGTTATGCATTTGCCAATTCGTGGCTGATATTCATTGTGGCAATGGTATTTTTCACAATTGGTGAAATCCTTACGTTTACAGCAGGAGACGTCCTGATCGACCGAATGGCGCCAGAGAGTATGCGCGGCAGCTATTACGGTGCAAAAAGCTTCAGCAACCTTGGCCAGTTCATCGGTCCGTGGATGGGTGGAATGCTGTTGGCACACTACGGAGGCACGACCTTGTTCCTGGTGGTAGCAGCTACCTCGATGATGAGCAGTGCATTCCAATGGGCGGGTGCTCGTGCCTTTGAGGCAGCCCGAGGCAAGTCCATGAATCAATCGAGGGTTGAATCACTCTAAGGCTTGCAAAATACGATCCGCCATCCGTTTATAGCCATCAGCATTCGGGTGGAAGTGGTCTGTATACAAGTAGTTTTGTTCCTTGCGCAAGAACAAGTCGTAGGTCGGCACCACGAATACTTGCGGGTACCGTGAGGCGATTTGGGAGGCCTGATTGTTCCAGTCGAGCACGGGCCCAATGGTGTCGGCGGATGCTTCCGTATTGCCAAAAGGATTGTACAGGGAAGTATAGACGATTGTCGCCGTCTTGTTGACGCTGCGAATCTGTTTGAGAATCTCTTCATAGTTGACCGCAAGCTGCTTAACAGCTGTGGTCACTTTTTCTTTTTCAATGGTATACAGCCCGCCTGTCTGCCTGAACAAGTCATTGCCACCGATGGTAAATAGAATCAGATCGGCTTCAGCGAGCAGCTTCTTTACTTGCTCCTGGGACATTTGTTTGAGCAGTTCAGATGATTCCTGTCCATTAATCGCAAGGTTGGTGAATGTAATAGATTGGCCGGATTTTTTCTCCAATGCTTGGCGAACGAGTCCGACATAGCCTTGCCCGTTTGCGTCTCCGGCACCGCGCGTGAGGGAATCCCCTAGTGCGACTACTTTGTGGACACCCTTTTCTGGTAAAGGCGAGGGTGGCTGCTCTTTTTGCGCAGGTGGGGTTGCTGTGGATGGTGCCAACTGCTGCGGATTCATCGCGAGGACAAATCCTGTCGCAAATATGAGAAATGAGAGAAAAGACAAGAGACCTGCCGTGCGCCAAAGAAATTGGCCGGATGTGCGCATCGGGTATCCTCCTATTCGTTATAAAGTCTATGGTCATGGTATAATGTGGGTGGACATCTTATGACAGTGTACCATAAACAGAACGCCATCGTCAGTTGACGAGGGGTGACTCAGATAGGAGGGCGCACATTGGCCGAAACGGTCCTCTCAGTAAAAGGATTGAAAAAAGCGATTGGCAAAAAGCCGATCATTCATGATATTACGTTTGACGTGTTCGCCGGAGAGGTATTTGGATTTCTCGGGCCGAATGGCGCAGGCAAAACCACCACGATCCGCATGCTCGTTGGATTGGCAAAAGCGGATGGGGGAGATATTCGCATTGGAGGGATCTCTCTTCAGGAAAAGTTTCCGCAAGCGATTGCGCAGGTTGGTTGTATCGTCGAAAACCCGGAGCTGTACAAATTTTTGACGGGCAGAGAAAATTTGGAGCAGTTTGCGAGAATGAGCGGCGGCATTACGCCTGAGCGTATTGAGGAAATCGTCCGCTTTGTTGATTTGGAGCGGGCAATTGATGATAAGGTGAAAACGTACTCGCTCGGAATGAGGCAGCGTCTGGGGATCGCGCAGGCACTTTTACACCGTCCGAAAATATTGATCCTGGACGAACCGACGAACGGTTTGGACCCGGCGGGGATCCGCGAGTTGCGCCAATTTATTCGCAAGCTTGCTGAAGAAGAAGGGCTCGCTGTCTTCATTTCGAGTCATCTTCTCAGTGAAATCGAGATGATGTGCGACCGGGTAGCGATTATCAGCCAAGGGAAGGTCATTTCGGTTGGATTAGTCAAAGAACTGATGGAGCAGTTTGCTGATCAGGTCGATTGGACAATTCCGTCTTCCCATATACAAAAGGCCGAGGAAGTCCTGCGAAAACTGCCAGTAGTGACAGATGTGTGGGTGGTCAGTGAAGAGCGACTGAAATCACGCATGGACATAGAAAAAGTGAGCGAGGCTAATCAGGCGCTGGTCAATGGCGGCATACCTGTGATGGGGATTGCGACGAAGACGGTTACACTGGAAGACCTGTTCCTTACATTGACGGGAGGAGGGGGAAGTCATGGAGCAGAGCATGGTGGGGCTCGTACAGAATGAAACCATAAAATTGCTGCGTCGGCGCCGTTTTCTCGTCGTCGTACTGATCTTGGCGATTCTGATCCCGATTTTTACATACGCGCAGTACCGCTCGGTTGTCACTGCACAAGAACGAATGGGGACAACCGACTGGCGTCCGCTATTAACCCAACAAATCGTCGATATGCAAAACCGGCTGGCATCAAGCCGACTTCCCGAAGAGTGGCGGGATTTTATCAAGGTCAGGATCGCACAGCAGCAATATTACTTAGATCACGACATAAACCCGATGGCGCCAGGTGGACCTACTTTCGCCCGTGGCTTTATGGATCAAGCCATTTCGATGTTTTTGCCGATGATTATCGTCGTACTCGCGGTTGACCTCGTATCTTCTGAGTTTAGCGAGGGGACGGTCAAGCTGCTATTGACGCGACCCGTACGGCGATGGAAGGTGCTGACCAGCAAATACATCACCCTGCTGCTGTTTACCTCTCTCACGGTTCTCACGACGCTGATTCTTGCTTATTTGCTCTCTGGGGTCGTGTTTGGCTATTCGGGTTGGGATCTGCCCATTTTGACTGGCTTTGAAGTATCGGGAGGAGAGCTCGAGACTTCAGGTGCATTCATGCTGCCACAATGGCAATTTTTGCTGATGCAGTACGGGCTAGGCTGGTTCGTCTGCGTCGTGGTTGCAACGGTAACACTCATGGTCTCTGTTTTGGTTCGGAGTGCGGCTGCGGGGATGGGAATCATGATGGCAGCGTTAATTAGCGGAACGATCCTGACGCAGATGGCATCCTCCTGGGAATCGTCCAAATACTTGTTTGTGGTAAATTTGCAGCTTACGAATTATCTCAATGGAACACTGCCTCCGATTAAGGGAATGACGCTGCCGTTCTCATTGACCGTGTTGAGTGTATGGGCGATCGCAGCGCTGATCATTGCGTACGCGACCTTTATCCGTAGAGATGTTACATCCTAATTTGACTTTTTTCCGTTACTTTCTGACATGTCTGCTCGTCTTTACCAAGACGAATGAAAAAGACAGCGAGAGGAGAAAGGCGAAACAGAATGGATGTATTATGGAAAGCAGGCTCTGTGACACTATCTGGCATGTTTGAGCTGTGGGCAGCGATCCCTGTAGGTTTTATGTTGCAGCTACCACCAGTCCTGATCGGAATATTTAGTGCGGTGGGTGCGATTATCAGCGCAGGTGCTGTTATTTTTGTGGGAGGTTCTTTGCGTACCTGGCTTTTAAAGCGAGTAGAGAAACGGAGCAATCGTCAGGGGCGTATGTGGCAGATATGGGATAAATACGGAGTGGTCGGTCTTGGTCTCGCTTCGCCGCTTTTAACGGGAGCCCCGCTGGGAGCTGCCATCGGTATTTCGCTGGGAGCACCTACGAAAAAGCTTATGTTGTGGATGTCAGTGGGCATCATTATCTGGAGTGCGTTATTGACAGCAGGAGTGGCTTTTGGTCTTTTGCAATTCATGGTACCAGAAGGGAAATAGCTTGTATGCATGAAAAACCGCCAATTTCTGGCGGTTTTTGTTCATACTTATTATAATCCGAGTCTATAGACAATCTCTCCGTCATATACGTCGCCAGTTTCTTCAAAACCAGATTGACTGTATAAATGTCTTGCACCTGCATTGTCCGGGCATACGGTTAGGTTGACAAATCGGCTTTGCGGGAAACGGCTCCGTACCGTATCCACTATCGCTGCGAGAGCTGCCCTGCCATATCCTTTGCCTTGATGCTGGTGATCGATCAAAAAACCGTTGAACCAGTAACACCAATCTGTTGAGGCATCATAGGTAATCATGACGAACCCAACTATTTCATCAGCTTCATACAAACAGAATGGTTCATAGGTGCAGTTGTCACCATCAGGACGGATATGGACCTTCGCCAATGAAACGGCAACAGACGGGACAAAGCGCTGCTGCTCATCTTGTACCTGCAAGCGTAATGCATCTTGCCAGTTATCTCTGGTTGTCGGAATCAATCGAATACGAATGTCTTTGATAAGTCTTCACCTCGACATTTTGATAGTTTAAGCGTAACCGATCCCACCTGAAAAATCTTCCTTTTCCAAGTGGGCGTTTTTTCGTAAAATAAACCAAGGATACAAATAGAAAGTTCCCGAAAGTGAGGTAACTGACATGGACGAGAAAAAAGAAGCGTTGGTCCCTGAACTGGAGGATCTAGTTCATAAATTTACAGAGCTGTTGACAGGAGAAGCGACTCCTGAGCGCGTAGAAATGGTAAAAGTATGGTGCCTATACACGACAATGGCAAAAGCGATGCCGCCGCTGATTCAGCATTGGGGAAGCGAGCCTGAGCATATGGAAGCACGGAATCAAATTCGGGAAATCATTGAGCAGATCAAGCAATGGAATCAGGAGAAAAATCAAAAGCATTAAAAGTAGGAAAAAACGCTGTCTCTTTGCGAAAGAGAACAGCGTTTTTTACGTTAATCGAATCTCTAACCGGCGTAGAGGCATCAACTCTCCTTGGTACTGTAGCAGCCCCTGCTTGATCAGCTCATGAACTCGGTTCGCAGGCATATTCTTTTTCACCTGATAAGCATCCATTACCAATTTAGGAGGGAGGGCACCTACGCTTTTCAATACATAAGATACCTCGTTGCCGTCTATATTTCTTACTTTGTAATCGCAATTCACACTAAATGCCGTTATGTCGATTGTTTCGAATGAAAAATCATCCTCGATACAGATGATGCTTTCTGTTTGTAGTAGATTCTGTTTGCGGAAGACGGATCGAAGTGTACCGTAGGCAGATAGGCCGAAGCAGATGTGAAATTTGTCCATTAGTTAGCTCCTCATCTAGAACAGAAAAAAGACACGATCCTGAAAATCAAGTCGTGTCTTTTCTAATCGTAGGGATCTTTTTACGGATTCCACGTGATATGCTTGGTAGCTTCCATTAAATCATGTAAGGTAACTCCGTTTGCGGTCACTACCACATACAACGATTGGTTGTCGGATTGAGCGTTAAAATGAACCGCGTGCTGTGCTGTTGAACCTTTTGAATCCGTTTGATCAAAAGAAACGGCGATAGCTTGCTCTCCGTTGACCGCGAACAACTGAGTAGCGGAGAAAGTGCCTGGGATAGAGAGGCTTCGCTTGCCTTCTGTATTACGCACAACATCTAGGCGAATCCAGTCGTTGTTCCGCTTGTAATCTGCAGTTAAGCGAGTCACCTTCTGGCTGGTTTCAGATTCATATTGGACCGATACCGTACTCATCGAGAACCCATTCGGTGCTTGCGACAGGGCGGGCACGGGCATATCTGATGCTTGTACAGCGGTGTTCAAATCCGAGAAGGAGGAGAGCGTAATGGGCTGCTTCGCTGCCGCTGGCAACGATGGACCCACTAATGCGTTCTCAGTCGCACCGCCATCAGCAGTATCTGGTTCCGCTTGGGAAGCGATCCCAAAAGTCGTAGGATTCTCAGCAATAGCGCCATTGGCTTCCTTAGCGGCTATATGGTTACCCGTATTTGCTGACTCGGCTGGAACTTCCGATTTCGCTTTTGCTGCTTGATCAGCTGAGTTCCCCTGTAATCCGCGAGATGCCACGCTGTTCTGCCCATCTTTATTGATCGTACGTGGCTCTGGTGTTGCTGCTTTTTCCTCTGGTTTCACCATCGCAATCGCATTGTTCGATTGGGGAGGTGATGCAGGAGGTGTATCTTTTGCAGGTGCAGTCGGAGCGACCTGCGATTGTGTAGCAGAGGACTCTGGATTGCTTTCTGCTTTTTTCATCGTCGGACTATCAGCAGCTGCTGGAACGGAAGCGATAGCAGGTGCTGGAGCTTGCGGTGCCGATTTTGATTCCGCTTCGTCGAATGCAAGAGTGTTCCTGGTGTCTTTCATCCCGTTTTCTTGTATGGCAGCCATTTGAATACTATCCGGTGTCAGCTGTTGATAGCCGACGAAACCTACTGCGAGCAAGACAGCCGCTGCGCTAACCCAGGCGTATGAAGGGAAGCCTTTGGTCCAACGCTTGTTTGGCTTTGAAATCACTGTGCTCGTTTGTTGCTCTGAAGATGCAGTAGCGGCGTGAGGGGGTACACCTTTTCCGGCGGTCTGGTAGATTGCTTGCATGATTCTGTCTTCCAGGTTCGCTTGAGGCAGTGGAACCTCCTTCAAGAACTGCACCTCCTCTTCTGTTGTCATTTGCGTTTCTATCCAAGCGATGCATTCGTCACAGGTTTCAATATGTGAGTGCGAATCGCTATCTGTGTCATCTAGCCATGCTTTTCTAAATGCCTGGCAGTTCATGTACGAGCCCCCCTTCCTTGCGGGATAACAATTTTGCGAGTTCCTGACGAGCACGCAAGTAACGGACGCGAGCAGTAGATTCGGCGATGCCGAGGAGTGTAGCTATTTTTTCAAACGGATATTCGTGCGTACAGCGAAGGACGATCACTTCTCGATAGGAATCTGACAGTAAGGCAAAGGCCTCCTGAATTTCTCGACGTTGCTCTTTTGTCATGAGCGATTCCTGAGGGGATTCGTCACGTGTATTGGATGGCACATAGGCCAATTGTTCATCCGAGTCATGATACTTTCGGCGACGCAAGAAGTCGATGCTCTTATTTCGGGCAAGCGTATGTAACCAAGAAGAAAATTGGCTGTCCCCGCGGAATGTGGACAATTTTTCATACGCTTTTACAAATACTTCCTGAGTGAGATCCTCTGCATCAGAGCGATTGTTTACCATTTTGTAAATGAAAACATAGATCATATGCTGATATCGCTGGATGAGGTCGCGATACGCTTCGATGTCGCCTTGAAGAATCCGCTGAATGATTTCGGCGTCGGATTGCATTGAATCTTTGGCCTCCCTTCCCTCTATGAGACGCTGGTTATTCGTAAACGTTTCAGACCAGCGTTTCCATTTCTATAATATCGTATGGATAGCCTTGTTCGACCAGAAAAAGCTGGCGATGGAGCGAAAACTCCTGCTCTCTCGTGTCTCGTGTTACCAATGTATAAAAATGGGCGGTGTTGTTGTCTGTTTTGGGCCTTAAGATACGTCCCAGGCGCTGTGCCTCTTCTTGTCTGGAACCATACGTCCCGGAAATTTGGATCGCGACGTTTGCATCCGGCAAATCGACCGCAAAATTGGCTACCTTGGATACGATCAGGCGTGTAATTTCCCCTTTTTTAAACTGCGTGTATAAAAGCTCACGTTCTTTGTCCGGTACTTTTCCTGTAATGAGTGGCAGTTGGAGGGCCGTTGCCATCTGCTCAAGCTGATCGATATATTGCCCGATGATCAAAACACGATCGTGGGCGTGCCTCTCCAATAGCTCGCGGACGACCTCCAGTTTTTTTGGATTTTCTGCCGCAATGCGAAACTTTTGACGAGCGGTTGCATGTGCATAAGCCTCCCGCCACTTCGGCTCAAAGGGGAGCCGAATTTCTCGGCAATGCGCTTCCGCGATCCAGCCTTGCTCTTCCATGACTTTCCATGGAACCTCGTACTTTTTTGGACCAATCAGCGTGAAAACATCTTCCTCCCGCCCGTCTTCCCGAACAAGAGTAGCCGTCAGCCCAAGTCTGCGAGTGGCTTGAATCCCAGAAGTAACACGAAAGATAGGTGCGGGCAACAAATGCACCTCATCGTAAATAATAAGCCCCCAATCGCGCTCTGAAAAGAGTTTCAGATGAGGAAAATCATCTTCGGCGGTGGGGCGGTATGTAAGAATTTGATAAGTCGCCACAGTTATTGGCTTGACTTCTTTGTTGTCACCAGTGTATTCCCCGACCATATTTGGATCAAGACCTGTTTTGTCCAAGAGCTCTGCGATCCACTGGCGAACCGATGTCGTATTTGTGGTCAAAATAAGGGTGGCTGTTTGCAATTGGCAAATGGCCCCAAGTCCAATGACTGTTTTTCCAGCACCACAGGGCAGGACGAGAACGCCGCTTCCCCCCGTTACAGCTCCACCAGAATAGAAGGCATCGACAGCTTCTTTTTGATAAGAACGCAAAGAGAATGCTCTGCCTTGGGATGTCGTTTCCCGCAAGCTGACTGCACAGGATTCGCCTTCTGTATAGCCCGCCAAATCTTGAACAGGAAAGCCGAGCTTGATCAGCTCTTGTTTGATCAGTCCGCGCGCATAACTTTTGATGACAAATTCACTCTCAAAAAGAGCAGCGATTGATTTATAACTGGTCACCTCTGCTAAAAGAAGCGGGTCTTCACTCATTAATACGAGTTGATCGCCAATGCGTTCCAAACGAAACAAGCCGTATTTTCGCATCGTATCTTCTATTTCTTTGACGATGGTAGGGGGGACACCGTACTTGCTGTAGCTGCCAAGCACGTCTGTTACCTCTTGTGATGTAAGACCAGATGCAGCCGCATTCCAAAGCGATAAAGGGGTGATCCGATAGGTATGGATGTATTCTGGGTTTTTGATTAGCTCCGTAAAACCGCTGATAGCTTGTCTGGCCTCGAGAAATAAAGGGTGCTGTGTTTCCAACAATATCGTCCGATCGCTTTGAACGATCAAGGGCAGGTCTGGACGGTACGACAATAGGCTCACCTCGTTACAAAAGGCATAGGAATCAGCACTATGGTATCACAATCTCTAAAAGAAAGAAAAACGAACAGGTAACATTTTGGCACGGATGGGAAACAATATCCCAAAGCATGGACGGAAAGGACGGCGGGGAGCATGGCAATTTGGGGAAGCTTGTTTAATTTGATCTTGGTCATGATCCTCGTACTCCTGAACGGGTTCTTTGTTGCGACTGAATTCGCGATTGTAAAAGTAAGGGAATCAAGAATTGCCCAGCTCGCGGCGGAAGGAAACAAGCGTGCTGTTGACGTCGAGAGGGTCCTGCGCAATTTGGATGCCTACCTCTCCGCGTGCCAACTCGGGATTACGCTGGCTTCATTAGGACTCGGTTGGCTGGGCGAGCCTGCCATCGCGCATCTCTTGCATCCGGTTTTTCGTTATTTCCATTTAAATGAAACGGTTGTTACCAGTATTTCCTTTATTATCGCTTTTTCGGTGATTACGTTTTTGCATATCGTGCTGGGGGAGCTGGCTCCCAAGACACTGGCTATTCAATACTCCGAAAAGGTTGTACTCGCGGTAGCTAAACCGATCCAACTCTTTTACAAAATCATGTATCCCTTTATTCAAATGCTGAACTGGGCCGCGAGTCGTTTTCTTGCGCTTTTTCATATATCCTTGGAGCCGCATCAGGAAGCACATACAGAAGAAGAGATTCGCATTCTTGTCAATGAAAGTCACAAAAGCGGCTTGATTGATCAAACCGAACTGATGCTGGTCGATAATATTTTTGATTTCTCGGAGACGATGGCAAGAGAAATCATGGTTCCGCGTACGGATATGGTTGTGTTGAACCTGCGCGACCCCTTTGACGAAAACGTCAAGCATGTCCAAAACGGACGGTTTACCCGCTATCCAGTAGTGGATGGTGACAAGGACCATGTAGTAGGCAGCTTGCACATCAAGGATATGCTGACAGGGCTTTTGGAAGGAGAGAGCAATGACCTTCAGACCTTCATGCGTCCTATTTTGACTGTACCGGAGACGATCTCAATCAGCCGGTTGTTGACTATGCTGCAAAAACAACGAGGACAAATGGCGATTATCATTGACGAGTATGGGGGCACTGCCGGACTGGTGACCCTTGAAGATATAATGGAAGAAATTGTCGGAGACATTCAAGACGAGTTCGACGACGAGCGCCCAGAGGTGGAGCGCAGTGACGGTATGCTGTCATTAGACGGGCGTATGTTATTGGAAGAAGTGGGCGATTATCTGGAGATTGAATTGGAGTCAAGCGATGTAGATACGCTAGCAGGCTGGATTTACATGCAGATTGACCACCCGCCGCGCGTGGGAGATCGGGTAAAAGAGGGAAAGTACGAATTTGTCGTAGGAGAGGTCGACCATTACAGAATCACCAGGGTCTATGTAAAGAAAGTCGGCAAAGCAGAGGAAGAAATCAGTTCTACGTAAGGGAGGAAAGGGGGCTTCTCAATGCGTAATATAATTGCTATAATGGGACACAAGTTGCATAGATGGCAATGAGCCTAATTGCTTAGGGTGATTAGAGCAGCTGAGAGTAGAGACTAGAGGAGGAAGTACAGATGAGACGAGCAGTGAGTATGGTACTGACCGCATTGCTGGCGTTTTCTTTGGCAGCATGTGGCAACGAAACAGGTGGAAAAACAGAGGCAGCAGCAACGACAGGCCAAGGGCAAACAGTGAAGCTGGGGCTGACGCAATTCGTGGAGCACCCTGCGCTGGATGCGATTCATAAAGGAATTTTGGATGGTCTGAAGGATGCTGGCTACGAAGAGGGCAAGAACTTGGAGGTAGACTCCCAGAACGCCCATGGTGACATGAACAATACAGTCTCGATCGCACAAAAGTATGCCGGAGATAAAAAGGATATTGTCGTTGCGATTGCGACGCCATCCGCTCAGGCTGCAGCCAAGGCGATTGCTGACAAACCTGTTATTTTCAGTTCCGTAACAGACCCACTCTCGGCTCAACTGGTTGGCAGTCTGGAGAAGCCAGACAAAAATGTGACCGGGACGTCCGATAAAGTATCGATGGAACAACAATTGAAGCTGGTGAAAACCTTCCTGCCTGAGCTGAAAAAGCTGGGCGTGATCTATACGACCTCCGAAATTAACTCAGAGGTACAGGTCAAGGAATTGGAAGACGCAGCGAAAAAAGAAGGCGTAGAAATCATCAAGGCAGGCATTTCGCAGCTATCCGAAGTGCAGCTGGCAGCTCAAGGGCTTGCTAGCAAAGCAGATGCCATTATGATCCCGATTGACAACACGGTCGTATCTTCGTTTGAAGCGGTACTCGGAGCAGCAGAGGAAAACAAAATCCCTGTCTTTGCTTCTGACACCGATACAGTAAAACGTGGAGCAGTTGCTACGTACGGGATTGATTACTACCAAATCGGTAAACAAACAGGCGATATGGCTGCCCGTATTCTAAAAGGGCAAAGCGTTGCTGATACTCCAGTAGAGATTTCGAAACAAGCTGATTTGTATATTAATGAAACAGCGGCTGCGAAGTTTGGGCTCACCATTTCTGAGGCACTCAAACAACAGGCGAAAGAAATCATCAAGTAAAAAGAGAGCGTCAGGCTCTCTTTTTATTCTTTTAAAAGTGTTTTATCCGTGTTAAAATTGTAGAAAAATTCAAAAGGGGGAATTTATCAAATGTTCAAACAAAAGAAGAGTATTAAAATTTTTCAGAGTTTTTTATTTCCTTTATTGCTTTTGTCTGTTACCGCTTGTGGACAGCAAAGCACTACCCCTGCAAACAATTCTACACCAGCCCCTTCAACGTCGACGGCTCCAGCTCCGTCTACTGAAACCAAGCAGCTGACAATTGGAATTTCCCAATTCGTTGAACACCCTGCTTTGGATGCAGCAAGAGAGGGCTTTATCAGCCAGCTGGCTAAAAACGGCTACGAAAAGGACAAGCAAGTAAAAATCGATGTGCAATCCGCTCAGGCGAGCATGGATACAGCTATCCAGATTGCCCAAAAATTCGAGGCTGACAAAGTAGATTTGGTCTTGGCGATTGCAACTCCAACGGCACAGGCTGCCGCGCAAACCAGTAAAGAAATTCCGATCCTGTTTACTGCGGTAACGGACCCGGTAGAAGCTGGTCTGGTAGCTGCGATGGACAAACCTGGCGCAAACGTAACAGGTACATCGGATATGAACCCTGTCGAAGAGCAATTGAAGCTGATCAAAGAGTTGAAAGCTGATGCGAAATCTGTTGGAATCATTTATAGTTCTGGCGAAGTCAACTCCAAAGTACAGGTAGATGCAGCAAAAGCTGTAGCCGGCAAGCTTGGTTTGGAAATTAAAGAAGCAGCAATTACGAGTGCAACGGAAGTGAAGCAAGCAGCTGAGTCCATGGTGGGCAAAGTAGATGCTTTCTACGTACCGACTGACAATATGGTCGTATCTTCGATTGCAGCTGTTATCGGTGTAGCTGAATCACAAAAAATTCCGGTCATCGCAGGTGAAGAAAACTCTGTAAAGAGCGGAGCGATTGCCACATATGGGATCGACTACACGAAGCTGGGTGAGCAAACAGCTGACATGGCAGCAAAAATCCTGAAGGGTGAAGCGAAGCCAGCAGATATGGCTGTTGAAGTGCAAGCAGACATGAAGCTCGTATTGAACAAAAAAGCAGCGGAAAAAATGGGTGTGACGATTCCGCAAGCCATGCTCGACCGTGCTGGACAAGTGATCGAGTAATAAATGCAGTAATTGGAGGATTTCTTCTATGAATCAACTGGCAATAATGGGAGCCATTGAGCAAGGCTTACTATTTGGTATTTTGGCTCTCGGTGTATATCTGACCTTCCGAGTCCTAAACGTTCCTGACTTGACCGTCGATGGTAGTTTTGCCTTGGGAGGCGCAATCGCAGCCAAATTCATTATCGATGGAACCAATCCGTTTTTGGCCACCCTGTTGGCTTTTATCGTAGGTGGTTTGGCAGGAGCTTTTACGGGCGTCTTGCATACCAAAGGAAAGATTAACGCACTTTTGGCGGGGATCTTGACGATGATCGCCTTGTACTCAATCAATTTGCGTGTCATGGGGAAAGCGAATCTGCCTCTTTTGCGGGAAGATACCCTGTTCACTTATGTGAAGGATATGGGCATTCCAAACCTGGCTGTAGGTGGAGTTACCTTGCTGTCTGGTGTCGCAATCGTCTTTATCGTAGGTGTTCTGGTGTTGAAGCTCATCATTGACTGGTTCCTGCATACGGATATGGGTCTGGATTTGCGCGCGACAGGTGACAACTCGAAGATGATCCGCAGCTTTGGGGTAAACACGGATTCGACAACGATCATCGGTTTGGCTCTCTCCAATGGCTTGGTAGCTTTAGCTGGTGCGTGGGTAGCCCAATACCAAGGCTTTGCGGATGTTGGAATGGGGATCGGGATGATCGTCATCGGTCTCGCTTCCGTTATTGTCGGGGAAGTTCTGTTTGGCAGCTCTTCGATTTTCCGAGTGACGCTTGCTGTCATTCTCGGCTCGATTGTGTACCGCTTGGTCATCGCCATAGCGTTGGACCAAGGATTGAATCCTTCTGACATGAAGCTGATCACTGCGCTGATCGTTATCGTTGCCCTGACTGTCCCAACTGTGGCAAAAGGCATCTGGAAAAAGCAAGCGGTACGCACGGCAAGGGGAGGAAGCAGCGATGCTTAAAATTACAAACGTCAACAAAGTATTCAACGCAGGAACTGTGAATGAAAAGATCGCGCTTCGAAACGTCAATCTGCACGTTAAGAAAGGAGAGTTCATCACCGTTATCGGCAGTAATGGTGCCGGTAAATCGACGATGATGAACATGATCTCCGGCGGACTGACGCCAGATAACGGAAGCATTACGATTGACGGCAAAGATGTGACGCGCTTGGCGGAGCACCAACGCGCAGGTCTGATCGGCCGTGTGTTTCAGGACCCAATGGCAGGTACAGCGCCGAACATGACAATTGAAGAAAATCTGGCAATCGCTTTAGGGCGAGGGAAACGCCGTACACTTGGCTTTGGGGTAAATAATCACAAACGAGAGTTGTTCCGCGAGCAGCTCAAGCAGTTGGATCAAGGGCTGGAGAATCGCTTGAAGACCAAGGTAGGCTTCCTTTCAGGCGGACAGCGTCAAGCGCTTAGCCTGTTGATGGCTACCTTCACAGAGCCAAAGATATTGCTCCTCGATGAGCATACAGCAGCGCTTGACCCGAAACGGGCGCAGCTGATTGTAGATTTAACGGAAAAAATCGTGGAGCGCTATAAACTGACGACGATCATGGTCACGCATAACATGGAGCAAGCGTTGAACATGGGCAATCGTCTGTTGATGCTCCACGATGGGGGAATCATCCTCGACATTCCGGATGAGAAAAAACGGACAATGAAACCGCAGGATCTGCTTCGGGCATTCGAAACAGCCCGCGGTGGAGAAAGCTTCAGTGAAGATCGCTTCTTGTTAACCTAATCGGATCGAATCAGCCTTCCTGTTCAAGCGGGGAGGCTTTTTCGTTGTTGGAAAGATACACATACATGAATCCGGCACCGATCAAGAGGATGCCTGCGACGATCGTGAAAAGCGTCGTGCCGCCATAATGTAGCAAGACAAGGCTGCCCAAGTACGGTCCACACGAGCGGGAAATATCCCAGTGTGTTCCTGTTATCGCGAAGTACCGCCCGCGCATTGTGACAGGTGATATGCGGGTGACGAAGGCCATCAACTGAGTCAGACCAATACTTTCTCCGATGACGAGCAACACTTGCAAAGCGAGAAGGACAGGTACGTTGTCGATGAAGGCATAACCCAACGATACGATGAGAAAGCAAATGTACGAGCCGCTAATCAACAGGCGAGCCGACAAGTGCTGGGTCCATTTGACGAGCAAATACTCGAACAGGAGCAGCAGGCCCCCTTTTACCGCAATGAGCAAGGCGAGTGTTTGCAAATAGTCTGGCAGCGTGTATTTCAGATGAAGCTGGAGATTCGTCTCGGTTTGCGCGTAAAACAGACTGATCGGCAAACACAGCATCATAATGGCAAGGGCTGGTCGATAAGCATGCCAAGAGGCGCGTGAACGTACGGCTGCTGCTTCTTCGACGGGAGCTTCTGGCAGCGGAGTTTGCGGGATTTTCCACCAGACGGCAAGAGCATAGATCAAAAGCGAGATTGCCGTAAACAGAAAAGCCATAGCAGGATCGTACTTGTATATGATGACTCCGACTAAAGGTCCCAATGCGGCTCCGATACTGCTAGAAGTATTGAGAAGGGCAAAGGCACCGGCCATTTGTGCAGAGGAAATCGTATCAGCGAGATGCGCGCGGCTGACAGGGATAAACAGGGAGCGGCCGGCACCGTTGATGATGTACAGGATCGCAAAGCCCAGCATGGAGTCTGCCCAAGCCATTCCCAACATGGCGAAGCCTTGCAGGAACAGGGCGAGTAGCATGATCGTTTTTCGGCGATACCGGTCTGTGATGCCACCAGCAAATAACGTCAACAAAATCTCTGAGAAGGGCTGCAAGCCAATGACGAGCATAGTCATGGTGACTGAGCCTCCGATGTTCTCACTTAAGTACAATACGAGAAACGGGGCGATCATGGCGCTGGATAAAGAGGTGAGCGTTTCGCCGAACAAACGGACCCAGAGGAGTGTTGGATATGCAGCAAAGAATCGACTGAGTGCATGAGGAATGTGTGACATAAGAAAATCCTTTCTTTCGGCTTTTTCCGGTTAGTTGGTGTCTTTAGAATTGTAAGGTGGCAAAGACCGGAGAAAAAGCGTACGATTAGGCGAATAGCTTTTTCATGTTTTATGAGCGAATGGGTGGTGGCAAGATGCAACTCGTTGAACAATACATGCGTTTATGTGCGGGCCGACCTAATGAAGCGATTGGGCATCCGTTTGATATATCGTTAGCTGAGGTTGCTTCGATTTTGTTTTGTACATTGCGGAATGCGACCTTGACCTTAAAAAAAATGCAAAGCCAGGGATGGGTAGTCTGGCAGCCGGGGAGAGGGCGAGGAAATCGATCAGTATTGACATGCTTGCTTGCGCCCGAAGACCTGATCCTGAGCGTAGCAAAGGAACTCGTGCAAAAAGGGGAGATTCGTGCTGCGCGGGATATGATCGACGAATATGGGGTAAATTTGCATGTTTTAAATGAAAAATTTTCACGATGGATGAATAGTCAGTTTGGACATCGTGTGAAGCGGGAAAAGGGAAGGAAGGGGAGAGTCGATACCTTGCGTTTGTTTTACAGTCGACCATTCGCAGGGCTTGATCCGATTCATATTCTCCTGCGCTCCGAGTCACATATGGTCAAGCAGCTATTTGATTCTCTGGTCCAGTTTGATCCAGTAGCGAGACGGATTGAACCCGCTATCGCTTTTTATTGGGAGGCTAATGAAGAAGGAAAGCAGTGGACTTTTTACTTGCGGAAAGGTATCTTATTCCATCATGGCCGTCCACTTGTTGCCGATGATGTTCGCTTTTCCTTGCTTCGTTTGATGGAGCATTCCTATAAACATCGCTGGCTAGCCGCTTCAATCGAATCGATTACCGTCAAAGATGACTACGTATTGACGATTTCTTTGCATAGGCCGGATGAATTGTTTTTGCAGGCACTGAGCAAGGAATATATGGCGATCGTCCCCTGTGATTACGTTCTGGAGATAGGGGAGCAATTTGCGCAAATGCCAGTAGGAACGGGGCCGTTTCGAGTAGTCCGCAACGACGATTCCATGCTCGTGCTGGAAGCGTTCACGCCTTATTTTGGGGGACGGCCGTTCTTGGACCGAATCGAAATCTGGTGCGTACCTGGAATGGCAGCAGAAGCACAGGCAGATGAAAGCTTGTTATCCATAACGGCTTTGGATGATCATCGGGATACGAGCGTTCCAGCATGGAGTGACGTTGGCAGATTGGAAGATTGTTTTCAGTACGTCAGCTTGAATGGAGCAAAAAATGGCCCGCTGTCACATCGCGAGTTTCGGTGTCTCATGGTGGCTATCATAAGTGGACAAGCTTTGAGACAAGAGCTACAAGGAACGAGGGAGCGTGCAGTCATCTGGGGGAAAACTAATTCGTTCCAAGAAAAAAGAGAGGTGCCAGATGCACAGGAGTTGGTTCGTATTTTCAAAGAGAGCGGGTATCAGGGAGAGGCACTGTCGCTCTATACGTATCCAGATCCCGATCATATAGAAGATGCCCAGTGGATTCAGAAAACGTGCAAGGAATACGGAATTGCCATAGAGATCAGGTATGCATCCCCGGAGGAGCTTGCCATGCCTTCCTTATTACAAGAGGCAGATCTGGTTGTGGATAGTGCGAATGTAGATGAAAGGGCGGAGCTGTCTTTACGAGAATTTCTACACGCTGGTGCGTTGAGTATTTCTCATCATTTAGATCCGCATGGAAAGGAAGAGATCGCGTATTGGATGAACCACATGTCGTGCGTCCAAACAGCACAAGACCGACAAGCTTGCGTGGACAACGTCATGCATACACTAGCGGCTTGCAGTACGTTTGTCCCGCTGTATTCGAATCGGGTAGAAATGCTTGCGCATCCGCGGTTATCTGGTATAAGTCTGGATGCCTATGGCTGGATTGATTTCAGGGGAATTTTTGTTCGGGAATAGCATAAATTTGTCACATAATCATGTGAAACCGCTTTCGTTTTTCATCGTATTATCATATGTAGATATTTATTATGCTCATAAAGTTCTTTGAGGAGGAACTATGCCGGTGTATACCAAAATCGAAAAGGACAAACACATTTTGTTTGCGTCCATTCGCTTGATGATCTGCGTCGGGCACGCCGACGGTTATATAGGAAATAAAGAAATGGATCGTATTCATGAAATCGTGAATTCGGAGCATTTTACATTGAAAGAACGACAAATTTTAATGGATGATATGGACTATCCGAAGCGTCCGGAGGTCATCGTGGAAGACCTGGTAGCCATGACGCAGGCTGAAAAGCTCGTAATGATGCGCAAGCTCTACCACATGGCATTGATCGATCGGAAGCTATCACCGTCGGAGACAAAAGAGATTGCCCGCATTGCTTGCCTGATCGGAATCTCGGAGGAAAAGCAGCGTCAAGTAGAAGAGTGGATTCGCGAAGGGATTGTTTGGCGCGAACGCTGGAAAGATATTGTAGGAGAATAGCTGGGGCCCCAATTTGATTGGGGTCCTTTCGTTTTAGGTAGAAGTTGGCGCAGCCTCGTTTTCTACAGTACAATAAGAAAAATAACGTCTCAGAGAGTGGCAACGCTATTGATGAAGGAGGAGACCCTATTTTGCGGATCTTGGTTACGAATGATGATGGCATCGATGCTCTTGGTATCAAGCGGTTGGTAGAAGCTTTGCTCACTTTGGAAGGAGCAGAAGTTTATATAGTGGCACCGGTTGAAGAGAAAAGCGGAGTCGGACACGGAATCACTTATCGCAGTGCACTTGCGCCTGAACAGCGTGATTTTTACGGAATGCCGGTGAAAGCGTGGGCGGTTAATGGCAACCCTGCGGACTGTGTAAAAGCTGCTTGCCATCTCTTGTTTGAACACGGGAAAAAGCCGGATATCGTATTTTCGGGGATTAACGTCGGGACGAATCTGGGACGTGATATTTATTACTCCGGTACGTGCAGCGGTGCCAGAGAGGCGGTAATCTTGGGTGTTCCCGGTGTTGCCCTTTCCTATGATAACTGGTTCGATCAAGACAACTACGGCGAGGTAGTGGAGATGATTCGTCCGATCGTAAGAGAATTCAGTGATCGTGCGGTCAAAGGAGAACTGGCGTCAGAGGTATTCTGGAATATTAATATCCCGCATGTACCGTTGGCTGAGGTGAAAGGAATGGTTCCGGCCATTTTGTCCATGAACCACTATGAAGACAAATACAGCGAAGAAGCGGAGGGCTATTACTTGGCACGCGAGTACCCGCAAGTCATGCCACTGGCGGAGCCGCTGGATTATGATTTGCTCAAGCATGGCTATATTCCGATTACCCCTGTCCACATTGACGCAACAGATCGGACTCTCTTAAAACAAATGGACAATTGGGCATTGCTAAAAGCTTGGGGAAAACAGGAGGAGTAACGCATGAATGCCGAATTTTACCCTCCGCTAACCCCCGATGACACCCTGCGTTCTCCAGAAGAGTCAACGCAGGGAGAGGTACTCGATCCCGTAGTTTATCACGATTTGTACAAGCTGGCAGAAGAAGAGGGGCTTCCTTACTTTGTCCGTCTTAGCGGAACAGGTGAGGTGGAGCTGTATTTGGTGTTCGAATCGGTGGATGCTTTCAGTGAGCAGACGAAAGACGCTGTTTCGCTCGAATTCAAGACGTATCAAAATAAACTGCTCGCGGTCATTTGGACACTGTCGGACCCGCTGAATCCACTTGGATTTCCCTTGACGTTCGATATAGCGCGTGCTGAAGAGCGAAGCATGGCCTTGAGATTGATCGAGCAGCCGTATGCTTCTTTGCACTACTTGGCATACGCAGATCGTGAGCTTACCCACATCTATTCCGAGTCGATTTCTTTTTCCCCAGCGGAAGTCGCTCGTACGCATGAAATGATTCAGGCGCTTTATGAGGGAACACCCGATACTCTTCCAGAAGAGGTGCAGGTGCGTGAGGAAGAGACCGAGAGCATATCCGCGATGAGCTTGCCTGCCTCTGTTTTTACAGAATCGGGAATGGCCTTCGTATTGCGTTACAAGCACATGAGAGATGTCCATGGTGAAGAAGGAGCGCAGCATTTATTGATGAGTACTGTACAGCAAGCAGTATGGGTCATGCGCAGGCACGCTCGCAGCGAGGTCCGGGATACGTCCTTTACCGTATGGGCTGCGGAAGCGGGCGATTACGCGATGATCATACTGACGCCAAGTCTCTCGCATTTGTTCGAGGTCGTTCATATGTCAGAGGATGAAGCGAATCCGTTCTCCCGCTTTTTGATGACCTTGCCGGAGTACGTGCAGACGCAGGACGCTTCTCCCTTGCAGGTAGGCGCCTATCCACTATTGCGTTATGAGTGCGGTCGCCTCTATCATTTGGAGCTGGATGAAGATGTACAGAAGCATCTCGCGCAGGCGTTTGCGAAAGCGTTTCCAGGAATGCCTATTCCTTACCTGTAATTGTTGAGAGGTTGTGAAAAAAGACTCTCCCCGGAATTTTTTGGTCTTCGATGAAATAAGGGTAAATAAGTCATTTTTCAACAAAGGATACGACAAGCGGGAATCCGAATTAGGTAAGATAGACAATCCATTGGGAGAGGTGACGACGATGTACGCTGTTGAACCCAATTTGTTCCAGGCTGTTTCTGAATGCGCCCACCGTTTTCAAGAGGAGATTGAGCAACTGGCACAACGTCATGCACTTACGATCGAAGGGGGGCTTCCTGCCTTGGAGCTGCAGGTGCATCCGCAGTTTCAGGCTTTGCTCGAGTACAATCTGTGGGGAGAAGCCGGTTTAGTCGTTATCCATGGGAAATTACATAAGCGCGATCACGTTTGGACAGATTCATTTTCTGTCATGATGAAGTTTTCCTTGACGCATGATCCGAGTATCGATATGGAAGGAAAGAAGCAGCGCATTGAAGAGTTCTTATACGGGGAAGCAGAGTACTTCTGGAATATCCCTCCCGCTGGTCATGTCGGTCATAGTGAGCTGACCCTGCGCTTTACTTATCGGCCTGGCTCGAATCGCCTTGCGGAATATGTCAGGAGTGTTTTGGGAATCGTAACCGGAAAGATGATGGCTGCCTAACGCGGCATGAAAGATGAATGGCTCTCCGTCACAGGAGGGCTATTTTTTTCGAAGGAGGACAGAAATGCGCTTATTCATAGCACTGGATATTCCAGTTGAGGCTGCTGCTTATATTGCCGATGTTCAAAAACGGTTGAAGCAAGATGTGACTGCGGACAGGTGGCAGCCTCTCGCTAATTTGCATTTGACTCTGCATTTTCTTGGAGAGGTCCAAGAATCTCTCGTTCCCGCCATTTGCGAGGATATGGATATTGTTAGCGCGATCATCCAGCCATTTACCCTGCGTGTTGGCAGCTTTGGGGTTTTTCCGAATGCCCTGCATCCACGTGTGCTCTGGCTGGGACTGCGCGGCCAGCTTTCTCCTCTTGAGCAGCTGCATTTATTGTTGGGCAGACGGTTCGAATTACGCGAAGGCTTGTCCTACGATCGGAAACGGTATCGGCCGCATATTACGCTAGCGCGCGGACCGCATCGCAGTGGAGATGAGCTAGCCCTCCTGAATTGGAATGAACGTTATTTAGCGCAGGAGCCGCCACAATGGAAGGCTCGGCATTTTCATTTGTACCGTTCCGAGCTGTTGCCGGAGGGCGCGGTACATACGATTATCCACACGAGCACGTTTGATAAAGATCACAGCAAAAAACAAGCGTTGCCTGAATAGACTAAGAAGAAAGGATCAGGGAAGCCTTCCAGAAAGCGGTGGAAAACGGATGGGTGAGTTCACGACCGGCATTCTTTATCCACGCAAATACGAACCGAAAGTACTGATTGCCTTATCCAAGACAGAGCAGCCACATTTTCACAGAAACGTTAACAGCGACTGGAATGCATTTTTCCTGCAGGATGAGTGGCTGGAAACCTCCACGACGCTTGAATTTTTGCTGAGACTGTCCAAGCAATTCGTACCCCTCCTCTGGTTTCATGACGCTGAGGACAACGGCTGGGGCTTTCGCTTGTTCGATGCAGGCTTCGAGGTTGCGTCAGCGACAATCAGCTACTCGCTCGATGTAGAAATGGCGGAAGCCGAGTTTGGCAGGCTTTATCCAGAGATTGACCTGCAGGAAGGAATCGTAGACAGCGAGGACGTTCGGCAAAAGTATGAAGACATACTGGAGAGGGTAGTGCGTTCGGAGTTGTATCGGCGCGAGGTAGGTAAAGGGATCACACGTATCAAGCCGCAGTCGTTTAGTCGGATCGTGGGTCCGAAGCAAATTCAGCAGTTACGTTCCCTTTTTGATTTGCAATTGTTGACGAACGTCGATGACGACACAGGCGCTTCACTGTTGTACGACTCGGTTGATCTGTTCAAAGAAATTTTGGGAATCGAAGAGATGGTGTGGGTGAACTTTGCGTATTTAGCAAGCGGAGGAAGAGAGTAGCCCAGTGCATCATCGCACTGGGCTTTACACTGCCGCTTACTTCTTTTTCCACTGGCCAAAAATTTCATCCACATCGAGCAGCATGATCAGCTTGTCGTTCAAACGGGCAATGCCGTGCAAATACTTGCCCTCTACACCAGCGATAATGGGTGGCGCAGGCTCGATCAAGCTCTGTGGAATATCCATGACCTCAGAGACCGCATCCACAATAATCCCGATGTTCAGCCCATCCATTTGCAAATCGACAAAGCGAGTGTCTTCCGTTTCTTCCAAAGGTTCCAAATCAAACATTTTCCGCAAGTTGATTATCGGTAAGATCCGCCCACGCAGATCAATGACTCCTTCGACATAAGGTGGAGATTTTGGAAAACGTGTAATGGGCAGCGGCTTGATGATCTCACGTACGAGCGAAATCGAGAGTCCGTAATATTCGTTCCCCATTTTAAACAAAATCTGTTGGTCAACAGCTGCTTCTGCCTCCCAATCCGAACCGTTGCTTCTTTTCGTCAATTCCATGTGTACTATTCCTCCCCGAACCGCTTTCCATGTCTTTACCCATATTGTACCATGGACAAACCTACTCAGGACGTTTTTTTGTCACAGGCAAAAACACAAGCGCTCGATGTTGGACGAAAAAGAACAGACCGACAAGCGTCAGGCTCGTCGGTCTGTTTTCTTGATTATGGTTCACGAAGGTCGTTCAATGAGATTCCTTGCTCGAGCGCGAAATCAAAATCATCCACATCGTAAAATTGAACAGGCACGATATATTCCAATATCCGATCCTGATAATCAGGCTGGTCTGTGAGAAGTGGGGCCTCAAATTTCATGGCCGTCAACAATAGCTGTGTCTCTACGGGATCAAATATCTCCCCCCACATGGCGTTGTCCTCCACTTTTACGACTGTCAGGGTCACGCCGTTCGGAAAAGAAAAGGGAACCTTGGACCATGGGGCTATCAGTCCTTTTTCCATTCGCTTGCGGTTGAATGGATCGGCAAAAAATTGGCTCATTTCTTTCATAATCCGCCGGACATACTGATCATCAGCAGAGTAGGGCATGATAGGTTCAGGACTCTGGATAAATTCGTCCAATTCATAGATTGTCGACGCGGGTATCAGATATTCTACTGGTTGCGATGGGACCATCAACTCCCCGTAGATAGCCAACATGATCGCTTCTATAACGAATTGTTTCGACATTTCGACAACCCTCCTCGTAACCATCATACAAAAAATCGGGGGCACCGTACAAGGGTGGCGAGTAGGGCTTAAAAAGTTCAGGGAGGGTATAACCTTTGTTTGAATCTGCCTTTTTTTCGTCGCTGCTACTCATCATTACCATCAACCTCGTTTTAAGTGGAGATAATGCCGTGGTCATTGCCATCGCTTGTCGGAAGCTTCCTATCGAACAACGAAAACGAGCTATTTTGTGGGGGACGTTTCTTGCTATCATCGTACGCGTGATCGCTACGATTCTTGCTGTTTATTTGCTGAAAATCCCGTATTTGTACATGGTTGGCGGAATTATTCTGCTGTGGATCAGCTACAACCTGTTGCGCGAGGACGAGCAAAAGGAAGCCATCAGCTCGAGTGAAGACTTGGTTCAAGCGGTCAAGACAATTGTCGTGGCAGATGTGATGATGGGACTGGATAATGTACTCGCTATTGCAGGGGCAGCGAAAGGAGATATCGTCCTCATCGTGTTGGGCCTTTTGATCAGTGTGCCTCTCATGATTTTTGGCAGCCAGCTCATTCTAAAAGCAATGGAGCGGTTGGTATGGCTTGTTTATGTTGGTTCAGGGGTTCTGGCTGTGACAGCGGCGAATATGATTCTCATGGAAGATACGATGCGTGAGTGGATCGCCGGGAGGATTTGGCTCGAATATGCAATCAAAATGGGGGTGGTCGCTCTCGTGTTAGTTGCGGGATATTTGCAACGTACGAAAACAACACGTACCCACGCATGAAAAAACTGAGATGAGTATTGAATCTCAGCTTTGTCGCGGGCCTATAAGGTTTTGACGATCGTCACGCTCATCCATTCTTTATCGTAGAGATCGATTTCATAGGTGGAGGCTACTTCAGAGCCGTCTTCATTGGTAAGAATACGGATTGTAGGTCGATTCACAGCCAATGGATTCACTTTGGAAACGACCCCGGTATGCCCTGTACTCAGCAATACAGTTGAAGCAATTGGATAAATAGCGACGTGCTGCAAGAATAGCTTGAGCAGGTCGAGGTCGAAATAGGTGTTTCCCGTAGCAAACAAGTACTCGGTAGCATCACTCGGCGAGTAGCTTTTCCGAAATGGACGCGGAGAAACTAAGGCATCGTAAACATCCGCGATTGCGACGATGCGTGCATACTCGTGAATGTTTTTCTCGCTGAGCTGACGGGGATATCCGGTTCCGTTGTATCTCTCGTGGTGCTGCAGCGCACAGTGTGCGGAGACGACCGAGATATTATGTTGATTCCGCAATATATTGAAGCCTTCTTCGGTATGGTATTGGACACGTAGGCGTTCTTCTGGGCTTAACTCGGTACGCATGGTCCAGATCTCCTTAGGAACCTGTGTCATGCCGATGTCGAACAAAAGTGCACCTATGCCCAATTCCATCATCTGTTGCTGGTTGTAGCCTTTGGCCATCCCTACCACACCAGACAGAACGGCGACATTGACAGCGTGGTGAAAAAGGTAACCATCCAACACGTGAAGACTGGACAGGTTGACCAAGATGTCTTTGCGACTGCTCAAGTCTTGAAAGATTTCCCGAAAAACCTTTTGAAAACTGCTCCCGAAATCAGGGGCGGACGTACGGCGCTTGATCTGCGGCTGATCCATGAGGGTGGTCATCGTTTTGTACACGGCATCCACGGCTTCTTTACGCGTCTCATCGCGGATTACATCTTCCGGCATGATATCTTCAGTGTGCTTGTCTTGAATGTAAAGGGTATCAATTCCCAATTGAACAAGCCGTTCGATGTAACGGGGGGTTAGTTGTACCCCGATTCCCAACAGAACGTTTCCATTTTCCTGAAATACGCTCTTTGCGATGACATCGCCCGGCTTTACCGAAGTAATATGCAATTTTCTCACAACGAAAGCCCCAGTCCTTTTTTGATAGAATGTAAATAGTCCTGATTTTCTGTCAGTTTGTGTAGTTCCATTTTATCACAGTAGAACAGGGGGAGACTACCGCTGTTGAAGGATTTCTTTTATTTGTAATTTTTTTCCTTGCTAACATGCATTTACTGCTCGGCTGCGCGATCTGAACGTGTAAACCAGCGGAAAGGGTTGAGTGACCAGCGAGGCTCGTAGCGGGCATAGCGCTCTTTGCGACGAGTCAAGCGTTGCTGCATAAGATCTAATTCAAAAGTAACACGGCGCATTTCCAAGCGGAGGGACTCTTGCATTTCTTCAATGTCCGCAATCTTTTGCAGAATGGTTGATTGCATATGATTCATAGAAGAGAGTTGTGTGAGCTCCTGCTGAAATTGGACGAGTGTCTCGTGGACGGTCATTTCCACTTCTCGCATGCCCGTTCCCAGCTTGTTTGTGGCGCTGAGCGTAACGGCGGTTTCTTCCGCACCTGCGAGTTCTTCCTCCAGGAGCATTTCCTCGGACAGGCGTCCTTCTTCTATCAGTTGGCGCTGAATATCTTTTAACGAGCTGTTGCCGCTGTCTTTTCTTTCCTTCACTTCCTTGAGCAGTTCAAAGCCTGCTTCGCTGATCAAATAGTGACCCTGTGGATTTTTCAGACGTTCCTGTGCAGGTACGAACAAGTCCAGCCAGTTACGCAGTGTACGAACATGCACATCAAGGCGATCAGCTACCTCTTTTGAAGCCATCCAAACTTGTACATCCATCCCGAATCACTCCTTTTTTTCCTCTCGGTATTCCCGGTGGACTCATTATAGCACCAAAATTTTCCGGGTAAGAGAGAATCGACAAAGGTTCTAAAAACTAGTGATCTTTCGTCCGATTCGGACAGATCGTCGTATTTTGTCAAATTTGGTTGTCTGCTCATAATGACCGGGACAGGCGCGTACATATGGAAGGAGTAAGCATGTTATTGCTCGTTGGGTGAGGAGAGGACCGGATGATGCAATCTGTTTTCTGGATTGTCCTTTTGACTGCTGCCTTGGCGAGCAGTATCGGGGGACTGCTGTTATGTCTGCGTGCATGGTCATCCGAGGCATTGTTTGCGATGATCAGTGCAGGGGCTGGGCTACTACTGGCGATTACGCTGCTAGATTTGATGCCACATGTCTTTTCTGACAAGAGCTTGTGGTTGATGCCATTTGTGCTCGTTGGCTTTGTGACGCTTTTTGCTTTGGAATTAATCAGCAAGTCGAGCGGAGAGTTTGGCTCGACGGGAATCATTGGGGTCATGACGGGTTTTTTATTGCATGCATTTGTCGAAGGCGTCTCATTAGTCGCAAGCTTGCGGATGGATTCAGAAGTTGGGGTATCCGTGTTGGTGGCTATGCTGCTGCACAAAATTCCGGATGGTGTAACCATTGCCTCTCTTTTGCTGGCAGCGACCAACTCGAGAAAGAAAGCATTTTGGGGGGCGACATCGCTTGGGATCGCGACGATTGCGGGAGCTCTTGGCTTTGGATTTGCTGAGCGAATGTTTCCACCGAATTGGTCTGGCATTATGCTGGCCATGACGACGGGTATTTTTTTGTATGTATCCGCCAGCCATCTCGTCCCTTATATCGGACAAACTAAAAAGGCGCAGTACGGGGTTTATTTTGTTGGCGCGATGGCCGTGTACCTGATTTTGTCTGCCTTTTTACACGCGAACCACTTGCATGCATAAAAGGTCCCATTCCTAGCCAGTCTAGTCTGGAGGAAGGGAGTGTGGACTGACAGTATGAACCATCAAGAGCAAATGCAAACGGACGATCTCTTGCAGTCACTGACTGAATTCCCGGTCATGGGGACATCGTTGAATCCATTGCAGGAATCCTGGGCTTCCACTGAAGCTCTATCTGCGCTAACCGATCAGGCCGGAAGTACCGATTAAATGTTTTTACACTGCCCCTCTCGTTTATCCCCTCGTATCCATGGACAAGATCGGTTATAATGCAGGGGAATAAGTTGGGAAAGGGGCAGATACATAATGAACACATTGTTGCAAGGAAAGAACATCGTCATCATGGGCGTAGCAAACCACCGCAGCATTGCCTGGGGAATTGCACAATCCTTACATAATGCTGGAGCGAATCTGATTTTTACGTACCAAGGGGAGCGTCTGCGTGAAAACGTGGCGGCACTCACGGAAAAATTGGGAGTAGAGTCGCTGTTGGTAAATTGCGATGTGACGAAGGATGAGGATGTCGAAGCGGCATTTGCTGTGATCAAAGAAAAAGTGGGCGTTATTCATGGCCTAGCGCATTGCATCGCGTTTGCGAAAACGGAAGAGCTTGAAGGCGAGTATGTCAACACATCCCGCGAAGGATACGCGCTGGCACAAGACATTAGCGCATTCTCCCTGGTTGCAGTTGCTCGTGCTGCTCGTCCGTTGATGACGGAGGGCGGAAGCATCGTGACTTTGACTTACCTTGGCGGTGAGCGCGTGATTCAAAACTACAACGTCATGGGTGTAGCCAAAGCTGCGCTTGATGCATCTGTTCGTTATTTGGCAAACGACCTGGGCAAAGAGAACATTCGTATCAATGCTATCTCCGCTGGTCCAATCCGTACACTTGCTGCAAAAGGAATCCGCAATTTCAACTCCGTGTTGAAGGAAATTGAGGAAAAAGCGCCATTGCGCCGCACGATTGACCAATCGGAAGTAGGCGACACCGCTCTCTTCTTGTTCAGCAATCTCTCCCGAGGAATCACGGGTGAAATTTTGCACGTCGATGCTGGCTACAGCATTATGGGCGGGTAACGAGAAGCAAATTTTCCGAAAAAGAATAACAGGCCCCGGTTTCTCGCATACTATACCCAAAATGCGTGAAAGGGGGCCTGTTTTTTATGTTTCCATTGATTACGAACATGGAAGAGTTTTTGATTTATATGGGCGGTGGTTTTCAGTACTTACCTGCCCATCTCGGCGATGAAGCGGGAGGTGCGGGTCTTTCGTCCGAATCGCTCCCGGGGGATACCAATACACAAGCTGTGACGGGCCCGGGTAATCGCGACGTATAAGAGACGACGTTCTTCTTCAAGCGCACCGGAGCCGCCTTTTCGCAGCTCATCCAATGTGTACTCATGAGGAAGGGCACCTTCTACCAGATCAGGTAAGAAGACGTGGTCGTACTCGAGACCTTTTGCCCGATGGATACTTAACACATGAACAGCTTCGTCCGGGAGTGGTCGCATCGTGCGCCACTCTTTTTCTTGTCGCGCCATTTGATCGATATAAGCCAAAAAATCGCTGATCGTCGCATGGCGCTTCGAAGCTGCCAGTATTTGCTGCAGCTCATCGCTCCAACGTTCCCGGCCATCTTCCCGGTCTTTCGCGCGTTTTTTTAGATAGTCGCGCAGTTTCCCATCCTCATAGATGAGCTCGAGCGCCTGGGCAGGTGGAACATCCTTGCACGCGGTGAGAATCTCGTTGATTTGCTGCATGTGCTTGCGCTGATAGGGTTTGAGCTGTGTCAGATGCGGAAGAACGTGCAAAATCGGCTTGTCTTCAATAATTGCTTGACTGCGCAAGGCATTCCACATTTCGGCTGAGATATAGAGGGTCGACAATATTTCTTTGAGCGCATCGGTGTCATCCGGGTTTAACGCGAGCCGCAAATAATTCAGCGTCCAACGAACCGTCTGGCGTTGGTAAAAGGAATCCTCTTCTTGCGTGTAATGAAAAGGAATCCCTGCTTCGCTCAGGCGCTCCAAAATGGGGCGTGCAGATTCATTGGTGCGGTACAAGATGGCGCATTCACCCAAAATGGCCCCTTGCTCGTGACGATGGATAATTTCATCGACGATCCGGGAAGCTTGTTCTTCTTCGTCTTCCGGCTCGAATAAATACGCGTCGCCTTCCTCGTGATGAAAGGACTGACATTCCTTTGCCCAACGCTCCCGGTTGTGACCGATCAGCGAGTAGCCAAGACTGACAATCGAGGAATGGGAACGGTAGTTGACCTCGAGTGTAAATGTCGACGCCTGCGGAAAGTCTTTGGTGAAGCCCAAGATGTACTGCGGATCACTGCCGCGAAAGCCGTAAATGGACTGGTCGTCATCCCCGATGACACACAAATTGTTTTGTGGAGCAGCTAATAGCTTGACCGTCTCATACTGAATGCGATTGATATCCTGGAACTCATCGACCATCACATAGGTAATGCGTTCCTGATAACGGCGCAGGAGTCCTGGATCATCGCGCAGCATTTCGTAGCAGCCAATGAGCATGTCGTCAAAGTCAAACCAATGATGCTTTTTCTTCGTGGCCTCGTATAGAGGGTAAAGCTGGATCGCCCGTTTTTCTGCATCGTTCGTTGCTTCCCGATACGCGACCTCCTGGGGGAGGATGTATTCGTTTTTCCAACGGCTGATGATGCCGAGTGCTTCAGTGATCTCTGTTTCTTTTAACGTGGCAAGTTCGTCATGACCAAGCAGTGCGCCGGCCTCGCGCATCAACCGCCATTTTTGCCAATCCTTTTTCAAGAGGCGCTGTTGATCCCAGCGTTCTGGCTGGTGATGCAAGAGCATTCGGTAAAAGATGCTGTGGAACGTGCCGGCAATCAGCTCACGTGCTTGTCCAGCAGGTAGTTGCCGGGCAATGCGCTGACGGATTTCATCGGCGGCTTTGGTCGTAAAGGTCACGACCATGATTTGATTCGGTTTTACACCCAACTCTGAGATCAAGTGAGTCGTGCGTGCCGTCATGACGCGTGTCTTGCCACTTCCGGCCCCGGCGAGGATGAGAAAAGGCCCCTCGGTTGCGTGCACCGCTTGCTGTTGTCCCGGGTGAAGCGGTTGATCTCGCATTTGCTCAGCCATGTGAGAGATGGTCTTCTTCGGCATCAAGCGTTTGCGGAAAACAGGTGGCTTCGGAGCTGGCGGGGGAGGCGTCGTGCTCGTGCCAATCGTTCTCTTTTTCGGAAGGCGAAAGGAGCCGATGGTCGTTGTATTTTCTTCGTCTATGGATGTCTCGCTGTGCTCTTTGGTTGAGAAAGCGAGTGATTCTTTCGTGTGATCCTCGCTGTGATCCTTTTCGGCCGTAGCAGCCAAGACAGCTTGAAAGGCAGTAGCAGCCGTCTCATTTATCGCTTGCAGCGAATCGAGAGGAGCAGGACCATTTTCCGTCAGAAGTGGGCATTCAGCTCCTTCAGGATGGAAGAAATGCGGCTCAAAGCTGATGCCAGCATGAAGACGAAGCGCCGATGCACAGGCTGGACAGCGTACCTTGTCCTGCCGGGCAGCCATGCGCCAAAACGGTATGCGGTTATAGTTCTCTGGTAGCAACAGGATGGGTTTGTTGTCTAGTAAAGCGTAGTTCATCATGACACCTCGGAAATAAGAAGTGCCCCCTGTCGGCAGGGGACACTTGCCATTATGGTTGTTGGTTTCAATTAGGAGTGCAGCGACACGATGTCCTCAGGAAGAGCGGTCGAATCTTCTGCTCCCAAATATGAGATGCTTACCCGTGTTATGCGATGGTTTTGCAGTTCACTGATCGCAAAAAGATAGCCTTGGAACGTGATGGTTTTGCCCTTTGCGACCTCATCATTTAACTGGCTGTAGAGCCATCCGGCAATGGTGTCGACTTCGTCGGAAACGACTTCAATCGATATGTAATCATTCAGTTCTGTCAAGAGAGTTTTGCCGGAAACCGAGAGCGTATTGCTGGAGCTTTCTTCAATTTCAGGGCGCTCATTTTCATCGAACTCATCCTGAATATCACCGACGATTTCCTCCAAAATGTCCTCCATCGTTAACAACCCTGCTGTACCTCCGTATTCGTCAATTACGATGGCGAGCTGGGAACGGCGTTTTTGCATTAAGCGCAAGACGTGGCTAATTTCCATGGACTCCGGCACCGTCAATAATGGGCGGAGAAAATCAGATAACTCTGCTTTCCCTGTCGTCAACGCAGAGAGGTAAAAATCTGAAGTGTGTACAAAGCCAATCAGCCTGTCCTTATCCTCATGGGCTACGGGAAAGCGTGAATGGCGAGATTCTCTCATGATTTCGAGGTTTTCGTCAAACGTGTTGTCATCGTAGAGGCAAATCATATCAATCCGTGGGATCATGATTTCCCGGGCAAGACGTTCGGAAAACACGAAGACATTGTCGACGAGAGCCATCTCGGTCTGGTCAATGTGACCACTTTTATGACTCTGGTTCATGAGAAGGCGGATTTCTTCTTCCGTATGAGCGGACTCGTTTTCGGTGGCAGGCTCGATTCCAAGGCGTCTGATCAGCAAATTGGCTGCTCCGTTTAAAAACCAGATGAGCGGATAGCTCAGCTTGTAAAAAAACATGAGTGGAGCGGCAGTCCATAAGGAAGTGGCCTCTGCTTTTTGGATCGCCAAAGATTTAGGCGCAAGCTCTCCGAAAACGATATGTAAAAATGTGATGATAGCAAAAGCGATCGCAAGTGAGGTCGGACCGACCAAATAAGACGGGAAATGAAAAAATGCCATGACGGGCGCCACGTAATGGGCGACGGCAGGTTCACCGACCCAGCCTAACCCCAGCGAAGCCAGTGTAATTCCAAGCTGGCAGGCGGAAAGATAGGCGTCGAGCTCACGTGTGACTTTTTGCGCGTAGCGGGCACTTTTGTTATTGCCTTCACTGACGAGCTGGGTCAGACGAGTTTGGCGAACTTTTACCAACGAGAATTCTGCTGCGACGAAAAAGCCGTTCAGAAGAACCAAAAATACCACAAGCAGCAGATTCAGCGTAATCTCCCCTATCGGACTCTCCAAGCACACCTCCGCCTCCCGCATTGCGAAAGGAGGAGAATTCACCTCCGATACGATAATGGTATTTTACCTGTACGACCAAAAACGGATAAATATTCGATCTAAAACCTGTAATGGATATGCCTTTCATGAGCCATGCTACAGGTTTTCCTGTTTCTCGTAAGTATACCAATAGGTCAACCGAACAGTCAAAACGTTCCGATTTGAACGAGCGCATTTAGGCAATGCTTGGACATACCAGCTTCTTTCCGATCATAAAAATAAACGAGCACGGTCCAAGGAGGGGAGCGACATGTACTGGCTGCAAAAAAGTGTAGCGATTCTTACAGGAAGCGTGCTCCTAGGCATTGGAGTCAATCTGTTTTTGGTTCCGCATCGCCTAATGGAAGGGGGCATGATCGGGATCGGTTTGTTGGCGACGTATTACATGCAAATGCCGCCGGGTCTCGTGATGATTTTGGTTAGTATCCCTGTGTATGTCATCGTCTTTTTTTATGATCGCAGATTGTTTTTTCACAGCTTTCACGGCATGCTGATTTCTGCTTTCTTTATAGATATTCTCTCGGATATGCGTGGCTGGAATCTATGGTCAACTTCTTTTTCCGCAGTTACTGGCGGCGCATTAATCGGAATGGGTGTCGGCTTGATGCTTGCCTACGAGACGAATACGGGCGGGACAGACCTGCTTGCGCAATTTCTTGCCAGACGATACAAGCTGCGCGTTGCCTTGCTGATTTTTCTAATCGATGGGCTGATCGTACTTTGCTCGATTCGGACGATCGGGATGGAGAGAATGATTTTCTCTTTGCTGACAATCGTCGCAGTTGCTGCGACTACGCATATGTTCAGTGGACTCGGACGACCTTTGCCACCGTATACGATCATTGGTCCGCTTATTTCGAGTAAAATGGACGATCGCTCGTCGCGGCACTATGCAATCACGAACACCAGATATAGGAACGGGGAAGGGGAAGGCGATATTTTGGAGAAAATAAATAGGAAAAGGAAGAAATGAGGGGTCTGTTTTGTCTGGACAAGCATTTCAAATGATAACGGAGCGTGTCGGCTATTTGCCCGGTCATGTTAACATAGGACTTGTCATAGGTGAGCGTGGAGCAATCCTGATTGATTCTGGTCTGGATACCCAGAACTCCAAAAAAATCAAGAAAGGACTGGACGCTATCGCCCAGCCCTTGTCTGCAATCATTCAGACACACTCTCATGCCGACCATTTCGGTGGCAACGCCTACTTGCTCGGATGCTGGCCCGAAGCAAGAGTCTATGCGCCACCGCTGGAAGAGGCGATCATTCGGAATCCCATACTTGAGCCCATTTACTTGAACATGGGTGCATCACCACTTGAGGATCTCAAAAACAAGTTTTTGCTTGCGCAGCCTTCTCGGGTGGACCACCTCCTTCCACTGGATGAAGGGATCGAGATAGATGGCGTACCTTTCTTTATCCTTTCTCTGCCGGGGCATAGCTGGCAACAGGTTGGCGTCGTCTGTGACGAGATTTGCTTCGCTGCCGACAGTTATTTAGGCGAAGAGGTTTTGGAAAAGCACAAGCTGCCGTTTCTTGTGGATGCGCATGAGACCCTACTCAGTCTTCATAAACTGCTTGCAACCAACTACAAGGGATACTTGCCTGGGCACGGGGCATATACCACCACCTCTCATGATGCCGTGAACAAAAATATTGCTTGGCATGAGCGGATTTTCTCGGTGATCTGCGACATTTTAGTAGAGGAGAGAACACCAGAAGAAGCGTTAACTCTCCTGTGTGAGCGTTTACACATTTCCATAGAAAATGCTTCGAGTTACGTCCTGTTTCGGACGGCGTTTATGGGGTACCTGGTCGGGCTTCAGAAAACAAAGAGGGTGACATACCGGTTTGAACAAAATCGGTGGTTGTGGAGAAATGTTCAGGATGGAGCCGAGGGAGCAGAAAGGTAATCGGCGATTTCTGCTAGCTTATGCTCTGCAGCTTCGCGGACGGCCTTGGGAATGAAAAAAACTTCTTCGGATGAGGTGTTCATATAGAACTTTGCTTCCAAATACGGATGACCCAGTTTGACATTCAGTTCCCCTTTTCCGGTCGTTGTGCTGGTGTAGTTCGTAGGGATGCGCAAAAAATACGCGCTGCTGCTGGCGGAATCGTACATGACGACATCGTACGTGGGCATACTGTCCCCGCCTGATCGATGAAAGCCTTGTTGCCGCAGCATTTTGTCAACATAAGAGAGAGGCTGAACGACACCGGTAAGGGTCTTGTTTTTTAACCGCATGGACATCCTCCTCGGTTCAACCATTGAGAAATCGAGCTTACTCTCATACTATGTACGGCAATACCAATTCAGACTTGTGGAAACAGAAAAGAAGGAGTGAACGAGGATGGAACGTATGGCAGATTTGCATACACATACAAAAGCGTCAGACGGAACCTGCGAGCCTGCGGAAAATGTACGTTTGGCGAAGGAGGCAGGACTTGCTGCACTGGCGATCACGGATCACGACACGGTAGCAGGGATTCCAGAAGCAATGGAGGCTGCCCGCGCACTCGGCGTGGAAATTATTCCGGGAGTCGAGGTGAGCTCCGTTGGGAAGGGGCAGGATATTCACGTTCTCGGCTATTTTGTCCCGTATGAAGACCCGGCTTTTGAAGAGCGTCTCTTCCGTTTGCGAGAGACAAGGCATGAGCGTAACCAACTGCTGATTGCACGGCTGCAGGAGCTCGGAATCGACATTTCATTGGAAAAGGTATACCGCCGCAAGCAGGGCACGGACAAAAACATCGGGCGACCGCATATTGCAGAAGAACTGATGGAGCTGGGGGTCGTTTCTACGATCGCGGAGGCCTTCGATAAGTACTTGGGCAAAGGAGGAGCGGCTTATGTCAATCCTCCACGCATTACCCCGCAGGAAGCGATCACGCTGATCAAAGAGGCTGGCGGAGTGGCGGTGCTGGCTCACCCGGGCCTGTATGACGATGATGAGCTGGTCGAGGAATTGATTGTATTCGGATTGGACGGGATTGAAGTCAATCACCCGGACAACGATGAAGTACAAAAAATGCGCTACAGCAAGTGGGCAGCACAATACGGACTTGTTGTAACCGGCGGTTCTGATTTCCATGGCTGGCGAGGAGAGGAGCCGTTTCATGCGATGCTCGGCTCTCATACCGCAACGATAGATGCTGTTGAACAGCTACGTGCGATTGCGGCGAAGCGAAAGGCGTAATTTTAAAAAGCCGCTGACTATGACTTGAAAAATAAAGTCTTAGACTGCGGCTGCTTATTTTGCGCTAACGTTCTCCGTTAGCGCAACGAAGCCACCGATCGATCTGCGGCGGCTTCGTGGTTTTATTGAAAACTAATTTTCGGGCAGTTGGATGCCGCGCCAGCTGCTTACATCGCATTGTCCATATTCATTATCACCTACAGCGACCACCGTGCCGTCCGATTTAAGCCCTACGGTATGGGCACAACCCGCCGCAATCGCCACAATATCGCGCCAATCACTTATATTACATTGGCCATACTCATTCCAACCCACAGCCGCCACAGTACCGTCCGATTTAAGGCCAATGGTATGATTACTACCCACCGCAATCGCCACAATACCGCGCCAGCCGCTTACATCGCATTGGTCATGTTTATTCAAACCGACAGCCGTCACCGTACCGTCCGATTTAAGCCCGATTGTATGAAGATAACCCGCCGCGACCTCCACAATATCGCACCAGCCGTTTACATTGCATTGGCGATACCGATTATTACCCACAGCCGTCACCGTGCCGTCCAATTTAAGACCGATGGTGTGCCAGTCGCCCGCCGCGACCTCCACAATATCATGCCAGCCGCTTACATTGCATTCACCTTCATTATTTCGGCCCACTGCTACCACCGTGCCATCCGATTTAAGGCCAATGGTACGACGCCAACCCGTCGCAACTGCTACAATATCGCGCCAGTTGTTTACATCGCATTGATCATACTTATTCCAACCCACAGCCGCCACAGTTCTATCCGCTTTAAGACCGATGGTATGAGCATTACCTGTGTTCGTCGCCATATGAACATTACCAGCCGCTACCGCCACAATATCGCGCCAGCCGCTTACATCACATTGGCCATATTTCTTATCACCCACAGCCGTCACTGTGCCGTCCGATTTGAGTCCAACGGTATGACGACGACCTGCCGCTATGGTATCTTTAGACCACCGTTTCACCTTTAACATCGCGTCTTTCGGTGAAATGTAATCCATGTTTTCCCTCCTTGAAAACAAGAGCTATTTTCATCGTAGTCAACCACACTGCGAGAGTTGTACGTTCCATCAAGAAATAATACCATGAACTGTCGTTCTTGGGGTTTGTGAACTTAAAACAATGCAAGCAGAAATGACATCCCTAACCACAAGCATAGAGGGGTGAACAATGCCGTATCTTGACGGGCAAACTTTGTATTTTTTACTTTTTTAAAAAAGCCAATGTAGTTGAAGTCTCCCACTGCGCGGAGGATAAATACAGCTGCACAGACAATGCATCCCCATTGAATCAAAGAAGGGGCTATTAAGGGCGGGAGATAACTGCCCTGGGCGAGCAAAAGGTAAGCGGCAGAAGTCAACAAGCAGGCAACAACGATCGTTCCGCCTTTCCGAGGGGAAAAAGTTCGGCGTGAATGATCGGCCGTTGTGGGAATGACGGAATCGGTCCCCCATTTTCCTCCGAAGGCCCAATAAAAATGCAGCAAGGATACGATGACTAAAAAGATAGCTGATGAAATAGGGAAAACATGCGTCATGGGAAAGCCTCCTATTGATTCATAAGGTTTTTGCAGAAGATACGTATCCGTATGTTTTTGGATGAAAAAATCCCTGTGCAAGACAATCTGTCAGGCAGGCAGGGGGAATCAAATCCAAGACATAAAATGATCCAAGGGTGCGGACATATCAAAAGGCGCTTCCATCTCTCTGCGCACGAGCCAACCAATATAGAGGAGGTACGCGAGCTGAGCGCGTGCCTTTGCATCAGCGGGAGCCAGCCCTTTTTTCTCATATAAAGAGGCTACGAATCCGATCCTGCGCTCCTCGATTTCCACGAGACGTTTGGAAAGGGCAGGATGTTGCTTCGCCCAGTTGTAGATAGCGGATTCGATTTTCCGCTCGCTGCTAAAAACGCTCGACAACAGCTGTTCCAACGACATGTTGTCCGAGTGTGGCGCTCGAATGATCCGCTCGGTCGCATGCTCCTCCCAATAATCGATCATGGAATCCAGTAGCGCTTGACGATCTGGAAAGTGATGATAAAAGCTCCCCTTGCTGATCTTCAGTTTTCTGGCGAGAGGTTCCACACGAACAGCGTCAATGTCTGCTTCAGCCAACATATCGAGCCCTGCCCGAATCCAATCTTCACGTACGTATTGCATCGTTCACCTCAAAAGATACGGTATCGTATGTTTTTGGTTCCATGTTATTCCACCGAGTGTGATGTGTCAAGAAGCATTGATTTTTGTATTGACATTCACACTAGTGTAAAGCTTTAGAATCGCAATCAAGAGCGATAGACCTTGCGTGTAGCTCCAGATCATCTCGCTTGCAAAAAATAAAATGAATGGAGAGTCGACCTATGAAATCAACATCAATTCCTGTGTCTGTAACAGTTATTGGCCTAGGCAATATGGGAGTAGCACTCGCGGATGCTTTTCTAAAAGGCGGTCATCCAACGACAGTCTGGAACCGTTCAGCAGATAGAGCCAAAGGTCTAGTCGAGAAGGGAGCAGTGCTGGCGGGGAGTGTAGCAGAGGCAATCGTGGCAAGCAGCTTGGTCGTTGTCTGCTTATCGACCTACAAAGTTATGCAAGAGCTGCTAGGACCCTTGGAAAAAGAATTATCACGGCGTGTCATTGTCAACCTCACCACCGGAACCCCGGAGGATGCACGCAAGACAGCCAAATGGGTAAGCGAGCGCGGTGGGCAATATCTCGATGGAGCGATCATGGCTGTTCCTCAAATGATTGGACTGCCCGAAACACTCATTTTCTACGGTGGGTCGAAGGCTCTGTTTGAAGCATATGAACCGACATTGAAACTGCTGGGAGGCAAGGCTGCCTATCTAAGTGAAGACCATGGTGTTCCATTGATCTATGATTTGTCGCTGCTCACCATGATGTATGGGGCTTGGTATGGCTCCATGCATGCCCATGCCCTATTAAGTACGGCAGACATAACAGGAACAGAGTTTCTTCCATACGCAACCAACTGGGTAAATCACTTGATTGCTCCGCTCTTAACAGATCCGGTTGCCGCACGTGCCCGTGATGAAGGAAACTTCACGACCGATGTGTCCAATTTGAATACGAACAAACTAGGACTTGAACACATCATTCATGCCAGCAAGGAACAGGGAATCCCCGTTGATTGGTTGACGCCATTGCTAGCATTGGCCACACAGAAAGTAGCAGAGGGCTACGGTGCTGACTCTTTTGATCGCGTGATTGAGGCAATCCGGAAACCGCTTGTGAAATAATTCTTTTCTCTGGTGCCAATGAAAAACAACCTCGCTTCGCATGATGATCATTGCGAAAACGAGGTTGTTTTTCCGACTGAGGGAATGGAGCTGCACGTAAGCTTTTGTTATTCGCGAATGGATTTGACCATCGCAATATGCTCGATCCCGGCATCGTCAAATAAGTCGCCAAAAGGTTCATAGCCGAGCTTTTCATAAAACCGTTGGGCTTGCGTCTGTGCGTTCAGCTTCAGGCTGTCATACCCATGTTGTTTGGCCATCTCTTCCATCACGAGCATGATTTGGCGGCCCAGCCCGGTACCCCGTTCTGTTTTAGCAACCGCTACCCGTTCAATTTTTCCCACCCCAGGTGCGTAGGTACGGAGACGGCTTGCACCCACTGGTTTTCCATCGCGGTAGGCCACAAAATGAATTGTTCCGCTATCCAATGTATCATGCTCATCTATTTCCAAGTCTTCCGGTACTTCCTGTTCCTCGATGAAAACGACTCGGCGTACAGACAGGGCATCTGCCAATTCTTGCTCAGTGGTGACTCTTTGGATCTGGTAGGTTTGCAGGTTCATCGGTATTCGTCCTTTGTTAGAAAATATCCCTCCCTACGATGGATACGCAGGGAGGGGTGGTATTTGAGGAAAGGTGTTTATTTTTTGAGAAGGAAAGTCTGGTAAACACTCCAGATGCCATCCTCTAGCTGATAAATCAAGTGGAAGCGATCAATCTCGCTGGTCAGGTCAATTTTTGCCATGCTCAGTTGGCCGGTTACATCCCGCAGCTCATCGTCGGACAGGTCGCGCCCGATAGTCAGATGCGGTACGTATGCGTAGGTTTCTTTTTCATTCACACACTGATTGGCAATCTTTTGATGCAGCTCGTTAAATGGTTCTTTGTTTTGCACAGCCAAATAGATCACGTTGTTGGTAGGGTGGAAAGAAGATACCCGATGGAAATGAGCCGAAAAGCTGTCGGTAGAGGAGGCAACCTGCTCCAGATGGCTCACCAGCTCAGGCAGCTTGGCTTCGTCCAGCTCAAAGGCTTCCTTCAAACGGATATACGGAGGAACCAAAGCATAGCCCGGGTCATAACGTTTCCGGTAAGAGTTGGCTACTTCTTGCACCTTGCTAGATGGGAATATTACGATACTGTACATCATCAGAACCACTCCTCCTTACTATCTATCATGCTCTACAAGATCTTATTTTAACAGAAAATTCTTCATTTGTGTAATGTTAAGCGCGGGTCCGTATATTCCTTGCGCCAAAGGAAAGACTGTGTAGTGCAAGGAGGTGCCGCACTGCATGTATACGGCTATGATGATCACATTCATTTTTCTCGTTCTGCTTCTACTGTCTGTGCTGACCTTCACGATCTTGACTGTGATACGAAAAGGAGAATTCGAAGAGGCACTCGTATCGACTATCAAGGATGAAGGTCCACAAGAAGAACAGCCACGGTAAGTTTACCCGTAAAGCGTCATTAGCATACGCGGTAGATTGCGCTGCCAGTGGCCCCACGTATGGTCACCCTCAAACGTTTCATAAACGAGGGTGGCTTTTTTCATGCCCAAAATCTCGCGCAGTTCTTCATTGGCCGCTAGAAGATTCAATGTGCCGCGCCCCGTGCTTACTGCTGTTTCCTCCGTCCCGATTTCCAAATAAAAGGTTTGCGGTACGGAAAAGTCAGCGTCAGCTACCAGACGATTTAACTTTGCGTCCATGGCAATCGATTGGCAGGCAACTTGTCCAAATGTATGTGGATAGTTGAGAGCAGTGAACAGTGAGACGACACCGCCCAAAGATTCGCCAAGAAGTGTTCGTGCGTTCCCCAAAGGATGTGTGGAGAAATGCGTATCGACATAGCTCACGACTTCATCGGCGAGGAAGCGACGGTAGGCCATATGCTCCTTGCCATCCGGATGATAACGGTCGTGCCGTTTACTTTTCTCGACAGGGAGAAAGACAGCGATGATATCAGGCAATTCTTTGTCCCGATTCAATTGATCCAGCAAAGAAGCCATCCGGCCCATTGCCAAGTAATCTTCTCCATCTTGTACGTAGAGGACTGGATACGAGTAGAGTGGCGAGTAGCGTTGGGGTGTGTAGACAATCAGCTTTTCCGGTGTCCCCAAAAACCGGCTTTCCAAGATAATTTCCTCAAGGGCCACTGCGGTGTCCTCCTTATTGGGATATTCCTGTTCATTATTATACAGGAGCGAGCGGGCATGCCCAAGAGTTTGGGTACACGATCAGGCTGTGGCCGAAAGATTGTCGCAATTTGGTCAGCGTGTGATACTATGGTAGGAAACGACTTCACTCGATTTGTGGAAGGGGTTGTCTCTTATATGAAGAAGCAAGTACACAGCATCGAAGTCAGAAACGCTGCTCTCGCACGTTTGGCAGAACGCGGAGTGACGGTGGATGATATCGCGGAGATCGTCTATCTCATGCAGTCGCCTTACCATCCGGATCTCACAATGGCGCAGTGCATCGAGAGCGTCAAAGCAGTCTTGGAAAAAAGGGAAATGCAGCACGCCATCCTAGTTGGCGTTGAGTTGGATACGTTAGCAGAGAAGGGCCTCTTGTCCGAGCCGCTCCAATCCATCATCGCGTCAGATGAAGGACTGTTCGGATGCGACGAAACATTGGCGCTAGGCTCCGTATTTGGATATGGAAGTATCGCGGTGACCACCTTTGGACATTTGGATAAGCACAAGGTCGGGGTGATTAAAAGGCTGGATACCAAGTCGGCAGAGGGACGTGTACACACGTTTTTGGACGACCTCGTGGCGAGTGTGGCAGCCAATGCCTCTAGCCGCATGGCACATCGGATGAGAGATGAGCAGGAGGCGGAGTTGGCACGGAGTGAGGCGTTGAAGCAACAGGAAGCAGAGCTGCGTGTCGAGGAGAAGGGGAAAGGGACGGAGCAGGCGGGGTAGGTAGGTTTGGTTTAGGATGAGGGAGTTTGTTTCGATCGTTACCTAATTATCTTGTTTGTTTTAATCTCTATTAGATCGTCTTCAGCCTAGCAGATAAAGCTACAGAATAGGCAAGGTTTTAAATGGCAAGAGTCAATTCTTCACCGGTGTAGTTCATATGCTTGATGCAGTCATGAATGATTTGACGCCATCACGTAGGTAATCCCCATGTTTCGTAGGGGGGAAGTGGGCAGCAGCGGTGGGGAATGGCTTTTTACAAAGGAAAAACAAGCCTGATTTCACTGGGTTTCTTAGTGTTCTTTTGGTACGAGTGAAAATTTTTACAAGAAATTATTCATTTACTCTTGAAATCCATTTTACGATGCTGTATAGTAATAAATGTGATCGACGTCCGATACGATTCGGGCCCTTAGCTCAGTTGGTCAGAGCGGTCGGCTCATAACCGATTGGTCGTAGGTTCGAGTCCTACAGGGCCCACCATTAAACGATCACACACATATCCCATGATCCGGTAGCTCAGTTGGGAGAGCACCATCTTGACAGGGTGGGGGTCGCTGGTTCGAACCCAGTCCGGATCACCATAATATAAACGTTAGAACCCTTGAGGAATCAAGGGTTTTTCTTATATCCTCAACCATCCACCCTGACTACATAAGCCCCAAGAGGTTTCCGCTTGATAACATTTTAACAGTCTTGACTCAACAAAAAGCATCCTGAACGCCTTTGTTTGATCTTTCTCTCGAAGTTGTCAGCAGCTTCTTTTGGCACCGCATGGCAATATTCATGTATTCGAATCCACGTTACATGTCGAGTGGGGCAGAGCCGACCGAATAAGACGGCTTTTCGAACACAAAGGTTATTTGCGACTTTATACCTATTTCTCGTGACCACTCTATATCCGATACATCAAAAATGGGCATTACTTCCTTTTTTATATATAGATTGGATATTTAGCATATCGATCACCATGAACACCTTCCATCTGTATGAAATCCTTTACAGAGAGGAGGAGACTGTTTGCCCAATATTGAAGGAATCAATATCCAGCAGCCAAGTGCTGAACGCAAGAGCTACGTGGTTGTGGGAGCCATTTTATCATGCAGCAGCGGAAGTAAACAGAGTCGGCTGAAAATGCCGTTCAGCCATGGTGTTTTTGTAAAAGGATAGCCGCAAATGAACATCATGGATTTTGTTCCTAACGTAAATATCATGCCATTCGGAAAGTGCAGCAGCTTACCAAATCCCACAGTCGCTTCTGCCACAGCAGCCAACAATGGTGTACTTACACCAATGCCGTGCACACCTCTGACCACAATGCCATGGATAGACGGGAAAGCGGACAAAATGGTCGGTGGCCATCCGGCATTGCTAAATAAATCAACGAATATGTGTTTCTATTGTGGGCAGATCAAGATTGAAGATGACGGGCAGGATTTGGGTGGTGTGACAATAGGAAATCAGTCGTCACCAAATAGCGGGCCGTCTGCTGCTGATTTTGGACAAGGACCAGCTTGTGAGAAGCCACAGGAAAAGCCAAGCATGTGGGATAATTTCGTCAAAGGAATCTCGATGCTGGGAGACGTTCCTGCTGCGATGCAAAAAGCGGCAAGTGAGCTGCCAGGGGCTTTGGAGAAAGCTGCAAATGATTTGCCAAAAGGCTTACAGAAGGCGGCAGAGGATTTGCCTAAGGGTGTTGGCGTGTTTGTAAGGGAAGGCTATATCGAGCCAATGCAAGAAGACTTGAATACGTTGCGGGATGATAAAATCAATCTCGCGGATGGAATTGCAATCGGTGGACTTGCCTTGAGTGCACTTACGCTGGGGAGAAGTAAAAACATTAAGGATTTAGTGGATGCGGCAAGGAAAGGAAAGAAGGCAACCGGTAAAATTGATTATGTAGAAGAGACAACTCGCTTTGGTGGAAAACTCTACAGTGAAAAAGATTTGAAGCTTTTAGGCAAATATCTTGAAAAAAGAGGAGTAACATTAAAGGTTGGGGACGAATTTTTACCACCTAATAAGGGAGGAGCGTTCAACGCTAACGACGGTGAACTATATCTAAGAAGTAATCCAACCCAATATGAAGTATGGCATGAACTCTCGCATTATATTCAATATAGAAATATTGGAAAGGAGGCATATTTGAAATTACCACGTACTCAAGGAAGAGTTCCTTACAATGATTTGACACAATTTAATGCACCTGAACAATTTGTGTTCGATATGCTGTCTAATTCAAGTAAGCGATGGAATATGTTAAATGAAAGAGAAAAACAACATGCGATTGATTACATTTTGGATTATGGAGGGATTCGATGACAGAGAATGAAGCAAAACGAATAGCGTTTGAGTTAGTAGATAAACATCCATCAGAACATTACACGCTAAATTTCATTAGTATTAATAAGTCTCGAGCAAACCCGAATAATTGGGCTGTAGCTTTTGAAGTAAGAACAAAAACAGGTAGTCTATTAGAAGGACCAATGTTTGTAATGGTAGACGATAAAAATGGCGAAGCTTGGTTCTTCGGTTAATAAAATCAGGTAATTATTACTACCTTGAATAGCTTTTGCTTTTCAAGGTTTTTTTGTGGGTTACTTAGAGTCCAATGAACATCTTCTTCTCATTCTTACTAACAAAACCTTTGCTCTACCTGTATGACAGTTTTCACGAATGAAGATGTTCGTATAGAAAGTCTGAAAAAAGTATACGTATATATGCACCTGAAAGGTTGACATATTTGACACATCTGACGTTATTGACGGTTTTTGAAAGTCAATCGATAAACGCTCTATACTAAATGTACGCACGATGAATAAGCCGCTCGGGTAAATAACCGGGCGGCTCTTTCGTTGAAATGGTAGGTGAAAGACATAGCGCTGAAAAAATTCTGCATTAAGCAAGGATGTCCAAAGCTGAAATCTGACAAATGCTGTGAGGACCATAAGTACCAAGGGCAGCTTTACAACCAGGAGCGGGGTACAGCAGCTCAGAGAGGCTATGACGCAAGTAAAGTAAAGCAATAGTGTGAGGTACCGAACCAAAAAATCATGAACAGCGAAAAGTGGGAGCCATCCGGATCATCGGGTGGCTTTTACATTCGCTGAAAATCATTCTGTAGAAAAGCTTCCGAAAGATCATAACTTAGTAAGCGAGGCATGATAAAGTTTTTGCTTTCAATGCAATTAATAAAAGAGTAATAATGTTGAAAATTTACAACTAGTAAAATATACTAAAATTGTAATCAATTGGATAAAAGGGAGAGAAAAAAATGAAGAATACTTTAAGAAAACTATTGTCTTCTAGCATGGTGTTGGCTGCGTTGACTATGAGTGCTCAATCTGCCTTTGCTAGTGATGGTTATGGCGATACCCAGAATGAGGCAGTTCTTATCAAAAAATACGGAAGCGCCTCCCAGACAATTTTCGATAGTAATGATGTAGATTGGTACAAATATGATAATCGAACTGGAGAGGGTATCTCCATCCTATTAGAATCTCCAATGAATAAAAACTATGATTTTGATGTGATCTATATCTCGGCTAATGGAAGAGTGAAAAATACGTATTCACCAACCGATTCTGGACAAGGTGGTGCAGATGTTCTGGGCCTCCAGTTAGGTCTTGGTGATCAGGTATATATCAAGGTTTATGGACATAGCCCATCTGATTTTGGTATAGCAAGTCCGTATAAACTTACAATTAATTAATAGAAAAAGCACCCATGGTCGTAACCCTGTCAAGTAGACTGCCTAAAAACCCATAGTTACGAGGCGATCGCTTTCCGATACTCAATCGGGGAACGGTTGCCTAGTTTTTTCTGAAAACGACTCTGATTATAAAATGCAATGTATATTTCAACAGATTGATTTAATTCCTCAAATGATTTTGCCGAGCATCGATACATCATTTCTGTCTTTAGATGAGAAAAGAATGACTCGATACAGGCATTATCCAGGCAATTTCCCCGTCTCGAATGACTTCCTAGTACTCCGTACTCATACTCATCCAAACGTTTATTGTAGTGTCTGGAAGTGTATTGAAAACCTTGGTCCGAATGTAGGACGGAACCGTTCATCTCTCTTCCCTTCCAAAGACTATCTACGGTGCTCATCACGACTGACAAATCGTTTTGGGAAGAGACATGCCAAGCAACGATTTCGTTATTATACAGATCCTGCACAGCAGATAGATAAAAAAATCGTTCTCCGACTCGTAGATAGGTGATGTCGGTTACCAGCTTCTTTAGAGGTGCTTCTGCTTTAAACAGTCTTTCCAGACGATCCGGGTTTACAACTGATGCCTGTCTACCGAAGAATCGCCTTTTTTTTACGAATTACTGAGAGAATACCTAATTCCTTCATCAATCGATAGACACGTTTATGATTGATTTGTAATCCTTCTTTGCGAAGGGCAACTGTCATTCGTAAGTAACCATAATAAGGATGCAAACGATGGATACTTAAGATATGTTCTTTTAGATTGACTTCCTTTTCGCTACGTTGAACAGCTGCCTCTCTGGACTTTCTCCATTTGTAATATCCCGCACAGGATACTTTTGCAAAACTGAGCAGCCATGATAATCGATATTTGGTTTGCATTTGTTAATAATTGAGAACCTTGAACACCTGTCTTTTTTCTGGAATGCCTAATCTTCTGGCGACTTCTCTAGAAGATACTCCGGACTCGTAAAGACGTACGGCTTCCAATTTTTCCTCTTCCGTATAAACTCTAAATGTTTGTCCTTTTTTAGCCATAAAAAATCCCCTCTGGTCAATTGTGTCTTACCCAATTGTAACAGTGGGGTTTTAAACACAGTCAACCATGAGGGGATATTTTCAGAAATCAAGGTTTTTTCTTATGTCCTCGTCCATCAGACAACATAATCCCTCTACGTTGTCGCTTGGCAACATTTTGACAACCTTTATGGTTTGAAGACTATGTCGTAATCAAAAAAGCGGTCGTTAATGAAGATGTAGAAAGAATGGCGAAGAGCACGCCAAAAGAAGAAGGTTATGAGTAAGAATATTGGACCAAGTGGCCTAGCCTATGTGGGCAGGTTTAGACTCCTAAACCGTTTTAGGGAATCGGCTTGGTTCCAATTACGACGGTAGCATCCAACTCATCGGACCTTGTCACCCGTGTAATGAACCCGCAACGAGTGAATATATCGACTGTCTGAGGTGTCTGACGCTCGCTTGTCTCAACTAGTAAGTGTCCACCAGGAGCCAGCCAGAGTGGAGCTGTAGCCACTACTCGTCTCTGAACGTCAAGCCCATCCGTTCCCCCGTCGAGTGCTATTCTCGTCTCATGGATGCGAGCTTCAGGTGGAAGATATTCGATGGCTTTGGTGGGGACGTAGGGAGCATTGGCGACGATGACGTTAACGTGTCCCCTAAGTATTATAGGAAGAGGCTCAAATAAGTCTCCTTCGTAAACGCGACCGCCTGCGGTAGTAACATTGCGACGGGTGCATTGCACCGAGGCTGGATCGATGTCAGTAGAATACAATTCAATCTGTTCCAAGTAAGCAAGAGCCGCACCCACTGCCCCTGAACCGCAACATAGGTCAAGCACTATCGACTTTTGACGGAGGAGGGCGGCAGCCTGTCTAACGAGAAATGCTGTACGTTGTCTGGGAACGAAAACTCCCTTATCCACAATAATCCGCAGTCCACAGAACTCAGCCCAGCCGATAATGTGTTCGAGAGGCATGCCAGTTGTTCGCAGTTCTACCATGTCCGAAAGTTCAGTCGTAGTCCCTGCCGAGGCGATGAGTAACCTGGCCTCATCTTCAGCGAAAACACAACCAGCTTCCTGAAGTTTAGTGACGATATTAGAAAAAAATTGATCGCCATGAATCTCATAATCATTCAAAGACTAAATTCCCTCACTTCAGAATTGATGTAATTTTATGTATTTGATTTTATTCTATCTTAGGAGGCAACACAACAAAGGATTTGATAAATGGAGGAAACAATAATCGGTTTGGAGGCGTTGGGCTACGAAGGCGGTAAATTTCCTCCAGATTACTACATCGTTGTTGATAGTGAGATTATCATGTTGCCGTATTTTTCAAGCAGGTCGGCAGGCATGGGCTTACTAATTGAAGCAGTTGGACAGAAGCAAGATATTTATTTGAAAGTAGAAGCCGATCCTCATGGTGGTTACGAGGCTGGTGCTTGGGACGAAAGAGAATGGATCAACGAATCGATCTCCTCAAGTTTAGCAGAGCACGCTGTATGCCTTGCTTTCTGAAAGCTAAGCTTTTTTTGCATTGCCATCTCATACAACCGCTGGTAGGTTAAACAGCTAAGCACTAGTAGCCCTCAGTTGAAATATTGACGTTTTAAAGTATAAGGAAAGGGGAGAACAAGATGAGTAGCAGGAACAAAAATGAAAGTATTACGCCGAGTATTTTTAGAGTGGTATGAGGGAAAGGAATTTACTGAGAGATTAGAAGACAAGGAGAGGCACACGGGTTAAAGCAACCCTGTGTTTTTTTATTTGGGGCAATTGGAGCGAATTTTGGTGCGAAAACGTTAGATAAATGCTGTCGTATCAATGGTTTTGACTATATTGGGTTATCGGAGACCACCAAGTGATTCCTCTTGAAAGGGTGGTGGTCGCTAGTTCGAACCTACCAGAATAAAAATAAGAAAACTCTTGAGAAATACTCATCGTGGGGTGGTAAGTGGGTAGGATTAAAGTGATTTTTTTTCAAAAATCATACTTCTGCGCCCAGTGGCGCTTGAACGCTCAAAATGTAAAAACTGGTAAATTCAAGCAGGAATCTGTCGTTTCTAGGAGAATATAACACTCAATAAGTAATTGAGGTGAAAAAGTTAAATGCTGTTCGTCCTGTTTTCAACATTGGAATACCTCGCAATATTTGCTCTTATGACTACGCTATTTAGGTTTGGTTTTATGGTGCATATCAACCGGATTCTCTTTGTGAGCCTAGTATTAATGCTTTTCTCGTTTGGGCTGCGACAATTTACGCCGTATGGAGACTATGCAACCATAGCCCAAGTCGTCATAATTTTTGGGGCATTAATCCTGGTATGGAACGTGAATTGGGGACATGCTGCCTTAATGACCATGATAACAGCAGGAATCTACTTGGGGATTCAGATGATGGAAGTGTTCTTCCTGACCGTCATAGGGACCCTAGAGACAATTGAATCGTTAGAGGATCGAACCATCAACACAGGGTTCATATTCCAAACAATCTCCGCATTACTTACCTTTGCATTATGCTATGGACTTAGGAAATGTAGACTGCAATTTACATTTGTCAGAGACGGAGCGCCTTTCTCTCTTTATCATAGAATCAACATGGTGATTTTGTCACTGATCATTGTAACAGGTGTATTGATAACAGTCTTGTTTAAATTAGCAAGTACATATGGAATTGCTTCCTTAGTGTGGATTTTCTTTGGAATGGCAATCGGAATCACGATACTGGCATGGCTGGCTATAAAAAGGGATGGGGAATATGATTGAAACTCTTGCTGAAAGAATAGCCATACAACTAAAGTCGATCAACCCACATGAAACAAAGTCAGTCCCTACCATGAAATTTGGGTTAATCCTTATCATCAACATGCTTCTCATCATTACGATTAGCCTTACCCTTTCACTCATGATAGGGACATTTCAAGGAACATTGATCACATTGGCCGGATTTTTAGTACTACGCCAATTTTCAGGAGGATTTCACTATTCATCGTCTGTCTACTGCACCATGACAAGTATTTCAGGAGCTGTATTCATCCCTCTCATTACCCTACCTAATGATTTTGTCACCCCAATTATTATTATCACATTAATCCTAGTAGCACTTTTTGCACCGCAAGAAATGGAAATGCAATCACGACTATTCAAACAGAATCAGACTTTGCTCCTCAAGACCATCTCCATTATCATCGTCAGTACATTATTTTTCATAGAAAGCGAGACACTGGTTAAGACTTTCTTTGTGCAAGCACTGACGCTAATTCCACTGAAAGGAGGTGGAAAAGATGAAAAATAAAGCGATGATGTTCGTAGCGAAATATGTTTCTGCAATTGCTTCATTTGTTGCGGTACTGGCAGTATCTACAGCATCCTTTGGTTTCGTGGGGAAACCTGAAATTCCAGAAGAATTAAAGAAATAAGGAGCCATGAACGACACAGACAATTTCTCACGTCAAACGGGGAAAACTGGTTGTCCCATTGCGCTTTTGTAAATCCTCATTTTTTTAAACAGATCATCTCGTGTATGATTGTATTGTACTTATCGACGGCTTCTTTCAGATCGTTCTCATTATCTCAACCCCTTGGTAGACAAGGGGTTTCTTATTTTATTGCGCCTGGTTCATTGGCGTAAACAACGCTGTTTTTTGAATCGTGAATGAATCCAAGCAGGCTGTCTCTTAGACGGAAAATCGACTTTTGAGACAGCCGCTTATTGTTTTTACAACGCTTAACGATTAATGAAACTTGGAAAGAGCGAATTTAGCTGTAAAATTCATTTTTTTCATATAGGAAGAATTCGCACCTGCTTGAAATTGTACAGAAATATTTCCGTCTTTTTCTGCTTGGAATACGCGTCCGTAAGGTGAATTAGCTTGGTATGTACCAATTACTTGATTATCCGCATTAAAGACTGTATAAGAAATCGGGAATCCTGAATTGTTTACAAAAATCGTAAGCTCTTCTCCCTTTTTAAGCGGAAAGGATTCTTTTTGCGTCACTTCGTATGAACTCAGAGAATAGTATTTCGTAACTTCTTGAAGGTCTAAAGTCGTAGTTGCTGCGCTAGCTTTTGAGACTTCCAATCCTGGCAAATTTGCCCCCGAAAGTACTGCAATTCCTAATGCCCCTGCTAAAATGGCTTTTTTCATCATCGTAATGCCTCCTTTTTTATTCATCCATAATGAAAGTAAATATTTGGAAATTATAACCATTATAATCTCGTTGAAAATGATTATCAATAAATATTTTTTTGCCTCTCACGGCGTGATAAACAGGGCATAAAAAAAGAGAGTGATCCAATTGAATCAACATCCCCGGACAAAACTCCTCATTCTCAGCGCACAACCTCTCTGTAAACCCAGGGTCCTCCTGCGCCAGAAACTTAAAATAACAAACAATTTCATGATTCCTTACAGCTAAACTATTCAACTGAAAACCCAACAAATACTCCCGATCCACATGGTAGTACAATCCTTTCTACGTAAACGGAGGCGGATACTTTTGATCGGGGAATGTAGGAAAAAAGTCGTGAACATTTACAATGCGTAGACTATTTGCAACGACTTTATTGAAGCGTAAAGCGCAGTGGGGTTCACCAATACGCGGACTGCCATAGGTATAAACAATTGGTGCCTAAACTTCGTGTTTAAGCGCAATATTTAAGGCTGCCAGCACAGCCAGAGGGCCACCGTAGTTGTGTCCAGTAATAAACAGCTTTTTTGATGCTGAAAACTGATTTATTTTTCTGATGAAACGTTCCAGTGTTGATTGATAAAGACATGTGATTCTCTGCATCTGCAAAAGCCGGAATGGTATATCGTAGTCGAAAACCTTTGGATGACTACATATCGGACAGGATGGAAGGTTGCAATGACGAACTATATAGAGGTGTGGAAGAAAAAGGAAAGAGGGCGCGTACGCACGCTCCCCTTTTACAAAGGCTTTGAAAGGATTTCAATTCCCACATCAATTGTTTTCTCTACTCCCATAAAGGTTAAAAATATTTTTGCCCTATTTTTGTGCTTATCCACTTTTTTGATGATGCCTTCCAGTCCTTTTAGGGGACCAGATTCGACGATCACCTTTGAATTTTCCAGATAAACTTTTGAATAATCGACAACCTCACCGTTTCCCATGAGTTGGAGTATCGGGGTGATTTCTTTTTCGTCAATGCTCGAATAATAAGTGCCCTCATCTTGCGAATAGTAACTACCGTTATTGACCAAACGCAAACTTCTAGGAATTTTTTTGATTTTATGGAACATTTCGTTAGTCATTTCAGTCTTAATCAGTACATATCCAGGAAAAATATTCTTCATGACATTATACACAATGCCTGACTTTTTCTCAGGAACCAATCTCTTCGGTACAACGGACAATAATGATTGCTCATTAAAATAGAGTCTGAGGTATTTTTGAACGACTTCTTCTTTTCCGGATTCTACGAAGATAGCATACCATTTCAAGGTGGGTAATCCTTTCATTATGAAGTGTATTCGCAAGTATCTAGACCGCGCTAAGTTTCCCCAAAAAATAGGAATGATGTAGTAGATATCTTTTTAAAAAACTGTGGTAGTATACTAAATATATCCAATTCTTTCGTATTGTGCAATAAATGTGATATTATGGTATTAATAGAAAAATATGGATATCAATCTAAGAAAGTTTCTTATCAAAAGGAAAATCCCTTAGGGAGTTTAATCGATGTTTCGGCACGTTAAAGGAACGTAGGGAGGACATACGGAGAAACAGTAGTGTGTAATGTTTATTTACCCACGAACTGGGGAAGCTCTGCCCTTTGGCATAGTAGGAGAACGAAAGGCGGAGATTGGATTGCATGTGTTTCCACAGATCTCTACGAAAGAATTCGTTATAAAAGGGATAGATAGAGAGTTTCGTGCCAGTTTGTGCATGGGCTACTTTTCAGTTCCCGCAGATTTTTTAAAAATAGTAAAATTCCTGCACCCGAAAGAATTTGAGTACTATTTTCATCTGGAGTTTGAGCGGAGAGTAAAAAGCTACCTGACTGGGAGATATGTCGCCAAACGAGCCGTTTCGTTTCTGACCGGAGAAGACAGCTTAGACCGAATATGTATTGAACAGGGCATTCTTCATCACCCTGTCGTGAACCTACCGAATTCAACCCATCTCCAAGTGAGTATCACCCACTGTGATGATCTTGCAGCTGCCATTGCTTTTTCGGAGGAGCTGCCGATGGGGATTGATATAGAGAGAATTAGCGTTGATAGAAATAAAGTTCTAGAGACGCAAATGACTGTGAAAGAGAGCAACTTGTTTTCGTACTTGCCATATTCCTATGAAACGACCCTCACTCTTTTCTGGACAGTCAAGGAAGCGTTATCCAAAATTTTGAAGACAGGCTTAACAACTTCTTTTCATATCTATGAAATAAGCCAAGTGGAGGCAAGGGACGGGATTGTTTATAGCCTTTTTGAAAACTTTCCTCAATACCGGACGGCATCCTTTATCCTAGGTGACTTTGTGTGTTCAATCACCTACCCGAAAAAGACAGAGTGGAGTGTTGCTGTAGTAAAGGATGTACTTCAGGAAATAGAATACTCCATGATAAATCGCTTATGAATTCCCCGCAAGCGGTCAATTGACCAGGCTGTGGGGAGTTTTCTTTATAAAAACCTTTTATAAAAACAAGGGGTGCATCATACATGGAAAAGCCTGTTGTGTTTATGTTTTCTGGACAAGGGTCCCAGTACTATCAGATGGGGAAAGACCTTTTTGATCAGAATCCGGTATTTCGCAAATGGATGCTTAGGTTAGATGAAAAGGTACATTCCCTGATCGGGGAGTCTGTCCTTGCCCAGTTATATGATGACACGAAGCGTCGAGACGACATATTTGATCGCACCCTTTATACGCATCCCGCCATTTTTATGGTGGAATATGCTCTGGCCCAGGTTCTCATGGAAAGCGGAATAAAGCCCGACTATTGTCTAGGGAGTAGTTTGGGGGAGTTTGCGGCGGCGGCTGTGTCTGGGGTCATGCCTGTGGAAGAATTGCTGCAACTCGTAGTTGAACAAGCCACCCTTTACGAAACGTATTGTCAGAAGGGAAGTATGCTTGCGATTCTCCACAATCCCGATTTGTATTATCAAGACCCGCTATTGCATCGAAATAGTGAGTTGGTAGCGGTGAATTTTCATTCGCATTTTGTCATTGCCGGGAGCAGTCATCAGCTACAACGTATAGAGGATTATGTGAAAGGCAAGGGGATTATTTGTCAACGACTACCCGTATCGTATGCTTTTCACTCCGCTTACATCGATCCGGCTGAACCACATTATCGAGAGGTATTGAAGCATAAATCATTTGGAATTCCCCAGATTCCCTTTGTATCGGGTGTTCATGGTGAACTCATGAAGGAACTGCCAGCTGACTACTTTTGGCAAGTAGTAAGAAAACCGATGCAGCTTCCAAAAGCTGTCCAAGAGCTGGAGGAACACCAAAGCTACATCTATTTGGATTTGGGACCTGCAGGAAATTTAAGTAATTTTACAAAGCGAAATCTGCGGCAAGATTCTCAGTCAGAATGCCACTCAATCATCACTCCTTTTAAAAAGGATGGCGAAAATGTAGAGCACATCAAGCAGCTATTTTCAAATAAAACAAGTAGAAAGGAAGGCAGAAAAATGACCACATATGTTTTCCCAGGACAGGGCTCCCAAATAAAAGGAATGGGGGGCTCTCTTTTTGATGAGTTTCCAGAAATAACGGCCAAGGCTGATCAGATATTAGGTTATTCCATCAAAGAACTATGTCTGCATGATCCAGACAAACAGTTAAGTAAAACCCAGTTTACCCAGCCGGCTTTGTACGTGGTAAATGCGCTTAGCTATCTGAAAAAAGTGAAGGAAACCGGGAAAAAACCTGACTATGTGGCGGGGCACAGCTTGGGTGAGTACAACGCACTTTTTGCATCAGGGGTGTTTGATTTTGAGACAGGGCTGCATTTGGTGAAAAAACGAGGAGAGTTGATGAGTCAGGCCGTCGGCGGGGGGATGGCGGCAGTGATCGGGTTTACTTTGGAGCAAGTGGAACGCGTATTACATGAAAATAATCTAACTGGCATCGATATTGCCAATCACAATTCTCCCTCCCAATTTGTGATTGCTGGTCGGAAAGAAGATATTGACCGTGCCAACCCTGTTTTTCAGGAAGCGGGGGTAAAAGTATACATACCGCTAAAGGTGAGCGGAGCATTCCATTCCCGTTACATGAGCGATGCGAAGCAACGCTTTGAGGACTATTTGAATCAGTTTGCGTTTTCCAGTATGAACATCCCTGTGATATCAAATGTTCACGCAAGACCCTATAAACAGAGCGATGTGAAACGAAATTTGGTTGAGCAAATTACTCACCCAGTAAAATGGAATGACAGTATTCGATATCTCCTGGCCTTGGGGGAAAACGAAATAGAAGAAGTAGGCCCTGGTACTGTGCTGACCAAATTAGTTACTACAATCCGAAATGAAGCAGAGCCGCTGGTCATAGAAGAGGAAGAAGAGAAAGATAACCTGGAGCAAGAGCTATCGAACAGCATGGAGCAGCCAAAAGGGATTACCGCTTTTTCACTGGGAAATCAGCAATTTAAACAGGACTACAAACTAAAATATCCCTACCTGGCAGGAGCGATGTACAAGGGAATTTCATCGGAAAAGCTGGTCATTAAAATGGGGAAAGCCGGGATGATGGGCTTTTTCGGAAGCGGTGGCTTACAGCTAGATAGAATCGAGCGTGCGATCCAACAGATTCAACATGAATTACAGCAAGGCGAGCCGTATGGGATGAATTTGTTGCATCATCCAAGTGACCCATCCATGGAAGAAAGAATCGTTGATCTGTATCTTGCCTATCAAGTGAGGGTGATGGAAGCGTCTGCGTTTATGGCGATTACCCCCGCGTTGATCATCTATCGGGCCAAGGGGTTGAAACGAGGGATGAACGGGCATGTAGAGGCGGCCAATAAAATTTTTGCCAAGGTATCACAGCCTGAGGTAGCGGAAGCTTTTTTAAGTCCCGCACCTGAGTACCTGATAGAAAAATTGGTGCAAGAACATAAGCTTACGAGGGAAGAAGCGAGTCTGTTACGAGAAGTTCCGATGGCGGATGAGTTAACGGTGGAGTCCGATTCTGGAGGAAATACCGATCACGGTGTAGCTTCTGCTTTGATGCCAGCGATGATCAGGCTACGAGATAACATGATGCAAAAGTATGGATACCGTAAGCCGATCAGAATCGGGGCAGCGGGCGGCATTGGAACTCCTGAGGCTGCTGCGGTCGCTTTCATGCTTGGGGCGGATTATATTGTCACAGGTTCGATTAACCAGTGTACAGTGGAGGCAGCGACCAGCGAGTCGGTGAAGGATTCGTTGCAGTTGGCCAATGTTCAAGACACCGAGTATGCCCCAGCGGGTGAAATGTTTGAAATGGGAGCCAAAATTCAGGTGTTGAAAAAGGGGTTATTCTTTCCAGCGAGAGCCAATAAATTACACGACCTCTATCGTCAATACAACTCGCTTGATGAAATCGATGAGAAAACCAAGCAGCAGCTTCAGGAAAAGTATTTTAAACGCAGCTTTGAAGAGATATATGAACAGATGAAAGCCACTTGCCCGCCTCAGGAACTGAAAAGAGCGGAACGAACGCCCAAATACAAGATGGCATTGCTTTTCAAATGGTATTTTAACCGTTGTTTTGACTGGGCTTTAGATGGAGCCGAAAGCTATAAAGTGGATTATCAGATTTACTGCGGTCCTGCGTTAGGTTCTTTTAATCAATGGGTGAAGGGAACGGCTGTTGAAAATTGGAGAGACCGCCATGTTGATCAAATCGGTGAAATGCTGGTCAAGGAGACGGCCAACCTTTTGAATCAGCGTATCCACGCCTTAACAGGTTCAAGCAAGTAAAAAGGAATGACTCTCAAATAAGAAAGGAACTGCGAAAATGAATTTGGAACTAGTAGAATACCATCCTGAAGGCGTTTCTAGCGAAGCGCCTCTTCTTTTTGTGCATGGAGCATGTCATGGAGCATGGTGTTGGGAAAAAAACTTCCTTCCTTATTTTGCGGATAAAGGTTTTTCTTCCTATGCGCTGAGTCTTCGTGGTCACGGTGAAAGTGACGGCTTTGAAAATCTTCATTCCTACACACTACAGGATTACATGGATGATGTTCTTGAAGTGATCGGGCGTCTAAGAAACAAGCCAGTGCTGATCGGACACTCCATGGGCGGAGGCATAGTGCAGAGGATCTTGCACCAGCATCCAGATATAATCTCGGGTATCGTTCTCGTTGCCTCGATTCCTCCGCATGGGGGGATGCGAGACTTGCTTCGATTGATGTTCAGAAATTTTAAAGAAGCTATGCAATTGTTTACATATAACGAAAAAAGAGATGCTTCACTGCTTGCCAATGTCTTTTTTTCCAAGGAGCTGCCGATTGAAAAAAAGGACGAGTGGGTGAAGCTCTTGCAGCCTGAATCACTAAAAGCAAGAACCGAGATGAATGGAAAAATTGTTCCCAAAACCATCAGTGCAAAAGCTCCGATGCTGGTTCTTGGCTCCAAACAAGATCGGATGATTTCTGAGAAAACAACGCGCCGAATTGGCAAAACATACGGAATCGAACCTGTTTTGTTCCCAAATATCAGTCATGATATGATGCTTGATCCTGAATGGGAAGCCGTTGCTGGTCACATCTTGGCTTTTTTAAACGAATCGATATCGAATGGCGGAGGTAGGGAATAACATGGAAGGTTCTTATCAAATCGCAAACATTGCAACGAATGTTGAGGTAGAAATAGAACGTTTGAAATCTCAGGTGGAGTTGTTTTGGGGGAAAGAGCTTAAGCATTATATCGAGTTTGGTCTGACAGATGGGATGTCGGTCATAGAGCTAGGCTCGGGGCCAGGCTTCGTGATGGAAAAGGTCATGCAGGAGTTTCCAAATGGCAGAGTGACGGGATTGGAGATTGACCCTCTTCTCGTGGATTATTCCAAAAACTATTTGACACAAAAGCAATCTGATCGATTTGAGATCGTCGAGGGATCGATTATGGAAACCGGCTTACCTAGCGATTCCTATGATTTTGCCATTACTCGTCTCGTATTGGAGCATTTACCCGACCCAGTCGGTGCAGTTCGTGAAGTAGCGAGGTTATTAAAACCAGGTGGCAAAGCGGTATTTATCGACAATGATTTCGAGATGCACATCATGACCACCCCACATGTACCAGAATTACGAGAGCTGTATGATGCCTACTGTGCGGCACGCTATGCGGAAGGCGGCAACCCGAAAATCGGTCGTGAACTGCCAACGGTCCTCAAGCAAGGTGGACTTGGAAAAATAGATTTCGAAGTCATTTGCGCTCATAGCGAGCTTCTCGGGTACGAAATGTTTCTAAAGTCGGAGGGTGTAGGCATACCAGTGCAGTTGGTGCGTGACGGTTATTTATCCAGCAAAGCGTTGGGCAAGCTATCAGTTGCATGGCGAAACATGCTGAATACGGAAGGTCATTCTATTCTCAGACAGCTATACATGGCTGTTGGTGAGAAATTGGTGTAGAAGAAAGGGGGGAGTCGAGTATGAAGGTACTTTTTCATTCATTTCATGATATAGAAACCGTAGTGAAAGAAGTAATGACCGACTTATTAAAAGATACGACGAATCCCTTGGATTTCGATAAAAGCTTTGTGGAATTAGGTATCAGTTCGGTATTGTCAGTCGAAATGGTAGAGATGATTAACGGGAAGCTAGGCATTGACTTAGGGATTGAGGTCGTTTTTGATCATGAGAATACCAAGCAACTAGCCACGCACATTTTCGAAAAATATCAGCCAGCAAGTGGGAATGAAACGCTACAGGAAATCGCTTCTCCAACAACAGATCGTACCCAGGCTGGGAACGGTTCACCAGCGATTGCGAGCAAGATAGGTACAATCATTGCTCAGCTATTGGATACACCTGTGGAAACCTTGAGTTTCGATAAAAGCTTCATAGAGCTGGGCATTAATTCTGTGTTGGCGGTCGAATTAATAGAAGCGGTCAATGCTGACTTGGAGATTAATCTTGGCGTAGAAGTTATTTTTGATTATCCAGAGGTGGGTGAGCTGGCTGAATATATCTCTCTGCAATTTGCAACAGAGATGGCAGCAGATGATAGCCAAATCCCGCCTACTGTTATTCGCCACTCGGATATCGCGATCATTGGAATAGCAGGCAGATTTGCTGGCTCGGATTCAGTGGAAGAGTTTTGGGAGCATCTTGCGTCTGGCGACAGTTGTATCGAGGCAATAACGCGCAGTGGTTGGGAAGCGAAACAATATTACGGCGGTCTTCTCAAGGACATTGATCAATTTGATGCATCCTTTTTCAATATTTCGCCTGATGAAGCAAAAAATATGGACCCTCAACAAAGGTTATTCCTGCAAGAATCCTATAAAGCTTTTGAAGATAGCGGATACTCTGTTGAACAGTTATCGGGGAGAAAAGTAGGTGTGTTTGTCGGGGGACGCCAATCAGACTACAAAGAGAAATCCGTGTTGGCCGAAGGTATCTCTTCACAAACGATGCTAGGCAATGAAATGTCGATGTTAGGGGCAAGGCTCTCCTATTTTTTAAATCTCAAGGGACCCAGTCTTGCTGTAGATACAGCTTGTTCTTCTGCTTTGGTAGCCATTCATTTAGCCTGCGACAGTCTTCGCAGGGGAGAAACCGAAATGGCTCTTGCAGGCGGAGTGGCGATTCACAGCTCTCCCGAATTTTTTGTGATGTCCTCGAAAATGGGCGTGGTCTCACCCGATGGAACATGCAACGCCTTTGACAATGATGCAAATGGCATGGTGTTTGGAGAAGGCGTTGGAGCAGTCGTACTGAAGCCAGTTGTGCAAGCGATGGAAGATGGCGACCATATTTATGCGGTCATCAAGGGCTCGACCATGAATCAGACGGGAAAATCAAACGGGATTACCGCACCGAGCATGCTTGCCCAAAAAGAATTGATTATCGATGCTTATCAAAATGCAGGGGTTGATCCGGAGACGATCAGCTATATCGAAACGCACGGGACAGGAACACAGCTGGGTGACCCTATTGAAGTGAAGGCATTGATGGAAGCATTTCGTTCGTTTACGGATAAAACACAATTTTGCGCGATTGGCACACATAAGCCCAATATCGGTCATACCACGATGACATCGGGACTGGCGAGTCTGTTTAAAGTTGTCATGGCGATGAAATATAAAAAGATCGCTCCGACGATCAGCGTCAAGGAAGTCAATAAGCATATCAAATTGAACGCAAGTCCCTTTTTCATCAATACCGAGCTCATCGAATGGAATACCAGTGATGCCACTCCGCGAAGAGCGGGTGTGAGCGCTTTAGGATCGAACGGAACCAATTGTCATTTGATTATGGAAGAAGCGCCGATGGTACAACCGAAACCAAGCAATCAGCAAGCAGGAGCTTACTACTTGTTCCCGTTTTCAGCCAAGAGCGAGTCAGCTCTCACGCAAAAAATGGATGAAATGTCTCAATGGTTAGAAAAAGAAGCGGGACGTTTTCACGAACAAGATATTTCCTATACCTTGTTCACAGGGAGAAGTCATTTCTCGCACCGTTGCATATTTATTGCCAAGGACGCAGATGAATTACGGCAAAAAATCGCGGAAGTCAAAGAAACGGGTACAGCTGCTGATTATTTTGTCCAGTATGAAACGGATTCCGTAAGACTAGACAAGAGCTTGAAAGAGTTTGGAGAAAAATTAATGGCAGAGGTAGCAGAGAACCGTTCGCTACCCACTCATATGAGTAAAGAGAAGCTGTCAACGCTTGCCGATTTATTTGTAAAAGGCTACAAGCTGGATTGGCGTTCCTTCTATAAAAACGGCAGATACACCCGGGTGCCTTTGCCAGCCTATCCATTTGGAGGGGAACGCTATTGGCTGCCCAAAACCAAGAGACAGGATCGTTTGCCCAATACTCACCCCGAATTGTGGAAGGAGATGGACGAGCTTCTTTGCAAGCTGTTATGGGGGCAAATGCAGTCCATCGGTTGGTTTACGGACAAGAGTGTGAATGTCGCCGACCTCAAGGCAAAAACAGGCTTCCATCACCGCTATGAAAAATGGATGGAAGAAAGTATGGCGATGTTCACTCGTCATGGTTATCTCGTTGGCTATGATGGAGAGCAATGCCTGGTGGTCGATCCGACTTTGATCGAGGTAGAAGCTGTATGGGAAGAATGGGATCGACGTAAGGTGGCATGGCGAGAAGATGCCAATCTGGAAGCGCGGATCAGATTGCTGGAAGCTACGATGAAATCTCTGCCGCACATTGTAACAGGCAAGCGACTTGCTACGGATGTCATGTTTCCAGGCTCTTCAATGGAATTGGTGCAACATATTTATAAAAATAACCCGGTGGCAGACCATTACAATGAAGTGCTAGCGGAAACAGTCGCAACCTATGTGGAAGAACGCTTGAAAAAAGATCCTTCTGCAAAAATTCGCATCATAGAGATTGGTGCGGGGACGGGCGGAACGAGCACGTTTGTCTTTGAAAAGCTGAAGCCTTACCAGGAGCTTATTGAAGAATATTGCTATACCGACATCTCCAAAGCATTTTTGATGTTCGCACAAAAAGAATATGGACCGCACTTTCCGTATCTGACCTATCAGATTTTTAATGTGGAAGCGCCTTTTGCTGAGCAAGGAGTTCGAGCGGGCTATTACGATTTGGTGATTGCGGCTAACGTGTTGCATGCCACCAAAGATATTCGCAAAACTTTGCGCCATACCAAAGCTGTTTTGCGAGAAAACGGTTTGGTTCTTTTAAATGAGATTAGCAGTAATTCCTTGTTCCTACATCTGACCTTTGGTCTGTTGGAGGGCTGGTGGCTGTCTGAAGATACGGACGTACGTATTCCTGGTTCTCCTGCCTTAACTCCGACAAGCTGGCAAACGGTGCTGGAGAATGAAGGATTTCACACGATCTCTTTTCCAGCTCGGGAAGCTCATGATTTGGGACAACAGATTGTCATTGGAAAAAGCGATGGCGTCCTTCACTCTGATGTGCGTGTCGGTACGACTGTATCGCCTATCGCGCGAGAGACTGTACAGCAGGGAAAAGCAGAAGGGAAAGTCTCTTCGCAGCCAGCACCCCAAAACATTCCAAGCCAATCTGTGGTGACCGAGCAGAAGGTGACGGATTATGTGAAGGATATGATTATTGAAAAGCTGGTCACCGCATTGGAAGTCGATGTCGATTCGATCGATGTGGATGACGCATTCAGAGACTATGGATTGGATTCCATTCTTGGCGTTAGATTGGTTCAAGAGATCAATCAAGCATTGACGATTGAAATAGAGACGACGATTCTTTTTGATTATAGTACGGTAAATCAACTTACAAGCTATATTTTGTCTGCGTACAAAGAAGTCATTGTTCAAGCACTAGGGCAGGAGAGCAGTCTATCCGAGCAGCGTGAAGATTCCGTCTCTGCGATTCAGAGCGAGCCATTCATTCAAGCAGCTCCTGTGCTTTCAGAGGAAAAAGTAAGCGTGTCAGAAAAAGCTTCGTTCCTCACTGAACCCATTGCGATTATTGGAATGAGCGGTACGTTTGCCTCATCTGACAACGCTGACGATTTATGGGATCACTTAGTAAACGGTTCGGATTTGCTTACGAAAGTGACTCGCTGGGATTTATCAGCGTACGGCCTGGACGATGCAGAGGGCTATCAATACGGCGGGCTTGTAGAAAATATTGACTTGTTTGATCCGCTTTTTTTCAACATCTCCGGTCTGGAAGCTGACTATATGGACCCGCAGCAACGCTTCTTTTTGGAGGAATCCTGGAAGGCGTTGGAGGATGCTGGCTATGCGGGTCAAGGCGTGCAAGGAATCCAATGCGGCGTCTACGCAGGATGCGCCAAAGGTGATTACGATCGTCTCGTGGGAGAGAATCCTCCTGCCCAAGCCTTCTGGGGAAATATGGAGTCCATTGTTCCTGCTCGGGTTGCTTATCATCTGGACTTGCAGGGGCCTGCCGTCACGATTGATACTGCTTGCTCCAGTTCCTTGGTGGCGATTCATATGGCGTGCCAAGCCTTGCGGACAGGCGAGGTCGATATGGCATTGGCAGGTGGGGTCTTCATTCAATCTACGCCGGGATTCTATTTGCATGCCAAGCGAGCAGGTATGCTGTCACCGACAGGACGCTGCCATACGTTTGATGAGCGTGCAGATGGCTTTGCGACGGGGGAAGGCGCTGGTGTCGTTGTATTGAAACGTCTCTCGGAAGCGATCGCTTGCGGAGACCATATTTATGGTGTCATTCGAGGCTCGGGAATCAATCAGGATGGGACGACGAATGGGATTACTGCGCCGAGTGCGAAATCTCAGGAGCGTTTGGAACGCCATGTCTACGATACATTCGACATCAATCCTGAGCAAATTACGATGGTCGAGGCTCACGGAACAGGGACCAAGCTGGGAGATCCGATTGAGTATCAAGCGCTGACTCGCGCTTTTCGAGCCTATACGGATAAAAAAGAATTTTGTGCGATTGGATCGATCAAAACGAATATAGGTCATACCCAGATCGCAGCAGGCGTTGCAGGGGTCATCAAAATCCTTTTGTCATTAAAACACAAACAAATAGCGCCATCCCTGCATTTTGAAGAAGGGAACGCCAACATTACGTTTGAAGGCAGCCCCTTTTATGTCAATACAAGCCTGAAGGAATGGTCAGTGGAGCCGCAAGCCAAACGTTGCGCTGCGATCAGTTCCTTTGGAGCCAGCGGTACAAATGCGCATATGGTAATCGAAGAGGCGCCTCAGGTTGAGCGGAGTCATGCGAAAAAGCCGGGCTATTTGCTTGTGCTGTCGGCGCGTACTTTTGAACAGTTGCGTCAACAGGTTGCCCAATTGCTGTCGTTTTGTGAAAAAGCACCGGAGACGGATTGTGGAAATATCAGCTATACGCTGTTAGTAGGCAGAAAGCATTTCCATCACCGCTTCTCTTGCATTGTTCAACATACAGCCGAGCTTGTCCAGCTTTTGAAAAAGTGGCTGGAAACAGGAAAAGCATCTCAGGCTTTTGTTTCCGAGTTACATGAAAAAGATCATCGTGAACAAACCGCATTGAAACGTTACGGAAATCAAAGCATCGAGAATCTGCATGCAACGAGTCAGGCGAACGAATATTTGGAACAGCTGTCTGTAATCGCGGAATTGTTTGTGCAGGGATATGGATTGGATTACGACAAGCTGTTTGCAAACGATCAGTATTCTCGTATTTCACTTCCCACGTATCCTTTTGCCAAGGAACGCCATTGGGTACTTGATAGTGAAACAAAAGCAAATGCAAGGGTAGCGGCAAAAAACACCACAACGTCCGTGATCCATCCGATGTTACATCAGAACACTTCTACTTTCTCCGAGCAACGGTTTAGCTCCACCTTCACGGGAGAAGAGTTTTTCTTGGCGGATCACGTAGTCAAAGGGCAGCGGGTGTTACCGGGAGTTGCCTATCTTGAGATGGCAAGAACCGCGATGGAGCAGGCTGTAGGAGAGAGAGTCCACGGGGATACGGCGATTACACTACAAAATGTTGTATGGGCTCGTCCGATTGTTGTAGGCGATAATCCTGTTCAGGTACATACGGGTCTCGTTCTTGAAGAAGATGGTGAGGTATCTTACCAAATCTATAGTGAGATAGAGGGCAGTGATTCCGAGATCGTGGTACACAGTCAAGGAAATGCTGTGCTTTCTCCTCTTTCGGAGTTGCAAATGCTTGATTTGCCCGTTTTGCAAGAGCAGTGCAGCGAGCATGTGATTTTATCCGAGGAATTTTATGAGTTCTTCAAAGCGATTCAGATTGATTATGGATTCGGACATAAAGGAATAGACAAGGTATATGTCGGGCCTGGACAAGTCTTGGCAAAGCTGGTTCTACCGTTATCGGTCACCGGCTCAGAGGAACAGTTTGTCTTGCATCCAAGCTTGATGGATTCAGCTTTGCAGGCATCTGTGGAGTTGACACTCTCTTCCCGCCACGTGATGTCGTCGGATAGTATGGGAAAACGCAAGCCAGTGATGCCTTTTGCTCTGGAGGAGATTGAAATCATCAGACCGTGCACCTCTGAGATGTGGGCATACGTGCGCTACAGCGACGGCAGCCAAGCAGGGGATAAGGTAGAAAAATACGATATGGATCTCTGTGACGACACAGGAACGATTTGTGTACGAATGAAGGGATTCACATCTCGGGTACTGGAAAGAGAGATTCAAACCGATCGTACAGCAACAAAAGCGCCAGTTGACACCGCAAGCGAATCGCTGATTGGAACCATGCTGCTGAGCCCTGTATGGGAAGAGGCTGCAATGGACCGTCGTTCGGAAAGCCCACTTGGAAGCGATCGTATTCTGATTGTTTGTGCAGATGACGAGAACCGAAGCCTTGTTCAACAACGCTATCCTCAGGCATCTGTTATGGAGATTACGCCCGCAGAAAGTATAGATGAAATAGCGGTGAAGCTTGCGCAGGTTGGTTCGATTGATCATATCATCTGGATCGCGCCGTGGATTGATTTGGAATACCTGGCAGAAGAGGCACTCATCATCGAGCAGGAGCGCGGTGTATTTCATGTGTTTCGCTTGCTAAAAGCCCTGCTCAAGCTGGGCTACGATACCAAGGAGCTAGGATGGAGTCTCGTAACCTTCCAGACCCAACCGATTCATCCAAATGATGTGGTCAACCCTATTCATGCCAGTCTTTATGGTTTAGTCGGTTCGATGGCAAAAGAATATACGAACTGGCGTATTCGGCTTGTTGATCTGGAAGCTGGTCGTGCTTGGCCAATGGAAGAAGTTTTCACACTTCCGCCAGATGCTGAGGGGAATGCATCCGTTTATCGCGGAGGGAAATGGTATCGCCAGGAATTGATTCCATTGCGTCAACCGCAATGGGAACAGGCTTCCTACAGGCAGGGGGGAGTCTATGTTGTGATTGGAGGTGCTGGCGGTATTGGCGAAGTCTGGAGCGAATACATGATCAGCACGTATCAAGCGCAAATCATCTGGATTGGACGCCGAGAAAAGAATGCAGAGATTCAAGCCAAAGTGGATCGGCTTGCTAAGCTTGGACCTGCTCCTGTCTATATTGCAGCGGATGCAACGAATCGCAAGTCCTTGTATTTTGCCTATGAAGAGATCAAAAAGCGATACAAACAAGTGAACGGAGTCATTCATTCCGCGATTGTCCTGCTAGACAAAAGCCTCGCGAATATGGATGAAGAGCGCTTCCGTGCCGGACTTTCGGCAAAGGTAGATGTAAGCGTGCGGATTGCGCAAGTATTTGATCGGGAGCCGTTGGATTTTGTCATGTTCTTCTCGTCGATCAATTCATTTACCAAGTCGCCTGGACAAAGCAATTATGCGTCAGGTTGTACGTTTAAAGATATATTCGCACACCAGCTTTCGTTGCATAGCCTTAGTGCAGTGAAGGTGATGAATTGGGGATACTGGGCGAACGTAGGCATTGTTGCTACCAAGGACTATCAGGAGAGGATGGCACAGGCAGGACTAGGCTCTATAGAACCTCGCGAAGCGATGGCGGCCTTGGAAAGCCTGCTTGCTGGACCGATGAATCAAGTCGCGTTGGTGAAAACAACGAAATCACAGGCTATGCTTACGATAAATCCGGATAAATCGATTCACATCTATCCTGAAAAACTGGTATCACATATCGAAAGTGTAAAGAATGATATGCCCAAACTAGAGTTTTCGTCTCAACGCAGACAATCTGAAATGGAGGCTTATAAATGAATACAATGGATAAGCTTCTCAGTGAACTACTCTATGGTCAACTACAGTCAATCGGGCTGTTCACGGTAAAAAAACAGACAATAGCAGAACTCAAAGCCAAATTGCATGACAGGTATGGAAAATGGCTGGAAGAAAGTATAGCCGTTCTCGTGCAAAACCAATATCTTGCGTACGATGGAGAGTCACTCATCGCAAACGATGCCACTCCTATCGATCTCGATACAGCATGGAAAAAATGGGACGAAGAAAAAACTGCATGGCTCAACGGCCCGAATAGTAAAGCTCAGGTGATTCTGGTAGAGGCAACCATGCGTGTACTGCCAGAGATTTTGCTAGGAAAGATTCCAGCTACAGAGATCATGTTCCCTAATTCCTCGATGGAATTGGTGGAAGGGATTTATAAACACAACGAGGTTGCGGACTACTTTAACGAAGTGCTCGCCAATACGATTGTTACCTACGTGAAGCAGCGTACGGAGCAAGATGCTTCTGCACGGATTCGAATTTTGGAAATCGGGGCGGGTACAGGTGGAACGAGTGCGATTGTACTGCCAAGGTTAAAACCCTTTCAGAAGCATATCGAGGAATATTGTTATACCGATCTTTCGCAAGCCTTTTTACTTCACGCCGAAAAGGAATACGGAGCCGAAAATCCATATCTCACGTATCGGATTTTTAACGTGGAAAAACCTGTTGAGGAACAGGGGATCGCTGCGGACACCTATGATCTGGTGATTGCCACAAACGTATTGCATGCGACAAAAAATATTAGCCAAACCTTGCTCCACGCCAAAACTGCTTTGCAGAAAAATGGCTTGCTGATTCTGAATGAGTTGACAAGCAATACCTTGTTTGCTCACTTGACGTTTGGCTTGCTGGATGGTTGGTGGCGCTATGATGATCCAGAATGGCGTATTCCTGGCTGCCCTTTGTTAACGGTTGAAACATGGCAAAAGGTGTTGAAGAAGGCAGGATACCGATCTGTTTTCTTGCCAGCAGAAGAGCATCTGGATTTATGCCAACAGATTATTGTGGCGGAAAGCGATGGGGTTATTCGCCGCAGCAGTAAGCCGAGGCAGTCTTCGGTTACAGTTGCGTATTCGCCTGTAAAAAAGCAAACCGAAAAGTTGAAGGCGATGCCAGTCAAAAAACAAGTGCCTGTACGCACAACACCAGCGAAAAAGTCAGGCAGAGTCACCGAGGAATTGCTTCGCGAGAAAAGCACGGCTTATATCAAAAGACTAATTGGTGAAACACTTAGAATACCGACCCATCAAATTAAATCATCTGCGCCATTAGAGCAATATGGGATTGATTCGATTCTGGTTGTGCAATTGACCAATTCGCTTCGCAAAGATTTTGCAAATATGAGCAGTACGATATTTTTCGAGTATCAAACGATTGATGCCTTGATAGAGCATCTCATAGAGACGCAAAAGGAAGCATTGATCAAGGTAATAGGATTAGAAGCACAAGAAGCAGTTGACGAAACATCCCAGAACGAGATAGAGAATGTGGAAATGACCGCCTCTGCTTCATCAGCGTGCACCGATCTTCCTGTGAGAAAAACGAGACGCTTTTTATCCGTTCGGGAACAAGAGAGCAAGGAAGCCGATTCGCCTTCATCTGTGGTGCGGGATGTGGCGATCATCGGTCTTTCCGGGCGCTATCCGCAGGCGAAAAATGTGGAAGAATTCTGGAAGCGTTTAAAAGAGGGGAAAAACTGCATTTCAGAAATCCCTAAGGATCGCTGGGATTGGAAGAACTATTTTGACGAGGAAAAAGGCAAAAAGGAAGCTATGTATACAAAATGGGGCGGATTTATCGATGATATGGATAAATTCGATCCCTTATTTTTTCAAATCTCTCCAAAAGAAGCCGAGGAGATGGACCCGCAAGAACGGTTATTTTTACAAGAAGCCTATGCGAGTATCGAGGACGCTGGATATACGCCTACAACTCTGTGTGAAAGCAGAAAAGTAGGCGTTTTTGTCGGCGTGATGAATGGCAATTATCCGACGGGAGCCACTTATTGGTCGATCGCGAATCGACTCTCTTATCTATTAAACTTCCAAGGTCCGAGTGTGGCGGTGGATACGGCTTGCTCCGCTTCGCTCACAGCGATTCATTTAGCCTTGGAGAGCTTGTACAGCGGTACAAGCGAGTGTGCAATCGCAGGGGGAGTCAATCTCATTGTCGATCCCGTCCACTATATGAAATTGTCAGCTTTGACGATGCTCTCTCCTACGAATCAATGCAAGTCCTTCGGCGATCAAGCGGATGGCTTTGTGGATGGAGAGGGTGTGGGCGCAATCGTCTTAAAGCCTTTGGATAAGGCGATTGCTGATGGCGACCATATTTATGGAGTCATCAAAGGAAGCATGATGAATGCCGGTGGGAAAACGAATGGCTATACCGTCCCGAATCCGCAGGCGCAGGCGCAGTTAGTGGCAGATGCCTTGCAACGTGCCAACGTACATGCAAGAACGGTCAGTTACCTGGAAGCACACGGAACAGGAACGGAGCTGGGAGACCCGATCGAGGTTGCTGGACTTACTCGCGCCTTTGAAAAAGACACACAGGACAAACAGTTCTGTGCATTGGGATCAGCGAAGTCGAATATTGGACATTGTGAGAGTGCGGCAGGGATTGCTGGCGTAACGAAAATATTATTGCAGCTGAAGCACGCGCAATTAGTGCCATCCTTACATTCCAGTACGCTCAATCCCAATATTGATTTTAGCAAGACTCCGTTTGTGGTTCAGCAAGAGTTGGCGGAATGGAAACGACCGATCGTTGAGCTCAATGGCACAACCAATGAATATCCACGCATTGCAGGGATTTCCTCGTTTGGTGCAGGGGGAAGCAATGCCCACGTGATTATAGAAGAATATATTCCGGAAGAGCAACAGCAATCCAGTAGGAAGATTACACCTCAGAATCCGGCTATTCTTGTTTTGTCAGCAAAGAATACGGAGAGGTTGTATGAGAAAGCAGAGCAGTTGGTAGCCTTTATCCAAGAACACTCCTTATCCGATGCGAACTTAGCCGACATGGCGTACACGCTTCAGGTAGGACGTGTAGCCATGGAAGAGCGTCTTGCTGTCCTTGCTGGCTCTATGGAGGAGTTGCAACAAAAACTAACCGCTTATGTAGAAGGGCAAGAGCATATTGCTGATTTGTATCGTGGTCAGGTAAACCGAAATCAGGAAATGCTGGATATTCTGACGTCCGATGATGAATTAGAAGAAACGATTGCGAGATGGATGGAACGCGGTAAATACAGCAAGCTTCTCGATCTGTGGGTGAAGGGCTTACCTATCGATTGGAACAAGCTTTATCAGGAAGAGCAACCGAATCGTATCAGTTTGCCGACGTATCCTTTTGCCAAGGAATCTTACTGGATCGAAGCCAAGTCTGTTGGCAGCAGCGCAGGAGTGGGTTCGATTCATCCTTTCTTGCACCAAAATACATCCGATTTCTTGGAGCAACGGTTTAGCTCCACGTTTACGGGACAGGAGTTTTTCCTGAGTGACCATGTCATCAAAGGAAAACGTGTCTTGCCAAGTGCGGCTTATCTGGAGATGGCACGGGCAGCGATAGAGCTGGCGACGGGAGGGCTTGGTTCGGAGCAAGAACAGGAAGGACTTCGTTTCAAAAATATGGTCTGGACTCAACCGTTGGCTGTTGGGTCAGAGCCCGTTCAGGCACATATCGAACTCTATCCTGAGGCGAATGGTGAGATTGTTTTTGAAATTTATAGCGATAGCATGCAAGACCAGGAGCAAAGGGCGGAGATTGTACACAGTCAGGGAAGTGCCGTGTTGTGTTCCATTCCAAATATTTCACCTCTCGATCTCACCGCATTGCAGGAACAGTGCAACCAAAGCACACTCAGCGCTGAACAATGCTATGAGGCTTTCAAAAAGATGGGAGTCGACTATGGGCCTGCACATCGTGGGATCGAGCAAATTTTGATCGGTCAGGGGCAGGTGCTGGCGAAGCTGTCTCTGCCTTCTTCCGTGGCGAAGACCCAAGGACAATTTGGTCTGCATCCGAGTCTGCTCGACGCAGCCCTACAGTCGTCGCTGGGCTTGATGATGGCAACCAGTGATTTTGCGCTGATCCTTCCCTTTGCTATTGAGGAATTGGAGATCGTAGGTGCTTGCTCCGCTTCTATGTGGGCCCTCATTCGTTACAGTGAGGGCCATAAAGCTGGAGATAAAGTGGAGAAGTTTGATATCGACTTGTGTGACGAGAACGGAAATGTCCAGGTACGGATGAAGGGCTTTTCTACGCGCAAGATCGCAAATGAATCTGTTGGATCAGGAGCAGAAGCGCCAAAAGCTTCCGTTACTTTCGAAGAGGAGAAGGCCTTGGATTCCTCCTCACTGATGGAACAGGCAACCCATTATTTTAAAAAACTGCTTTCCTCCGTCATCAAATTGCCAGCCAATAAAATGGAAGCAGAAGCCTCGTTGGAAAAATACGGTGTCGATTCCATTGTGGCGATGCAGATGACCAAGGAGTTGGAAAAGCGATTTGGCTCGTTACCAAAAACGCTATTTTTTGAATACCAAACGATAAAAGAATTAACAGGGTATTTCCTTGAAAACTACCGTGAAAGCCTGATGCGCATCCTGGGGATGGGGGAAAATGCGGAAGCCCCCCTCACGCAAGAACCAGAAGCAACGATTGTGGACGAGAGGACAGTACAGTCAGAGCGCAGGAGCAAAAAACGCAAGTCTCAACGATTCGCATCCCTGCGCATGGAAACCCAACGACAAAATGGAGCGTTGGACATTGCCATTATTGGTGTTTCTGGACGCTATCCGCAAGCACGGAATATACAAGACTTTTGGAAAAATCTGCGCGACGGCAAGGATTGTATTACCGAAATACCAAAAGAGCGTTGGGATCACAGTCTGTACTTTGATGAAGCGAAGGACAAGATTGGTAAGTCGTATTCCAAATGGGGTGGCTTCATAGCCGGTGTCGATCAATTTGATCCGTTGTTCTTCCATATCTCCCCACGGGAAGCAGAACTGATGGACCCGCAGGAGCGGTTATTTTTGCAGTGCGTCTATGAAACGATAGAGGATGCAGGGTATACGCGCGATGCTCTTGGCAAGCACGAAGGCTTGGGAGGCAATGTCGGTGTTTACGTAGGCGTTATGTACGAGGAATACCAGCTCTATGCGTCCGCTGAACAGGCGTTGGGCAGAGCGCTTACGATTGCGGGAAGTCCAGCTTCCATCGCTAATCGCGTCTCCTATTTTTGCAATTTTCACGGTCCGAGCATGGCGGTCGATACGATGTGCTCTTCTTCGTTGACGGGAATCCATTTGGCGTGTCACAGCTTGCAGCGCGGAGAATGTGAGGTTGCGATCGCAGGTGGTGTGAATGTTTCTATACATCCAAACAAATATCTGTATTTGTCGCAGGGCAAGTTCGCCTCCAGCAAAGGACGATGCGAAAGCTTTGGGGAAGGCGGCGACGGATATGTACCTGGCGAAGGGGTTGGAGCGGTATTGCTCAAACCTCTGGCAAGAGCAATCGCTGATGGAGACCACATCTATGGCGTGATCAAAGGAAGCGCCATTAATCATGGTGGAAAAACGAACGGGTATACGGTTCCCAATCCTCATGCTCAATCAAGGGTGATTCGCCGGGCTTTTGAAGAAGCAGGAATTCATCCGAGAACGGTCAGCTATATAGAGGCACATGGTACAGGAACTTCCTTGGGGGACCCTATTGAAATTGCCGGATTGACGAAGACTTTTCAGGAATACACGAAGGAGAATCAGTTCTGCGCGATTGGTTCGGCCAAGTCAAATATCGGGCATGGGGAGAGTGCGGCAGGGATTGCAGGGTTGACCAAGATATTGCTGCAAATGAAATACAAGAGGCTAGTTCCGTCCCTGCATTCCCGCACACTGAATCCAAACATTGATTTCAGCAAGACTCCATTTGTGGTACAGCAAGAGCTGGCGGAATGGAAGCGACCGGTGATTGAAATCAATGGGGTAACGAGAGAATATCCAAGGATTGCGGGAATATCCTCCTTTGGAGCGGGAGGAGCAAATGCTCATCTCGTCATTGAAGAATACTTCGAAGAGGAACACCGCCCACAAATCCGCATCTCGGCAAAACATCCAGCTGTCATCGTATTGTCAGCGAAGAATAAAGACCGTCTTCGGGAGCAGGTGCAGCAGTTGTTGTCTGCTATTCGGGAGCAAGTGCTGACGGACAACGATCTAGCAGAGATTGCCTACACGCTCCAAGTAGGACGTGAGGCGATGGAAGAGCGGCTCGCTGTGATCGTCAAGTCGATCTCCGAGTTGGAAGCAAAGCTAACGGGTTATCTGGAAGATGAGGATGATAGACAAGACCTGTTTACGGGTCAGGTAAAGCGGAATAAAGAAACGATGGATGTTTTCGCAGCAGATGAGGATTTGCAACAGGCAATCGATACATGGATCACCAAAGGGAAATACGCAAAGATTTTGCAGATGTGGGTACAGGGACTGATTTTTGACTGGAACAAGCTCTACGGGGATACGAAGCCTCGTCGAATCAGCTTGCCTGCTTATCCTTTTGCAAGAGAGCGTTATTGGCTGCCAAAGATGGAGTCACAAGCCGATGGTTTTACCGCAGCAGGAGCACTGGCTACCCTGCATCCCATGCTGCATCAAAATACGTCTACCCTTTCGGAACAACGGCACAGTTCGACGTTTACAGGGCAGGAGTTTTTCCTAAGAGATCATGTCGTGAAGGGGCAAAAGGTTTTGCCTGGGGTAGCTTATCTGGAGATGGCACGAGTGGCTGTGGATTTGGCAGCAGGTGTCCGACCTGATAACCAGTCAGCGATTCAATTGAAAAATATTGTGTGGGCGAAACCAGTTATTGTCGAAGATGCACCGATCCAAGTACACACGGGACTATATCCGGAAGAAAATGGTGAAATCGCTTTTGAAATCTACAGCCAGCCAAGAGAAGCCGAGGAGAATCTAGTAGTACATAGCCAGGGAAGAGCAGTACTACGATCAGCTATGAAAGCGCCAACGCTCGACCTTTCTGCCATTCAAGCACAGTGCACAGCGAATAGTTATAGCAATAGCCAATGCTACGAAACGCTTCGTGGGATAGGACTGGCATACGGTCCATCACACCAAGGAATTGAGAAGCTGTTTGTCGGGCCAGACCAAGTGCTGGCAAAGCTGATCTTGCCTTCTTCCGTTTCGGATACAGCAGGAAAATTTGTCCTCCATCCGAGTATCATGGACGCCGCATTACAGGGATCGCTTGGTTTCATGATGGGCACTGCCGACCTTCAGCCGTCCCTGCCTTTTGCCTTGGAGCAATTGAACATTTACAGTGCTTCTACAACGGTTGTATGGGCTTTGGTTCGCTACAGTGACGGCAATGCCGCTACACAAAAAGTGCAGAAGCTCGACATTGATTTGTGTGATGAGCAAGGCAAGGTTTGTGTAAGTATGAAGGGATTCACAACAAGGGTGCTCGAAGGTGAAAAAGCTGCTGGAGCTGCAAAAGGCAGCAAAAGTACAGGGGAATCAAGCAAAATCACTAGTACGTTGATGCTGCAGCCTGCTTGGATCGAACAAGCCATTCCTAAGGAAACCGAAGCTCCTGAATATGAACAGCATGTAGTGATGCTCTGCGAACTCGGTCATATTTCATGGGAAAGCATTTCATCTCAGATAAACGGTGCGAAATTCCTAGTGTTGCAATCCGATCAGCAAGGCATAGCGGAACGATTCCAAGCGTATGCTGTTCAGGCATTTGAAGAAATAAAAGCCCTTCTTCAAGCAAAGCCAAAGGGGAAGGTCCTGATTCAGATCGTTACTCCTCTCCAATCGGAACAACGGCTGTTCGCTGGAATTGCGGGTCTGTTGAAAACGGCACAGATCGAAAACCCGAAAGTAATCGGACAGTTAATCCAAATCGATTCAACCGGAGATTCAGCGGGATTGGCGGAGAAGCTGAAAGCAAACAGTCTTTGCCCAACCGACAGCCAGATTCGCTATCAGTTCGGGAAAAGATATATGGCGGGATGGAGTGAAGTTGCAGTTCCACAGGATGAAGCAAGCATGCCGTGGAAAGACAACGGGATTTACCTGATCACAGGCGGAGCAGGTGGCTTGGGACTTATTTTTGCCGAAGAAATGGCGGAGAAAGCCCGTGGCATCACCTTGATTCTGACGGGACGCTCTGAGCTGACTGAGGAGAAGCAAGCAAAGCTTCGCAAGCTTGCGGACAACGGGACCAGAGTCGAATATCGCCAAGTGGATGTCACGCAGAAACAGGCCGTGGAGGATTTGATCCAAGGTATTCAATCCGAGTTTGGCGATCTTCACGGGATCATTCACAGTGCGGGCGTGACTCGCGACAACTTTATCCTGAAGAAAACCAAAGAAGAGGTACAAGCAGTTCTCGCGCCAAAGGTTGCGGGACTGATTCGTTTAGACGAAGCGACTAAGGGACTGAATCTGGATTTCTTTGTGCTCTTTTCTTCAGCGGCTGGTAGCTTGGGCAATATGGGCCAAGCAGATTATGCGACTGCCAACGCTTTTATGGATAACTACTCCGCTTACCGTAACGAACAAATCGCACGAGGCGAACGGCAGGGTCAGACCATCTCCATCAATTGGCCGCTGTGGAAAGAGGGCGGAATGCAGGTAGATGAAGAGACAGAAAAGAGATTGTGGGACGACCTTGGCATGGTGGCTATGCAGACGGCTTCGGGTATCAACTGCTTGTATCGGGGGTTAGCTTCGGGACAAGATCAGTTGATGGTCATGGAAGGTGATCTTGTACGAATGAAGCAAAGACTGATGGGGGCAACGGCAACCTCCTTGACCTCAACAGTTCATTCGAGCAGCTTGCAAAGCGAGGTTCAGGCGTCTTTGCTGAAAATGGTCGCTGAATTGCTCAAGGTTGATAGCGATGATATGGATATCCACGCTGAGCTCCATGAGTACGGCTTTGACCAGATTAAGCTGACCGAATTTACAAACAAGCTGAATCAAGCCTATGAGCTTGAACTGACTCCCTCTGTATTGGTAGAGTACCCGACGCTTTTTGCTGTCTCGCAACACTTGATGGATGCATACCGGGATCGACTCATACAACAGTTCCAACCAGCAGAGAGCCCAAGTACCCCTGCAAAAATGGAGAAAGAACAGCTTGTTTCCGTTGGGCAACCAGATGTGCTTCGGGCAAAAGTAAGGGAGTATCTGAAAAAGGAAATTTCTGCTGTTCTCAAGCTCCCAGTTTATAAAATTGATGAGGATGCTCCGTTGGACAAATACGGGATCGATTCGGTCATGGCGATGCAATTGACCACTCAATTGGAAAAAGCATTCGGTTCACTGTCGAAAACGTTACTCTATGAATACCAAAACATTGGGGATTTGACAGACTATCTTTTTGCACATCATCGAGACAAAATCATCGAGATCATGGGGGCTGGGAAAACCGCAGAGACAAGTACAGCAGTGAATGTTGCTAATGTACTGCCTACTTCTGCCTCCATCACAGACCATCGCCGTCGTTTCTCGCAGTTTGTTACGCGTGAACAGGCAAAGAAACAAACAACATCTGAGCTAGACATTGCCATTATTGGTGTTTCGGGTCGCTATCCGCAGGCTTCCCATATACAAGAGTTCTGGAACAATTTGCGGGAAGGCAAGGATTGCATTACAGAAATTCCGCAAGAGCGCTGGGATCACAGCTTGTATTTTGACGAGGCTCGGAACAGCCAAGGAAAAGCCTACAGCAAATGGGGCGGCTTCATTGACGGTGTCGATCAATTCGATCCGCTGTTCTTCCATATTTCTCCTCGGGAAGCGGAAATGATGGACCCTCAAGAACGCCTTTTCCTGGAAACCGTGTGGAATCTGCTCGAAGAGGCAGGACACACGCGAGAGGTATTACAACGTCAATATGATAATCGAGTCGGCGTCTATGTAGGGGCGATGTATCAGCCGTATCACGCCTTTGATGCGGATATGGAAAAGGGCGCTATCATTTCCCTGTCTTCCTACCATTCGATTGCCAACCGAGTCTCTTACTTCTTTAATCTGCAAGGTCCAAGCATGGCGATTGATACAGCGTGTTCTTCATCTGCCATTGCCATTTATCATGCCTGCGAAAGCTTGATTAAGGGAGAAAGCTCGCTTGCTATCGCGGGTGGCGTGAATGTTTCGATTCATCCGAAGAAATACCTGGGCTTAAGTCAGGCCCAAATGATTGGAAGCCATGCGGACAGCAGAAGCTTTGGAGATGGAGACGGATATTTACCAGCAGAAGGCGTAGGCGCTGTACTATTGAAGCCTTTGGCCAAAGCGATGGAAGATGGAGATTCCATCTTAGCCGTCATCAAATCAGCTGCGACCAATCATGGCGGACGTACCAATGGGTTTTCCGTGCCTAATCCCCAAGCACAAGCGCAATTGATAGAAGAAAATTTTGCTAGAGCGGGCATTGATCCCCGGACGATCAGTTATGTGGAAGCCGCCGCGAATGGTTCGCTGCTGGGAGATCCGATTGAGTTGAAGGCGTTAACGAATGCTTTTTCGAAGCAGACGGACGATGTTCAGTTTTGTGCGATTGGGTCGGTGAAATCGAATATCGGTCACGCCGAGGCAGCTTCTGGTATTTCTCAGCTGACAAAGGTGATTTTGCAGCTACAGCATCAGGAGTTGGTTCCCTCTATAAAAGCGGAGCCGTTGAACCCGCATGTCAATTTTGCAGAAACGCCTTTTTATTTGCAAAAAGATCGACAAAAGTGGGATCGACCTGTGGTGAGAATCAATGGAGAAGAACGAGAGGTTCCACGCCGGGCGACGATCAGTTCGTTTGGAGCAGGCGGGTCAAATGTTCATTTGATTCTCGAAGAGTATATTCCGCCGCAGACAGAGATGAAATCCATTTCTTCTGCCACTTCACCTCAGATCGTGGTTTTCTCGGCAAAAAATACGGAGCGATTGCGTGCCGTTGTCCAGCAGATGCTAGCATTTGCCAAGCAGCAAGCGTTTTCCTTGGCGGATTTTGCCTATACGCTTCAAGTGAAACGAGAAGCTATGGAATGCAGGCTGGCTATGGTGGTTCAAAATCGAGATGAACTGATTCATGGATTACAGGCGTATTTGGAAGCGGTCGAACAAGGCAGCGAGCCAACTGCATCGATTCCTATCTATACAGGAGATCTTGAAGAAGACCATGCAGGAGTGAGAAATCTTCTTTCAGGCAAAGTAGGAGATACCGTATTGCAGGTTCTTTTCGCAGAAAATAATCTGGAAAAGCTTGCCCTTCATTGGACGCAGGGAGGCAAAATTCCTTGGGAATCCTTGCATCCACAAGAGCGACGCACGCTATCTCTGCCTACCTACCCTTTTGCCAGAGAACGCTATTGGCTCTCCACTTCCGAGGGTGAGCAGGCGCAGCTTGGATCTGAAGCGATCCGTCAACCTGTGGAAAAAGCGACGTTAGCGATTGATATCGACCCGGACAGCCCAACAGAGGAAAACATTCTGCGTGATATGGCACAATTTATCTCACGGGAATTACACCTTTCTGAGGGGCAAATCAAGATAAACAAATATTTCTTGGACTATGGCATGGATTCGATCATGGTTACCAAGTTGATTCGTCATTTAGAGCAGCGCTGGAACATCAAAATCAGAGGGCGGGAAGTGCTGGAGAACCCGACGATGAAGTCGTTGGCTCATCTACTGGCGATAAAAATAAAAGAGTGGAGTCATAAAGAGATCGCTTCCACTACAGATTTCGAAACAATGTCTCCGGATAGCGGTGAACGGACAGAAAATCTCGCAGTCGATATGTTGCAGAAATTCAAAGAAGGCCTGCTAAGCTTAGAAGAGATCGAACAGTTAATCGACAAAGGAGGGATGATATGATGCGACGGGAAATTCTCATGGCTTACAAAGAAGGTAAGCTGTCTGCTGTGGAAGTCCAAGAGAAGCTTCTGGAGCTGGAAAACCCATCGTTTACAAGTCCTCTGTCCATCGGGCAGCAGGGATTGTGGATGTTGCAAAAAATGTCTCCTACGATGAGTGCTTATAATGTTCCGTTATGCTTTTGCATCCGCCAGAAATGGGACGTGGTCTTATTTAAACAGGCTTGCCACCTTGTACTTAAACAGCATCCGATTTTACAGAGTTCGATTATGGAAAAGCATGGTGTTCCGTATCTGCTTCAACGCCTGGAGCAATCGCTTGCCATTGAGCAGGAGGACATCTCAAACCTAACGTCCCAGGATGTTTTGCCATATCTCAGGCAGAAAGTAAAAGAGCCCTTTTCATTGGAAAAGGGTTCTTTGCTTCGCATTCATCTATTGTCACGTTCGGAAGAAGAGCATTTTGTCCTGATTACGATCCATCATATGATATTTGACGGACATTCTTCCTTGCTATTACTACAAGCATTGGTCCATACATATATCGAGCTAGTTGAAGGAAAGCAGCCGAAAGCAACACCGGATTCAACCGTTTACGCTGACTTCGTAAAGTGGGAACAGGACATGATGGCGAGCCCGGAAGGTGGGGAACATCGTTCTTACTGGCTGGAGCAATTGTCAGGGACGCTACCGCAACTGGAGCTTCCTACTGATCGCCCGCGTTCTTCGGCACCAAGCTTTGAGGGGCAGGTTTTTACGCACGTATTTTCACGAGAATTGAGTCAACAGGTGAAGAAGCTCTCCAAGCATTACCGCATGAACCCATCTGTTCTCTTATTAGGGATATGTAAAGCCTTATTGTATCGCTATACAGGTCAAACAGATGTGATTGTCGGCATGCCGACGATGGGACGTCCAGAAGAGAGATTCGATTCAGTAATCGGTTATTTTGTCAATATGATTCCCATTCGCAGTCAGGTAACAGGAGAAAAGTCTTTCTCCCAGTTCATTCGAGAATTGCAGCTTACGCTGATTGACGGGATGGATCACGCTGTCTATCCTTTTCCAGCGATGGTTCGCGAGGCAAACATTCCTCGACTTCATGGAAATTCACCTGTATTCGATATCATCTTTACGTACCAAAATTTTCTGCAATCGCAAAATTTGCAGCGGTTTTATGATGAATGTCAAAACAAGCTTGCCATCGAATTAATTGAGGGTGTTCATCAAGAGGGTGAGTATGAATTTGAGTTAGAGGTGTTTGAGCAGGAAGCCGAGTTTGTATTGAATCTGAAATACAATCCGCACGTATTTGATCAAGCGACGATACAACGGATGGCAGAGCATTATCAAAATATCGCAAACGAAGTCATCAAAAATCCTGACATCGCTTTGGATGAGATACCACTTATTTCTGCTGAAGAAGGAAACATGCTGCTCGTTGAGTGGAATGCGACTGATGCGGCATTCCCACAGGCTTTATGCATCCATGATTTGTTCGAGAAGCGAGTCCAACAAACACCAGATGCTGTGGCTGTTGTTTATGAAAAGCAGTCGTTGACCTACCGTGAACTGGATGAACGGATTACCAAGCTGGCGATCTATTTGCAGGCCAAGGGAGCAGTTCCTGAAGCTACAGTAGGGATTTGTGTCGAACGCTCCTTGGAAATGGTCATCGGCATTTTAGGCATTCTGAAAGCTGGCGCAGCGTATGTTCCATTGGACCCAACCTATTCCACAGAGCGATTGGCATACATGGTGGAAGACAGCAAGATCACTTTGGTGCTTACGCAAGCTCGCCTTTTGGACAAGTTATCTTCAGCCGCAGGAGAAAATACGAAATGCATCGTGCTAGACAGGGATTGGGAAGAAGTTGAACAGACAGCCCAGCGACAAAAAACGCTCAACCGGATCGTAAATTCAACCCATCTAGCTTATGTGATTTATACATCCGGAAGCACAGGGAAACCCAAAGGGGTCATGGTTAGTCATGAAAGTATCATCAACACCCTCTTTTTCCTTGAATCTCGTTATCCCGTTATGGAGAACGATGTTTATCTGCTGAAAACCAACTATGTGTTTGATGTTTCTTTGTCCGAGCTGTTTGGTTGGTTCATTGGTAGAGGACATCTGGTCATTCTTCCGCCACATGGGGAGAAGTCACCAGAAATGTTAGCCGAATATATCGTGAAGCATCGCGTGACTCATGTCAATTTTGTTCCAGCGATGCTGAATGTCTTCGTCAACGGCGTTGAAGCGAATCAGCCATTCTTGCAGCATTGTCCGCTAGAATATGTGATGGTTGCGGGTGAAGCCTTTCCAAAAGAGTTGGTGAAAAAGACGGTTGCTGCTTTTCCAAAGGCGAAGATTGAAAATATTTACGGGCCAACAGAAGCTTCCATTTATGCAGCATGGTTTTCCTGCTCTGAAAATGAACTGGTCAGCAGCAATACACCGATTGGTAGACCTGTCGCAAATACGCAACTCTACATCGTTGATCGCCATATGAATCCCGTGCCAGTTGGGGTTCCAGGAGAGCTTTGCATTGCGGGAAAAGGCTTGGCTCGTGGGTACTTGAATCGCCCAGAGCTTACCGCAGAGAAGTTTGTAGATAACCCGTTTACACCCGGAACCAAGCTGTATAAAACAGGTGATGTAACACGTTGGCTGCCTGATGGAACGATTGAGTATTTAGGCCGAATCGATCATCAAGTAAAAATTCGAGGGTTTCGAATTGAATTGGGTGAGATCGAGAGCCAACTAATGGCTCATCCACAAATCCAAAGCGTTGTCGTGTTGGTGAAAGAAGAGGGAGATCATAAACGGTTGGTTGCGTATTATGTTCCGAAAGCAGGTGCGAACCACGAACGGCTTGAGCCCTCAAAATTACGGGATTATTTGAGGAAGAATTTGCCAGAGTATATGCTCCCGGCATTTTTTGTTGCCATGGATAAAATCCCGTTAACCGCTAATGGAAAAGTGGATCGTACAGAGCTGCTGAATCAAAAGCTTGTGGTAACACAGCCGAAGAAACAGAGCCTCCCGCAATCTGATATTGAGCAAAGGACCTTGAAAATTTGGCAGGATGTCCTGAATGTAGAGGGGATCAGTACAGAAGATGGCTTTTTCGATGTGGGCGGAGACTCGATTCTCGCTACTATGGTTGTCGCCAAAATGACGGAAGAGTTTCAGTGCGATCTAAATGTGACCACTCTATTTAAGTACGTCAATATTCGAGAGATTAGCGAATATATCGCAGCACGGAAAGAGAATGAATCGGATGAGCAAGCGGATTTTGCCAATCCGAGCCAGGCAACGTATAGTGAAGGACAAGTGGAGGAGACTTATCCTGAATACTATGAGGATAGCATCGCGATTATTGGAATCTCCTGCCACTTCCCGGGAGCGAAAAATCATAGAGAGTTTTGGGAGAATTTACGAAACGGCGTAGAAAGTGTACGTTTTTTTTCTGATGAGGAAATCGATCAATTACACCTGCCTGATGAATACTTGCAGAATCCGAACTTTATTCCGGTGCAGTCCACCATTGAAGGGAAGGATCACTTCGATCCAGGATTTTTTCACCTTTCAGCCAGAGACGCAGAATTTATGGACCCGCAGTTTCGACTGCTATTGACCCATTCATGGAAAGCATTGGAGGATGCAGGGTATACACCGAAACAAGTACCGCAGACGGGTGTATTTATGTCGGCGAGCAATAGTTATTATCAAGCGCTCTTGCCGCATTTCACCAAGGAATCACCGAATGTTATGAAAGACCCCAATGAATATGTCTCGTGGGTTTTGGCACAAGGTGGCACCATTCCCACGATGATTTCTCATAAAATGGGGCTGAAGGGACCGAGCTTTGCCGTCCATTCCAATTGTTCTTCCTCGCTGGTCGGATTGCATCTGGCTTATCGCAGCCTGCAATCGGGAGAATCGAAAGTGGCTTTAGTAGGGGGCGCAACTATTTTCCCTACGACTTATACAGGGTATATCTATCAAGCCGGATTGAACTTTTCCAGTGATGGTCACTGCAAGACGTTTGATGCGTCAGCAGACGGCATGATCGGTGGAGAAGGAGTCGGCGTGGTTGTTCTCAAAAAAGCTTCCGATGCGATCAAGGACGGGGATCATATTTATGCCCTCATGAGAGGAATTCGCATCAATAATGATGGGGCAGATAAAGTCGGATTTTATGCGCCAAGTATAAAAGGTCAGGCTGAGGTGATTCAGCAAGTATTAGATGACACCAAGGTTCATCCTGAAACGATCAGCTATATCGAAGCGCATGGAACGGGCACTTATTTAGGCGATCCGATAGAATTTGCGGCGCTCAATGAAGTGTATACAAGATACACCTCCAACAAACAGTACTGCGGACTTGGATCGGTGAAAACCAATATTGGACATCTCGATACAGCTGCAGGGTTAGCAGGTTGCATTAAAGTAGCATTAAGCTTATACCATAATGAAATTCCTCCATCGTTAAACTATGAAAAGCCGAATCCGAATATCAATTTGGATCAATCGCCGTTTTATGTGGTTGATACGCTCAAAAAATGGGAGGACGCACCTGTTCCCCACAGAGCGGCGTTAAGTTCATTTGGTCTTGGCGGGACGAATGCCCATGCCATTTTTGAACAATGGAAGGTTGGGGCAGAAGCTAAGCGTGTCAGCGTGAGCGATGATAACAGCCATCACGTTTATTTCGTGCCGTTATCAGCTCAAAAAGATGATCGAGTCCTGGCGTATGCCCAGCAACTCGTTGATTTCCTGAGCAACAATCATGAACGAGTCCATATAGCAGATTTGGCCTATACTCTCCAAGTGGGAAGAGAACCGATGGAGAGCAGGGCTATTTTTATTGTCAAAGATACAGCGGAACTCATTCAAAAGCTGAGTGACTTTTTGAGCGGAGAGGAACAAACAGCAGGTAGCTTTAGAGGAAACGTAAAACAAGCAAACCATGAAGTCTCCCAATTGAAAAAGAATGGGACGAATCGTGAGCTATTTACCAAGCTGTTTGCAGAAGGCAAAGGAGAAAAAGCAGCCGAGTTGTGGAGCAAGGGTCTGGATATCGAGTGGGAGGTCCTGTACAACGATGCTAAACCGCGTCGTATCAGCCTGCCTACCTATCCTTTTGCGGAGGAGTCCTATGGGGTTCCTGAGATGCATACGAAAATGAACATGAATGTATACACGGAGTCGGGAGCGGCTTCTGTACAGATTTCGCCAATCCCTTCAACAACTCCAACGCCAGAAACGCTTCTTCTCCAACCGTGCTGGAACGAGCAGGAGATCAGCCAAAAAGCTGGTTCACCTGCTTTTGCAGAGCATCTCGTGATCCTTTGTGAATGGGCAGAGGAATTCAGAGAGCGTATCAAATCCGAAATGAACGGAGTGCGCTGCCTGGTCCTACAACCACAATCACAGCAGGAAAATATAGCAGAACGGTTCCAAGCCTACACGGTCCAGGTATTCACGGAAATCCGGCGAATCCTTGCCAATAAACCAAAAGGAAAAGTTCTGCTTCAGCTTGTTGTGCCTGACAAAGAGGAACAGCGATGCTTCTCCGCTCTCTCAGGTTTGCTGAAAACGGCGCAATTGGAGAATCCCAAGCTGATTGGACAGCTTATTGAAGTCCAAGCAGAGGACAATCCAGCGGAATTGGTTCATAAGCTGCAGCAAAACAGCACCGATGAGAAAAATAAGCATATTCGTTATCGGGATGGCAAGCGATGGGTGAGCGGCTGGAAAGGGATGGAATCCTCTCAGCCAGCGGAGCATGTATGGAAAGATGAAGGCATTTATCTGATTACTGGCGGTGCTGGCGGATTAGGCTTGATTTTTGCCAAGGAAATCGCACAGAGAACTGTGGGAGCGACTGTGATTATCACGGGTCGTTCTCCCTTGGATGAAGAAAAGACAGCCAAATGCAGCGAATTAAAAGCACGGGGAGCCAATATTCAATATCGTCAAGCTGACATCACACAAAAGCAGGCGGTAGAGGACTTATTCCAAGCCATCAAGCAAGAGTTTGGAAGCCTCACGGGCATTATTCATGGTGCGGGTGTCATTCGCGACAGTTTTATCATTAGAAAAACGGTGGACGAACTGGAGCAAGTGCTAGCGCCAAAAGTTTCGGGACTGGTGCATCTCGATGAGGCAAGCAAGGATATGGCGCTTGATTTCTTTATTCTCTTCTCCTCTGGGGTGGGGTGCTTCGGGAATGCAGGGCAAGCCGATTATGCTGCTGCCAATGCCTTTATGGATCAATACGCCAAGTATCGCAATGGTTTGGTGAAAGCAGGCGAACGACAGGGCCAAACACTCTCCATCAATTGGCCGCTGTGGAAAGATGGCGGCATGCGTGTTGATGAAGCGACAGAGAGGATCATGGAGGCCAGAGGCATGATCGCGATGCCGACTGCAAGCGGCATTCAGGCGCTGTATCAAGGGGTGGCTTCTGGCTCTGTGCAGATGCTGGTTATCGAAGGCAATCTGCCAACACTCAAGGAACAGTTGCTAGGTACTCCTGCCGTGTCGCAGTTCGATGCCACACCGATGCAGGATGCGAATCTTTCGGTCGATGCAGGTGTGTTAAAAGAGAAAACGCTCTATCAGCTAAAAGTGATGTTCGGTCAAGAAACAAGGATTGGAGCAGGTAAAATCGCTGTCGATGAACCGTTCGAAACATACGGAATCGATTCGATTATGGTGATCCAGCTGAATAAAAAGCTAGGGGATGTCTTTAGCGAATTGTCCAAGACCATCCTGTATGAATATCAGACTCTTGACACCCTTGCCGATTATCTCGTCGCGGATCATCTGCAGGAATGCATGAAATGGACGGGGCTGGACCGTCAGGGGGCGGTCAATCTCGGAGTTCCAACACCACTGGCGGGTAACGAACGTGATACAGCCACCCATGGACCGACTCGCAGTGTAGAGGTGCAATCAGGAAATCAGATAGCGCGGGAGCCGATTGCCATTATCGGCATGAGCGGACGTTATCCAAAAGCGCGATCGTTGAGCGAGTATTGGGAGAATCTGAAGTCTGGAAAGGATTGCATTACAGAAATTCCGGAAGAACGCTGGTCATTGGATGGCTTTTTCGAGCCTGATCCAGACAAAGCTGTGGCAGAAGGAAAAAGCTATGGCAAATGGGGCGGTTTTGTAGACGGATTCGCTGACTTTGACCCCCTCTTTTTCAATATGTCACCGTGGGAAGCGATGCATTTCGATCCGCAGGAACGGTTGTTTATGGAGTCTTGCTGGGAAGTGCTGGAGGATGCTGGTTATACGAGACAACTGCTTGCAGAAAAGTACAATCGACGAGTCGGAGTGTTTGGAGGGATTACAAAAACAGGGTTCAGCTTGTATGGACCTGATTTATGGAAGCAGGGTGAATGGATTTACCCGCACACGTCGTTTAGCTCGCTGACGAATCGTGTTTCCTATTTCCTCAATCTCCAAGGTCCGAGTATGCCGATTGATACGATGTGTTCCGCTTCGCTCACAGCGATACATGAAGCGTGCGAGCATCTGTATAACGGGGATTGTGAACTGGCGATTGCCGGCGGAGTCAACCTGTATCTGCATCCTTCCAGCTATGTCTTTTTGTCAGCACTGCATATGCTTTCCGTGGATGGACAATGCAAAAGCTTTGGGCAAGGCGGAAATGGTTTTGTACCGGGAGAAGGCGTAGGTACAGTGCTGCTCAAACCACTGTCAAAAGCCATTGCAGATGACGACCATATCTATGGGGTGATTCGAGGAACCAGCGTGAATCACGGCGGAAAAACCAATGGCTATACCGTACCGAATCCCACTGCGCAAGGAGAGCTGATTCGCCAGGCACTGGATAAGGCAGGCGTTCATGCCAAAACCGTAAGCTATATAGAAGCGCACGGAACAGGCACAGAGCTTGGCGATCCAATTGAAATTACGGGTCTTATCCAAGCCTTCCGCAAGGATACGCAGGATACGGGATTTTGTGCAATTGGCTCCGTTAAATCCAATATTGGTCACTTGGAAGCGGCGGCTGGGATAGCAGGAGTGGCAAAAATATTGCTGCAAATGAAGCATCAGCAGCTGGTACCAAGTCTACATGCGAAAGAGTTGAATCCGAATATTCCGTTTTCGAAAACGCCTTTTGTCGTTCAGCAAGACTTGGCTGAGTGGAAACGACCGCTAATAGAAGTGAATGGAGAAAGGAGAGAATTCCCGAGAATTGCCGGAATTTCTTCTTTTGGTGCAGGAGGGTCCAATGCACACGTTGTGATTGAGGAATATATTCCTGAGGTCAAGGAACGCCCGTTGATCACGGTCAGTCCGCAAAATCCGGCGATCATCGTTCTGTCGGCGAAGAATAAGGAGCGTCTCGTCGAACAAGTGCAAAGACTGTTAGCGTCGATTGAGGAGCAATCATTTACAGATGCGGACCTGGCTGATATTGCTTATACGCTCCAAGTGGGACGCGAGGCAATGGAAGAACGCCTGGCCCTGATGACGAGCTCGCTTGCAGAACTTGTGGAGAAGTTGCGTAGCTTTCTTGCAGGTGATGACAGCGTTGCCGACCTCTATCGTGGTCAGGTAAAACGCGGCAGAGAAACAGCAGACATCTTCGCAGGCGATGAAGAATTGCAAGAAGCGATTGAAAAATGGATACAACGCAAAAAATTCTCCAAGCTTCTCGATTTCTGGGCGAAGGGCTTGAATTTTGACTGGAATAAGCTTTATGACGACAAAAAGCCTCGTCGGATTAGCTTGCCGGCGTATCCTTTTGCCAGAGAGCATTACTGGCTGCCAAAACCGAAGATACAGCCGTCAACTAACACACAAGGTACGCTTGGTCTGACTGCTTCCCTTCATCCTTTGCTGCACCAAAATACTTCGGATCTCAGTGAGCAAAGATTCAGCTCTACTTTTGATGGTCAGGAATTCTTTTTATCGGATCATGTTGTAAAAGGAAAGAGAATCCTGCCTGGGGTTGCTTATCTTGAGATGGCTCGAGCTGCTGCCGATCTAGCAGCGGGAGCGTTGGAAGAAGAGCAATTCACGATGGAGCTGAAAAATGTAGGTTGGGCGCAACCGATTGTGGTGGAAGACAAGCCTGTTCAGGTACACATCGGCATTTATCCTGAGGATAACGGCGACCTTCGTTATGAAATATACAGCGAACCGCAAGCAGAACAGGCTGAATCGGTAGTACACAGTCAAGGAAGTATAGTGTTTGCAGCGATTTCTGCTGCACCCACACATAATCTCGATGCGATCAAAGCACAATGCAGCAATCGGACGCTTCATGCAAGTGAGTGTTATGAAGCCTTTCAAACAATGGGACTTGTCTATGGTCCAGCCCAGCAAGGAATTGAGCAAGTGTACGTGGGAGAGGGACAAGTATTGGCCAAGTTAGCCATGCCTTCCAAAGTTGCCGAGACGCAAGGAGAATTCGTCTTGCATCCGAGCATGCTGGATTCGGCCTTACAATCCTCGATCGGATTATTGCTTGGCACAGGCGATACAGCGATTCTGAAGCCAATCCTGCCTTTTGCACTGGAGAAGCTGAGCATTTTTAGCCAGACTACATCCCAGATGTGGGTATGGATTCGACAGGCTGACGGCAGTAATACGGGAAACAAGGTACAGAAAGTAAATATTGATTTGTGTGACGACCAAGGAACGGTTTGCGTACGTATGCAGGGCTTCTCGGCACGAGTGCTGGAAGGCGAAGTAGAGACGGTGGATTCCAAAGGGAAACTCGGAACACTGCTGCTTCATCCTGCGTGGAAGGAACAAGCGGTTGTGAGCAACGCCGAAGCCCCTGACTATACACAGCGAGTCGTGATGATGGTTGAACCGGATCCCGTTTCTTGGAATAATCTCCAAACCTATTTGAATGGAGTCCGTTGCATTTCTTTGCGATCCGCACAAGAAGGTATTGCCGCGCGTTTCATTGATTATACGAAGCAGGTAGTTGAGGAAATTCAAGAGATTTTCAAGCAAAAAGTACGCGGCAAGGTATTGATTCAGCTTGTCGTTCCCTTGCGAACAGAACAGCCGTCTTTCACCGCTTTCTCTGGATTGCTGAAAACGGCCAAATTGGAGAATCCCAACCTGATTGGACAGGTAATAGAGATAGAATCGGGCAACGATGAATTCGAGATTGCTGAAAAAATAAAGGAGAATGAACGCTGCCCATTTGATGTTCAAATACGATATCAAGCTGGAAAGAGATATGTATCTGACTGGGTAGAACTGGATGCTCCACAAGGGGCGAGCATTCCATGGAAAGACGGTGGGGTTTATCTCATCACTGGCGGAGCAGGCGGACTCGGTTATATTTTTGCCAACGAAATTGTACAGAAGGTTCAACATGCCAACCTGATTCTGACTGGACGTTCCCCATTGGATGAAGAGAAGCAAGGTAAACTCCAAGAATTGAAAAACTCGGGAGCAAGAGTTGAATACCGCCAAGTTGATGTGACGCAGAAACAGGAAATGGCAGATTTGATCCAGACGATTCAACAGGAATTTGGGTGTCTTCATGGCATTATTCACAGTGCTGGCGTGCTCCGTGACAGCTATATCCTCAAGAAGAACAGGGAGGAAGTCCAAGCGGTTCTCGATCCGAAGGTTACGGGTCTCATCAATCTGGATGAAGCCAGCAAAGATGTAGAACTGGATTTCCTGGTGCTGTTTTCCTCGGTGGCAGGCAGCTTGGGGAATATCGGACAAGCTGACTATGCTTGCGCCAACGCCTTTATGGACGGATTTGCCCACTATCGCAATGGATTGGTTGCGTTACAGCAACGTCACGGACAGACCTTGTCCATGAATTGGCCGTTGTGGAAAGAGGGCGGAATGCAGGCGGACGCAGAGGCTGGCGGCATGTTGGAGCATAGCAGGGGAGTAGTCGCTATGCAGACTTCGACGGGTATTGCAGCTATGTACCAGGGGTTAGCCTCCGGAAAAGCTCAGGTCATGGTGATGGAAGGCGATCTGGCTAAGCTCAAGCAAACACTGTTATTGCAAACACCAGTCAACAGTTCTCAATCGAAGCATGCTCCTGTCCGATCAGAAGCTTCGGTAACGGTGGATACCAGCAGCCTGTTGCATAAAGTGGAACTGGCTTTGATGCAAACCGTGTCAGAGCTGCTTCAGGTTCCTACCACGGATATTGATGTCAAAGTGGAGCTGCCTGAACTCGGATTTAATCAGGTACTCCTGACTGAATTCGCCAACAAGCTTAGTCAGCAATATCACATTGGGCTGATTCCGACGATATTCGTGGAGTGTCCGACGCTTCAGGAGCTTGCTTCCTATTTACTCGAAGAATTTGAAGACATGCTGGTTAAACAGATGCAGCCAGTGGTATCGATTACACCAACCAAGGTAGAGCAAAATGAAAAACAAGCGATCACCAGTGTGGAACATAATGTCCTCCAAGAGAAAGCGGCTCATTTTGTGAAAAAGGAATTTGCCGAGGTTCTGCAACTGCCCGTGAATCGAATCGAAGAAGATGCCTCGATGGAGACATACGGAATTGATTCGATTCTATCCATGAAATTAACCAACCAATTAGAGAAAAGCTTTGGCTCGCTGCCGAAAACGTTATTTTTTGAGTACCAAACGATTCAAGAATTGATTGGATATTTCTTGGATTCCTATCGCGAAAAATTGATTGAAATCTTGGGGCTAAAGGAACAGCAGGAAACAGTTGTTATCGAAGAAACAGCATCCGTGACAAAAGAAGAAAACACGTCGAAAAGGCAAAGGAACAGCCACCGCGGAAGCAGTCGCAAAGGCTCGCGGTTCATTTCGACACAGAAGGAAGCCCAACCAGTCAAAGGAGCTTTGGACATTGCGATCATTGGGGTTTCTGGACGTTATCCGAAAGCGCGGAATACGCAAGAGTTCTGGAACAATCTGCGCGATGGCAAGGATTGCATTACGGAAATCCCCAAAGAGCGCTGGAACCACAGTCTGTATTTTGATGAGGATAAGAACAAACGAGGGAAAACCTACAGCAAATGGGGCGGATTCATAGACGGTGTTGATCAATTCGATCCGCTGTTTTTCAACATTTCGCCTCTGGAAGCAGAAATCATGGACCCGCAGGAACGTTTATTCCTGGAGTGTGTGTATGAAACCTTAGAGGATGCAGGCTATACCCGCGAATCTCTCGGATCGTCTCAAGGCTTCGGACTGGGCGGTAATGTCGGTGTTTATGTGGGCATCATGTATGAAGAGTATCAACTGTATGGCGCACAAGAAACCTTGATGGGCAGACCAATGGCCCTTGGCGGAAGCTTCTCATCTGTAGCGAACCGGGTTTCTTATTTCTTTAATTTCCATGGTCCTAGCGTAGCCGTTGATACCATGTGTTCCTCCTCTTTAACAGGCATCCATTTTGCCTGCCAAAGCTTGCAGCGCGGTGAATGCGAGGTTGCGATTGCGGGTGGTGTCAATGTTTCCATTCACCCGAATAAATATTTGATGCTCGGACAGGGAAAATTTGCTTCCAGCAAAGGGCGATGCGAAAGCTTTGGGCTTGGCGGTGACGGCTATGTGCCTGGCGAGGGTGTCGGAGCAGTACTGCTTAAACCTCTGGCGAAAGCAATTGCCGATGGAGATCAAATTTACGGTGTGATTAAAGGAAGCGCCATTAACCATGGCGGCAAAACAAATGGCTATACCGTACCTAACCCGAATGCACAAGCGAGCGTGATTGGGCGTGCCTTGAAGGAGGCAGGAATTGATCCACGGACGATTAGTTATTTGGAAGCGCACGGTACAGGCACTTCTTTAGGAGATCCCATAGAGATAGCGGGATTGACAAAAGCCTTCCAAGCGTACACATCAGACAAGCAGTTCTGCTCCATCGGATCAGCGAAGTCCAATATCGGACATTGTGAGAGTGCAGCGGGAATTGCCGGGATAACGAAGATCCTGTTGCAGCTCAAACACGGACAACTAGTACCATCACTGCATGCGGAGGTGCTAAACCCAAATATTGATTTCAGCACGACTCCGTTTGTCGTACAGCAAGAGCTGGCGGAGTGGAAACGTCCTGTCATTGACGGTCAGGAAATGCCAAGACGCTCCGGTGTGAGCAGCTTTGGTGCGGGTGGCTCGAATGCTCATGTCGTTATTGAAGAATACATTCCAGAATATGAGAAACATCCAGCTATCCAAGTAAGTCACGCGAATCCAGCGATCATTCTCCTGTCAGCGAAGAACGAAAGCCAGCTCCACGAACAGGCACAGCGTTTGTTAACTGCGATTAGGGATCAGTCCATTTCTGACCTGGACTTAGCAGATATTGCTTACACGCTTCAAATTGGGCGGGAAGCCATGGAAGAGCGCCTGGCTGTGATGGCCAGCTCCATGGAAGAGCTTCAGGAAAAGCTGACGCAATTTGTAGATGGACAGGAAAGCATCACAGATGTATTCCGAGGACAGGTGAAGAGCAATAAAAAGACAATCGCCGTGTTTGAAGCGGATAAAGATTTGCAAAAGGCAATCGATGCTTGGATAAGCAAAAGAAAATACGCCAAGCTGCTTGATCTGTGGGTAAGTGGAGGCGTGGTTGACTGGCACAAGCTCTACGGTGAGAAGAAGCCTCGTCGCATGAGCTTGCCTACGTATCCGTTTGCAAGAGAACGTTATTGGATTCCTCAGATGGATACGCAATTTGCACGCGAAGTGGCAGCAGCATCAGAAGGGACGCTCTTCCTTCACCCATTGCTCCAGAAAAACACGTCTGAATTGTTGGAACAGCGGTATAGTTCTACCTTCCGTGGACAGGAATTTTTCTTGGCAGATCATGTTGTGAATGGACAGCAGCTCTTACCGGGAGTTGCCTATCTCGAAATGGCACGCGAGGCAATCGATCAGTCAGCGGGAGCCTTGAAAGCGGGACAGAATGGCATGACGCTCAAAAATATTGTGTGGGCCAAGCCGATTGCTGTCGATGATCAGCCAGTCGATGTTCACATTGGTCTTCAGCTGGAAGACAGTGGGGAGATTGGCTATCGAATCTACAGTGAGCCTACAGGAAATGAAGCAGAAGAGATTGTGCATAGTCAGGGAAGTGCCGTTTTCCATACGGTTGCCGAGACTCCAACGCTTGATCTTGCTATGTTGCAAGCCGCGTGCAGCCATCGTATTTTGAGTGGCAGCCAATGCTATGAGATTTATAAAGCAATGGGAATCCAGTATGGTCCAGCGCTGCAAGGAATTGAGCAAGTGCATAAGGGTACGGAGCAGGTGTTGGCAAAGCTGTCCATACCTTTCGCTGTTTTGGGGACAGAAGAACAGTTTTTACTGCATCCAAGTATGATGGATTCTGCTTTGCAGGCTGCGATTGGTTTATTTATGGGGGCAGATGACTGGAGTCTCTCCGATCATCTTGATTCACTAAAGCCAATCTTGCCTTTTGCGCTGGATGAGCTGGAAATCTTCAATCCATGCACGCCGCAGATGTGGGCGTATATTCGCTACAGTGATGGCAGCAACGCATCTGATCATGTGCAGAAGCTGGATATTGACTTATGTGACGAGCACGGAAACGTTTGTGTCAGAATGAAGCGATTTTCCTCTCGTAAGCTGGACGGTAAAGCGGTAGACTTCGAAGCTACAGAGAGACAAGGAATGCTGATGGTTCATCCTTGCTGGAAGGAACAAGCAGGTACTCAGGAAACAGAGACTCCTGCCTATGCACAGCATATCGTGATGATTGCGGAAGGCTTTGAATCGTCGCTTGCAAGCATATCAGCACAGATGAACGAAGTGCGCTTGATTCCTTTGCAATCCCAACAGGATGGCATTGCGGAGAGGTTCGAGACCTATGCTTCCCAATTATTTTTGGAAATCCAAAGCATTGTCCAACAAAAGATACATGGCAAGGTGCTGTTGCAGGTCGTCGTTCCCGACAAAGCGGAGCAGGCATACCTAAGCGGACTTTCTGGCTTGCTGAAAACAGCTCAGCAGGAGAATCCAAATCTAATCGGCCAATTCATTGAAATAAACCCAGGTGAACAAGCAGCTGAAATCGTAAACAAGCTGCAAGAGAATGCCTGCCATCCTATGGATGACCGAATTCGCTATCAAGCGGGCAAACGTTATGTACTGGGCTGGTGCGAAACCAAGCCATTGCATGATGAGGTGACCATTCCGTGGAAAGATCAAGGAACCTATCTGATTACGGGTGGAGCAGGCGGTTTAGGGTTGATTTTCGCAAGGGAAATCGTGAGTCAAGCGAAACAGGCAACCTTAATTCTCACAGGACGTTCTCCTTTGCCAGCAGATAAACAAGCGATGCTTCATGATTTGCAAAAGTCAGGGGCAAGGGTTGTCTACCGTCAAGTTGATGTGACGGACAAGCAGGAAGTACTCCAGCTCTTCCAAAGTATTCAACAGGAATTCGGAGGTCTTCACGGCATCATCCATAGCGCGGGTATCGTGCGAGATAACTTCATCCTCAAGAAAACGACAGAAGAATGGAACCAAGTGGTAGCGCCAAAAGTTGCCGGTCTCACGAATTTGGATGAGGCAAGTAAAGATCAGCCTCTCGATTTCTTCGTCCTTTTTTCTTCGATAGCAGGAAGTATAGGAAATGTTGGTCAGGCAGACTATGCTTGCGCGAATGCCTTTATGGATGGCTATGCGAAAGATCGAAATGAACGGGTGCAGGCAAAGCAACGTCAGGGTCAAACAGTCTCCATCAACTGGCCGCTCTGGAAAGAGGGCGGGATGCAAGTAGATGAAGCGGTTGAGGAGATGGTGAAACAAAGGGTAGGAATGATCGCTTTGCAGACCGCGACGGGTATTCGCGCTTTTTACGAAGCCGTAGCTTCTCGAAAAGATCAGGTGATGGTAATGGAAGGAAATTTACAACGCCTCCGCGCAGCAGTGGTGGGAAGACCGCAGACAATGGAACAAGAAGTCAAAGCTTCTCCCGTCATACAACCATCAAGTAATCATTTGCCAAAGGAAAAAGCGATCTATTATTTCAAAAAGCTTGTCTCTTCCGTCATCAAGCTGCCAATAGACCGGATCGAAGCAGACGCCTTGTTGGAAAAGTACGGAATTGACTCGATTATGGTCATGCAATTAACGAATGAATTAGAAAAAACGTTTGGTTCGTTGTCGAAAACATTATTTTTCGAATATCAAACCATCGAAGAAATTGCAAAATACTTCCTGGCAGCGCACCCGGATCAAATGATGAGTATCTTTGGTTTGGATGAGAAAGAAGCACCAGCGGCATCCCCTGTTAAAAAGGCGAGCGTTGCACAAACGATGGTTGCAGCAACACCAAAACCGATCATCAACAACCGCAGGAGCAGAGGCAACGCATTGATAGAAACGACGAGAGAAACCAAACCAGCAAACGACGCCTTAGACATTGCGATTATTGGGGTTTCCGGTCGTTATCCGAAAGCTAGAAATATGAATGAGTTCTGGCGTAACCTGCGTGATGGCAAGGATTGTGTCACAGAAATTCCCGAAGAGCGTTGGGATCACAGCCTGTTTTTTGATGCAGATAAGAAAAAGCAAGGAAAAACCTACAGCAAGTGGGGAGGATTCCTGGACGGTGTTGATCAATTTGACCCGTTATTTTTCAATATCACACCAAGAGAGGCTGAAATCATGGACCCGCAAGAGCGCTTGTTCTTGGAATGCGTCTATGAAACGTTAGAGGATGCCGGGTATACTCGTGAATCTCTCGGCTCGACACCTGGCATGGGCCTGGGCGGTAATGTCGGGGTTTATGTCGGAGTCATGTACGAAGAATACCAGCTCTACGGAGCCCAAGAAACGATGCTTGGCAGACCGATGGCGCTGGCAGGAAGTCCAGCCTCCATTGCGAATCGGGTTTCTTATTTCTGCAACTTCCATGGACCTAGCATGGCGGTAGATACCATGTGTTCTTCTTCCCTGACAACCATTCATTTGGCTTGCCAAAGTCTACAGCAAGGGGAATGTGAGGCTGCGATTGCAGGTGGTGTTAATGTATCGATTCACCCTAATAAATACTTGATGCTTGGACAAGGCAAATTCGCATCCAGCAAGGGACGATGCGAGAGCTTTGGCATCGGTGGCGACGGGTATGTTCCTGGCGAGGGGGTGGGAGCAGTCCTGCTCAAGCCTCTGGCGAAAGCGATTGCCGATGGAGATCAAATTTATGGTGTGATAAAAGGAACCGCCGTTAACCATGGAGGAAAAACGAATGGATACAATGTACCTAGCCCGAATGCCCAAGCTCGGGTTATTGGACGTGCTTTCCAAAAAGCCGGAATCGATCCGCGGACGATCAGCTATCTGGAAGCACACGGTACGGGGACCTCTTTAGGCGATCCCATTGAAATGACGGGCTTAACGAAGGCTTTCCAAGCGTATACAAATGACAAACAGTTTTGTGCCATTGGATCGGCGAAGTCGAATATCGGGCATTGTGAGAGTGCAGCGGGCATTGCTGGGGTGACAAAGGTCTTATTGCAGCTCAAGCATGGACAATTAGCACCATCCCTGCATGCTGAAGTGCTCAATCCGAATATAGATTTCAGCGTGACGCCGTTTGTTGTTCAGCAAGAGCTGGCGGAGTGGAAACGCCCTGTCATTGACGGACGGGAAGTTCCACGACGTGCAGGTGTGAGCAGTTTTGGAGCGGGTGGATCGAATGCCCATGTAGTGATTGAAGAATATATTCCAAAAAGGCAAGAGCAGCCTACGGTAATGGCAAGTCCGAAAAATCCTGCATTGATCCTCTTATCGGCTAAGAATGAAGAACAGCTTCATGAACGGGTACAACGACTGCTCAGAGCCATTGAAGAACAGGGATTGTCCGATGCGGATTTAGCTGAAATGGCGTATACCCTTCAAGTGGGACGAGAAGCGATGGAAGAACGTTTGGCTGTGATCGCGGGCTCGATGACTGAACTTGAAGAGAAATTGAAGCAATTCATAGGAAGACAGAAGGACATTGAGGACCTGTATCACGGACAGGTAAAACGTCATAAAGAGACCTTGGCCATCTTTGCAGCAGATGATGATATGCCGCAAATGATTGATTCCTGGATGAACAAAGGAAAATACGGCAAATTGTTGGACGTTTGGGTGAAAGGGCTGAACATTGATTGGAACAGCTTGTATGGGGAGAGGAAGCCCCGACGGATTAGTCTTCCAACCTATCCATTTAGCAGAGAAGTGTATTGGGTGCCAGGTGGTTATACGTCATTTACAGGTGCAACATCCCTATCCACCTATGAGGAGATTCCTGCTCAGCCAGACATGCGCATCGTGAAAAAGCAATGGAAGGCTTGCCCAGCGATGCCAACCAAGGTAGCTCATCGAACGATTGGTATTTTCACAACGGATGAAACGAAGCAATTGGCGATTCAACTGTCCAACCATTTCGCTCAGAGTGAAATCCTAGAGCTGAACGAGCTCGAATCACGATTCCATCAGGATGAGACGGCGTGGAAAAACTATGATGGCATCGTAGATTTGGTCGGTTCTGGATATCAGCAGACCGATTTGCTGGGTTGGATTCCATGGCTGCAACAACTTATTGAGAATGGTCATAAGGAAGGCTTGAAGCTATTGGGTGTGACAAGAGGCTTGGAGTCTTTCGAGAATGACTCTGTCAATTTGGCGGGCGCCTCACGTGTTGGTTTGTACCGTATGCTGCAAAGTGAATATAAGCATCTGCAATCACGCCATGTGGATCTAGATCCATTGGCTGATGAAGAACAACTTGCGCAACAGATTGCAGCAGAGTTTCTCATTGATGATCAGGAAACAGAGGTTTGCTATCGATCAGGTGGGCGTTATAGTGCTTATCTTCAGGAAGAGCTGGTAACAGACAGTCAGGAGCCAGCGCTTGTTTTCCCTGAGAACCATGTTCTATTGATCACTGGCGGTACACGAGGGCTTGGGTATTTATGTGCCAAGCATTTTGTAGAGCGCTATGGTGTCAAAAAACTGGTGCTCACAGGGCGAGAAAGTCTGCCGCCGCGCGAGCAATGGGAAGCCTATCAGCAGCAAGGTACTCCCGTAGCAAAGAAAATTCAGGCGATACAAGCTTTGGAAGCGCAAGGCGTACAGGTTCGAGTCTTAGCTGTATCCTTAACTGATGAAGAGGCTTGGCAACGGCATTTGGACGAATTGAAACAGACGATGGGTCCGATTGGCGGGGTGATTCATTGCGCTGGTTTTAGCGATGATCAAAATCCTGCGTTTATTCGGAAATCGACGGATGGCATTCAGCAGGTCGTACAACCGAAAGTGGCTGGGCTGCATACGCTATACCAAATCTGCAAGGACGAGCCTTTACAATTTTTCGTTCTCTTTTCATCTGTTTCGGCAATCATTCCATCCTTGGCTGCGGGTCAGAGTGATTATGCGTTAGCCAATGCCTATATGGATTATTTTGCAGAAGCACATGCTGATTCTTGCCCGATCATTAGCATTCAATGGCCGAGCTGGAAGGAAACGGGAATCGGTGCAGTCGCGACCAAAGCCTATCAACAAACAGGACTCGTACACATCACTGACGAGCAAGGACTGCGATTACTGGATCACATTCTTTTGAAAAAGATTGGTCCGGTTGTTTTCCCGGCAGCCATTAACGAAGAGCTGTGGGAACCCCATCAGCTGATGCGACACAAAAAGCAAGAAGTTTCTGCTGCGAACCTGTCGTCTCATCGTTCAACAGCAGACAAGCCGACGCAAAACTTGGTGGATCTTGTGAAGACAGCGCAAACAAGATTGATTGAGCTGTTTGCGAAGGAGTTGAAAATAGATCCTGCCAGATTGGAGATAGACAAAGAGTTTCCAGACTATGGGATCGATTCGGTGCTACTGGCTCAAGTCATGAATGAGATCAGTAAATGGCTGGGCAAGGACTTGGAGCCGACGATTTTATATGAATATCCCACCATCGAAACACTTGCAGAATGGCTGACCAGCAATCACGGCGATTCCATCGCTGACGATCTCGTGCTGACTTTTCCTAAAATGAACGACCATCCGAAGAGTCAGCCTATCAGTCGTGAAACTGTAAAAAGCCAGTTGGTGAGCAATCAGGCTACCCAATATCGGGAGGTAAATCCATCTGACATTGCAGTAGTGGGGCTCTCTTGCCGTTTTCCGGGTGCGCGTAACGTCGAAGAATATTGGAAGCTGTTAGCGGAGGGCCGTTCAGCCATTGGTGCTGTACCCAAGGAACGCTGGGGTTATGAAAATTCCTATCATGCAGGACTTCTGGACAACATTACTGCTTTTGATCCTTCTTACTTCCTGATAGCAAAAGAAGATGCCAAGGCCATGGACCCGCAAGCCTTATTGGTATTGGAGGAAAGTCTTCATCTATGGCATCAGGCAGGATACACACCGAAGGAAATCAAGGGAAAAGCGGTAGGCGTCTACATCGGGGCAAGAAGTAATCACCGCCCAAGCGAAGATCGTCTTCATCAAACACAAAACCCGATTATGACCGTGGGACAAAACTATTTGGCCACAAATATTTCCCAGTACTTCGATCTTAGAGGTCCTAGTATGGTCATCGATACCGCATGCTCTTCGGCGCTGGTCGGGATGAATATGGCGATTCATTCCCTTCGCAGTGGAGAGATTGAGGCTGCTATCGTAGGCGGGGTTAACGTGTTAAGTGGTGATGAAGCGCATCGGATGTTCCATCAAAGAGGAATTTTAAGCGAAGAGCCAGCCTTCCATATTTTTGACAAGCGTGCGGGCGGACTCGTATTGGGAGAAGGCGTAGGAATGGTTCTATTGAAGACCGTGGCGCAAGCACTGGCTGATGGTGATGAAATACATGCCGTCATCAAGGGAGTAGCGGTCAACAATGACGGACGAACGGCAGGTCCTGCCACTCCGAATTTGCAAGCCCAAAAAGAGGTTATGCAGTCAGCACTGGCTAAAGCTGGTGTGAAGCCGGAACAAATCAGCTATATTGAAGCAAATGGTTCGGGTTCAGAGGTTACAGATTTACTTGAGCTAAAAGCCATTCAGTCTGTCTATCGCTCATCTCATACGGCCGCTTGCGGATTGGGATCGATCAAACCCAATATCGGTCATCCATTATGTGCAGAAGGGATTGCCAGTTTGATAAAAGTTGTGCTGATGCTCAAACACCAACAATTGGTTCCGTTCCTGTCAGGGCAAGAGCCGATGACCCATTTCCATATGGAGTCAACGCCTTTTTATTTTCAGCGACAGCTTTCTGAATGGAACGATTCGCCCAGAATAGCAGCGATTAATTGTTTTGCAGATGGGGGAACCAACGCCAACGTCGTTTTACAATCCTGGGAGGAGGCAGTCTCACGCCCGAACAAACGACATTCGATTGCACCTCCGACGTTAAACCGATTTGACGTCTACCGTGAAGAGGCAGGTCGTTCAACAAAAACAATGACATTTCTGAGCCAGAAACCAAATCATACGACCAGTATTTGGAAGCGACAAATAGTGGAGGGATAAAAGTGCATGATCAGTTTCTCATAACGATCAACCATCCAATCCTCAAAAATCATAAAGCGCACGGTCAGGAGCTGTTGCCCGGATTAGCCCATATTGATCTGTTGTATCAAATGTTTCGAGAAAATGGTCATGATTACAGCGAGCTTGAGCTTCGTAATCTAACGATCTATCATCCGATCATGGTGGGAAAAGATTATGATGTCATGCTGAGCATTTGGTGCACGCAAGGCAAAGCAGGACAGTGGCAGATTCGGATGGAGGGTCAGACACAGCGCAACGGCATTGTAGACTCGGAGAAAAAACTGTATGTCACTGCTGAAATGCATCAACGTGCCTCTACGCAGTTCGATGAAACGCTGGATCTTCTCATGCTAGAGCAGGCGGCAACCAAAAAGGTCAATCTGCATGACGTATATGAGCAATGCCGCCGTCAGGAATTGGTGCACACAGGTTTTATGAAGGCAGAAGGTACGATTTACGAAACAGATTCAGCGGCGGTAATGGAGATTTCACTCGGTAAACATGCCCTTCCCAGTGCGGAAGGGTTCATGTTTCACCCGACACTGATCGATGGGTCTGCGATCGGCTCGATGGTATTGTTCACCTCGGTAGTCCAAGAAGAACAACGGCTATTTTTGCCGCTTTTTTATGAATCTTTTCGTGCTACAGCTCTATTACAGCAGCATTGCTTTGCCAGAGTACAAACTTCATCCATTCAACGAAAAAATGAACTGATGTATATGACGATGGAGTTCTTTGATCGATCAGGTAGAAAAATAGCACATTTGCAAAATTTTGCGGGCAAGTTAGTTCGTGATCCTGGTCTGATCAATCCCAATAAAAAAGAAGTACCTCAGCTTCGAGCGGAGATCCAACCATCGAAGCAAACGGTATCTCTGTCAAAAGGAGCTGTTCAAGAGGCGAATGAATCGCAATCTGCCTTAGTGAGTAAAGCACAAACGTTTTTACAACAACTGCTGGCAGCTCGATTACAAGTTCCCGCCGCGTTGATTGATACGCAGATTGGTTACTATGAAATGGGGCTTAATTCACCGGGCTTGTTGGAAGTTGTGAAGGCTGTCGAAGAGAAAGTAGGAACGCCGCTGGCTCCTACTTTATTGTTTGAATATACGAATATCGCTGAGTTGGCCGCCTATCTTGCTGAGAATCATGCTTCCATATTCAGCGGGCTTGATTCGATGAAACAGGAAGGCAGACAAGAGCTGCCGCAACCTGCCAGGGTCGTAGATTCATCAGCAACCTCTGAGAGTCATGCAGCGAATGCCGATGAAGAAATTGCGATCATTGGGATGGCAGGGCGTTATCCAGAGGCAAGAAATCTCCATGAATTCTGGATGAATTTAAAAGAGGGCAAAGACTGCATCAAAGAAGTCCCGAAATCTCGCTGGGATTGGCAGCAGTTTGGAGAACTCAAATCCCCATCTGGGAAGCAGATGTCGAGATGGGGAGGGTTTATTGAAGACCCTGATTGCTTTGATTCTCCCTTTTTCAGAATATCGCCGCGGGAAGCAGAAACGATGGACCCCCAGGAGCGTTTGTTTTTGGAAACATGCTGGGAAGCGATGGAAGATGCGGGTTATACGCCGAAGACGATTGTTCCGCCGCGGGGGAGCAGTAACAGGCGGCAGGTTGGTGTCTTTGTTGGCGTGATGCACAAGGATTATTCCCTCATCGGAGCGGAAGCGATGTCTCGGGGAGAAATGTTCCCGCTATCCTTGAACTATGCACCGATTGCTAATCGCGTTTCGTATTTCTGCAATTTTCATGGTCCGAGCATGGCGATTGACACGGTATGCTCATCCTCGCTGACGGCTGTTCATTTGGCGCTGGAGAGCATCAAGCGCGGTGAATGTGAGGTAGCATTGGCGGGGGGCGTCAATTTATCCTTGCATCCTGGCAAATATTTGTCATACGGCATGATGGATATGCACTCGAGTGATGGCTATTGTCATACCTTTGGCAAGGATGGCGATGGGTATGTTTCTGGAGAAGGCGTCGGTACGGTCGTGTTGAAGCCATTGCGCAAAGCGATTGAGGATGGAGATCATATTTATGCCGTGGTAAAAGGAAGCAGTGTGAACCACGTCGGATCGGTGAGCGGGCCATCCGTACCAAGCCCTGTTGCTCAGGCAGAAGTGATTACAGCATGCCTGGAAAAGAGCGGTGTGGACGCGCGAACGATTCGTTATGTAGAGGCGCACGGGACTGGAACTTCTTTAGGCGATCCGATAGAAATTCAAGGATTGGTGAAAGCGTTTCGTCAATATACAGAGGATCAGCAGTTTTGCGCAATTGGCTCGGTGAAATCAAATATCGGGCATGCAGAATCTGCCGCGGGTATCAGCGGTCTGCAAAAAGCTGTTCTTCAGCTTCACCATAAAACGCTCGTTGCTTCCTTACATGCCAAGGAACTAAATCCGTTTATTGACTTTGCGCAATCACCCTTTTATGTACAGCAACAAACAGAAGAATGGAAATCGGTGATCATAGAAAACGGCCAAGAAGTCACCGTTCCGAGACGAGCAGGGGTAAGCTCGTTTGGTGCTTCGGGGTCCAATGCCCATATTATTTTGGAAGAATACATTCCAGCTGAAACAAAGCCGAAAGCGCAAGCCATTGGTGGTAGAAATAACCCAGTGATGATTCCGCTATCTGCCAAAAATAAGGAACGATTGCAAGCTTATGCGCAAAAAGTAGCGGAGTTTCTAAAAGGGGCATCAACTGACAATCCCCCTCAACCAAGCGCGGAAGAGAAGCGAAATCAGCTTCAAGAAATGCTGGAGAAGAAGCTTCGCAATATTTTATCCAGTATTATTCATGTGGCAGAAAGCAGCATTGAGATCGAACAAGAGTGGCATGAATACGGAGTAGACCTCGTTCAACTCACACAGCTCAAGCAAAAAATGCAAGAGGAGCTGCAAATTCAGTTAGATATCAAGGAGTTCGATCAAAGCAGCTCCATTGCTTCTGTTATCGCTTCTCTCATGGATAACCATCGAGATGATATAGAGGCAGAAGTTTTGTCTTTTGCTGATCCAGAAACGCAACTCGATCTGGAAAATGTGGCGTATACCCTGCAAGTTGGACGAGAAGGGATGAAAGAACGAGTAGCCTTTGTCGTCGAGAATATACCAGAGCTGATCGGAAAATTGGAAGCTTATTCGAAAGGCGAGAATACGATCGATCATTGTTGGGAAGGAAGCTTGAAGCCGAACAACGACTCTCAACAGCTTATCCAAAGCTGGATTGCAGAAGGCAACATCAGAAAAATGGCTGAATTATGGGTGACAGGCTATGAAATGGATTGGGAGCAGCTTTACCTGAATCACAAACCAAGACGTGTTCCCCTGCCGACGTACCCATTTGCGAAGAATCGTTATTGGATTCCAGAGAGCAAAAATAAATCTGTAAGCGGCAAGACAGCCACTCCATTCACGAGCGAAACTGCGATTCATCCACTATTGCAGCGGAATACTTCTGACTTTTCTGAACAGAGGTTCAGTTCGACATTTACAGGTCAGGAGTTTTTCCTATCAGATCATGTTGTGAAGAATCAGAGAATCTTGCCGGGAGTTGCCTATCTGGAGATGGCAAGAGCAGCAGCAGAGCAAGCAACGGCTGCCTTGACAGAAGAACCAGCCAAGATTCAACTCAAAAACGTGGTTTGGACACGGCCAATGGTTGTGGGTGACCAACCTGCACAGATACATATCGGTCTTGTTCCCGAAGAGAATGGTGAGATTACTTTTGAAATCTATAGCGAGTGGGAGGCTATGGATGCAGAACCTGTCGTACACAGTCAGGGCAGCGTCATGCTTCATTCTGTTGCTGAGAAACATGTGTTGAATCTGCCGTCCTTACAAGCAGAGTGCAGTCAACGTGAGTTTTCATCCGAACAATGCTACAGCATTTTTCATTCAATAGGAATGGATTATGGTTCGGCACATCAAGGAATTGACACCTTGTATGTAGGGGAGGGCAAAGTATTAGCCAAGCTGTCCATGCCAGCCTCCGTCTCCGAAATGGAGAACTCTTTTGTCCTGCATCCAAGCCTAATGGATTCTGCATTGCAGGCATCTATCGGGATCATGATGGTCGGGGAAGATACACCATCAGCGGATGATCATTCCAGCCGCAAGCCCTCCTTGCCTTTTGCCATGGAGGAAGTCGAAATTCACGACAAGTGCACATCCTCGATGTGGGCGTACGTTCGCTACAGTGCCAACAGCAGCGCAGCTGACAAGGTGCAGAAGCTGGATATTGATTTGTGCGATGAAAAAGGAACTGTTTGTGTACGAATAAAGGGATATTCCATGCGAGTGCTGGAGGACGGGAAGCCAGCGAGCCACGTCTCTTCAAGCAGCGCTTCCTCCGCAACCTCACTGGAACCTCCGGTGGGGAATCTCATGCTGTCCGCTGTGTGGGATGTGACTCCAGTTGAGAAGGGGGAGCTTTTCCCTGCTGCTGATGAGCAGGTTGTCATTGTGGGCGGAAATGAAGAGAATGCGAGCGCCATTCAACAACACTATCCACGAGCAAAAGTGTTGTCCATTCAGGCTGAGAATACGATTGAGGAAATCGTACACCGACTGGAAGAGCTTGATTCCATTGATCATATGGTGTGGATCGCTCCTTTTGATGCGATAGATTCCTTGGCGGATCATCGATTAATCGCAGGGCAAGATCAGGGAGTGATTCTATGCTTCCGAACGATTAAAGCCTTGCTTCGCTTGGGATACGGAAGTAAGGAGTTGGGGTGGAGTGTCATCACGGTTCAATCCCAGCCCATTCGTAAGACAGATGTTGTGAATCCTTGCCACGCCAGTATTCATGGGTTGATTGGTTCGATGGCAAAGGAATATCCAAACTGGAAGATTCGACTCATGGATGTAGAGGACGAATCTGAATGGCCATTGGATGATATGTTGAGGATGCCAAGAGATCGTCAGGGGCGTCCGTGGGTTTATCGCCAGGGTGAATGGTATCGCCAGCAGTTGCTTACCGTCGACCATCCTCCGATCAATCAGACTCGTATGAAGCAGGGTGGCATTTATTTGGTGATTGGCGGTGCTGGTGGCATCGGCGAAGCGTGGACCGAATATATGATTCGTACCTATCAAGCCCAGATCATATGGATGGGGCGTCGTCAAAAAAATGAAGAGATTCAAGCGAAGATTAATAGGCTTGCCGCTTTTGGGCCAGCACCAGACTATATAGCAGCGGATGCAACGCAGCAGAAAGCTTTGCAACAAGCTTATGAACAGATAAAACAAACGTATACACAGATTGACGGAGTTGTTCATTCTGCCATGGTCTTGGTTGAGGAAAGCTTGGAAACGATGCAAGAGGAAGGTTTCCGAGCAGTGCTTTCGTCTAAGGTAGATGTGAGTGTGAACATCGCTTTGGTGTTTGAGAAGGAGCCTTTGGGTTTTGTCTTATTCTTCTCATCGCTCATGGCAGTTACGAAAGCTCCGAAGCAAAGCAACTACGCGGCTGGATGTACCTTTAAGGATGCCTATGCTCATCAATTGACCCAAGCATGGCCATGTGCGGTGAAACTGATCAATTGGGGATATTGGAGCAGTGGGCAAGTGGAAGAGTCTCATCAAGAGATGGTAGAAACGTATCGTCGTTTGGAGCAAATCGGCATTGGCCTTATTCAGCCTCCAGAAGCAATGCAAGCGATAGAGACACTTCTCGCAGGAGCCATGGATCACGTTGCTTTCATGAAGATCACAAAGCCTATTGTCATTGAAGGGATGAAGGTAGAAGAATGGGTGGATATTCACTCTGAACGTTATCCTTCCTTGCTACAGTTGTCCGCCCATGAAAATGAAGGGCTTCCTGATGTGGTGGCTGCCTTTATCAAGGAGAGATTGAAGCAGGATCCATCAGCGCGAATCCGGATTCTCGAAATCGGAGCAGGTACAGAATCTGCCAGTTCCTTGATTTTACAAAAATTACATGCCTATCAATCTTTTGTGAGCTTCCAAGTTTTTGATCCAGAAGCGGCGTTAGGTGAACAAGGAATGAATGCTGGTGATTACGACCTGATTCTCACAGCTGATAAACTGCACACCGCTCAACAAATTCGCCAAACCCTGCGTAACTGCAAGAATCTCTTAAAAAGGAATGGCCTGCTTCTAGTAAAAGAGATGACCGCTCAAAACGTAGTGAAAGACCTCGCAGCAGGTCTTTCACTACCTCTGGAAGCTTGGCAGAAAGTATTGAGAGATGAGGGCTACCGAGTTGTCTCCTATCCACAGTTGATGATTGCTGAAAGTGACGGCGTTGTCCGCAAGTCCAAACAACAGCAGAAATCAATGGGGACCTCAGCTTCTCCTCTACCCATTCCTTCAAATGCTGACAGAGGAACAAGCACAGAGGATATGCTTCGGGAGAAAAGCATAGCCTATTTCAAGCAATTGGTCGGAGAAACACTGAAAATTCCATTCGACCAGATCGATTCTTCTGCCGCCCTCGAGGAGTATGGCATTGATTCGATTATGATTGTGCAAATGACGAATGTCTTACGAAAAAAATTGCATCAGATCAGCACGACGCTCTTTTTTGAATATCAAACGATCGATGCGCTGGTCGAGCATTTCATGACAACACAAGCGGATGAATTGTTTGCATTAGTAGGAATAGATGAACAGCAGCCTGTTCAAAAGCAAATAACCAACGCAGCAGCTTCTGCAAAGCCAACCAGAGAGCAAGCCGGGTCGACATTTCGAAAGGCAAAGTCCCGCCGTTTCCTGCAAGTTCTTGATACGGAAGCGGAAAAACAAACAGCGCCGTCCAGACAGGATGTCGCGATCATTGGTCTTGCAGGCCGTTATCCGCAAGCGGAGGATGTCTGGGAGTTTTGGTCTCGCCTGAAAGAAGGGAAGAATTGCATCACGGAAGTGCCGAAGGATCGTTGGAATTGGCAAGAATATTTCAGCGAAGAAAAAGGAAAAAGAGGATACATGTACACCAAATGGGGCGGTTTCATCGAGGATATGGATAAATTCGACCCGCTATTTTTCCAAATTTCGCCTAACGAAGCGGAGCAGATGGACCCTCAGGAGCGCTTATTTTTACAAACGGCATACGCCAGTATGGAAGATGCGGGCTACACTCCTGCCACTTTAGGAGACAGCAGAAAAATTGGTGTGTTTGTTGGTGTCATGAACGGAAATTATCCAGCAGGAACGAGCTACTGGTCGATTGCGAATCGTCTTTCCTACTTGTTCAATTTCCAAGGACCAAGTCTGGCAGTGGATACGGCGTGCTCCTCTTCTTTGACGGCGATTCATTTAGCCTTGGAAAGCCTGTACAGCGGTACAAGTGAATGTGCCATTGCTGGCGGGGTCAATTTCATTGTCGATCCGTTTCACTATATTCGACTGTCGGGAGCGACTATGCTATCTGCTGGTGACCGCTGCAAGTCGTTTGGCGATCAAGCGGATGGCTTTGTAGATGGGGAAGGTGTGGGAGCTATCGTATTGAAGCCTCTGCAAAAGGCGATTGCCGACGGAGACCACATATACGGCGTGATCAAGGGAAGCATGCTCAATGCAGGCGGCAAAACAAATGGATATACCGTACCAAACCCCATCGCGCAGTCGCAGGTAATCCACGAGGCATTGCAGCGGGCGGGAGTGGATGCTCGTGCCGTCAGTTATATCGAAGCGCACGGTACAGGTACCGCTTTGGGCGATCCAATCGAAATTGCGGGACTGACTCGCGCATTTGGACAATATACGAAAGACAAACAATTCTGCGCCATCGGCTCGGCCAAGTCGAACATTGGACATACGGAGAGCGCGGCAGGAATTGCAGGCTTGACCAAAATACTGCTTCAGATGAAATATGGTCAAATCGCACCATCCTTGCACGCTGAGGTAATGAATCCAAACATTGATTTCAGTGATACCCCCTTTGAAGTTCAACAAAAGCTGGCAGAATGGAAACGACCCATCATTGAAAGCAACGGAGTAACCAAGGAGTATCCGAGAATCGCGGGGCTATCGTCATTCGGGGCGGGTGGAGCCAATGTCCATATCGTCATCGAAGAGTATCACGAAAAGGATAGACAGCCCGAGAGCAGCATTCAGCCACAGCAGCCTAAAATCATCGTGCTCTCAGCGAAGAACGAAGAGAGGCTGTTCGCTCAAGTGAATCGATTATTGAAGGCGATCACAGAAGAAGCATTCACCGATGCCCATTTGGGTGATATCGCCTTTACGCTTCAAGTAGGGCGTGAAGCGCTGGAAGAACGCTTGGCTGTTATCGTCAGATCAGTGGGTGAGCTCGCGGAAAAGCTAACGCATTTTGCAGAAGGCGCAGAGAACATTGCCGAGCTGTATCGTGGGCGAGTGAAACGCAACCATGACACGGTAGCTCTTTTTGCTGATGAAGATATGAAGAAAACCGTGGAGACATGGATTGCCAAGGGGAAATATGCAAAACTGATGAACCTTTGGGTCAAAGGCGTCTCTTTTGATTGGAATAAGCTATATAGTAACGAAAAGCCGCGTCGCATCAGTTTGCCTACCTATCCTTTTGCCAAGGAGCGTTACTGGATAGACGTTCAAAAGCCAATGGCAACAGGTATGCCCGAAGCATCTTCGATTAGAGGGGATATCCTCCATCCATTGCTTCACAAGAACACCTCTGACCTCTATGAACTGAGATACAGTTCAAGTTTCACAGGGCAAGAGCCGTTCTTGGCTGACCCTCTTGGAAACGGGCAGCGCTTCTTTCCACTCACTGCTTATCTGGAAATGGCACGGGCGGCAGTGAAACAGGCAGCAGGAGATAGAGAGAGGAGTTTATCTGGAATTCGAATGACCCATGTTGCGACAGATCATCCACTATTTGTGGGCGATGATCTGGTTCACGTACATCTAGGTATCTATCCAAAGGACACTGGCGTGCTTGCTTATGAAATCTACAGCGAATCGAATGAAGATGATACCAAGTCTGTACATAGCCAAGGTATGGTCGAATTCACTTCGCTTGTTGAAGCACCAATTTTGGATCTGCCTGCCTTGCAAGCCGAGAGCAGCGAGATGCTTACTGCCCGACAATGCTACGAGCTGTTAAAAGAACGTGGAATGGATGATCATCCGAATTTTCAAGGGATTGACCAAGTATACAGGGCGCGGGGACAAGTTCTGGTAAAACTCTCCTTGCCTTCGATTGCCATGGAGACAGCAGAACAATTCGTTCTCCATCCAAGCCTGCTGGAGTCTCTGATGCAGTCATCTCGTTATCTCATCACGGAGGCTACATCATCTGACAGCATCAGCTCCATCCAACCAGATGGTAGTTTTACGCTTGAAGAGCTGGAGATCTTCGAGAATCATCCTGCTGTGATGTATGCTCTCATTCGATCCAGTGATAAAGCGGAGGCGGAGGCAGCTAAAGTAGATATCGATTTATGTGATGAGACAGGCAGAATAGGCGTGAGGATGAAAGGTTTTGCAGTTGGAAGTGAAAAATTGGGTGTAACGGTGAGAGAGACCCAGGAAACAGTGACTTCCACTCCTTCGCTGATGGGAACCACGATGCTCACTCCAGTATGGAACGCCGTGTCTGTAGAAAAAGGGGAAGTCATTCCAGCAACAAGTGATAAGGTAGTCATCGTTTGCGCCGAAGAAGGGGACAGAAGTCTCCTTCAACGTCATTACCCTCAAGCTGCTGTTTTGCCGCTTCAGTCAAAGGATTCTATCGAGGTAATCACAAGAAAGCTGGAAGAGCAGGGTGTGATCGATCATATCATGTGGGTGGCTCCTGACAGCTCTGTGGAATCCGTAAAAGAGGAGTCCTTGATGATCGAGCAGGAACGGGGCGTTATTCAAGCTTTCCGCTTGATCAAGGCTTTGCTTGCGTTGGGGTATCAGACGAGAGACTTGGGCTGGACGATCATTACTGTTCAGGCGCAGGCTATCTCCAAAAAAGATACGGTCCGTCCAACGCATGCCAGCATCCACGGATTGATCGGATCGATGGCGAAGGAATATCCGAACTGGAAGGTACGACTCGTCGATTTGGAGGCGCATGCCGAGTGGCCGCTTCGTGATATTGTTGCTTTGCCTGCCGACGCTCATGGAAACGCTTGGGCATATCGTGGACACGCGTGGTATCGCCAACAGCTGATGCCCGTGCAGAGTCCTTCTATCAGTCAAACGGTTTATAAGCAACATGGAGTCTATGTTGTGATTGGAGGCGCGGGCGGTATTGGACAAGCGTGGAGCGAATACATGATCCGCACCTATCAAGCACAAATCATTTGGATCGGTCGCCGCAACAAAGATGAGTCGATTCAGAACAAAATAAATCAACTTGCTGCCCTAGGACCTGCACCGCTCTACATCAAAGCCGATGCTACGGATCGCGAGTCGCTGCAATCTGCTTGCGAAGAGAGCAAGAAGCGATTTGGCAAGATTAACGGGGTGATTCATTCCGCCATTGTTCTCCTTGATAGAAGTCTGGCGAATATGGACGAGACGACCTTCCGAGCTGGACTTGTACCAAAAGTAGAGGTAAGTGTGCGGATGAGCCAAGTGTTTGGTGAGGAGCCATTGGATTTCGTCCTGTTTTTCTCCTCGATTAACTCGTTTACGAAATCGCCTGGACAAAGCAATTATGCTTCAGGCTGCGCCTTTAAAGATGCTTTCGCCCATCAGCTTGCCAAGGAATGGACGTGTGCGGTGAAAGTAATGAACTGGGGATATTGGGGCAGTGTTGGAATCGTTGCGTCCAAAGGCTATCAGGAACGAATGGAACAGATCGGCATTGGCTCGATTGAACCTTCAGAAGGGATGGAGGCATTGGAAGCCTTGTTATCAGGTCCGATGAATCAAGTGGCGCTGATGAAAACGACCAAGCCACTCGAGATGGACGGAATCAATACAAGTGAATCTGTTGCAGTCGTTTCAAACAAAATTCCCTCCAGCATGGCAAGCATTAAAAATAAATTAAAAGTAAAAGATTTGCCCAAAGCAGCCTATTTTGCATCAGAAATGGATACGGACAGCTTGTTTGATGACGTACAAGCAACGATCATTCAACTCGCCTCTCTAATCCTGAAGGTAGAGAGCGAAGAAATCGATACGGATATTGAACTAAAGGAGTACGGATTCGACCCAGTCAAGCTCACCGAGTTTTCTACCAAAATCAATCAGAAGTACCAGCTTGAACTGACACCTGCTGTGATGATGGACTATCCAACGCTTAAGCACATCACTGAATTTCTAGTCAATACCACCCTGAAATCTCAATCAGCAAGAGAACAGGACAAACCGGTTCTATACGTGTAAGCCGAAGGAGTGCCTAGGATGAACAAAATGGACGAGCTTCTCTTAAAGTTACTGTGGGGTCAAATGCAGTCGCTCGGCTGCTTTACGGAAAAGAATCAAGCGCTCAGCGATCTCAAAAGACAAGGCGGTCTGCTTGACTTATATGACATGTGGCTCGAAGAAACGGCTTCTGTTTTGGCCCGGAATGATTATCTCGTTTACGATAGCGCAACATCTACCGTGATCGATACTGCTCCCGTTTCTAGTGCTGCTGCCTGGCAGGAATGGGAGCAAGAAAAAGAAGTCTGGCTAAAAATTGCGGATACGAATGCGCAAGTCAAGCTAGTCGAGGCAACCCTGCGTGCTTTACCACAAATTCTCACTGGAAAAGTGCGGGCCACGGAGGTCATCTTTCCCAATTCGTCGATGGCATTAGTCGAGAAGGTCTACAAAAATAACACGGTCTCCGACTACTTCAATGAAGTGCTTGCTGATACAGTGGTTGCTTTTGTTGAGGAACGGCTGAACCAAGATTCTGCGGCCCGAATTCGCATTCTCGAGATTGGTGCAGGTACGGGAGGAACGAGTGCCGTCGTTTTCCAAAAAATAAAGGCGTATCAAGAGCATATCCAGGAATATTGCTACACTGACCTCTCCAAAGCCTTTTTCATGCATGCAGAAAAAGAGTATGGCCCAAGCAATCCTTATTTGACCTATCAGATTTTTAACGTAGAAGAGCCGTTGACGGGACAAGGAATTGATCTTGGCGGCTATGATATTGTCATTGCAGCAAATGTCCTGCACGCCACCAAAAATATTCGCCAGACCGTACGTAATGCGAAAGCCGTTCTAAAGAAGAACGGCTTGCTTCTTCTAAATGAAATGAGTAAAAACACCCTCTTCCTCCATCTTACCTTTGGTTTGCTGGAGGGATGGTGGCTGTACGAAGACCCAGAGCTGCGCCTTTCAGGCTGCCCTGGGTTATCTTCGTCAACGTGGCAGAGAGTATTGGAGGAAGAAGGGTTTCAGTCGGTCTTTTTCCCGACAGAAGAGGCGCACGCGATGGGACAGCAGATTATTGTTACCGAAAGCGACGGCGTGATCCGCCAACAGCAAATAAAACAGCCTAAACCTAAGCCGAGCGTACATGCTGAACAATCAAAAGCAAAGAGAGTGGAAATACCTTCCGCTCCTGAAGGAAGGGCAATCCAGGATGTACTGCGCGAAAAAAGTACGGAATACATCAAACAGCTGATCGCTGAAACGCTAAAAATGCCGAGTAACCGATTGGATGCCTCCGAACCTTTAGAGGCATATGGTATGGATTCCATTTTATCTGTACAACTGATCAATCAATTTCGGAAAATTTTCGGCGAAACCATCAGCGGTACTTTGTTGTTTGAATATCAGACGGTAGAGGACTTAGTCGAGCATTTACTAGAGACACAAAGAGAAGCGCTGATTTCACTCACAGGATTGGATAATCACAAGCAGGAGCCAAATCGAACGGAAGATCATGTTGAGGTTGCCCCATTGCCGAAAACCGAAGGGAAACAAAGTCCAAGAAAAACAAGAGCATTTGCGTCATCTGCTCATTCGCAAATGACGGCGTCCAAGCCCGCGTCCTCCGGTAAAATAGCGATTATTGGCATGAGTGGGCGCTTTGCTCAAGCGAACACCTTGGACGAGTTTTGGGAGAATTTGGTACAGGGTAAAAAGTCTATTTCAGAAATTCCAGCCGAGCGTTGGGATTGGACAGAGTATTATCATCCAAATCGGGAGGAAGCCATTTCCCAAGGAAAAAGCTATAGTAAATGGGGTGCTTTCTTAGAGGAATTTGATCAGTTTGATCCGTTATTTTTTCAGATGACTCCGCGAGAAGCGGAAAACATAGACCCCCAAGAGCGGCTGTATTTAGAAGAGTGTTGGAAGGCGTTAGAAGATGCAGGCTATGCCTCATCGAAGATGCCTGCGGAGCTGCGCAAGCGAACAGGGGTATTTGGTGGCATTACGAAACAAGGATTTCATTTGTACAGCACGGAAACCACCCATCACTTTCCGACAACCTCGTATTCATCGATGGTAAATCGGGCTTCGTACTATCTAAACTTGCAGGGTCCGAGTATCCCGATCGATACGATGTGTTCCTCAGCATTAGTAGCGATACATGAAGCATGTGAATACATCCGAAACGGGAAGGGAAGCATGGCGATTGCTGGTGGAGTGAATCTGTACACCCATCCGCTTACCTACTTTGGGCTGACAGTGGGACAGCTCATCTCTCATACTTCAGACAGTGCTGCCTTTGGGAAGGGCGGAATAGGTTTTGTGCCTGGAGAGGGAGTGGGTGCTGTTGTTCTCAAGGATTACGATCAGGCAGAGCGGGATGGAGACTATATCTATGCCGTGATACGCGGAACTGCTGTCAATCATAAGGGCAAAGCCAATAGCTACATGACACCAAGCCCCAACCCAATTGCAGATGTGATTGGAGAGGCGTTGGAAGAAAACGGACTGGACCCTCGAACCATTAGTTATCTGGAAGCTTCTGCCTATGGGTCAGATATAGTCGATGCCGTGGAAATGACAGCGGTCACGAAAGCTTTTCATAATCGTCAAGGAGCAGATGGGGATTATCGACTCGGTTCGGTCAAACCGAATATCGGGCATTGTGAATCGGCTTCCGGCATGTCGCAGCTGATGAAAGTGATATTGTCCTTACAGCATCAGACGCTGGTTCCAACCCTGATTCCTGACGAATGGAATCCGAATATTCATTTTGATCAACTCCCGTTTCAATTGCAGCGAGAGGTATCGGAATGGAAGCAGGTCACAGTAGATGGGCAGACAGTCCCCCGACGAGCAGGCATTACCAGCTTTGGCGGCGGTGGAGTGAATGCCCATCTTATCGTTGAGGAATACAACCGAATTTCACGAAGCAGTGTAAATGATTCAGAGCCTCAGCTGTTTGTCTTTTCGGCAAAGAATAAAGAGAGATTGCAAGCGTACATTCATCGCTGGATTGGTTATTTGCATAAGAACCGGCATATCGATGTAGCGAATACAGCCTACACCCTTCAAAACGGAAGAGAAGAAATGCCTTGCCGTTTGGCTGTTATCACCGATAGTCAAACAGAGCTTTTACAGCAACTAGAGCGCTGGTTGGAACATCAAGCAGAGACGGAGCATTGCTTTTTTGGCGATCTCAAAGAAAACAAAGAATTGTTGTCAGACCGGGTAACGCGGGCAATCGAATCAAAAGATGTAGGTGAACTGGCAAAATTATGGGTTCTAGGCAATCCTATCCCTTGGCAGAAGCTGCATGAAGGGAAGGAGTTATCCCGAGTCGCTAAGCTCCCAACCTATCCATTTAAGAGGAGAACGTGCTGGATAGAACGCAATCAAACGAATCGCTCTAGGAGGGAGACGAGCATGACATCCGCTCATCCAGAATTCGAAAACAAAGCTGTTGAGATTTACACATATAGCGCCAACAGCAGCGAAGCGGAGTTTTCAGAGGATTACTTGACCGTATGTCCATTTGAAAGGAAGATTCCAGGCTTTTCAATGAGCCGTGTCATATTGAACCCTGAAAAATATCCGTTGGAAAGAGAAATGGTAAGAGAGAAGCAAGTAGAGATGCGCCAAGTACTATTTTGCAAAGAAAATTTCTCTCGTGTGCAAAAAGTGTTGGACTTCGGATGCGGTCATGGGACAGATGTGATTCAAATAGCAGAGCTCTATCCGCATATTGAAACCCATGGATTTACGATTACCAAGGCGCAAGCAGAGCTTGGCAATCAACGAATCGCACAGAAAAACCTGGGGGCTCGTGCGAAAATTTTCAACAAAGACAGCTCCAAGGATGCCTTTCCCGCTCTCTACGACATTATCGTCGGAATTGAAGTGAGCTTTCATATTCGAAATAAACATGGATTATTTCAAAATATCTCCTCTTCTCTGAACGAAGAGGGAACCGTTCTGCTGATCGATTACATAGCCAATACGCGAGGACCGATCGTAGACCAGAACGTAGAAGTCAGCATTCCCACCGTGCAGGAATGGATTGAGCTTTTAGCGGAGCATCAGTTAGTGATCGATGAAATCATCGACGTATCGCCACAGATTGCGAACGCCTTGCATGATCCTGACGTGGAACAGTACATTAAGCATCTGCCTAAAGCCGTTCAAGATTTGTATATCAATACGGTGAATCAGTCCATCTCTCTTGAAAGAGGGTGGATCAGCTATTGCTTGTTTAAGCTGAAAAAAGCTCCGCATCTTGCGTACACGAAGCGTTGTGAATGGAACGCCAGCAAAATAGCGAAGAAAAGACCATATCCAGAAGCATTAGCGGAAATGGTAAACAGCGGTTATATTCCTTATCCGAAAAAGCAAACGAGAACTCTCCCGAATCCAAATCAGCCTGACCACAGCTTTCATTGGAATAGGGAAACAATCAAAGAATCCTTGGTCGAGTCTTTTGCCGCCGTTTTAGGTATTCAACCAGAAGAACTGGAAGAAGTAGAGACCTTGAAGGATATAGGAATTGGCTCACTTAACGCTGTTGCCTTATCCGAAATGATTAACAGCAAATTCAATCTGAAACTACCGACCAGCGTTGTGTTTGAACATCATACGTTAGATGCTTTGGCAAGTTATATTGCTAGCCATTTGCAGCAAGTCGAGCCTAGCCAGCTCCATTCAAGTAAACCATTCATGTCGGATGCTCAAAATCAACCACTGTCATCTAAATATTCTGAACCAAAACGCAATTTGGCAGCAGATCAGTCCATTCCAGATCGGACAAAAATCAAAGCGAGCCTGATCGAGGTCTTTTCTACTGTTTTAGGCTTGAGACAAGAAGAGTTGGAAGAAGTGGAGTCCCTAAAGGATTTGGGAATCGGCTCTCTCAATGCCGTTCAATTGTCCGAAGCCATCAATAGCAAGTTCCATCTGAAACTGCCGACAAGCGTTGTATTTGAACATAATACGCTAGAAGCATTGGCGAGCTACATCGCTACTCATCTGCCAGAGCGACAGGTAGAGCAAACAGAATCGTTTAACCAAAATCATAGAATCGGAAATCTTGAAGAGAAGCCTGTATATACAGAGAGAGTCCCAACGCCAAATATTGCCTACGAGCCGCCTAAAGTAGCTCCTGATGATATCGCGATCATTGGGATTTCCTGCCGCACAGCAGGTGCGAAGGGGCAAGATGAGTTCTGGGAGCTTGTCAGTCAGGGCAAAGATTGCATCAAAGAAGTGACCAACCCAGACTGGCGCGCCTTTTTCAAAGAAAATGCACTCGTCGATATTCCAATTAAATACGGGGCGATGGAGGATATTGAATATTTTGATCCAGCGTTTTTCAAAATTTCTCCTACTGAAGCCCAGTCGATGGATGTCACGCAGCGCATCCTTTTACAAGAGAGCTATAAAGCATTAGAGGACGCAGGCTACACCCCATCCATGCTGAGAGGGCAACCGGTTGGAACTATCATTGGCGCTATGGCGGGAATGACGGTAGAACAAGATTTCTCTCATTTTGGCATGCTCGGATCGGATACGAGTATACTTGCTTCGCGCATCGCTTATTTCCTTGATCTAAAAGGACCAGCTTTGGCTGTTAACACTGCTTGCTCATCCTCTTTGGTTGCGATTGATATTGCTTGCCAAAAGCTGAAGACAGAAGAGGTCAATCTGGCCATCGCCGGAGGAATTACGATTTATTCCCATCCTGCTCCGTTTATCTCGATGAGTAACGCAAAGATGCTTTCTCCTACAGGAGAGTGTCGTCCGTTTGACAATGGTGCCAATGGCATTGTCGTTGGGGATGGCGTTGGCGTTGTGATTTTAAAAAGATTGCAAGATGCATTACGGGATAACGACAACATCTATGGTGTTATCCGTGGCAGTGGAACCAATCAGGATGGACGGACATTGGGCATTACCGTGCCTAGCTTCCAAGCGCAAAGCGACCTTCAAAAATCTATTTACGCGAAGAAACAGATTGATGTGGAAGACATTCAATATATCGAGGCGCACGGAACCGCAACCAAATTAGGGGACCCTGTAGAGATTCATGCGCTTAGCGAATCGTTCCGCCAATTCACGCCGAAGAAACGATTCTGCGCAATTGGTTCTTTAAAGGCCAATATCGGGCATACCACAGCAGCGGCTGGGGTGTTGAGTGTCATCAAGGTTTTGCTCAGCATGAAAAACAAGAAGATGGCCCCTTCGATCCATTTTGTCAAAGAGAATGAACACATTGATTTTGAAAACAGCCCTGTTTATGTGAATACCAAGCTGCAAGATTGGCAGACCAATTCCAAAGGCTCTCGTTTGGCTGCGGTCAGCTCTTTTGGCTTCAGTGGCACCAATGCTCATCTGGTGATCGAAGAGTTGGATAGAAGCAAGACCAGATCCGCTGCTCCTGTTGAGGGGCAAGAGATAACGACGGGAGTCTTCGTGCTGTCAGCCGAATCTCGCGAGCAATTAGTGGCCTATGCCAAGAAAACAAAGGCATTTATAGAAAGGCATCATGATGTGAAACTGGCAGATTTCCTTTATACCTATCAGACTGCAAGGGAATCCATGTCTCATCGATTAGCAGTCGTGATCAACAGGAAAGAACAGTTGATTGGGCTTCTAGAGCAATTCATACAAGGTAATGGGGCAAAAACGGCAGATATGTTTATCGGAGAAATAAACAAAACGGGCGGAATCAAGATCGGCGATACAGAAGAGGGAAGAGATTTTATCCGCAATCTCGCTCTGAACAAGAAGATCAAAAAGCTGGCGGAGCTATGGGTTCATGGCAACGAAATAGAGTGGGAAGCTCTCTATTCAAAAGGAATGGTGAGCCGTCTATCAGGTCTGCCAAGCTATCCTTTTGCCAAGGAACGATACCGTTTACCCAAAGTTGTCATAGGCAACCGTACCCATCAAGAAGCAGCCGCCACCTCCGAACTGACAGCAGAAAAAGAACACAGAGCAGCAGACATAGCCAAATCAACGGAGGTACCTCGTGTCCAGACAGAAGAAGCTGATGGGAGGGAGACAGAAATCCAAAACTCCATTATCCATCATGATGCCATACAGGCTGACGAAGACGATACACCACGTAACGAGCTAGTGAGAAAAATTGCTGCTGCTTGGGAAGAGGTACTTGGAGTGAAAAAGGTTGACATCCACAAAAACTTCCAAGACCTGGGCGGTGATTCAATCATGGCCACTCAGATTATTTCCAGATTGAAGAATAGCTTCCCGGTTGATTTGAATCTAGACAATCTCTTTTCGGCGCCAACCGTTGCAGGAATGGCGGAGCTGATTGAAGAGGAACTGATTGCTGTTATTGATGAACTTCCGGAAGAGGCAATTTTGGAGCTATTAAGCTGATGCATTCATCTCTAAGAAAGGCAACAGAATCAACATGTGGGAAGGAGCAATCCGATGATCAACGATAAGGAATCATCTAAATCAAGAGATGAGATACTTGCCGAGAGCAGATCGAAGCTTTCCGAGAAGAAACTGGCATTGCTGGAGAAACTGAAAGGCTCAAAATTGGAGACGAAAAAGACTGGTATTCCGCGGCGTTCAAGAGAGGGCTTCGTGCCCCTCTCTTTTGCCCAGCAGAGATTATGGTTCTTAGACCAATTGGTACCAAACAGTCCAGCCTATAATGTGGTTGCCGCCTTCCATCTATCGGGTGAGCTTCACACAAACATCATGCAGCGGTGCGTTAATGAGATAGTGAAGCGCCATGAAGCCCTGCGAACCACCTTTCAAGTCGCGAACGGAGAGCCGTATCAGCTCATTGCTCCTGCCTTGCAAATTCCTTTTCCCATTGTCGATCTTACAGGCCATCCGGAGGCGGAGAGGGAAGATGAGTTTCGCCGACTCGCGAAAGAGGAAAGCACGTATGTGTTCGATCTAACCAAGGGACCCTTGCTGCGTGTTACTTTATTCAAACTCGGCGAGGATTTGAATATTCTGCTGTTGAACGTTCACCATATCATCATCGATGGATGGTCAGTCGGAGTTTTCTTTAGAGAAATGGTTCTGCTTTATCAGGCCTATCTCGCGGACAAGCCGTCACCATTGCCTGAGCTTCCGATCCAGTATGCTGATTTTTCCATTTGGCAACGGGAGTGGCTTCAAGGTGAAGTGCTTGAGAAACAGCTTTCTTACTGGAGAGAAACCCTTGGAAAAGAAAGCAGTGCGTTAGAGCTGCCAGTAGACCGTACACGACCTCCCATCCAAACGTTTCAAGGAGGGAGCCTAAAACTACAAATTCCCTCTTCCCTTTCTCATGCCATAAAAGCGCTGAGCGAGCAAGAAAACGCCACCCTGTATATGGTGATGATCACCGCATTAAAGATATTGCTGCATCGTTACAGCGGGCAAAATGATATCCGGGTGGGAGTGCCTGTAGCGAACCGCAACCGAGTGGAAATGGAGAATTTGGTCGGCTTTTTTGTAAACACGTTGGTCCTCAAAACAGATGTTTCCGGCAATCGAAGCTTTAGAGAGCTGCTGTCACGTGTGAGAGAAACGGCGAACAGCGCATACAGGCATCAAGACGTACCGTTTGAACGATTGGTGGATGAATTGCAGCCTGAACGTAATATGAGTCAAAACCCACTGTTTGAAGTCTGCTTTGTGTTGCAGAACTTCCCTATGCCGAAAAAATCGGACATGTCTGCATTGGGCTTTTCCTTGGTCAAATTTGAAGAGTTCCGTAACAACACATCCAAGTTTGACCTCTGGATTCAGGTTGTAGAAAAAGGAGATATCCTTGACCTAGACGTTGAGTTCAATTCCGATATTTTTAATGAATCGACAATCAGTCGTATGTTAGAAAGTTTTACAATCGTGCTGGCAGGGATTGTCGCGAATCCGGACAAGCCGATTTCAGATCTGCCGATTTTGACCGCTGCTGAAGAGCAAAAGCTGTTAGTTGAATGGAACGATACGAAGACGTACTACCCACAGCAAGATATGTGCCTTCATCAAATTATTGAAGCGCAGGCTGCCAAAACACCAGATGCCCCAGCCGTTATTTTTGAAGAGGAGCAACTCACTTACCGTGAATTGGATCAACGGTCGAATCAACTGGCTAATTATCTCCGGAAAATGGGTGTAAGAGCGGAAACGCTTGTGGGCATTTATATGGAGCGCTCCTTTGAGATGGTCATCGGCCTGTTAGGTATCCTCAAAGCAGGCGGCGCCTACGTTCCCCTAGACCCAAGCTATCCGCAAGATCGGGTCGCCTTTATGATCACGGATGCGAATCCTTCTTTCCTCTTGACTGCGGTAGGGCTGAAGAACACGCTCCCTGAATACGGTGGCCAACTCATTTGCCTCGATTCAGATTGGGAGACAATCAGCATAGAGAGCCGTGTGGCACCTGCAAGTGGAGTCAACAGCGACAATTTGGCGTACATGATTTACACCTCAGGCTCTACTGGCAAGCCAAAAGGTGCGATGAATGTTCATCGCGGTATCGTCAACCGACTTTTATGGATGCAGGAACAATATCAGCTGAATGAAACCGATCGAGTGATGCAAAAGACGCCTTTCAGCTTTGATGTGTCGGTTTGGGAATTTTTCTGGCCGTTAATGACGGGGGCCTGCATGGTAGTAGCTCGTCCAGAAGGTCATAAAGATACGACTTATCTGGCACGCCTGATCAAAAAAGAGAAAATCACCACCATGCACTTTGTTCCTTCGATGCTTCAAGTATTCCTGGAGGAGACGGAAATTAACGGCTGCGATACGCTACGACGAGTCATTTGCAGTGGGGAAGCCTTATCGTATTCAACACAGGAGCGCTTTTTCGAGTGTCTCGATGCGGAATTGCACAACCTGTATGGTCCTACAGAAGCGGCGATTGATGTCACGTACTGGGCGTGTCAAAAAGGAAGCAAGCTTAGATCTGTGCCGATTGGACGCCCTGTGGCAAACACCCAAATCTATCTGTTAGACGAGCATCTGAATCCTGTTCCCGTGGGTGTTGCCGGCGAGCTGCACATCGGTGGTGTACAACTGGCTCGCGGATACTATAACCGACCTGAGCTGACAGAAGAGAAATTCATCCCTGATCCGTTCAGCAAAATAGAGGGAGCGCGCCTTTATAAAACAGGGGACTTGGCACGTTACATGCCGGATGGAACAATCGAGTATCTGGGCCGAATTGATTTTATGGTCAAACTAAGAGGGTTCCGTATCGAGCTGGGTGAGATTGAAGCTGTATTAGATGAACATCCACATGTACAAAAATCGGCTGTGATCGTTCATGAATCCGAGCAGAGGCCAGGGCATAAGCAGTTGGTATCTTATATCGTGCCCGATTCACAGTCCAAGGAAAAACTGAAAAAGGCAACAGAAGAAGCACTTCCTGCGGAACAGGTATCTGAATGGCAGGATGTCTTTGATAAAGCCTATGATGATGAAAATAAATATGAGGCCGATTTCAACATTACCAGCTGGAACAGCAGTTATACGGGTCAGCCTCTTTTCGCGGAAGAAATGCGTGAATGGGTCAATTCGACGGTGGATCGTATCCTTGCCTTGCAGCCGAAAAAGGTACTCGAAATCGGGTGCGGTACAGGGCTGTTACTATCTCGAATTGCGCCTCATTGTGAACAATATTGGGGAACGGATTTTTCGTCGATGGCGTTGGATTATATTACGGAGAAACTGATCAACCAAAGAGAGGATTTATCCAATGTAACACTGCGTAAGAGCTATGCGGATGATTTTAGTGGACTAAAGGGACAGAAGTTCGATGTGATCGTGCTCAACTCTGTGGTGCAGTATTTCCCGGATGCGACCTACCTGCTGGATGTGCTGAAAAAGGCCATACACGCCTTGAATGACAAAGGAGCAATCTTTGTCGGGGATGTTCGTAATCTTTCTTTACTGCAAACCTTCCTTACTGAGGTTGAGATGGAAAAGTCACCGGCTACGCTGACCGCCGATCAATTGCAGCGTCGCGTACAGAAGCGAATGAGACAAGAGCAGGAGCTGGTTATCGATCCTGCATTTTTCTATGCACTTCAAGCGCAGCTGCATCAAATCAGCCATGTAGAAATCAAGTTGAAGCGTGGAAGTCATCATAACGAATTAACCCGATATCGCTATGACGTGGTTCTTCATCTCGGCAAAAAAGTGCAGACGATTGAGGATTTTTCATGGCTGGATTGGCAGGAGGAGGGCTTCCAAAATATTGAGGGACTTCGTCAAATCATGACCAAGTATAAACCGCAAATCTTAGGGCTTACGAATATCCCTAATTTGCGGTTGGACAAGGCGAATCGATACCAGTCGTTGCTTGCTGACAGAGATGTTCTCAAAACCAAAACCGTGGAAGAACTGAGAACAGATCAGAACCATGCAGGCACTGGAATAGACCCGGAGGAGCTTTGGAAGTTGGGTGCTGAGCTTCGATACAGCGTGGATATCACTTGGATGGGTGATAGACAGGATGGCAACTATGAAGCTGTGCTCCGATCTGAGCATTTACTAGAAAAAAGACAGCGTAACACAGTGGTCACCGCGTGGCACCGTCCAGCGAAAAACTACCAGCCGATTGAAACGTATGCGAACGATCCTTTGACAGATAGAGTTGCTCGCCAGTTCATTCCAGAGCTGCGCAGTTATTTGCGGGATAAGCTGCCAGATTACATGGTTCCGTCTATCTTTGAGTTTATCAAGGAAATGCCAGTGAACATGAATGGAAAATTGGATCGAAAAGCGCTTCCTACGCCGCTTATGGAAGTGCCAGAGATGGAAGGAGATTTTGTACCGCCAACGACGGAGACGGAAAAAATTCTTGCCGATGTCTGGGCTGAGATATTGGGCTTGGATAAGGTTGGCATACATAATAACTTCTTCGGATTGGGCGGCGACTCCATTCATACTATTCGAGTGGTTGCGAGGGCAAAACAACTCGGTTTGGAAATGACTCCTCAGCAAATTTTCCAATTCCAGACCATCGCTGATCTGGCAGAGGTTGTAGGTGGGGTTTCCACCCAAAGTGCGAAGCGAACGGCAACAGCAGTAGAGTTACCAACTCTTGATAAGCATCTGCTGGATCGGATAAAAGCAGACAACCCATACATGGAGGATGTTTATCCGCTGACGATCATGCAAGAGAATATGCTTTATCGATACAAACATCATCCAGAGCCTGGTTTGAATGTGGTTCATCATGCTTTTCGCATCGAGGGTGGCCCTTTCCATGTATCTGCTTTTGAGCAAGCATGGCAGCATCTCATCCAACAATTCCCTGCCTTGCGAACATCCTTCATCACGGAAGAGCTGGATGAACCGATGCAGATCGTGCATGAGAAAGTGGATATCCACATCAAACAGGAAGATTGGCGTGGCATTCCGGAAGAAAATCAACATGAACAATTGCAATCCTATATTCAAAAGCTTAGACAACAAGGATTTGTGATGGGCCAAGCACCCCATGCGCATCTTGCTCTGCTTCAAGTAGGAGAGGATGTGTACTACTTTATTTATGTCTTCAACCTGATGTTGCAGGATGGCTGGAGCTATACGTTGATCGTTAAGAGACTATTCGAATATTATCAAGCGTTTTCCCAAGGGAAGGCAATTGATATTGTGCCTGTATATCCTTATCGGGATTATGTTGCGCTACAAAAACAGCAGGACTTAGCGAATGCTGAGTTGTTTTGGAAGAAAAATCTGAAAGGAATGACCAGCTCCACTCTTGAATGGGCGCAAGCGAGCCGGAAGAATATTTCTGCCGAGGAGCCTCCCTATTCTCAAGAAAGGTTCATCGTATCGCCAGAAGTCTCCTCGGCGCTGTTATCTTTGTCGAAGAAGTATCATCTGACGCCATATACATTGGTACAAGGGGCTTGGGCATTGCTGCTCCATCATTACAGCGGCAAGGAAGACGTTGTATTTGGTACGATCTTCTCTGGCCGCAGCATAGCGATGATGGAGGTCGAACATTCTGTCGGGCTTTTCTTCAATATTCTGCCCATTCGCGTGAGCATCGAGCAAAACATGAGGTTCTTGTCTTGGCTCCAAAACATGCAGTCCAAGGTAGTAGAGACGAGTCAGTACGAATACACACCGCTGAAAAAAATATACGAGTGGTGCGATATCCCACGAGATCGGCTTTTATTTGACAGTTATCTGGTCAGCGAACAGCTCCCTGATTTCTCTTCCGTGTTTAGAGGATTTAATGATGTCCTCGGCGCTACCATCTATGATTCTATCGCGCAGACGGAGCATCCATTACGAGTGGAAATCCTTTTCTATGAACAAGTGCTGGTTCTGCATATCAACTACTATCGACGTTTTTTCAACGATAAGGAGATTAGCAGTATGCTGCAGCACTTGAACACTCTTTTAGAAGGATTGGTAGCGAATCCAGAGCAAAAGGTAAGCGAGTTAGTCAATGCGATAACGTATCATCCTCAACACTAAATTTGCGAACAAGAGGAGAGGTTACTATGTGTGGAATCGTGGGATGGCTTGATTGGGATGACGATTTGTCATCCCAGCATGCTATTTTGCAGAAAATGGCTCAAGCGATCCAACATCGCGGGCCAGACGAAGAAGGATATTGGTTGTCTCCCCGGGCAGCGATTGCGCATCGGCGCCTGATCGTAATCGACCCGGAAGGCGGCAAACAGCCAATGATCTACCGAGAAGGAGATCAGACGTGTGTCTTATCGTTTAACGGCGAAATCTACAATTATTTGGAACTGCGCCGCCAGTTAGAGATGCTTGGACATTCCTTTCAAACCAACTCTGACACAGAAGTATTACTGCACGCTTTTTTGGAATGGAGAGAGGAATGTGTCCGCCATCTCAATGGAATTTTTGCATTCGCCATTTGGGACGAAAAAAATCATCGATTGTTTTTAGCGCGTGACCACTTAGGTGTAAAACCATTGTTTTATTGTCAACGAGGGAGCTCGTTCTTGTTCGGCTCCGAACTGAAAGCCTTGCTTGCCCATCCAAAAGTGAAGCCTGAAGTAGAAGCGGATGGGTTAGCAGATATTATCGGACTCGGTCCGGCGAGAACGCCTGGATTTGGCATTTTCCGCAATGTAAATGAGGTTCGAGCTGGACATTGTGTAACAGTCACGAAGGATCAAATCAGGACAAGGCCATACTGGAAACTGGAAAGTAAAGCGCATACCGATGATATGGATACAACGACAGAAAGGATACGCGCTCTGTTACAAGACACGGTACAACGTCAGTTAATCTCTGACTTGCCATTGGTGAGTATGCTGTCTGGCGGCTTGGACTCTAGTGGCTTGGTGGCTTTAGCCGCTGAAGAGCTTCGTAAAAAAGGGAAGACGCTGCAAACCTATTCGGTTGATTTTGTTGACAATGATCAGCATTTTGAAGAAGGATTACTGCACATTAGCTTGGATGCGCCATGGGCGAAATCAGTTTCAGAGCATGTACAAACGAAGCATCAAGAGATTACCTTCAACGCCCAAGATTTGATTTCTCATTTTCATATGCCGTTGAGAGCACGTGATCTCCCGGGATTAGGGGAGACGGATACCTCGCTCTATTTGTTCTGCCGGGAAATGAAGAAAAAAGCGACCGTTTCGCTATCAGGTGAATCGGCAGACGAAGTATTTAATGGGTATCCTTGGTTTCAGAAAGAGAAATTCTTGAATTCAGGCAAATTTCCTTGGATGGAGCATGACGGGTGGAGTTCATTTTTAAATGAAGAAGCCATCGAAAAGATTCGCCCACAAGAATATCTTCGCAGGCGGTATGAAGAAGGGATTGCAGAGGTACACCCTTTGGAAGGGGAGACAGTTTTGGAAGCTCAACAGCGCAAAATGTCGTACCTCTTTATCACACGCTTTCTTCCATTGCTATTGGATCGCAAGGATCGAATGAGCATGTATACGGGGTTTGAAGTGCGTGTTCCGTATTGTGATTACCGTCTGGTTGAATATTTATGGAATGTTCCATGGAAAGTAAAAAATATTGATCAAATCGAAAAAGGCTTGCTTCGCAGAGCGTACAAAGGATATTTGCCGCATGAAGTATTGTACCGCAACAAAAGCGCATATCCGATGACCTATCATCCGGAGTATTACCATGCGATTTTGGACCATATGAAACAAATTTTAGCGAATCCGAATGCGCCTCTAGTACCATTGATTAATAAGTCTGTGATCCAATTTGTGCTGGATGGCAAAGCACCTATGAATCTCGCTCAATCAACGAAGCTGATCGAATACCTCGTTCAGATAAATATGTGGTTAGAGGAATACAAGATTTCCATTCGATAGAAGCCCATGGATTTGCTGATAAAAAGGACAGTCAGGATGTTTTTTCCTGACTGTTTTTCTTTCAAAAATTGTAGTTGAAGGGGTGTGTAGGAAATGAATGTCAGTGAGGTAAATCAGAACAGGGCAATTCCACAAAGACTGCCTGCTAATGGAAGTGACAGGTTTAATTACATGGTCAGCTATCTTTCCGATTGCCAACTTCAAATGGTTTTGGAAATGGACGGACATGTGAATCAACAGCGATTGCTTCAAGCGATGGAGGCAAGCACCGTTGCTGAACCGATCATTGGCTGCCGCTTTATGAAAGATTCAGTCCGCCCCTATTGGGAGCGACGCAGCGATTTGGCGTCAAGCGGTTGGTGTTCCTTGCAACTTCTCAGTGAGTCTGATTCCGAAGAGAAAGCCATACAGGATTGGCTGTCGAGCCCAATAGACATCGATGCTGATGCGATGGTCAAAGTTCGCATACTGCGGACCTCGACCAAAGATATCATATGCATCAAATTGAATCATCTATGCAGTGATGGTGCGGGGTTGATAGAGTATGTTCACTTGTTAGCTTCGTTATATAGTGAGCTTGCCAAAAACCCTCGCTACGTTCCCAAGTCAAACCCTGAGGGCAGGGATCAGAGCCGTTTGTTCAAGGAGATGGATATCCCAAATGGCGGGATGCCGCAAGCTCCAGAACCCCAGGGACCAACGCTTCCTTTTACGCCTGGAGAACCAGCTAAAAGGAGACATGCCATTCGCAGAATACCGCGCGAAGAGTGGAGGGAGCTGGCGCAAGGATTTAAACAAAAAGGATTCACCGTAAATGATGTGTTATTGGCTGCCTACATGCGAGCTTTATATCAACAAATGGAGAATGTTCCGGCTGAGCAAATCAAAGTTATGGTGACTGTCAATGTAAGAAAATTCTTGCCCACGGGCAAGGCAGACGCCATTTACAACCTGTCTGGCGTTGTTCACGCCTCCATGAATCAAGCAGCAGGGACATTTGCAGATCAGGTGAAAGAAGTAGCCGGATTCATGAAGAATCAACGCGATAATAAAGAGATTCTGCATGATGCGGTAAACACTTTTGTCTTTGTGGAAAACTTAGAGTTTCATCACACATTGAAGATCATACAGGATGTAAGAAAACAAATTGTAGAAAATGGAAAAAGCACGCCAATACTATCAAATTTTGGTATGATTAGTACGAGCCAGATAACATTCGATGATGTGAATGTCGCAGGTGCGTATATCGTCTCTCCAGCCTATTACGCACCAGGACTGATGCTTGGAGTCAGTACGTATCAAGATTGCATGACCCTCAACATTTCCTTCTATGAATCGAATACAGACGTTGAGTTGATAGAAAAACTCCTGGATACCATGCTAGAGGAAATCAAGTCATACCGAGAGTAGTAGCATTTTGCAGCAATTACCCACCCATTTAGATAAGGAGTGAATGAAATGAATAAAGTAGTTTTCCCTAATGAAATATCGGGTGCCGAGAATCTGCAACAACAGTTTGAACCCTACGGCTGGTATGCAGAAATGAGAAAAAATAGCCCAGTCCATTACGATGAAAAGCAACAGGTTTGGAATGTATTTCTGTATTCGGATGTAGAGCGAGTGCTGACCGATTATCACCTTTTTTCAAGCGATACAGGCAAACGAATCGCTGGTTCCCTCGCATTGAAAGAAAAGGGCATCACAGAGATGGACCCGCCTGATCACGGAAAAAGGAGAGCGCTCTATACAAAGGCATTCTCAACCAGAACACTCCAGGAGTGGGAGCCGCGTATTCAAGAAATTTCACGGCATTTGCTAGAGGAAGTAAAAGAAAAGCAAAGCATCAGAATTTTAGGTGATCTCGCAACCCCGATGCCGGTGATTGTCATAGCCGATTTGCTTGGTGTACCGTCCAGTGATTGGATGCTGTTCAAGCAATGGTCCGATGTTCTCATCGCTTCCGGGACCCGTGAAACGTATGAGGATATTAACCTCAAAAAGGAAGAAATTATGAAGGAAATGGCCGTTTATCTCTCTCCTATTATTCAAGAAAAAAGAGAGAACCCGAAAAAAGATTTCCTTTCCGATTTAACGCAAACAGAATATAAAGGCCAAAAACTATCTGACCGCGAGATTATTGATATTGCAATCAGCTTGCTGCTTGCCGGCAATGTAACGACAAGTACGCTCTTGTTCAGTGTTTTCTACTGCTTTTTACTGGATCGACCAGGCGTATATCGTGAATTAAGAGAGAATCCGCAGCTGGTAGATCAAGCGATCGAGGAAGTATTGCGCTTCCGTCCGCCAGCACAGGTCTTGATGCGCAAGGTTCAAGAAGATACGGATATGTTCGGAAGTCTGATGAAAAAAGGCGAAATCGTCATGGCATGGCTCGGTTCTGCCAATCGTGATGAAAATACCTTTGCACAGGGAGATCAATTCGATATCCATCGACCGAATAGCAATAAGCATTTGTCATTTGGAAAAGGCTGCCACTTATGCCTGGGCGCACCATTATCCAGACTGGAAGCAAAGGTAATGCTAACAGAAATGATTAAGTGCTATTCTGACATCTCAATCGGTGGATTTGATAACGATCTGATCCTCAATGTAACGAGAGGCTAACTTTTCTTATAAAGCAGTTGAGCAGGAAGCTTATCCTGTTCGACTGCTTTTTTTATATCGGAAAGAAAAGCCCCTAATCGAATTGTTACGAAATGGGAGAAAGACTATAGCCTAAAGCTGGCTAGATGTGGGAGAGAGATCGGAAGAGAAACAGCCGGTTGCCTCGTGTCTAGCGAGGCAATTGTTTTTGAGAATGGTTTGTTAAAGTCTACAACGTTGGTATTGAGCAAGAAACTTTTACTTTATCTGATCCACAGTTCGGGCAGTGAAAAAAGACATATCAACCATAAGTAAATCCGGTAGGGGGTCAGAAGCATCACGTTGGTTAGAAAGATCCGACGGATTGATTACTTCGGATTGAACCTTGCATTTATAGCAATCAAATCTATAGACCCATCTTACAAGATTGGCCACAACACTCACCCCTGAGTCTCATGTCGTTTTTCTTAATCGAAATGGACTTTCGATAGAATGCAACTCAAAACTTATCTTTCCGAATCACCAAATAAACAATCAACCCAATAATCGGAAAAAACAAGCAAGCAACAAGCCCGATGATTGAGAATTCCTTGCTATTCCCTCGTCTCCTTGCATCGCGGTATACCCAAATACTGATGACAATGTTAATAATATTCAAAAATAAAAATAGCAGTAACGGGAGAAATACAATAAAGCTAGAGGAAACATCGCCTACCTGAACCAAAGGATCACCTGCTTTTGAATATTTTCAAGACTTTCCCAATTATATATTAAAGAGGAGAGGATTGTGAAATCGATTTATTGAGCCATTTTCATAACGATCACCGCGATGGAAACTTCCCCCGAACCTCCTCCAAAAAAGCCTGCACCGCCGGGGCCAAATAACGGTTTTTCATATACGCCAAATAAACCGTCCGCTCCAACGCAGGCGAATCAATCGTTTTCCGAACAAGCGAAGTATCTGTTGATCCAGACAAATAGTTCTCAGGAATGATCGTAAGCCCCAGATTTTCCCTCACCAACGTTAACGCGGTTTCAAATCGCTCAATCTCAAATTTAATTTGCGGGTTCACTTGTTCAAGCGAAAAGGCCGTTAAAATATCCTCCCTCGTCTGAAATCCCTCTGTACTAATGATGAAAGTCTCGCTAGCCAAGTCTTTCAATTGAACCGATTCCTTTTCCGCCAGCGGATGATCTTTGTGTAGCACCAGCATTAAGCGCTCATCATACAGAGGAAAGGATTCGATATCTTCTTCCTCGATGAATTGATTGGTTATGAGTAAATGCGTATGATACTTCCGCAGTGATTCCTTTACAGCTTTCCCGCTCAGCACTTCGATTAGCTTGATGTTAATGGAGGGAAAACGCCGCTGGTATTCGCGAATAACTTTTGGAATCCAATGCTTCACAGACTCAATGATGCCGATGATAAGATCTCCGCTGCCAGTCAGCTTTACTTCTTCCATCTCTTTTTTCAGCATGTTCATTTGAGAGAGAAGCAGCAACGATTTCTGATACAAAATTTTACCAGCGTCCGTCAATTCCATTTTTCTCGTGTTCCTCTCGAGCAATGGAGAGCCGACTTCTTGCTCCAGATTTTTAATCGCGTTACTTAAGGAAGGCTGTGAAATATGCAGCTTTTGTGCGGCTTTGGAGTAGCTCAACTGATCGCAAACTGTCACAAAATAGTGCAAATGTTTGATGTCCAACTGGATCGCCTCCCCTCATTTATAGCTTCAAGCTATCAATTTATTTAAATTATATATTAGAAATAATAAGTTTGTCATTATATAATCAATAAACAAAAGGTTCAGAAAGGATGAATAGCTTGCCAAAGAATGTATCAGCAGATTTGTGGACCGGCCGGACTGACCATACGGAGAGAAGAAGCAGTTTTCGCTACCATCAGATTGTAGAAATAACGGATTTGGATACATTGCAAGCTGCCAAGGATCGCACAGTCGCTATCATTGGGTTTGAATGTGAAGAGGGAGTGAGGCGCAATCAAGGACGATTAGGTGCAGCCAAAGCTCCAAACGCAATTCGGCAAGCGCTTGCAAGCCTTCCTTGGAAAGTGGAGGAAGGAAAACGGCTTGTAGATGTGGGGAATGTTGCTTGTCCAAACGAAGAGCTAGAAGCTGCCCAGGAAGAATTGGGGAACGCTGTCTCTGCACTCTTTTCTAAATCCATGACGCCCATTATTTTAGGTGGAGGCCATGAGACATTGTATGGACATTACGTAGGTGTCCGAAAGCATATTGGAAAAGAGGCTTCCTTGGGAATCATCAATATTGACGCTCACTTCGATCTGCGTTCCTATGAAGTTCAGCCTTCATCGGGGACGATGTTTCGGCAAATACTAGAGCATGACAAACATAGCAGCTATTTTGTGCTGGGGATTCAGCGTTTCGGAAATACGCAGGAGCTATTTGATAAAGCAGATGAGCTCGGTGTCCGTTATGTGTATGAAGAAGAAATGACAGACGCACAAATGGATGAAATTACATTATCTGTAAGAGAATTCATCGAAAAACACGATCATGTCATGCTGACGCTGTGTACAGATGTTTTAAACGCAGCTTTTGCACCGGGAGTAAGTGCTCCATCTCCTTTTGGCTTAACACCAATGGTTGTCCGCACTTTGATCCGTACCGTTGCCGCTCATAAGAAAACGCTTTCTTTTGATATTTGTGAAGTGAATCCGGTTCTAGATGAAAACGGAAGAACAGTAAAGTTAGGTGCTTACTTGACGAATGAAGCCATCATGGGATTACTAGAGAACAACTAAGGGGAGACAACTATGACGTTAGCACTTAATCAAGTAACGACGATTTTTCTCGCAGTAGCACTTCTCGTATTAGGTACATTCCTCGTAAAAAAGGCTAGTTTCTTGCAAAAGTTTTGTATCCCGGCACCAGTGGTTGGGGGCTTGTTGTTCGCTGTCATTGCAACGGCTTTGAAAGCGACCGGAATTTTACAAATTACATTGGATACTTCCTTGCAAAGCTTGTTCATGCTCACGTTTTTTACTACCGTTGGATTGGGAGCGAGCTTCAAGCTGATCAAGCTTGGTGGTAAGCTGCTCGTTATTTACTGGATCGCCTGTGGATTTCTGGCTTTGGCACAAAACGTAATCGGTGTGTCTTTGGCTTCCGTATTCGGCATTCATCCATTGATCGGGATGATGGCAGGGGCTGTTTCCATGGAAGGTGGACATGGAGCGGCTGGGGCTTTTGGACAAACGCTTGAGGACATGGGCATTCAATCTGCGTTGGCGATTGGGATCGCAGCAGCTACCTTTGGTCTCGTGGCAGGGGGCTTGGTTGGCGGACCGACTGTGAAATATTTAATTGCCAAATACGATCTGAAACCGACGGAAACGGAAGAAGTAGTAGAGACAGTAGAAGAAAAAGGACAACCGATTCACTCGAATACCTTCTTCGTCCAAGTCCTGTTGATTACATTCTGTATGGCATTGGGAACGTATTTGGGAGAGCTGTTCTCGACTGCAACCGGATTTGTTCTGCCGGGTTATGTGGGAGCGATGTTTGTAGCGGTGATTGTCCGTAACATCGTAGACAAACTCAATCCAAAGGCAATCGACATGAAGAGCATCAACCTGATCAGTGACGTGACGCTGGGAATTTTCCTGTCCATGGCACTGATGAGCATCAAGCTGTGGGAAGTTGCGGATCTTGCTCTTCCAATGCTCGTGATCGTTTTTGTTCAAGTAGTATTCATCGTTTTGTTCGGGATTTTGGTCCTGTTCCGTTTGCTTGGCAAAAATTACGATGCTGCAGTCATGGTCGCAGGCTTTACAGGACATGGTCTGGGCGCTACACCAAACGCAATGGCGAATATGGCGGCAGTAACGGGAAGATTTGGTCCTTCGAGAAAAGCATACCTGGTCGTTCCGATCGTAGGTGCCTTCCTGATTGACGTGTTCGCGATGCCGATTATTATTACCACGATTAATTTGTTTAAATAAAGACGATTCAAAATCCCTTCATGCTGGAGATAGTCGAGCTGGAGGGATTTTTTGTGCTTACATGCTTTCTGCCGTCTGGGTTCTTGCAAAAATTAGAAAGAAAAGGGAATAATTTCTTGACTGTTCGCATCATGTTCGTATATATTTAAATAAGAACATACGTTCCTATTTCGGTATCTTTGCAAAGACAATCTCACTCCAAAACACAAGTTTTAGGGTGGAGATGTGGAAATCTGGTTTGGTAGGAGACAGCAGGAAGGGGATGAAAAGGGGCATCAACTCCGAAGGCAAATTTGAGGCCCTGATACAGAGTCAAAGTTTGCACAAGTAGAAGGTAATGGAAAAAATATTTAGTATTTTCCGCGAAATTTGTAACGTATTGTCATTTTATGCGTATTAATTGGTAGAAACAACCAAAAAGTAGAAAATGTGGAGGGAAGTAGAATGAGAGAACTTCATGCGGATGTGGTGATTATTGGGGGAGGTACTGGTGGCTGCGCAGCAGCACTGGCAGCAGCGAAATCAGGGAAGTCGGTCATTATGACGGAAGAAACCGATTGGATTGGCGGTCAATTTACGAGCCAAGCGGTACCGCCAGACGAGCATCCATGGATCGAACAGTTTGGTTGCACGCGAAGCTATCGCACATTCCGTGACAGCGTGCGTGACTATTATCGCAACCATTATCCAATGACGGCAGAAGCACGCGTCATCCCGAATCTTGACCCTGGTAACGGTTCCGTAAGTCGCCTTTGCCACGAACCAAAAGTAGCGCTCGCTGTTTTTTATCAGATGCTTGCTCCTTATATTAATAGTGGTAGACTTACTATTCTGACGAATCACAAGCTGCATGCCGTTCGCATGGCTGGCGATAATGTACTGTCGATCACAGTAGAAGATCGGAAGCATCATGATTTTCATGAGCTGGTAGCACCTTATTTCTTGGACGCGACAGAATGTGGAGATGTACTCCCGCAAGCCGGCGTAGAATACGTACTTGGCGCTGAATCAGTCGATCAAACCGGAGAGCCAAATGCTGTTGTCGGACCCCCGCAGCCAAATGATATTCAGGCGTTTACGTATGTCTTTGCCATGGACTATTTGGAGGGAGAGAATCATACGATTGCCAAGCCGGAAACGTATGACTTCTGGCGAAACTACAAAGCAGATTTCTGGCCGGACAAGTTGCTCAGCTGGACAGGCTCCAATCCGCGAAATACTGCTGAATCAGTACGATATGAGCTATTCCCAGGTACTAAATATTTCCCGCTCTTCACGTATCGTCAGGTTGCTGACCCGAAAAACTTCCAAACCGGCTTGTACAAGAGTGGCGTATCACTCGTTAACTGGCCGCAAAATGATTACTGGTTGGGCTCGATCATTGATGTGCCAGAGGAAGAGCGTCAGCGTCACCTTTACGGCGGTAAACAGTTGAGCCTCTCCCTTCTGTATTGGATGCAAACAGAGGCCCCTCGCCCAGATGGGGGACAAGGGTATCCAGGACTACGACTGCGCAAGGATGTAGTGGGAACAGAGGATGGACTAGCGATGTATCCGTATATTCGTGAATCCCGCCGGATCAAAGCGGAATTCACCGTATTGGAGCAACATGTGAGTGCATTTGTCCGTAATACAGGCAAGGCAGAAGCCTTCGAAGATTCCGTTGGAGTGGGCAGCTACCGGATCGACCTGCATCCGAGCACTGCGAATCGCAATTACGTCGATGTGTCTACCTATCCCTTCCAGATTCCGTTGGGCAGCTTAATCCCTGTGCGTGTAAATAACCTGCTGCCGGCGGGCAAAAACCTTGGGGTTACGCATATTACGAATGGTTGCTTCCGTCTCCATCCAGTAGAGTGGAACGTCGGTGAAGTAGCTGGTTATTTGACAGCTTATTGCTTGCAATATGGCCTGACTCCTCGCGCTGTCCGAAATACTCCTGACGAGCTGAAAAAGTTCCAAGCGTTCTTGTACGCGGAAGGCGTAGAGTACTTCTGGCCAACGATGTACGCAGTGTAAGCAGTTAGACGATCTGGTTGCCTGAGTTCGGGATTTCACCGAACTCAGGTTTTTTCATGGAGAGCGGGAGATCCAGATTCAGAAAAAGCACTTCGCAAGATTTCCTCGACAGTTTCCTGAGGCGTCTGCTCGGAAGAATCGATCCACATGCCGAGCTTTGGTGTCTCTGTCTGCAAGATTTTATTGAGGTGGGGAATCGTCCAAGCACCATACCCTGTTTTGGGACGGGAAGCTTCTCTCTCTTCAACCGCTTTTTCGCTTGGCGTGAGTACGACAACATACAACGGACGGTTCCGAATCATTTCAACAAATTCGCCCAATAAGGGGCCGATCACAACATCCTGTACAACGACATTAAATCCTTCCTCAAAAAAAGTGTCTGCCGTAGAGGCTGTTATTTTGTAGCGCAACCGCAACTGGCGAATGGCTTCTTCTGACGGTTCAGGCATAAATTCCTCTCTGCCATTTACAATCATTCGTCGGAACGAATCACCTCGCAGATGAACGCTTCGATTCAGTTTTTCAGCAAGTAACTGAGCTACTGTTGATTTTCCGGAAGCCATAATCCCAGTAACGAGAAATATACATCTGTCTGGAGCGTGAAGATTGACATTCTCTTGCAACATCATTATCCCACCTTACTCATTCGATGTTTTCTGAATTCAAATATGGCAATCATTGGAATATTGTCGTCTTTTTGAATCATAACATGGCGGCCATGAAAACGCGATTAAGAAAATGAGGGGGACTTGATCATGATAGGTCCTATTTTTTGTGCGGAGAATTAATAGAGAGATTTAGGGAGCATCTATTGAACGTGCCTTATTATCAGGTGATGCATCAAGGAATAAGCTGCGTTGACAACGAAATGAAGAAGGTAAGCACGGATAAAGTAAATGAGATCATCACACATTTTGTCCATGCTCGTTTTCCTATTGTTTGAACCAAAGCAAGATCCTTGTAGAAAAGCGTTCCTCACCAAAACATCACATATTTGTCTTAGAAGAACAATCACATATGGAGGTGCCAAGCTATGGTGAACCTGATCAAAATCAGAGCGAGTGTATTTATCCCCCTGTCATGGACAGAACCTAAGACCGATCCACAAACAGGAAAAATCATTCAATTTGAAGGCGATTCGCGTGAATTCTCCCCCTATGCGGTTAATTCGATGCGTTCCAGAGTGGAGCAAGAGGTCGTCGTAGACTTTATGAAAAAAGAAATTTTTACCTATCAGAACACGGGGATCACAACAGAGAAGATCACGAATCTTGATGGCTCGATTCAGCTGCGAAAAGGAAAAGCGAGTACAGAGGGAATATTGTGCAGGAAGATGGTATGGAAATCGGATGAAGAAGTGAGTTTTGAAATGAGCGCAAGTGCGAGTAATCCCTTGAATGAGCATGCTCCCCCGGTTGACTACTTATTATCGGTGACTGCGAAAAGGGATGGTCTTGTACAAATCGAAGGAGCGCATGATGGCTTCCCTTGCTTTGAATTTTATAAGCAAGCAGATTTTGGGGCGTTTGAAACGATTTATACCCATGATTTCCGCAAAACGGGCGATACTCCGGCGGCGTTAGCGGGAGAGATGGAGTATCAATTCCGTAAGATTCTGTAGTCCGAACGTATTTTCTTCATGGAAATGTTCAGCTATCAGTACCTTTCACTCTGCTTTCCTTCCACCAGTAGAACAGAGTTGTCACGACAAAAATACTGATCAATACCATCGTCAAAAAAGGAGTCATAGCTACGAGCCTCCTGATCTGTTATTTATTTCGCGAGCAGACCAACTAATTTTTTTCGATCTACCCAGAGCAATAGACCGCACATAACGGTGAGAAGCAGACTATAATTTTGAGCCGAAATATCAAATGCAAAATTGACGATTGTAATATTCAAGGTAATGGGAAATAGACAGACTGCCGCGATAGTTTTCGTCCTCGGAAAAAGAAGCAGCAACGCACAGGCCAACTCCGCAATTCCAATGAATATCTCATAAAACCGCGAGTAGCCAAAAAAGTGCCACGCCAAAATAAGAGGCTCATCTTGACTGGGATCAAACGTAAATGTTTTGGGCGGGCTGAATTGACCAGGTATCTTCACTATCCCATAAAGGAAGAAAGAAAAAGCCAAATAAAGCCGCATAGTAGCTGGAATGCTCTTTGAGAAAATGCGCTTCCACCTGTTAGCTGTGTCCATGCCAATCACCTACCTTTTCACTCTCTCATCAAAAGGTAGAAACGCTGAAAAAACTCCCATCCTACGTTTGCAAGGAGGTTCTTATCGTGAGTAATCCGACTATGTTCGATCCATTCCCTGTCATCGAAACAGACAGATTGATCCTTCGACAACCTGATCAACAAGACATAGAAGATATTTTTGAAGTGTTGTCACATGAAGAGGTGGCGAGATATGTAGGGATAGCGAGGTTTCAATCGATTGCAGATGCTGAAAATGAACTTCGCTGGTATCGAGACTTATTTGAACAAAAACAGGGACTCAGGTGGGCGGTCACGGATCGTTCCACTGGAAAATTTCTTGGCAGCTGCGGCTACAAACATTATCATGCTGTACATAACAAAGCGGAGATTGGGTATGATCTGAATTTTTCGTGGTGGAATAAGGGGATCATGTCAGAAGCACTGCGGCCCATTATCGCGTACGGGTTTACACATATGCATGTAAACAGAATAGAAGCTGACGCAGATACGCGAAATACGGCATCCATCCATTTGCTCCAAAAATTTGGCTTTCAAGTGGAAGGAATCCATCGGGAAACGGAATTTGAAAATGGGATGTACATTGATCTTGTGAAGCTGGCGCTACTTAGAAAAGAATATGAGTGGAATTCGTAAAAGAATCGGATTCCACAAGAGGCGGGGGAATGTACGGAATCTTTCATCGTACAGACCCCCGCTCATTTTCTCCCCACCTCTACAGCCACGCGTAACGCAGACTCAATCGCCCCTTGAATCCAGCCGTGATATTCATTCGAGGTGTGCTCCCCGGCAAAATAAATTCTTCCTTCAGGCGCACCAATGTAGGGAGCCATTTCCGTCTCCTGCAACGGTTTGAACAAGGCAAAGGCACCAGCAGCATAAGGCTGCAATGCCCAATTATGTGTGACCCCCGTAACGAAGGTGTTGTACACCTGCTCCCCATGAATGTCAGCCAGATGCTTTACCGCTTGCATAACTTGTTCTTCTTTCGACATGCTGAGCCACGGAAGGTCGTCATCCTCCCATGTGTAACTGACCAATACGACACCACCAGGCTGATCGAAACCGTGGTTGGGGAAGTAGGAGAGGCGAATTGGCGAATCCGTTACTGTTTGTCCGCTCCTTATTCCTTGTGCTTCCCAAAAGCGCTGAGAAAACTGGACGCCTATTTTGGATGAGGAAACATAGTGGAGTTGACGAATGGCTTTCCATTTTTGATAGGAAAACAGGTCGTACGGTTCAACCTGAACAAACTGCAAACGGGTAAAAGGGATGGTAATAATCGCGATATCACCGGTCATCTGAAACAGTTCATCTGAGTCGGTACGCACCCCAGAAATGGTAATTTGATTTCCTGTCCGGACGATTCGCGTCATTTTATGCCGGAAGTAAATAATCTCCTGTAATTGGGGGAGAAATGCCTGTGGTAGCTGGTCAAATCCTCCTGCTATTTCGTGAAAGCGTGTAGAAGGATCGAACAGGATGAAGTCTCGTAAAATTTCGGGAAAGGCGAGCTCAGGGAATCCCTCGAAGCCAGTCATGACCTTGATCATATCGACAGCGGGGGCGGATAAGGAAGGGCCAACAGGATTGAAGCGCATGAATTGATCCATGGAAAACCGATCATATTTTTTGACGACGATGGGCCAATTCTTCGCTGGATCGAGATTGATGAAGTCGATGACAGGCTTAATGGCTTGCTCTGCTAATTCATTGAAAGTACGACCTTTTTCATGTGGGGCTACAGAGAAGCGGAGGATGTCGGGATCGCGTTGATAGATCCAACGCCTTGTTTTGATGCCATTTACTGAGATGATGTCGTTGGGAGAGTTGTTGATAAACGGATGAAGGGGAAGAGCGAATTTCGTCACGTATGCCAGGGTAAGTTCGTGCGTATGAGGAATACGCATTGCCCCAGCTTCTAGATAATGCCCATGCGTAAAAGAAGAGCGCAATGTGAAAACTCTGCCGCCTATCCGGTCCGCTGCTTCCAAAATCGTTACGTTGTGTCCCGCTGCTTTTAGCAAAGAGGCAGAAACAAGACCAGCTATTCCAGCCCCGACGATGATGATATTGAGGGGGGAGTGGGTTTGCGGGAGACCATTGCGAATGATGGACAGCATTTCAGGTTGTGTTAAGGAGAAGGAGGGATTATCCATAGGTTGTCTCCTTTTCATTCTTTTCCGGTACTATGATCCTATTCCATTGATGACTTAGGTATGCTTTGTGTAAGCTGATCATACAGGACTCTACCATTTTCATCCAAAAAATGATAGGATGGAGAAAAGGGGAACAAATGATCGGAGGTCTATGCATGCTGCCAACGGATGTTATCTGGAAACCAACGACAGGCGTCGGCTATGAGCACTTGAGAATACGGGAGGGATCAAGCAGAATTCATGTAAATAGCATGGTGGTCGGTAGGCTGGATGATGCCACCATAACAAGAATCCAATATGAGATTGTCCTTGATTCAAATTGGGTCACGCGAGAAGTTTCAATGGGAATCATGGGCGAAGAAGGAGCTTTGCATCTCTCATCGGATGGCAGGGGAAATTGGACGAACGAGATGGGTGAGCCGATTCCTGAGCTCTTTGGCTGTATCGATATCGATATTTCTTGTACACCTTTCACAAATACACTGCCGATCCGCCGTTTGTCGTATTCTCCAAGCGAACCACAGTCTATGCAAGTAGTCTATTTCTCAGCCCATGAGCTGACGTACAGACAAGTGCAGCAGCAATATACATTGCTAGAATGCAAAGGGGACTCTTCTGTCTATGAATACCGGGCAGGAACATTCGTAGAGAACATCACTGTCGATACAAATGGGCTGGTTCTGAACTATCCAGACCTGTTTATTCGTGAGCAGGTGTAGGGAGAAAGGAGTGATTGTCCAGCATGGCTGAAAGGTTTATTGCGGGCATACTGGCCAGTTTTTTATTTACGTTTGGGACTGCACTTCTGTATTTTCAGGATCGATCCGCGGTTCTTCTCGTTGGGATGTTTACGTTCCCGACGGTGTTTCTGTTAGGGATTCCGCAATCTCTCGTCATTGATTGGGTCATGAAGCGATTGCCATGGAACAAGGAAAGCCTCCTTTTCATACTGGAAGCAATGCTGTACATCATGGCTGGAATCATCGCGACCATGATGCTTTTCTTAATCGTTACGCATACCTTTAGGCTGCTTCCTAAGTTTTATGTCCTGGGCATGGCTGCATCTTTGCTTTATTTTGTTTGCCTGCGTTTCCTACGGCGTAAAAAGAAAGCCCTGCAAGTAGCGTAAGGAGAAGGAGTGAGTGCAATGAATGAATGGGTACAAGTCGTGTCAGGCAACATATTGGAAGCCACGGAAAATATCATCGTGCAGCAGGTCAACTGCATGGGTGTGATGGGAGCAGGGCTTGCCAAACAAATAAGAGCCAAATATCCAAGTGTTTATACGGAGTACAAGCGGCTTTGCGATCAGTATGCGGATGCGCGTGGAGACCTCCTTGGACAAGTACAGCTTTGCCAAGTTGGAGAAGGGAAGTACATTGCCAACCTTTTCGCACAGCTCGGTTATGGAAAAAAAGGAGTCTACACGAAATATGACATGCTGCAAAAAGGGTTAGAAGAAGTTCTTTCCCTAGCGAAAAAAGAAAATCTAACCATCGCCATTCCATACGGGATCGGCTGCGGATTAGCAGGTGGGGCCTGGGATGTGGTGAGTAAACAGCTTGACGAAATTTTTGAGGGCTTTAGTGTGAAGGTGTACAAATTCGAAGCGGATTGACGGCAGAGGATCACCTGCGCTATAGTAGAGAGAACCATATCTAGGGAGAGATGTTGATGTCGGCGGTCGTTCTTAACTAAAGCAATTCCATACAAAAGGTCTTGATTCATCATTCGAAATTTTGCCATGCTGCAAAGTTTCTTTGTGCTGGGTGATAATCGGCCTTGGAATTAGTTAAGAACAACGGATATCATACAATGCCTTAGGTGAAAACCCTATCATTGCGCCCAAAATCCGTGCTGAGTTCAGCGCGGTTTTTTATTTGGTTGCGTTTTGTTTAGGTATCCCAAAAAAAGGGCGGAGAATGACATTTGTTCATTCTTCGCCCTTTTTATTTTTTGGAAAAAAGGAGAAATCAGTCATGAATGAAAAAGCATTACAACGTCTCGAATACGACAAAATCAAAGAAAAGGTAATGGAATACACCTTATCGTACGCAGGAAAAAAGCATGTAGAACAAATGATGCCGATGGACTCTGTCAAAGTAGTGCGAAGTAAGTTGGACGAAACAGCAGAAGCCAAGAACATCCTGCAAAATGGAGCCAGTGTACCGATTCCTGCGCTGGAAGGGATGGAGAAGATCCTCTCCCTTCTGGGGACGGGATATGTATTTAGCGTAAATGATTTTACGAATCTGTACCTGTTCTTAACGAGTTGCTCACAGCTAATGAAGTACATGGCGACAAAAGCACAATTGGCGCCACGCGTAAGTACCTATGCAGCATCGATGTACGACGCCGCAAAATTGAAAAATGAAATCGAACAATGTATCCGTCATGGGCAAGTTGTCGATTCCGCTAGCAAAGACTTGTTGAAGGTGCGTAAGCGCATTGTCGTCTTTGAAGAGCGCCTGAAAAGACAACTGGATTCCATCATGAACAAATATCGTTCGATCATGCAAGAAAATGTCATTAGTACACGCAATGGTCGTTATGTCATCCCCATCAAAAAAGAACATCGCAAGCAAGTGGCTGGCAGTGTTTTAGATGAATCGGCGAGCGGTCAAACCGTCTATATGGAACCGACGGAGATCAGCACCGTACAGTTTGAACTCACAGCACTCAAGGCAGAGGAAGAACGCGAAGTAACAAAAGTACTGATGCAATTGTCCGCATTCGCTGAAGAATATACGCACGAACTTGCTGTGAATGTCGAGACCGTTGGAATGTATGATTTCCTTTTCGCAAAAGCGAAGTACGCATTGGCAATTGGGGGCGCGAATGTCGAACTAAACGAAAAAGGGATCATCGATGTCAAGGAAGCGCGGCATCCGCTACTCGGTCCGAAAATGGTGCCGCTGCACATGAGGATTGGTCGAGAGTACAAATCGCTCATTATTACAGGTCCCAATACAGGTGGGAAAACATTGACGTTGAAAACCATCGGGCTTTTAACCATGATGGTGCAGTCAGGTTTGCTCGTACCCGTACAGGAAGGAAGTCGCTTCTCCATTTTCCGCAACATTGCGGTAGATATTGGGGATGGGCAAAGCATCGAGCAGGCGTTAAGCACGTTTTCCGCGCATATTCATAATGTCCTGGAAATCTTGCAGATTACCGACGCTTCGACTCTCGTCCTGATTGATGAGATGGCTACGGGTACAGATCCAGGAGAAGGTGTTGCCCTGTCGATTGCGATTTTGGAGGAGCTGCACCGAAGAGGCGCAACGGTGATCGTGAATACACATTTTAACGAGATCAAAAATTTTGCCTCCGCAACTGCCGGGTTTCAAAATGCACGAATGGAATTTGACGAAGAGACCTTGCAGCCACTGTATCGCCTGCGAATCGGAGAAGCAGGACAGAGTTACGCATTCCTGATCGCACTGAAGCTGGGTATCCCGTCTGAGATGATTCAGCGTTCTCGGGAAATTACTCGGAATGGATTCGCGGCTCCCCCTGCCACTACGGAAAGGCTGGATCAATACCAATACGTCGAGCAGGAAGAGGATGAGGCTCCAAGTTATGTGGAGACAAGAGTCATAGAAAAGCCAGAAGAAGTGGAAGTAGAGGTGGAAGAGGAAAAGGAAAAGCGTGAGCATCTTCCACAGGAGATTTCAGAAAAAGCGGCAGGCACACCAGCAACGCCTGAGCGTGACAAACCATTTGCTGTTGGTGATTGTGTATTCATCTCCTATCTGGGGAGAACCGGCATTGTGTTTGCTGCGGAGGACTCCAAAGGTATCGTTGGCGTCATGATTCAAAATCAGAAGTATAAAATCAACAAAAAGCGCCTCGTCTTGCATATTGAGGGCAAAGAACTGTATCCGGCCGACTATGACATGGACATCGTATTCGAGACAAAAGAGAACCGGAAGAAGCGTAAAATGATGAGTCGCAAGCATGTCGAGGGATTATCGATCGAGACGAAGCGGGAGGGGTGACGAGGTACGGGCAAAAAGCCGATTTTCTCTAAGAGAGAATCGGCTTTTTGATATTGATAGGATGAATGGGCTACTTGGCTGTATGGCTAGCTGTCATTTGTTTACTAACAAGCACCATGATGATCGCCAATAGCAAGAAGTAGATTGGCATGGTGACGAGCGAGCCATTATGAAAATAACTCATGCCGCTGGTGATAAGACTAACGACGATGTAGTAACCCAAACCAAAAATAGCGCCAGCAGTTCCGAGTACATCGCTGTAATGGACAAGGGCTAAACTCAGGCAGTTTGGAATCATGATTCCAACCCCCAGCAGAAGAGTAAAGATAGAGGCTACCATGATCGCCATCGAAATAACGGACGGACCCACGCCATACAAAGTGAAGCTTGTGAGCCATACCGCCCCTAAAGTCGTCACTAGTGAGCCGATCAGGATAATGTTCTCAGCCGGGTATTTGGTTAGCAGTTTTTTCGAGAGCATCGCTCCGATCACAGAAGCCAATGCTACGAAAATACCCAAAAACCCAAACACACCAGGTGTCATGCCGAAAAACGCAATGAAAATAAATGGAGCTTCGGCATAGTAACTGAACAATATGCCATTTGTCGCCCCAATTAAGAAGCCAAAAGCCCAAATCCTTTTGTCCGTAAAAAGTCGTTTAGCTACAGCTAGCGTGTTTATCTTCGAAGCTGTAGACGTTATGGTCTCAGGCAACGATACAAACGCGTAAGCAAAAATCGCTATGCTCATCGCAATCAGCGTGAAGAAAACAGCCTGATATCCATACGATTGATCCACCCAACCACCGATTAAGGGGCCAATTGCAGGCGTAAAAGCGAGAGCGGCAGAAATCTGGGCAAAAACTGCATGACGCTTGTTGCTGTCGGTACTCTCTCGCAAGATGGTTTGGGTTACCACCGATCCTGTACTCGCACCGAAAGCTTGAATGAACCGGCTCCATAACAACCAGTCAGCTGAATCGGAGAGGTAGCAACCAAAGCTGCCCAGTCCGTAAACGAATATTCCCCAGAGCATGGCAGGGCGTCGACCGATAGAATCAGAAAGTCTTCCCCAGCAAAATACGCCAAAGGCAAAACCGAGGAAGTAAATACTGAGTGTCAGCTGGATCGTATTGTTACTGGCATGGAGACTATTGGCGATATCAGGTAACGAAGGTGTATAGATCGTTTCGCTAATTTGCGGAAAACCCACCAGGATCATAAACAGTAACAAAGATGGTGTTGAGATTTTTCTATTCACTTGTACATTCCCCCTATATTCCGAAAATCTCAAACAGCGTAGGAGGGAGATTACGGGATGGGGGGTTTACATTTTATCAGTCTGGAAAATGAAAGCATATTGTCACCTTACATAAGTAATAGGGGGAAATTTTTCAATAGAATAGCATTCATTTGAAATCGGTGACAAGTCATTTTCGTCTGATGATTTACTCACACTTTTCTCTTTTCCCTCGATGCAGGGCTGTACGGAAGCTGCTTCCACAGCCGCAGGTTGCGATCGCATTCGGGTTTTGGATCGTAAATCCACCCATCATTCCAGTCTCTTTGTAATCGATTTCGACGCCATCGACATACGGATAGCTTTCCGGATTGACGACCAGCTTCACGCCATCCATATCGATGGTGGTGTCGCCGTCTTGATACGTATCATCAAAACCGAGTCCATAGGTCATCCCGGAGCACCCCCCGTCCTTCACGCCAAAACGGATGAAGAGAGAAGAGCTTTCTTGTTCGAGCATATTTTGAATGCGAGTGACGGCAGCTTCGCTGATTTGAATCATCGTGAGACCTCCCTTTTTATAATTACTGTTCACCTACGATCACAACCTCAGGAACAAGGTGAATGCCTGATTGGCTGTGAACTTTTTCCTGGATCTGCCTCATGAGTGTCCATACATCAAGTGCAGTGGCATTGCCGGTATTCATAATGAAATTGGCATGCTTGCTCGATACTTCCGCGCCTCCGTATCGCATGCCCTTTAGGCCAGCCTCTTCAATGAGCTTTGCAGCAAAATGGCCCGGAGGATTTCTGAATACACTCCCCGCACAGCCAAAAGGCAGAGGCTGTGCTTTTAAACGTTTTTCTTTATAGTGGTTCCACTGGAGCTTGATGCTTTCGCTGTCGCGCAAAGTCAGCTCAAAAATAGCTTCCGTGATAATGACATCAGTCTCTTGCAAGGATGAGTGGCGATAGGAAAAATCCAAATCTACAGCACGTAGGGAGCGAATGGCTCCCGTGTGCGTGATCACTTCAGCTGAATGGAAAATGTCTGATATCTCCGATCCATTCGCGCCTGCATTCATATACACAGCGCCGCCGACAGACCCAGGTATTCCGCCTGCGAACTCCAAGCCACTGAGCCTGTGCTTGTTTGCCAACGCTGCAAGCTTGATCAAGGAGTAGGCGGCCCCTGCGTAAATCTGATTGCCCGCGATTCGGGCATAGTCGAGAGCCTTGTTTAATTTAATGACCGCGCCACGATACCCTTTGTCTGTGACTAAAAGGTTAGAGCCCTTTCCCATTACCATCCATGGGACATGATGTTCATTCAGTATTTGCAGGACCATGATCAGTTGGGATTTACTGCTCGGAGTAATCAGTAAATCCGCTGGTCCGCCGATTTTCCAGGTAGTATGTGCCGCCAAAGGCTCCTGATAAGTCACCTCGACCTGTCGTTCACGGAGAAGGGAGAATACAGGTTTCATTCGTTTCACCTATCCTTTTTGGAAAAAAGCACCTTGCACTACAATCACAGTATATGCACTATTTTATATATATTCGACTAAAATGTTTAATAAATTGCAGTTGCGTAGGTTTCACAATGAACAAAGAGAGTCACTTTATAAACATGTTTGTTGAATTAGTTGTACAAAGGACATATACTGTGAGCGTATCGTTCTTTTCCAATAAAGGGGCGAAGAGAAAATGGAGAGATTTAGACACCTATCAACACGTGAATACATTCTATTGTTGCTGAAAAGGGAAGGGGAGCTCAGCACAAAAGATTTGCAAAACAGGCTGGAGCTCACAAAGGTAGCTGTTAGCAGGCAAATGATCTACTTGGAAAAAGACGGTTTTGTTGTGTGTATAGTAGGCCGTCAAAAAGCAGGTAGACCGATGCACTACTACTCGTTGACACAGCAAGGCAACGAACAATTTCCGAATGATTACGGGCAATTAGCCGTGGATTTGATGGAGCATATCGTGCTGGCAGACGGGGAAGACCGAGTGGATCAATTTTTCGCAAGACAGCAAGAGAAGATTATCCAGAAATACGAGGGGCAAATGGAAGGAAAAGAGCTATCTGAAAAGGTGGCAGAGATGGCACGCATCCAAGATGACAACGGATTTATGGCGAGATGGGAACAGGTAAGTGATGAGGAATATGTGATCACGCAGTACAATTGTCCCTATTTTAAAGTAGCAGATCGGTATCAGATGATCTGTGCAAGAGAGCTTAATTGTTACCGAGCATTGCTACAGACGAGCGTAGAACGGACGGAATGCGTAGCAATCGGCGGAAAGAAATGTGTCTATCAGATCCGAGTTGCGCAATCGTAGCTGCAAGCATCATCACGACAGATGAAACGACAAATGGGAGGGAACGAAAACAATGACCAACTCGAATCCATGGGATGCGGACTGGGAAGTATCTGAACCATTGGCACGCGCACTCATCTTCCGTCAGTTTCCGCAGCTAACTTCTATGCCCATCAAGCTGATCGGCTCTGGTTGGGATAACGTGGTCTTTCGAGTGGGGGACGAATATGTTTTCCGTTTTCCCAGGCGAAATGTCGCTGTTGAATTGATCAAAAAGGAAGGGGTGCTGCTGCCAATGCTTGCGGCATTCCTGACAATACCGTATCCGAAGCCCGTTTTTTATGGGGAACCCAACGACGATTATCCATTCCCTTTTTTGGGGTACACGTATGTACCAGGAACGTTTCCAAAAGGCTTGACCGACGAGCAGCGTGCTTCATCGGCAGTGGCACTTGCGACGTTTTTAAAAAGATTGCACGCGTTTCCGCTCCAGCGTGCCCGCGAGAACGGGATCGAGCATGATCACAGGAACCTGCTGGACATTGCACAGAGAAAAGAAAAGATGCAGACGTTTTTGGCTACCTTAGCTGTACATATTTCTGCAGAGGATCGGGATGCGATCGCGAATTATTTAGGGCAAGTTGTGATAGACCGATTAAGTCCGCGTGAAGTGCTGCTGCATGGAGACTTGCATGTTAAAAATATGCTGGTAGATGAAGCTGGGCAGATATCGGGCATCATTGACTGGGGAGATCTCAATGTGGGTCATCCAGGAGCGGATGTAAATGTGGCCTACAGTTTTTTACCACCACAAGCCCGCCAGTCTTTTTTCCATGCGTATGGAGAAGTGGATGAAGAGACAAAAATATTGGCCAGGATGATGGCAGTGTACATTCCAATGCTGCTCTGGATGCAAGCCATTGATCAAAATGACGAAGAAGTGGCAGAGGAAGCAAGAATGACGATACGGCGAGCACTCGCTGACGAATAGGGCTTCTGTAAAATGTCTCGGGGGACAAGCTGCTTGAGCTCATCCCCCGATTTTTTTATCCGATTCCTAACTCTTCCATTTTTCGATACAGGGTGCTTCGGGCAATTCCTAGCTTTTTGGCAGCGGCGCTGATCGAGGGAGCTTGTGTGATGGCTTGCTGGATCGTCTGTCGCTCTAATTCGCGCAATAATGGCAAAGGTTCCCCGGATGCTTCTTGCAGTCCATACTGCTGCTGCCATTCGCTCGGAAGATGGTGAGAGGTGACCCACGAATCACCGAACGCGTGTAAAAATGCTCGCTCCACGATATTGCGCAGCTCTCGAATATTTCCGGGCCATGAATGCTGCTGCAAGATTGCCAAGGCAGATTCACAGATGCCTGTCGGACCGCCAGCGTATTGGGTATGAAGCTGCTGGAGGAACTCGTCAGCCAAGGTTGCAATGTCTTCCTTGCGTTCGCGCAGGGAAGGGATGCGTATCTGTAGGACATTAAGCCGGTAGTAAAGGTCTGCACGAAACAGCCCATTCCGTACATCTTCTTCAATGGAACGATTGGTTGCAGCGATAATCCGAATGTCCAATGGCTTTTCTTCGTGAGAGCCCAATCTCGTCACTTTGCGTTCTTCGAGGACGCGTAGCAAAAGCACTTGAAGCTCCATGCTCATCTCCCCGATTTCATCGAGAAATAGCGTTCCTCCATTTGCCGCTTCGAATTTTCCCGGCTGTCCTCCTTTTTTTGCACCAGTAAAAGCTCCTTCTGTGTATCCAAATAGCTCACTGGCGATCAGTTCACGCGGAAGTGCTGCGATATTGACCGCAAGAAAAGGACCGTCTTTTCGCGAACTGGAGGAGTGGATGGCACGTGCCAGGACTTCTTTGCCGCAGCCTGTTTCTCCGAGCAATAGCGTATTTGATAGTGATTGTGCAGCAATACGTGCTGTATGTAATTGGGCTTGATAGAGGGGACTATTTGTATGAATCTCTGAAAACGAGTAACTGCTAGCTGTCTTTGACAAGGATGACGTGCATGGGCGAATGAGAAAGAGGCGATACCACGTCTTTTCCCCTAGATCGAGTTCCTCCAAGAACCAATTGGTTATGCGTTCTTGTTTCCAATCCGCTTCGAGTACAAGGCCTTCATAAAACGAAAATTGCTCTTGTGCCCGTTTGTTGGCAAACAGCACGACACGATCGTCGCTTACGGCGATTAGGGATTCTTGGCTGTTTTCGGCCCATGCGAAAAGAAGACTCTTCCAATTGGGAACAGAATGGGAGGCATGCCTGAGAGCTGGAATCACATGATCAGTTTGGAGTGCAGAAGAACGTCGCGTAGTAGAGAGGGATAGCGGGAAAAGCGGCAAAGAGCCATTTTGTAGCAAATGGATAAGCGCATCCCTGATCAGAGAAAATTCGTAGGGTGAAAGATTCGCAGAGGCCTGTAATTGTTGATAGAGAGAATGAAAGACAGCATGAGAGATCGCGCGATGATGGGAACGCTCAATTACGGAGGAAAAATCGAAAGACGAGAGCAGCATGCCGGCTTCAAAAATCGTTCTCGCACCCTTTCTTGGTTATAGTTTGTTTGTTCGATCGTGGGACAGGTGTCCGACAAGGAAGCAGGGAAACAAACGACACACACTGACGAAAGCGATACAAGAGATGAGGGGCTTTTCCGGTCAAGGGCGGATCAAATGCATGACCTGTTTTGCGACAAGCTCTTTGTATTAAGTATACAGGAGAAAATAGCCAAAAGAATCGGTATCATCAAATTTTTATCGGGACCAGCAAGCATTGGCATGTCATTTGCTTCTTTTGTTGAATGTACAGCATATGCAATTTTGAACAAGTGAGGGGGAAGCAGCATGCCAGAAGTTTTATTTCGAGTTGACTTGAACAAACCGATGGAGGAGCAGGATACACCTGGTCACAACAGATGGCACCCAGACATTCCAGCAACCGTTTCCGTGAATCCAGGAGCTGTTTTCCGCATGGAATGTAAGGACTGGACGGACGGGCAGATCGCTAACAGCGATGACCCTTCCGACATTCGCGATGTCAATCTCAATCGCGTCCATGTGCTTAGTGGACCTGTCTGGGTGAATGGAGCAGAACCAGGCGACCTCTTGGTTGTCGATATTCTCGATATCGGGGCGCTCCCCCAATCGGAATGGGGCTTTAACGGGATATTCGCCAAAGAAAACGGCGGGAGCTTCCTCGTCGATCATTATTCGCAAGCGGCCAAGTCGATCTGGGACTTCCACGGCATTTACACGACTTCTCGCCATTTGCCAGGAGTCAAATTTGCTGGCATTCTTCATCCAGGCTTGATTGGTACGGCGCCGTCTCATCAGCTACTGGATCGCTGGAACCGAAGAGAGAGCGACCTCGTAGCGACAAATCCTGAACGAATGCCGCCACTCGCGAATTTGCCGACCCCGCACAGTGCCGTGTTGGGCAGTCTAAAAGGAGCCGAGTTTGACCGAATCGCCAGAGAAGCGGCTCGAACGGTTCCCCCTCGTGAGCATGGCGGAAACTGCGATATTAAAAACTTGTCCAAAGGCACTCGTATTTACTTCCCGGTTTATGTAAATGGAGCGAAGCTGTCCATGGGCGATTTGCATTTTTCACAAGGAGACGGAGAGGTGACCTTCTGCGGCGGAATTGAAATGGCTGGTTGGCTGGATCTTCATGTGGATGTCATCAAGGGCGGGATGGCGAAGTATAACATCGTGAACAACCCTGTATTCAAGCCAGGTCCAGTAGAGCCTCGCTATACGGAATACCTCGTTTTCGAAGGAATTTCTGTCCACGAGACGACAGGTCAGCAGCTGTACATGGATGCGCATGTCGCTTACCGCAATGCATGCCTGAATGCCATCGAATATTTGAAAACAGCGATGGGTTTCACGGGGGAGCAGGCGTACATGCTGCTGGGAACGGCACCGGTGGAGGGAAGAATTGCGGGAATCGTCGATATTCCGAACGCGTGCTGCACCTTGTCTATCCCGACAAGCATTTTTGATCGAGATATTTTGCCGAAGTAGCCAAGAAAAAGATCGCGAAAGAGGGAGCCAAATACGATGCCGAGATACGATTACATGTGCGAGGATTGTGGCCCATTTGTACAGTGGCTGAAGATGAGCGAGCTGACAGATAGCGTTGCTTGCCCGGATTGCCAGCAGCTATCAAAGCGTTTGTACGCTGCACCAGGATTGATCATGACACCGCAAGCGCTGCGCCAACGCATCGAGCGTGGTGTAGAACCGAAAATTGTACGGAAACAATCGCATTCACATGAAGGAGCAGGGTGCAGTCACAGCCATGGCAGTCAGGCACATCGGGGACATACCCACAGCCGTGGAGGCAAACGCCCTTGGATGGTAGGGCATTAAACGGAATGGATGAAAAAGGCGTTCAGGAAAAACCTTAAGTGGAACGAGAAAACGTCGAGTGGTCATCTTGATGATCATTTGGCGTTTTTTTTGCTTTTTCTCACTCAAGTGCAATTGCAGTTTTGCCAAGTCTCTCGTACAATTGGTGAGAATTGTTATCAATTGCTGCATCATGATTCAAGAGGAGTTATTTATGAGAAAAACAGAAAAATATAGTGATCCGAATGTCATCACTGTAAATGATGTGCAAGTTTTGTCCATTTCAAAAGAATGGAAGCTTGTAGAAGCGAGAGATAAAAGCGAACAAATTATCATTTTGGTAATAGAGGGCAGGGCGTCGTTTCGGTTGGATAAGACAGGAGGGATGCTTAACCAGGGAGATTGCATGGTTATATCTCCAGAGGATATGCAGGAAGGGCTCGCCCTTTTGCCCATTACGGAGAACATCTATGTTTGTTACGTGGCGCTTTTTGCTGCTCATGCCAGAAAAGAAAGGGATGGATGGCTCATAAACGAAGTGATGCTGCCGATCCAGGGGAAGCACCATATCGAAACAATATCCTTAATTCACCATCACATCGAACAATTGCATCTGGCTTGGCGAAAAGATCACTTCGATCAGGCAACCATGCAGATTCTTTTTCTGAAGCTATGGCAAGCGATTCTGGCTGGAATCACGCTGCAAGAGAAAAAAACAGATCGCCAGCAACTTCTTCAAGGGATCGCAGAGCATATGGAGCAGCATTGTGAGGAGACTTTTCAGATCGAGGAGATGGCTCGCTACTCAGGAATGACGCCGACCCTTTTCTATCAGCAATTTAAGGAGTACACCTCGCTCACTCCCTTGCAATTCATCAATCGGAAACGAATGGAGAAGGCTTGTCAGCTTCTGGTGACGCAGGACGTGATGATTCCTGAGGTAGCTAGTGAAGTGGGCTATCGGGATGTGTACTATTTCAGTCGGATGTTTAAAAAAATCGTTGGCGTTCCCCCTTATCGCTTCAAGAAATCGTTACAAAAGAAAATCGCCGTACTCCATCCAGCAATCTTCGGTGATCTTCTCGCATTGGGGGTTTCGATCCAACATCTGATCCCTATTTGGGAAAAGCATCGGCAAAAGAGGCCGTACTCCCAGATGGAAGCAGCCACACTGGAATTTGACTTGTACCGTCTGCACCAGATGGAGCCGGATTTGATTGTCGGTACAGATCAAGTTGCACCTTGGCTGGAACAATTGGAAACCATTGCACCGACCTGGCTCATTCCCTTTAAAACAACGACTTGGCGAGATCATTTGCAGCAGGTAGCTGCCATGCTGGGAATTACAGAGGTGGCGACCAGCTGGCTCTATTATTATGATCTGAAAGCAGTTGCTGCTCGCGAGCGTATCCGCAAAAAAATTGGGAACGAAACCGTTATGGCAGTGAGGGTGTGGGATGGTGGAGCCCGTATATTTGGTGCGAAAAGGCGGAAAATTTCCGATATTTTGTACGGAGACCTCCAGGTAAGACCTCCAGTGGGAACAGGTCATTTTGCCTTTCTGGATATTGCGAGCCTGGATGAGCTTCAAGATTTTCAGGCTGATCATATTCTGCTTTTCGACGAAAGGAAAATTCGAACGGATGTACGCAAGCATCGTTTGAAAGGGAATGTACATCGAGCTGGGGTATATCCTTGGCTGCATTATTCCGCACTCGGCCATGAGCAGGCCATATCAGAGGCGCTCACGCATCTTGCAGAGTCACAGGAATGTACAAAAAAGGAATCAGGTTCTTCAATTTTCTTGCGTCCACAAGTTTGTGATAATGATTGAGAATGAGTATCACTATTGTTGGAGGGAACGAGATGGAGTCATCCTTGTATCCGATTGCACAAGCGATCCGTGACCGCAGAACCATAAAGAAATTCAAGCCGGACCCGATTCCACTGGAATTGATTCGTGAGTTGCTGGATGTAGCTGTCTGGGCACCTAACCACGGACTACGCGAGCCTTGGCGATTCATCCTTTACATGGAAGAAGGGAAGCGGGTAGTCGTCGATGCCATTCTTCAAAACGCCATGAAAAAAAGAGATCCGGAATTGCTTTTACGCGTCCCGGCATATCTTTTGGTTATCGTAAATGAAGACTCTCGGCAAAGAGAACGGGAAGAGGACTATGCGGCAGCCTGCACGTTGATTCAAAACTTTCAGCTAGCGGCGTGGGAGCGGGGATTGGGCGTCGTTTGGAAAACGGAACCGTTCACGTATCAAGCAGGATTTTTGCAAGCGGTAGGGGTACGTACGGAGGAAAAACTCGTAGGAATGCTTCAGCTTGGCTTTCCGGAGGTCATCCCGGAAGCACGAGCGAGAACGGCTGCAAATGACAAGCTGACCGTGATTCATTCGAACGTTGCTCTGGAGGATAAGAAGGGAAATGTCACTGTCACAGCCGATCACTAAAAATGCTTCGCTTCGAACCAGGCCGTGGATGGCAACGGTGTTGATTGTTGCGGGGATTTGCGCCATCCTTTTCGGGCTAGGTTCATCCATTATCACGGGAGTGGCGAATATCTCGTTTGCCACCGTTTGGAACTCGATTTTTCACTATGATTCTACCAACGAGCACCACGTCATTATTCAAACACTGCGTATGCCGCGTGCTTTGGCAGGAGCGCTGGTGGGAGCTGCTTTTGCCGTAGCGGGAGCCATCATGCAAGGGGTTACGAGAAATCCGATTGCGGATACGGGCTTGATGGGCATTAATGCAGGGGCTGGATTCGTACTTGTACTCGTTTTTGCTTTAGCACCTGGACTCCCTTTTGAGTCTATTATTCTCTTCTCTTTTATCGGAGCAGGTGTGGGGGTAGGGCTTGTTTATGGACTGGCCTATTTTTCCAAAAACGGTTTGACACCTTTACGACTCGCGTTGGCGGGAGCAGTCGTTAGCTCGCTCATCTCAGGGATCAGTCAGGCGATTTCCCTGTTGTTTCAGATCAACTACGATTTGGCTTTCTGGTCAGCAGGGGGGATCTCAACAGCGGAGTGGTTTCAAGTATCCGTCATGATGCCATGGATTGCAGGAGGAATCATTGTGGCCATGATCCTTTCTCGCTCCATTACCATTTTGAGTCTGGGAGAAGAGATTGCAGCGGGACTCGGACAAAAGACCAAGCTGGTGAAGGGTTTGGCGGCGGTTGTCGTCATGGTGCTGGCGGGTGCTTCAGTCTCAACAGTTGGCGGAGTTGGGTTTGTCGGTCTCGTTGTCCCACACATCGTCCGTTTTCTGGTCGGGGTTGATTACCGCTGGATTATTCCTTGCTCGGCAGTCATGGGAGGCGTTTTGGTTGTTTTTGCAGACATCGGAGCCAAAATGATAGCGATGCCCTACGAGACACCGCTTGGCGCCATTATCGCTGTTATCGGGGTCCCCTTCTTCCTGTACCTGGCACGTAAGGAAAGGAGGGAGTGGTAGTGGACATCGATCTATTTTCCCAAAAAAGAAAAAGCCGCAGTGTCCGACTGATCCTTCTTTTCACGGTACTTTTGCTTGTCGGGTTTGTCTTGAGTTTGAACACGGGACCTTATAGCATTGGGCCCTATGAGGTGTTCCAAACACTGCTGGGAGAGGGTTCAAAAAAGCAGAATCTCGTGCTGTTTGAGCTGCGGCTTCCTCGCATGGTGATTGCGCTCATGATTGGGGCTGGGCTTGCTGTATCGGGAGCGATCCTGCAAGGAATCTCTCGCAATGGCCTGTCTGACCCCGGCATTCTTGGAATCAGTTCAGGTGCTGGACTGGCCGTATTGTTGTTCGTTTCCTTATATCCCGCGACGAACATGGCACCGCCTTTTTTGATGCCGTTTCTCGCGCTCATCGGTGCGACTGCCACAGCAGCCATAATTTATCTGCTGGCATACAAGAAGGGGCATGGCATTTCTCCTACCCGTCTCTTGCTTACAGGGATTGCAGTAGGGGCGGGACTTAGCGCCGTCAGCATTATTTTGACACTTCAGTTGAATCCGCGAAACCTCGAGTTTGTCGTCACTTGGCAAATGGGATCGTTGTGGGGTTCCAATTGGAAGTTCGTGCTGGCACTTTTGCCTTGGATGGTGATCCTGCTGCCGTACGTGTATCGGAAGGCAAATGTGCTGAACCTGCTCAGTATGAATGAACAAATTGCAGCAAGCCTGGGCGTATCTCTTCAACGAGAGCGACTAGCTTTGATGGCGGGTGCGGTTGGATTGGCTGCGTCGAGTGTAGCGACAGGCGGAGGCATAGGGTTTATCGGTTTGCTTGGCCCGCATATCGCGCGCAGATTGGTCGGACCCCAGCATCAATACATGCTGCCTATTACGGCGCTCGTCGGTTCATTGCTCGTATTGACTGGAGATACGATAGGGCGAAGCATTATGCCGGCTACAGAAGTACCGGCGGGTATTGTTATTTCCCTCATTGGGGGGCCTTACTTTCTGTACTTGTTGATCCGGACAAAAGGGTAAAACACGTTTGAAATCAGGAGATGAATAAAAGGAGTTCAATCGATATGAAAAAGAAATTATCAGGCATTCTGTCCGTAATCTTAGCCACAGCCGTCGTGGCGGGGTGCGGAGCAGGACAGGCGACTACAGACACAAACGCTACCAATAAAGCGCAAACGGCTGAGGCGGGAGCAGCACAACCCGCTGCAAAAGGGACAGGGGAGTCTGTCTATCCGCGAACCATCAAGCATACGATGGGGGAAGTCACACTAAAGAAAAAGCCGGAGCGTGTCGCTTCTGTTGATATCATGGGAACAGATTACTTCCTCGTGCTAGATTTTGCTCCGATTGTATCGGAAGGCTTTGATTCGACGAAAAGCAAGTCACCCATTTTTGCGAAGTATGCGGAAGGAAAAACGGTGAAGGATCTGGGTGGAAAAACGAATTTGGAGACTTTGTTGGAGATGGACCCAGAGGTTATTGTTATGACAAGCACCGGAAAAGGCTCCAGATTTGAGGAATTCAACAAAATGGCTGATTCCATTGTCATTGATTTCTCAGTGGATGCCCCCACCCGCCTCATGAAAATCGCTGAAGTAATCGGTAAAGAAGAAAAGGCGAAGCAAGTTTTGGCCGATTTTGATAAGCTGAAAAGCGAAGCAAAAGCAGCAGCCGACAAGCATAAAGGAGAAACTGCGCTATTCCTCGTTTCCAATGGTAAGGATTTTACGGTGATGCATCCCAAAAACTTCCCGATTTACTATGAGGAAGTGGGATTAACACCGATAGCAGGATTGCCCGAGGATGGCAAAATTGGGGGGCGTATCGGAATCGAGGCGTTGAGTGAGCTCGCTCCCGATCATATCTTTATTGCGGAGAACCGCCGTTCAGCAAAAGCAGAGGAGCCAGAAGGGTTGATTCATATCTGGAAGGATCATCCTGTCTGGAAAAACCTCAAAGCAGTGAAAAACAACCAGGTTTACACGATGGATACACTCGCGGGCGATACGTTCTTCCTGGGAGAAATCGCTGGATTGGAAGCCATTAAGAACAATCTCGGAAAATAGAAATTTACTACTGCTCATTCTGAGAATATTTCCATACAAGCGCCTTTTGCTCCAGTGCTTTTGCAAGTGAATCTTTCCCTTTTACATAACCGCCAGAATCATAGGGGAATCGTTTGGCCAGCTCTGCCTTCACATCGCCGTAATGCTTGGCTTCATCAGGATGAGCACGCAAGTAGTCGCGAAAAGCCAGATGGCGGTCAATAGCTGGAGGATCTCAACGATTTCGTCACCGAAAATCCTTTGCAACAACAGCGCCTCGTCTCTAAACAATGCCGCCCATTGTGCTTCGTAAGGACGTACTTCCATTTTTCGCATCCTGCTGTCACTCCTTTTTCACATGAAAAGCACTCTACAAGATTAGTAGAGTGCCTTTTTTCATTTCCGATTGCCCGAATCCGTATAGGCGTAAGAGATAGCTTGGGTTGCTTGTGCAGTCAATTGGATACGTGCTGGGTTTTTCACTTCCAAGGTCATAACGGACATGACGACCGTTTGCATGGTGACGAGAAAATAGATTCAAAAAAAGATGGTTTTCAAAAGTGGTGATTCCACGGGAAAATCGTTTCTCCTTCTCATTTACGAAAAAATAGAAAGTAGCTAGAAACGATATGTATTACACTGCCATTCACGCTCTCTTTCGTATGTCATCGAGTCGACTGTTGTCCTCTCGATTGCTTTTATTATACGGATAAAAGTGGAAAGCACGCAAAAGCGCGGACGTTTCATTTGCGTCGATTTACAGCCGGAATGGATCGTTTTTGCCCGTAGAAAACACTCGCTCTTTTTGTTAATCGTTGTGGCTCACCGGCAATCATGAATTCTGTGAGAGGTCTCCTCTATTTTCTCATCAATTTCTAATCTTTCTCTTTTTTTTCCTTCATCTATCCTTTTTATGATAAAGGAGATCAAACAAAACCGGTCGAAAAAAAGGAGCGAGATCATATGAAAAAAGTAGTCATGACCATGGTAGGAGCACTGATTGTAGGAAGCCTCAGCGTAACAGCCTTTGCACATAGCAACCAATATTACAACGTACCTCAAAAGAACACTGTTACCGTGTACCTGCAAATTGACGATGATGTGAAACACAACTGGGCGAAGCTCGTAGGCATTACGCCTGAAAAAGCACTGAAAAAAGTTCGGGATGCACAGTCTGGTATCATTACCGAATGGAAGCTGGATGAAGAGGACGGTTTCCTCGTATACAAAGCAGAGATCAAAAACAAGCATCAAGAGATTGATGTGTACGTCGACGCAATGACTGGCGAGCTGTGGCAAACAGTCGACCATGATGACGACGATGATCATGACGACGACAACGACGATCATTGGAAAAACCAACAGGTGAAAATCAGTGTCGAGCAAGCGAAAAAAATCGCTTTGGCAAAAGTGAAAGGAAACATCAAATCCATTAAGCTGGATGAAGACGATAATCACTATGTGTATGATGTAGAAGTGAAAACGGCTAAAGGACAGGAAGTAGATTTGGAGATTTCCGCTACGACAGGTGCTGTACTGGATGTAGACTGGGACGATTAATTGAATCAGCCATATTTCTCAGCCGCCCCTTTACGATGTAGAGGGGCGGTTTTTTTGTGCCATGGCTTCCAAAAATGCCATCGCTTCTTGAGCAGAAGGGATCTTTCTGACATTCTCATCGGCAAACTGCTGGGCTCGCGGATAGCTCGTTGAGGCGATTTGTTTTGCGGCAACCTCTACGTCATACGGTGTAAAGCGATGCTCATAGCTGTCGCCATCAAGCAGTAACCAGTACGCACCTGGTTTGTTCGCAAACGGCATGCCCACGCTTCCAGCATTTAAAATACGTAGATCGCCAAGACGACGTTCAAATTGGACATGCGTATGACCGCAGAGGATTGTTCGTTGCGACGTCCCCTGAAAGTAAGCGGCCACGACTTCATCAGGTGTGAGTGGGGTGAAAATATCTTCATCATTGGTGGGAATGGCGTGGCAGAATAGCACGTCCTCGAAATTTTCTCGTTGTAGCGTGTAGGTAAGTGGGAGTTGTGCGAGGAAATCACGATGAGAGCGGCTCAATTGCTCCGCAACCCATGACGTGATTTCTCGAACAGAATCAGACATTTCCGGACGCTGAGCCTCACCGTCAAATGTGAGGAGTACTTCACGATCACCATTGCCACGTATGAATTGTACAGGTGTATCCAATTGGAAGAGCATTTCAAGAGTTTGGACGGGCATCGGGCCTGAGATGATATCACCCCCGATGACAATAAGATCAGGCCTCACAACTTCGAGTTCTGCCAAAGTTGCATGTAGTGCAGGTACATTCCCGTGAATGTCATACAAAGCTGCCACTCTCATTTTACTTCGCCTCCCATTTATTTCCGAATGATCTTCAAAACCTTATTTCCAACGACCGAGTTTGAACCTATAATGTATCTTGGGCATATCCTCTAAGCTATGGTATAATTTTGACGCCAAATTACGATGAAGGAGTATGGATGATGGAAAAAAAATTAATCTTCGGTCATAAAAATCCAGACACAGATTCCATTTGTTCAGCGCTTGTGTACGCTGACTTGAAAACAAAACTAGGCGCGAATGTAGAGCCTGTACGTCTGGGTGTAATCAGCAGCGAAACCGCATTTGTGTTGAATTACTTCCAAGTAAAAGAGCCGCGCCTCGTAGAAACAGTGGCGAATGAAGTTAATGAAGTCATCCTTGTAGACCACAACGAGCGCCAACAAAGCGCGAATGACATTGAGCAAGTGCAAGTGGTAGAAGTGATTGACCATCACCGTATTGCGAACTTTGAGACGAGCAATCCTCTCTACTTCCGTGCCGAGCCGGTAGGATGCACCACAACCATTTTGAAGAAAATGTACAAAGAAAATGGCGTAGACATTCCAAAAGATATGGCGGGCTTGATGCTTTCTGCCATCATTTCGGATACGTTGCTGTTGAAATCCCCAACTTGCACGGAGCAAGATGTAGCAGCTGCTCATGAGCTGGCTGAAATCGCGGGTGTCAATCTGGAAGCATACGGTCTGGAAATGCTCAAAGCGGGGGCAGACTTGAGCGACAAAACAATCGCACAACTGCTCACACTGGATGCAAAAGAGTTCCAAATGGGCAATGCGAAAGTAGAAATCGCGCAAGTAAATGCAGTGGATGTAAATGATGTACTCGCACGACAAGGCGAATTGGAAGCAGCTATGAATGCAAACATCGCTGAAAAAGGTTTGGACCTGTTCGTGTTTGTCGTAACGGATATCTTGAACAACGACTCTGTTGCGATCGCTCTCGGCAGCGCAACACAAGCAGTGGAAAAAGCGTACCAAGTAACATTGGTGGACAACAAAGCTGTTCTGAAGGGCGTTGTCTCCCGCAAAAAACAAATCGTACCGGTATTGACCGATACGTTCCAAGCTCTGTAAAAAAGAAAGTTGGCTGCCATGCACACGATGCGGGCAGCCATTTTTTATTTTTACATGCCTTGGGTAGGATTGTTGTGCATTTGGAACAAGGTTTGCTGGGCGTAAGCATCGTCAGAGTAATGGGTGATGGCATGTTTGTCTCTTGCTTTGAGACTGAGCAGCCCTGTCAATCCCCAGCCAGCACCGAGCATGGCTACAATGAAGCCGATGACATAGAGCATCGCATAACCTCCTTTGTAATGTCCTTCCTATATTTTAACAAATAATAAAAATAGAGTAACGCCAATTTTTTTATGAATTTGTGTTTGACATTGACGGTCCGTAAATGTGTACGATCAATTTGTCAGGAGGAATGAACATGGAATATACGGTGCAAAAGCTAGGACTCCTGGCGGGTGTCAGCACCCGGACGCTCCGATACTACGATGAAATTGACCTTCTCAAGCCGGCGAGAATCAATTCGTCAAGGTATCGCATTTACGGACAGCAAGAGGTTGATCGATTGCAGCAAATCCTTTTTTACCGCGAGTTGGGTGTGAGCTTGGAGGAAATCAAGGAGATCCTGGATTCACCAACCTTTGATGCTGACCGGGCACTGCGGGAGCACCGCGAGAAGCTCCTGGAAAGGCGAGCGCAGTTGGATGCGTTAATCGCCAATGTCGATTTGACATTAGCACAAAGAGAGGGGACCAAAACGATGAGTGACAAACAAAAATTCGAAGGCTTCAAGCAAAAGTTGATTGACGACAACGAGGCACAATACGGAGATGAAATTCGCGCAAAATATGGCAGTGACCAGATTGACAAATCCAATCAGAAAATCAAAGGAATGACCGAGCAGGAGTACGCTGCACTTGAGCAGTTGAATGAAGAACTGCATGAAACGTTGGCACAGGCTTTTGCGACGGGAGATCCTGCTCATGAGCTTGCGCAAAAAGCAGCGGATCTTCACCGTCAATGGCTGAGCTTTTATTGGGACAGCTACAGCAAAGAAGCTCACGCAGGTGTTGCCCAGATGTACGTCGATGACCCGCGCTTTACCGCATACTATGACAAGGAGCAGCCTGGTGTTGCCGAGTTTCTCCGAGATGCAGTGGTCATTTATACGAGCAAGTAAAGAGGGTTTAAAAAAGAAGCTGCGAGCAAGGCAGCTTCTTTGCGTTTTACGCTTAGTTATCCCCACCTACTGCGGGAAAAAGCTTTTGTCCCAATGGTGTTGGCAATCCATCCATGCTGACTACGTTGTTTTCCTTTTGATAAGCAAGCAGTTCCTGCTCGTCTTTTGCCAGGGTCCATTTCTGAAGGGTGTCGCGTTCTTTTGAAAAGGAATAGAAGGGGATAGCCCAGCCGCAAGAAGTCTTTACTTCCTGTATGTTTACGGTAATGATTTGACGAGCACCGGGCAGAACCGGGAAGTCTTTTACGAGCTCATCCCACCGAGGCGTATCTGGGAGAATAACCGTTCCTTTGCCGAATAGGCGCATGATGAGAGGGGGGCCTTCAAATGCACAGAACATGATCGTAATCCTGCCATTTTCCTGCAGATGAGCGCTGGTTTCGTTTCCACTTCCAGTCAGGTCCAAATAGGCGACCTCATTAGGCGATAATATGCGAAAAGAATCGTACCCTTTTGGTGAAAGATTCACGTGACCATCTGTGTCCATAGGAGCAGAGGCAACAAAGAACATCTGTTGCTTCTTGATAAACGCCTCATGCTCAGGTCGTAATTCAGAAAAAAGCTTACCCATTTTTACACCCCTCCAGGTAATGGAATTGTTTTTGCTACCCTCATACTACGATAAAAATATGAAGATTTTGTGTGTTTATCCTCAATGCGTCCAGAATAGATGGTAAAGTGTAAATATTCGGTCAATGCATTGCTTTTGAAAAGGAGGAGTATTTACATGCAATCAACACAGCCAATCGACTTAGGGGAACGCATCCATTTAATAGACGGTTTCGATATGGGCTGGGCAGAACGTACGGGGACATATGTGATCGCAGAAGAGGAGCTCACATTGGTAGAAACAGGTCCAAGCCCCTCCGTCCCGTATATCAAGGCCGGTCTCGCCAAGCTCGGTTATTCGGCGGAACAAGTAAAATACATCATCGTCACGCACATTCACTTGGATCATGCAGGAGGGGCCGGACTGTTTCTGAAGGATTGTCCAAACGCAAAGATCGTCGTCCATCCGAAAGGTGCACGCCATCTCGTAGATCCGAGCCGACTGATCACAGGCGCGAGAGCGGTTTATCATGATGATTTTGATCGATTGTTTGATCCGATTGAGGCTGTTCCTGAGGAGCGGATTTTGATTCGTGGGGACGGGGATACACTAAAGATTGGAGAGAATTGCGTGTTGGAGTTTCTGGATTCGCCAGGGCATGCCAATCATCACTTCAGCATCTACGATCCCGTAAGCCGCGGCATGTTCACAGGTGATACGGCAGGTGTGCTCTATCCACAGCTTAAAAAGGATGGTGTACACCTCGTGCTGCCATCTACTTCGCCGAATCAGTTTGACCCGGATGCCATGTTAGCGTCTGTAAGCCGCTTTGAAGCACGCAAGCTAAGTCGCATTTACTTTGGTCATTTTGGGATGTCAGAGCAGGTAGACGACGTGTACCGCCAATTACGTGAGTGGCTCCCTGTGTTTCTAGTAGAAGGAGAATTAAGCCTTGCAGCTGGACAAACATATGACGAGCCGTCTCGCAAGTTATTGGAACGAGTCTCGGATCATCTACAGTCACAAGGCATCAGTGGTGACCACGAAGTTTTCGAAGTACTCAAGCTCGATTTACAGGTATGCTCCATGGGCATTCTGGATTATTTGTACAAACGAGGGAAATAGCCTGCCAAAAGCTTTACATTTGCCTGAACCTTTTGTTCAGGCGTTTTTCATTTTTAGGAGGCAAGAGTGTATTGGCTTAGGTGTTTGTCATTCTTTTTTCATCCAAGGAATGCTATGATGTAGGATGAGTCATGGACTGTGACAAATTCAATCGTAACAGCAAATAGGTGCCTCGTCTTTTTGACAAAAAGATCGGGTGAAAAGGGAAGTCGGTGAAAATCCGACGCGGTCCCGCCACTGTAAATCGGCTTGTTTCTCAGCCGTAAGCCAGGAGACCTGCCTGTTTGTTTTCGTGCCTGTTGCCTTCGCGGAAAGGATCGGCCTATTTCAGGGAGCAGACCATCCTGGCAGTTTGCCCTGAGGTACCGACCTATTGTTTTCCGAATGGAAGCAAGGGTCGCTTTTTTTATTGGAAGGAACAGTCAATCAGACATGAAGAAAGGAAGTTCTACATATGAAACGTTCATTGCGATTCATGATCCCACTACTAGTTGCGGCTAGCCTCGCAGGTTGTGCGGGTAACGATAACAGCCAGCCAGCACCTGGTGGACAAACAAGTACACCGCAGACAGCACCGCAAGAGAACACGGCCGAGCAGCCTGCAAAACAAACATCGTATCCATTGACAGTCACGGATGCGACAGGAAAAGAAGTAACCTTTGCAAAAGCTCCTGAGCGAATCGTCTCGACATCCCCTGCCGAAACAGAGATTTTGTTCGCATTAGGCTTGGAAGATCGGATCGTAGCTGTTTCAGACTATGACGATTATCCGGAAGCGGCGAAGGCAAAACCGAAAATTGGCGGAGTCGTCAAACCGAATGAAGAAGCCATTCTCGCTCAAACGCCGGATATGGTCATCGGTGGAATTTCGATGGAAAAGCCAGTGGCTGACAAGCTCAAATCTCTCGGAATGCCGGTCTATATTACCCATCCAACAAAGATGGACGACATCCTAAACAACATCTTGACGATGGGAGTTATCACCAACACACAGGACCAAGCTGAAAAAGTCGTCGCGCAAATGAAGAAGGACATCGCGTACGTTCAGGAAGCAGTGAAAAATGTAAAACCGGAAGAGAAGAAAAAGGTCTACCTGGAATTTTCTCCAGGCTGGACAGTCGGAAAAGGCAAATTCATGGACGAACTCATCACGCTGGCTGGGGCGACAAACATTGCTTCTGACACCCAGGGCTGGAATCCGATCAGTGAGGAAAAGATTTTGCAAAACGACCCGGACGTTATTTTGTACGCGAGCGGAATTACCGATGAAAAGACTGGCGTCAAGCTGGAGGATATGATCGCGAATCGCAATGGCTGGGATAAAATGAAGGCGATTCGTGAAAAACAAATTTTTGGCATGGACCAAAATATTTTGTCCCGTCCCGGTCCGCGTATTACACAAGGCTTGATCGAGGTAGCCAAGGCAATTTACCCTGACTTGGTGAAATAAAATGAAGAAGCGACTTTTCATATGGGGAGGGGTCAGCTGTCTCGTCCTGCTGGCATCGATAGTCATCAGCATCTCGATGGGGGCGGCCCACCTCCCCATTTCGCAAGTATGGCTCATCCTGCTTCATCAAATCCCGGGTTTGTCTGAATGGATCACCGCAACGTGGCCCGAGTCTTCTGAGCAAATCGTCATGAAGGTTCGTTTTCCACGGGTTGTATTGGCTGTCTTGATTGGCGCCTGCTTGTCACTTGCGGGGGCGGGCTTTCAGGGAGTTTTGCGCAATCCGCTCGCAGATCCGTTTACGATGGGCGTGGCATCGGGTTCTGCTGTCGGAGCAGCCTTCTTGATCCTTTTTGGCTTGCAAATCAGTTTTCTGGGTGCGTGGAGCACACCTGTTGTCGCCTTTCTTACAGGATTGCTCAGTTTATTGATCGTACTCGGACTCGCAAACACGCAAGGAAAGCTGCAGACGGAGACCCTGATTTTGTCTGGTGTCGTGGTGCAGGCTTTTCTCGGCTCGCTCGTTTCCTTTATGGTATCGCTATCCGATCAGACGGTGAATGAGATTGTGTTCTGGCTGATGGGCAGCCTGTCATTTCGCGGCTGGGCCTTTACGTACGTCTTGATTCCGTACTTGGTCATAGGTGGAATGGTGCTGGTGAGCTATGCGCGCTCCTTGAACCTATTTGCATTGGGAGAGAGGCAGGCTGCGCATCTCGGCGTCCATGTGGATCGAACGAAGCTCGTGGTTCTGGTCGTTTCGACTCTCCTGACTGCAGCGGCAGTTTCTATCGCGGGTATTATCGGGTTCGTTGGCTTGGTGGTACCGCATCTCGTCCGATTGCTGGTTGGTCCTGACCATCGTATTTTACTGCCGATGGCTGCGATCTGCGGTGGTATTTATGTACTGTGGGCCGACACTCTAGCCAGAATGCTGCTGAGTCCAACGGAAATCCCGCTCGGTGTCGTGACAGCATTTCTGGGAGCACCATTTTTCGCTTATTTATTGAAGCAAAATAAACGCTTTAGGAAGAGGTAACGTAAGCTTATGATCAATGTGCGCAGTTTGCAAAAATCGTATCAGGATACGCCTGTTTTGCACGGAATCGATTTTTGCGTGGACAAGGGAGAATTTTTTGGCATCATTGGGCCCAATGGAAGCGGTAAATCTACCTTGTTGAAAATGATTTCAGGTGTCATCAAGGCAGATGCCGGTGACATTTTGCTTCAAGAGAAAAAGCTTCATTCATATCCACGTAAAGAGCTTGCCAAAATACTGGCTGTTTTGGAGCAAGAAGGTCTGCCGCCAGTCGGCTTTCGTGTCCGAGAGGTGCTGGAGATGGGGCGCTTTCCTTACCAAAATTGGCTGGGGGAAGAGAAGCAGGATGTCGCATCGCTCATTGATGAAATCGTACAGATGCTCGGTCTTGAACATTTGGAAGAGCGCACACTGGATCAGTTGAGTGGTGGGGAAAAGCAGCGCGTAGCTTTGGGGAAGGCATTGATCCAAAGACCTCAGGTGCTGTTGCTCGATGAACCCACGACTTACCTCGATATCGGGTACCAGATTCAACTCATGGACATCGTGCGAAAATGGCAAAAGACGACGCAGGTGACAGTCGTTGCTGTGCTACACGATTTGAATCTGGCCTCTATATATTGCGATCGTATTTTGATGCTGCATAAAGGAAAGCAGATAAGCGTCGGCGCACCAAAAGACATCTTGCAAAGTGACAGAATAGAGGCTGTATACGGAACCAAACCGATTGTGATGGAGCATCCTGTCCATCATTTGCCGCAAATTATTTTGCAATCGCAAGTATAAGTGGTTGTTTAAGGAGAAAGAGGCATGATCGTACTCATTACAGGCGGAGCACGCAGCGGAAAAAGCACGTTTGCCGAAAAATACGCGGCTCATTTGGGCTCCCAGGGTGTTTACATTGCGACCGCACAAATCACTGATGAGGAAATGGAAGAGCGGATCTTGCACCATCGAGACCGCCGCTTGCAGTCTGGCTTCCCTTGGCAAACGATCGAGGAGCGATACGCATTGACAGAGTGGCTCGCGAAGCTCGGAGCACAAAAGGACATACAAGAACAGCAGACAGTGATTTTGGTTGACTGCTTGATCCTTTGGCTGTCCAATTGGCTGCTGCATGATGGAGAGGAGCAGCAGTTTGAGCAAGTGCTCCAGCAGGTGGATATGCTGGTAAACAAGCTAAAAGACTACCCAGGGACCGTTTTACTGGTGACAAACGAAGTAGGCGACGGACTCGTCCCACAAAACCCGTTGGGCCGTATGTTCCGTGACTTGGCGGGCTTGATGAATCAACGCGTGGCAGCCGTTGCCGATCAAGTTTTTCTTGTCACAGCAGGGATTCCGGTGGAGCTAAAAGGACAAGCTTTCCGATTTTAACTCGGTGAAAAGACGGATTCGAGTCGTCTTTTCACCTTTTTTGTGATATAATACAAGAAAAGCCATGGAAGGGATCAGGATACCATGCGTCCCCATAGGACGATCTGGAAACGTTTTGACCTCTCCTACATCTAGCTTCGTAGTAGTCGATCGTCACTGAAGACGACTAACCTACTACGAAAGCGAGGCCCTTTGTATGAGTAGCGACTTATGCTTGCGATGTTCCTCGGTAGTCGGTTGGTCGTCTGTGCCTAAACCGACAAAAATGCGAGGAAACCATGATGAGGAGAGCGCTGCAGTTATCTAAGCGTTACAGTATGATTTTGTTTGGAGCTTGTTTACTTGCTTTTGCGTATTATCACATTAACTTTCAGAACCATTTGTCTGAAGGTGGGTTTGTTGGCTTGGGGTTATTGGCGAAATACGCCTTTGACTTGTCGCCAGCGATGGTGATGCTTTTGCTGGATATTCCACTGTTTTTGGTTGCCTGGTTAGTAAGAGGCCGCCAATTCATTTGGGACACGATCTTTGCATCACTTGCTTTTACCGTATTTTACGATTTGTTTGAGCGATTTTCACCGATTGTCATGGATATGAGCAGAATGATGCCGCTGGCGTCTGTCTTGGCCGGTGTATTGACCGGGCTGGGTACCGGATTGGTTCTGCGCTATGGAGCTGCGACAGGTGGAGACGATATTTTCTCCCTGTTGATCAGTAAGTACACGGGATTGTCCATTGGTACGGTCTTTCTTTTACTGGACGTCATTGTGCTTTGCATGTCGTTCTGGTTCGTACCGATGAAAGAGATGATGTATACCATTTTGGCCGTTGTCATTTCCAGCCAAGTCATCACCTGGACCGTCAATCATGGTGCAGGAATGGAGGTCATGGAAGAGGAGCACGGGCATGGAAACGTCTCGATGACCCACCGGTAATGAGTAGATATTCAGTTGAAAAACATGCCTATACAAAAGCAAGCAAAAGGCCAAGTCGGTTTTCATGTCGACTTGGCCTTTTGAACGTTTATAACCGTTTTTGTACATAATATCCTGCTTTCCTAGTGGATACTAACCAACACAGAAACTATCGAAGGAAAGGACCTGCCATGAGCGATCCGTTTTTTAGCAACTACAAAGCATTCGTCGTCATACCAGCGGATGAGAAGCAAATGGGACCGGAGCCTTTTGACCCGAAGGATTACGCCAGCCATTTCATCCTGACGTTTTCGTTGTACGATGCGGTTATTTCCTCTTGGAGGGAAGCGACAAAGTATAAAGTGCAGGCAAAAAAAGGTCTCACGAATGTGATTGATGGCTTCAACGCCAAACGCCGTGGCACAGCCCGTCTGCATTTGTTGGAAATGGAAGAAGACCAGGCGTATTTTGTCCTGGCCTTGTCGTTGAAAATCCAAAAAGACAATGAGAAAGCGGTCATGGAGGCGATCACCAATTTGCTGGAGAAAGACTTCGCAACCGACTTGTTGATCGGAGAGACCTGGTATCAGATCATTGGTGCCAAAGGAAAATTCGAGCGGAAGCTGTTCTCCTACAGTGTCCAGCCGTACGATTATCGACCGAAGTAATCCGCTAGAGCTTCTGTAATCGCCTGCGCAGCTTTGTCCTGATAGGACGATGTACGGACGATGCCTTCATCCTTTGGATTCGATAGGAAGCCAAGCTCAATTAAGACGGACGGATCATTGTTTTCGCGCAGGACGTGATAATTGCCGAATGAAATGCCGTTGCTTCTTAAACCGATGCCACCTGCCAAGCGAGACTCAATCGCGCGAGCTAACGGCTCATCTTTGTCTTGCGAATAATAAAACGTAAGTGTCCCGCTATTTGGTTTCGGAGAAGAATTGTAATGAATGCTGATGAAGGCATCTGCCGCCTTGGATTCGCTAAAAGCCACACGCTGCGATAGCGAAGGCTTTTGTGTGTCACTTGTCCTCGTCATGAAGACTTGCGCACCGCGTTGTCGCAGTTTGCTGGCGAGCAGCATGGACGTTTTGTAATTCAACGTTTTTTCCATACTATTCCACTTGGTTCCCTGTGTCCCGACATCTGAACCACCATGTCCTGGGTCGATCACGATGACTTTTCCTTTTAAGCCTGGCTTTTTACCGCTTTTGGACACCGGAGCGCTGGCCTTGGCATCGCCAATATACGTCGCAGACACCCAGCCTGATTGTCCATCGGAAGCTCTCGCTTGGATCCAGTCTCCTTGCTTTTTCAAAATGTCTACACGGGTTCCTTTGGGCAGCGAAAGGATAATCTCATGGCTCGTGCTTGGCCCTTTCCGCATTCGAAGCGAATCGGCCAAAACCGTGCCTTGCTTGCTTTTGCCAGTGGCTGTTGTGGCTGAGGAAGAACCTGAACCCGCACTCGTTACCGCGCCTTTTTGCAAGTAATACCCCGCGACCCAGCCTACCTTTTGATTGTATCTAATTTTTGCCCACCCGTATGCTTCATCCGTAATCGTCACGACGGCTCCATACGGCACGTTTGCAACAACAGAAGCATGAAGGGCTGGCTCACTGCGTACGTTCAGAGAGGTTGCGACCACCTTTGCCTGGATGACACTTGCTGCTTGCGCCGGCTCCGTAATAAACGGCCATGACAGACTAAGCCACAACCCACATATGAGAGACGCTTTTTTACATGTTGTTTTCATCATTTCTACCTCTGACTTGGATTAGCTACTATCTCACCTGAACTATGATAAGGGAAATGCAGGAAATCGAATAGGGTATGATTTCCTGATTTTTTGGGACAATCAAAGTGGAGTTTCGGTATATCTTGCCAAGGCGTTCGTTGCCGACTCTGCCATTCGCTGTTTGAGTTGATCGTTTTCTACTACTTTTACCCGCAGGCCGAGAAAGCGAATGCGCGATAAAATAAACTCCTGCTCGTCGGATAGGAAGTGCAGGGTGATCGTATACACCTGCGATTCTGGGTCAAAAGAGACCTCTTTGTCAAAGCAGGAAAAGGCGTACAATATTCGCTGGAGCTCAGCGTTGTAACGGCGGATGATCACAATTTTTGCCACCTGCTTGCGTTGTTGGATCTGTTCCGAAATGGTCGGTAAAAAACTGTCATACCATACATCTTCAATGTAAAGCTCTTCGACAGTGCGAATGAGATGCAGCGGAGTCGTGATCAGGCGATTGGAAGACATGTTCAGCCAGATTAGGTACCAGGCCTTCTTCGCAAGTGAATATTCCAGCTTGTAGGGAACCCCTCGTTGATTGCGAAAAACCGTGCCTTTGTTCGTGGCTGCGGTTATTTTTATGTGATTCTTGCCGAGAATGATTCGCCGCAGGGTACGCACGAGTGGGCTCCAGAGCTGTTTAACCTGTGTTTGCGCTTTTTCCACGAATCGTTCCTGTTCACTCGATTCACTTTCTGGCAGGTGTGTCAAACGGCGAAGCTTGTCGAGTGTAGCGGGCTCGAAAATTTCTCCCGCAGACGGATTCGCCAGCATCAAGGCGAGCCACGCTTTTTCATGCGATGTGACCGGATAAACACCCGCTTCATCCAGTCGTGTCAATAGCTGGTAATTATGTATCTTGTCAAACAGATTCATAGTAGGCGAGCAGCTCCTCCCATTCTTTTTGGAATTGCTTGCGAAGAAACAGCGGTTCAAGAACTTCGACGCTTGAACCGAAGCTGCGAATCCACGGTGTAATTTCCATCGTGCTGTTTACTTTTATCTCGTACACAAAGCTCTCCCGTGATTCTTCTGTCACAATCCCCCATTGCCCTTGTGCCTCCACTCTCTCTTGGATAAAGGAATGAGGCGTGTCGCGAGGCTGAAAAAAGCGAAGGCGTACGGTTACGAGTTTTCCGGTATCAATCAGCCAACTATGGGCAATACGCTCATCCGCGCTTGCTTGCAAAGAAGAGAAGATTTCCGGCGTAACGGATTTGCCTGTTACGAGCTTGGTCATACCCTCCACGCGGTATTTTCGCAGCGGACCATTGCCGCATCCTTGTGCCAGCAAGTACCATCTGCCGTATTGATGATCAAAAATAACCCGGAGTGGAATCACTTTTTCATGTCGACCCGATGTATCCCGTTGGAATGCCGGATTCGTGTTTTGGGAATCGTAAAACTTTCGGCGTTTGGGCGTGTAGTAGTGAAATTCAACGATTTTTCGCTGACGAATGGCTTCGGTGAGAAGCAAAGCTTGATATTCATCAAGAATACGTGAGACGAAATGGTATTTGTATAAAAACGCAGATGCATCGGTTAGCTTCAAGCGATATTTGAGATAGCGCTTCACTTTTTCTTGCAGAAGATATCCAGGGACAGCCGGCAGTTGTGTATTGGCCATGAAGTCGATGAAATCAAACAGATCCAATAGCTCGTCGTCCGTCAGCGAGTCCAGCAGCTCACTGTCGAATTGATAGACGTATGGTCTGACCTCACTAACATTTTTTATCACGCCAATTTCTTCGAGGTATTTCATGTCCTGGCGAATCGTTTTTTCATCGGGCTCTGTATCCACAAACGTATCCAGCAAGTCTTTAATGGAGAGAGGCTGTTGTCTGAGCTTTTCCAAAATGTGCGACAGCCGCTCTACTTCCGAATCCTTCAATGATTTTGCATGGTACAAAAACATCAGGAAATTGTCCGTCACCTCAAAATAGTTGTAACGAAGCTGCGCGTAATACTCTTTTTTCTCCTCATCGCCGAGATGCTGATAAAAGGTCGATTGAATGTCCTTCAGCTTTTTTATCGTTTTATCTAGCGTATGAACGGAGATCCCGAGCCGCTCGGCCAACTGCTGCCGATTGTAGGCACCAGCGGTCAAAAACAGGAGACGGAGCAATTGCAGCTCTTTGTCAAAGCTTTCGCGTGCCATTACACTCATCCTTATTCATTCGTCATTTATTTCCAAATTAGTCCTCATATTACGAAGAGGCTGAAGAGAAGTCAATGATAAAAAGAGGTTCGTAATACTTTTACCATGTTCAAACCACATGCGCCGATGGAAAATAAGGGTATGAAAAACAGCACAGGCTGTGAGAGACAGGAGAAATGAATGATGAAAACAATTTTGCATGGAAACAACCATCGTGAAGTGAAGCTGGAGCATGGAGATGTGCACGTTTTTGCGAATGACGAAGTCTTTGCGAGCTTCGGTGAACGCGTATATCAAATGGCAGACAATAATTTGCGTATTCCGCGAAATGTTTATTTTTCGTATACCCCCGATGCTCATGTAGGCGTTGGGACCTGCATTGGGACGACAGCGGTTTGGAATCTTGCCGATGGATTTGTCTCGCCTTCCATCGTCGGATCAGACATTGGATGTGGAATGCGTGTGCATCTGACTCCGTTGCATCGAGACGACCTCAAAGACAAGAGCCTAAAACGTGCACTGATCGAAGCGATCGAAGCGTACGTCCCGACAAACGAACGGGGAAATACGCATTTTACAGATATTCGCTTGGAGGAAGTAGTGAAGCATGGCTTAAAGGGGTTGCCTGGCAACTACATTCCGGACACAGAAGTAGAGGCTGACACCTTACGTCGTTCTTTCTCGCATGTGGAAAAGTACACATTTGAATTCGACCATTCCTTCCTGGAGCAAATACCGCAAAAATCTTGGAGTCGCGCGTGGGGCCAGTTGGGAACATTGGGGGGCGGTAACCACTTTATTGAAATCCAGTATATCGAGATCGCGGAGGAGAACAGGGAGATTGCGAAAGCGTGGGGACTGTTCGACGGCCAGGTCGTCATCATGATTCATTCCGGTTCGCGGGCGTGGGGAGCTATGCTAGGGCGGGATTATACCAAAAGCTTCAAGGAAGCCATGTACAAATGGGGGATTCATAATCCTGAGCCGAGCCTGGTATATGCTCCGATCCAAAGCGAGGAAGGGCAACAGTATTTGAATTTGATGTACTCCGCGCTGAACTTTGCGGTAACGAATCGGCATATGATCGGATTTTCAGTAGAGCAGGCGTTTCGGGATATTTTCGGTAGCGAGATGCGTACACCAGTCTTATATGATCTGATGCATAATTACGCCTTGAAAGAATTCCACCGCAACACACCGATGCTCGTCCACCGCAAAGGAGCGACGAAGGCGTTGCCAGCAGGCCATTTCCAAAATCCGAAGGCTTACCGTGAAACAGGACATCCAGCTTTGATCCCAGGTTCTATGGGAACATCGTCCTATATCATGGTCGGATCGGAGGCCGGAGCCAAAAACTTTTATTCGATCTGTCATGGTGCAGGGCGTATTCGTTCCCGCAAAGCAACCAAGGAGCTTGTGACCATCGATCAATTCGAGCAGGCAATGCGCGTGGGACAGGAAGATGAGATCATGGTGAATCACCGTTCGCTCGCTTCCATTCTTGATGAATGCCCGCAAGCCTATAAAGATGTAGATCAAATCATCGATTCGGTTGTAGGAGCAAATCTTGCATCTGTCGTAGCAAAATGTAACCCTCTTATTGCCATAAAAGGAGTATAATGAAGAGTGGCTTCCTGAAAAATTTTGGGGGAGCCACCTTTTGCGATTTAACTTAGACTAAATAATAGAAGTTAAATTGTGAACAAATTGCGTGAGAAGTTTAAAAAATAGGTTCGAATGTAACATAAATTGCTTCGCTTCCTCAACCGATACCAAAAGAGAGACAAAATAGGGGAGATAGGGGAACAGATATGCCTACATACTATTACTTCACCTGCCTAAAATGCCGAACCCGGGGGGGAGTTTTCGGCGAACAGGCCTGGGGCTGGGGGAACTTTGACATGATCGAGTCATTCAAATACCTGGCTCACCACATCCGTACATGCGGAGAAGATTCGATTCGCGTGATTTCTGAGGATGTAGATGATTATGTAGATCAGCTGCACGGAGAGTACAACACCTTCCTTGAGCAAACGAAGCATATATTTCCGCATTCCAAGGATTGGGAGTTCCTTGATCGTTGGAAAACATTAAAAGTAGAAGAAATGAAGCTAAAATGGGTCGAGGAAAACCGGATCATGCATCCAGATGATCGGATAAAAATAATCGGAGTCCTTGATGCCGTGGACATCTTGAAAGAAGGGGCGGGAAGAGTCTCCTTCAGTGCTAGCGTGACGGATGATGATGGAAAGGTATGGGAAATTGTAGCTGACATGCACGAATTACCCATCTTAAAACACTCGTATATCATCATTGGCGTCATGCAAGAGCATTCTATATTAGGGGAAGTCATCGAAGTGTACAAGATGATTCCACGAGTCGCCGCTCAAGAGGAAAGGGGTAACGATCATGATTCTGGAGACAATCGGACAATTACTAATTAAAGTGCGTGAGGAAAATCCACTTGTCCATAACATGACGAACGTTGTTGTCACGAACTTTACAGCGAACGGCTTGTTAGCTCTTGGTGCATCACCTGTCATGGCGTATGCCAAACAGGAGGTGGCAGACATGGCAAAGATCGCCGGGTCTCTTGTATTGAATATAGGGACATTGAATGAGCATGAGATCGAAGCGATGCTGATCGCAGGAAAATCGGCGAATCAGCATGGCGTGCCTGTTTTGTTTGATCCAGTGGGAGCGGGAGCAACATCGTACCGAACCGAGACAAGTCAACATCTTGCGCAGGAACTGGACCTTACCCTCATTAGAGGAAATGCTGCCGAGATTGCCAATGTCATCGGGGAGCGCTGGGAGATTAAAGGTGTAGATGCGAAGGAAGCGGGCGGAGATGTCCAGGACCTAGCGAGAGCAGCAGCGAAAAAGCTGAGGACAATCGTTGCGATTACCGGGAAGGTCGATGTGATTTCGGATGGAGAAACAACTTACTCGATCCATAATGGTCATCCAATCTTAACGAAGGTGACCGGAACAGGCTGTTTGTTAACGTCTGTTATGGGAGCGTTTGCAGCCATTTCAAATGACAAGCTGCTCGCAGGAGCTGCGGCATTGGTATGCTACGGTATTGCTGCTCAACTGGCAGCAGAGAAAGCAGCAGAAGTAGGTCCAGGCAGTTTCCAAATCGAATTTTTGAATGCTTTGCATAACTTGACCGAAGACGATGTTCGCCGTTTTGGGTATATCGAAAAAAAAGAATAAAAATTCCCCTTTAAAAAAGGGGAGAAAAATGGCCGTAGAACGATTAAGCTAGATATGTTAGACAGTAGCTGTAATTTCGTAGTGAATAAGACAGTAGCTTCTTCTGGTGCTCTGAAAGTGCTAGGAATATAAATTCTACTTGAGCATCATCGTATGGACGGACATAAAAACGGGAAATACCATGACAAATAATTTCTCTCTTTAACGTCAGCGCCACACTGGCGTCTGTTCGTATGTGCAATTCCACGCTGCGTACCCTCCTTGGACATTCAATAGAGTACCAAAAAAATACAAGGAAAAACAAGGGAATTATGTCTGATTCATGTCCAAGTTGTTACCGTTTTTTGGATGAAAACTGACAAGGAGAACGATTCGGAAAAAACTAACGGGGATTGTTGGGGAAGCACCCTGTTCGAGAGAAAAAATTCGAAATGAGTCCGGCCATTCTCCCTTTTTCCGTTGAGTTGTTTACTTTATTTCGAAGGCAGCGTACGAGCTCCTGATCGCAGTGACAAGAAAAATAGCCGTGCTTTCGATAGCAATTATCATGCCTCTTGCAGCATCTGTCGACATCATCAATCGGCGCCCCCGGCCCGGAGCATCCAGGCCCACACCAGTTTCCGTACAAACAGGGGAAGCCTCCTGAACGGCGCTTTCTTTTTGACAACTGACATCACTCCGTCTTGTAAAGGCATACTACTTGTATCATATTGAATAGAAAGTGAAGTTGCTTTAGGCAATCTCCCTTTTTTTGGCCGAACAAGGGGAAAACTTTCAAAATATCACTTGAAATCACGTTGTGAATATGATAGATTAATTCTTGCCGAAGCGAACGCTTGCAGGCTCGATGGATGGATGTCCGAGCGGCCGAAGGAGCACGATTGGAAATCGTGTAGGCGGTGTCGAACCGTCTCGTGGGTTCAAATCCCACTCCATCCGCCATCATACTTGGCCCGTTGGTGAAGCGGTTTAACACAGCAGCCTTTCACGCTGTCATACAGGGGTTCGAATCCCCTACGGGTCACTTACATCCCACAAAGTGAAGTGAATGCTTTGCTGGGGCCCCAACAACTGGTTTGGGGTAGGGAGGCTTAGCTCAGCTGGGAGAGCATCTGCCTTACAAGCAGAGGGTCGGCGGTTCGATCCCGTCAGCCTCCACCATTTTTATATGCGGTCGTGGCGGAATTGGCAGACGCGCTAGATTCAGGTTCTAGTGGTGGCAACACCGTGGAGGTTCAAGTCCTCTCGACCGCACCAAGCAAACCCTATACATGGCGGTCGTGGCGAAGGGGTTAACGCACCGGATTGTGGCTCCGGCACTCGTGGGTTCAAGTCCCATCGATCGCCCCATCTATGTTAACATTGTAAAATGAAATAGCCCAGCGGTGGCTCCTGTATGGTCTTACCCCTGTCAAGTAGACACAATAAAAAAAGCCTAAGTAGCCAGTGTGTTTCGGTATTCAACCGGGGCACACTGGTTTAATTTTTTCTGGAACCGTTCATGGTTATAAAACCAAATGTATTTTTCAATGGCTTGAAAGAGATCTTCTTCTGTCTTACACTCAGTAAAGTACAATGTCTCAGTTTTGAGATGCGAGAAAAAGGATTCGATGCAGGCGTTATCAAGGCAGTTTCCTTTGCGAGAGTGGCTGCCACTTATGCCAAGTTCCTTTATTCGCTTATTGTACTGTCGAGACGTGTATTGGAAGCCCTGATCTGAATGTAGGGTTGCTTTCAGCACGTCTCTTTCTTCGTTTAGCTGCCCCACAGTGTCTAACACAAGTTGTAAATCATTTCGCTTGGAAACTTTCCAGGCAACAACTTCGTTGTTAAAAAGGTCCTGAATGACCGAAAGGTAATAGTAACGGTTATGAAGTGCAACATACGTAATATCTGTTACAAATACCTCATTGGGCTTGTCCGCTCTAAACTTACGGTTAAGTAAGTTGGGATATACAATCGAAGGTGCTTTACCAAAATAGCGGCGCTTCCTCCTGATGATGGATTGGAGGTTTAATTCTTTCATCAGGCGGTATATTCGCTTATGATTCGCATTCAATCCCTTCTTCTTTAATGCTACCTGCATTCGTGGATAACCATAGTATGGATGCTCCAAATGAATCGCCATCATATGCTTTTTCAGAATCTGATCTAACTCATTTCTTGCTGACGGCTTTCCTTTGGTGCTAAGCCATTTGTAAAAACCCGACCGTGACACTTGCGCAATTTCTACCAACCACGTTAGTGGATATTTTTTACGCAGCTCGTCTATGATCGTAAAGCGAGTTATTTTCCATACCTTCCTCCCAGATGCAGATTGGGATTGCGCTTTTTTAGGTATTCTACCTGCGCCTTTAGATAGTCCCTTTCTTCTTCCACAGTAGCAAACTTGGTTCTTGGACGACCAACAAATGGGGTGTCACTAGAACCATTCTTTCCTCTTTGATCCACAAAACCTTCGCCTTTATTCTTCTTTCGGACCCATTGTAGAACTTGTGTTTTACTAGGTATCCCTAATTCCTTAGCTATTGCTTTAGAACCCATCTCTCCCTGTTGATACATGTTTACTGCCCTCAGCTTAAACTCCTCGGAATAACGCTTGAATGTTTGACCTTTTTTAGCCATGAGAAAATCCCCTCCAAGTAGAGTGTACCACCCACCGTTAGGTGAGCGGGCTTTTTACACTGTCTACTCAAAGGGGATAATATCAGTAATGGAACTCCGGCTGGGCTTTCTTTGTATTTGTTTACGAATGATCGACAGGCTCATAAAAGTGAAGGCGATTGCCAAAAGGATCGGTCACGCTCACTTCACGTGTTCCCCACGGCGTCTCCTCTAGACCGGGACAAGTGTACTTGTATCCTTGACGCAACAGTGACTGATGAAAAAGCTCAATGTTCTCTACCTGTACGCGAATCGCTGAGCCAGGACAAGCATCCCCGTGATGCTCGGACAGATGAATCGTGCATGAGGGAGAGGAAATTTGCATGTACAAAGGAAAATGATCCTCGTAACGATGCTCCCAATCAATCTGAAAGCCTAGAAATTCCACATAAAACTCTCTTGCCTTCTCAACGTCAAACATACGAAAAATCGGTGTTATGATCTGATTCATTTGCCCAGAAACCTCCTGATTGTATTGAGGGAGGCGAGGTGCACCCCTTCGTGAAAAATCGTTCGGACAAGCACTTGTGCTATTGTATGCATGCCGGATTCAGTTGCGGGAAACTCTTCTTCTAATCGATCCTTGTAAGCAGCTTGTATCTTCTTGGGTTGTTCTTGTAACAAGGAGACGAGCACGGCGAGTTTCGGGGGCGGTGTATCCCAGTCAGCAGGTTTTGTCCCGAAGTTAAACCATTCGTTAAAGCCAGGGGGGAGTGGGATCGTTTCTTTTGTAAGGTGAGAAATCCATAAATACTGATCGAGATAGATATGCCCTAGATTCCACAAGATATTGTTGGAGAAACCATCGGGTATGTGGTTTACATCTTCATCCGTCAAACCATCAATTGCTTTTAACGTCTCCTGTCGATAATCCTCTAGCTGCTGGAATAGCACCCTATGCCGTTTTTCCATACATTTTCCCCCTTGAGTGGCAGTCTTCGCAAATAAATTCGAGTCAGATAATCTACCTTCCTTCTATAAGAAGGGGATCTACCAACAAAAAAGCGTGCAGAACCAGCTCGTCTGCACGCGATTTGTATACTTTGTATAGGAAACGGGGCTACATTCTTTCCTGCTCGAGGGCGTGAGAAGGGGAGAATAGTTTCCGCCATTTTACTTGCGGTACGCAAATGGCAGCGAGAATCATGAATACGCCACCCCATTGTGGGAGAGAGACAGTCTCTTGAAGCACGAAGCTCGACAAGAGCACGACTGTTGGCAGCTCCACTGCACTTAAAATAGTAGCCAGTCCATTGCCGATCCGAGGTACACCGACAGCCAAACAGAAGATCGGGATGACCGAACCGAAGATCGCAACCAAAAGACCGAGCGGCAGCAAACCTTGCAGAAGCTGACCATTTACCAGGAATGTGGGTGGATAAACAATCGAGAGCATCAGGGCTGCCATAGTAATCGAAATCGCGCTTCGCAAGTATGGGTCCATTCCAGGTAGAATTCGCCCACTGAAGAAAATAACCAGGGCAAAGGTCGCGCCAGACATCAGACCGAAGATCAATCCGACTATGTCTACGCTCTGAATGCCGCTTTCCCCAAGTCCGCTTGCAAGAACCGTCCCTGCTCCAAGCATAACCAGAGACACCCATTTTTCAGCGGTTGGCCATTTGCGATCCACAATCGCCTCCAGCAAGACGCCGATCCAGGTAAACTGAAAGAGGAGAACGATTGCGAGCGAAGCAGAGACCCGGCTAACAGCCTGATGGTAAAAAAGACTGGTTGAGGCCATCATGAGGCTGGCTGGTGCCAAAAGCAACAAATACTTGAACGAAAACCGTTGCTTGGAGAAAAAGATGGCCATGACTGTCATGATCAAGCCGCCAAAAATCAATTGGCTCCCGCTCATTTCGAATGGTGTAAAGCCGAGTTGAAAAGCATGCTTCATGAAGATTGAGAGGACACCGTAGCTGCACGCACCGAGTAAAACTAAAAAGATAGATCGCCAGTATGTCATAAGTAAAAGTTCCTTTCGTATGACTAAACTCGGAAGAATAATGACTATTGTACTACAGGTCTAAAAGTGGTACAATAAAATTTTTGTCCATACTTTACTATGCTACTAAGGTAATTAGCTATCTGCATGCATTGGTAATATGGTAACGGATGAAAGTGTAGGGGACTCCTTATTCTTCGTGAGAATACATAGCTGTTTTTTCGTATTTCCGTTACACTACTCCATAGAGAAGAAGTTCAAAAAGTCGTCAATAGAGAAAGAGAAGGCGAAACACATGGAGGAGCATGGATGAGACAGGGAATTATTTACGCAATTGTGGCGTATTTGGCTTGGGGGTTACTCCCGCTCTATTGGAAGCTGTTTCAGGCGATGGGGGCATGGGAGATACTCGCTCATCGAATTGTCTGGTCGATTATTTTTGTCGCAATCATTATTCAGGTAACGAAACGCTGGCGCAGTATGTGGGGAGCGGTCACTGGTTTTAAAATGTTCGGAGCATTAGCGATTTGTTCCCTGCTAATCAGCGCAAACTGGCTCATTTTTATCTGGGCAGTGAATAACGATCAAGTCATGCAAACGAGTCTTGGCTACTACATGAACCCTCTCATCACCGTACTGCTCGGAGTTATTTTCTTAAAAGAAAAAATGCATGCTGGGCAATGGCTCGCGCTTGTACTCGCGGCTTTCGGAGTCATGTTCATCACCTTCCAGTACGGTGAGATTCCATGGGTCTCTCTATCACTTGCCCTGACCTTTGCTTTTTACAGCTTGGCGAAAAAGGTCGTCCGAATGGAGGCGATGATTGGACTGGCGTGGGAAACGCTGTTTGTGGCCCCTATTGCTTTCGGTTATCTGCTGATGCTGCAGGTCAATGGGACGGAGACGATGACATCCTTAGCGTGGTGGCAACTTTTGTTGCTGACGCTGGCGGGGGTAGCTACTGCCATGCCGCTCTACTGGTTCGCCCTAGCAACGACTAGACTCCCACTTTCCGTTGTAGGCTTCATTCAATACTTGGCGCCTACGATATCGCTCCTATCAGCTGTTTTCTTGTTTGGAGAGCCTTTCACCCAAACACATCTCATCAGCTTTGGATTCATCTGGTCTGCGCTCATCGTATTTACGGTGTCTTCCGTGCGAATAAAACGAAAAGCGACCCCAATCAATGCCGAGGTCGCCATCAAAAAACAAGCGTAAACATAAGAAAACTCCTGACCCGCCGAGAAAGCCTCGGATATGGTCAGGAGTTTTTGCTTACCAGGACGTGATTAGCAAATTGCTTCGCCGTGTTTTTTCATGCGGTACGCACCGTGATTAGTAGGTCCCACATATTTATTGAGCGCAAACGAGTGGCGAATCGCTTCAGTAATAAACTCTTTGGCAACAGCTACTGCGTTGTGTACAGAGCTTCCTTTTGCCAATTCAGCACAGATTGCAGCTGAGAACGTGCAGCCGGCACCATGAGTAAAGCTCGTTTCAAAGCGCTCGGATTCCAATACCTCGAGCGTTTTCCCGTCATAGAAAACATCTACAGCATTGCCGCTTTGGAGCTTGCTGCCGCCTTTTACAACGACATAAGAGGTACCGAAGTCGTGGATGCGCTTCGCCGCTTCCTTCATGTCCTCGACACTTTTCAGTGCGCCCATTTGGCTGAGAATACCAGCTTCGAACAGGTTAGGAGTCGCAACTGTCGCGTTCGGGAGCAAGACTTCACGCAGGCTGACAGCAATTTCTGGATGGAGTGCTTCATCTGCACCCTTACAGATCATCACAGGGTCAACGACAACATTTTTCAAATTGTATTCTTTTATTTTACGGGTAGCGAGGTCAACCAGTTCAGTGGTTCCGAGCATCCCTGTTTTTACAGCATCTACGCCAATTCCTGCGAGGACGGTTTCGATTTGTTTTTCCAAGATCGCGACATCGATCGGAAACACTTCGTGAAACCATTCGTTATGTGGATCTTGGGCTACGATAACGGTGAGGGCGGTCATCCCGAAAACACCAAGCTCCTGAAACGTTTTGAGGTCTGCTTGCTGACCAGCTCCGCCGCTGGTGTCGGAACCTGCAATGGTGAGTGCTTTCTTCATGGTCATTGTGATTATCTCCCTTTGTATACCGCTGCACAATCGAAGCGGATCTATACTGTCATGCACTGTAATGCCTCTCTCTATATTAAAGAGGAAGAAATCGGTGCTGTCAATAATATCCCCAAAATATAAAAACCGCCTCCCATAGCGGGCAAGCGGTTTATGTATGTGTGCATTTATGCTTGAGAAGCAGCGTGGTGAAAAGAGAAGCTGATGGTAGTGGACATGGACTTGGAACGCTTGGTTGCAAGCTGTTTGGCTTGCTTTGCTGCCTCAAACATACTGGGTGCCTTGATGATTTCAACCCATCTGCGTGTTGCTGTTTCAAATAAAAAGCGATAGATAGTCATCTTCTTCGACCCTCCATGGTTTGTTGACATTCACATTGTATTACGCAGCAGGCTGCAAAAGGTTACATAGCTGTTACATATTTTTGAAGAAAAGATTGTTTTTTTGTAAAACGTAAATTGTTTCCGAAAGAAGCGTTACGTTTTGCGAAATGTTACGTCTTTAGTATGTGATGTTTACGAAAGCTTCCATTTTGAAAGAACGAATGAGGTGCGACAAACGATGGTCAATTCAACAGGAGAGCTGACGGTGACAGGGGTCAATCACAGCTACGGAACGGGAAAAATCAAAGTTCCCGTGCTGTATGATATCAACCTTCATATCAACAAGGGCGAATTCGTGGCTTTGTGTGGCTCGTCGGGGTCAGGCAAGTCTACGCTCTTGAATTTGCTTGCAGGTTTGACCAAGCCGGAGGAAGGAAGTGTCATGGTTAGCGGAGCAGAAATTTCCAGCTACAGCGAAAATGAACTATGCATGTTTCGCCGTAAAAATATGGGCTTTATCTTCCAGTCATACAATCTGCTCCCCAATCTGACAGCGTTGGAAAACGTAGAACTTCCCTTGATTTTTGCAGGCGAAAGCAAGAAAAAACGTCGGGCGAAAGCAACGGAAATCCTACACCGCGTAGGGCTGGAAGGTCGTATCGACCACAGACCCAATGAGCTTAGTGGTGGACAGCAGCAGCGTGTCAGTATTGCGAGAGCGCTCGTCAATCAGCCAGGCATCATCTTGGCGGATGAGCCGACGGGGAACCTGGACTCGAAGACCGAACAAGAGATTCTCCTATTAATGAGAGAAATGAACAAGGAAAATGGGACTACGTTCATCATCGTTACCCATGAGCAGGAAGTAGCGGAACAGTCCGACCGCGTCATTTATCTCCAGGACGGACGGGTTGTACAAAAAAGGACAAGACCAGCGTAGGCGAGGGTATGAGGTGAACAAACAGTGAAGGTAATGGATTCTTTTCGCATCGTCTGGAGGAATCTGTGGCGAATGAAGCTGCGGACAGCCCTCACGTCGGTTGGTGTCATGATCGGGACGGCTGCAATCGTTGCGATGATGGCACTTAGTTTAGGGCTTAAGGAAAGTGCGGTAAAAAGCTTGGAGAACTTCGGAAACTTGACAGAGATGGACGTCGAGCCATTGCGTTGGTACGAGGAAAATGGCGAATGGATCGATGTTCCAGAGGATAAAGTCAAGAAGCTGAACATGCAAGCGGTGCAGGAATTAAAAAAGATTCCTGGCATTCAGGCAGTTATGCCGATAAAAGAATTACGAGAGCAAGCGAAGCTCAAGGTAGGTAGACGAGAAGGGTACGTACAGCTTATTGGGGTGGATGTAAATGAGTCGGCTGCCTATCGCAAAAATGACATTGAAAAAGGAAGCTATCTGACAGGGGCGCCACAAGAGATAGTGGTTGCTTTCGATGTATCCAGAGAATTGCGCGACGTAGAAAAGGAAAAGCGCGAGGAACGGCGAAGAAAGGCCGGAGGTGGCCGTAATGAAATGTCCAACATGCCGCCGCCTGATATCGGGGGCGGAGAAGCACTGGCCTTCAATCTCGTAGACAGAGCGGGGACTCTCATCTTGTCACGCGAATATCGCATCGACGATGAACCGAAATACGAGAAAAAAGAACTGCGTGTGAAGGTTGTCGGTCAATTAAAGAAGTCTGAAGAACGTAACTCGTCAGCCGCGGTTTATGTACCGATTAACGTCGTGAAAGAGCTGAACGAGTGGGTCACGCGCAGTCGAGGTGACGAAGTCGAAGAGGGAGCATCTCGCAGATCACGCGATAAAGCCAAAAAGGAAACTTTTGAATTTGACAGAATTACTGTCAAGGTAGAATCTCGGGAAAAAGTCGAGGGTGTCGTACAAGCTTTGAAGGAAAAGGGCTTTGAAGTATGGTCGCCTGCACGTGAGCTGGAAACCATCAATAAATTCTTCTTCGTGATTCAGATGGTCCTCGGAGGAATTGCAGCAATCTCCTTGCTCGTCGCAACCATTGGAATTGTCAATACGATGATCATGTCGATTTTAGAGCGAACCAAAGAGATTGGTATCATGAAAGTAATCGGAGCCACTGTGTTGAATATTCGTTGGCTGTTCTTAATGGAATCAGGCTTTATTGGCTTAATTGGTGGACTGGCTGGTCTCGGTATGGCGTGGGGAGCGGTTGAGCTCGTGAATTACTTCGGAGCGTCTGGGGGTCTCTTGGATAGTCTGAACATGGGCTACGGCGGTGGTGATCCAGAGGCTGAACCTACAAAATTGGCGGTCATTCCGAGCTGGCTGGCACTCTTTGCGATTGGCTTCTCCTTTATTATTGGGGTGCTGGCGGGAATCTTCCCGGCGATCCGTGCGTCTCGTTTAAGTGCACTGCAAGCGATTCGATCTGAATAAGTGATGAAATGTGAGGAACGTAAGATGAACAAGAAAAAATGGATCATTATCGCCACGGTCGTGGCCGTTCTTGGAGGGGGAAGCTATTACGGCTATTCGTACTTCAAGGGCGAAGAGGTTACAGAAGAAAAGCCAGAAGAAAAACCGAACTTCCCGACAGCGCTCGTGGAACGTGGTGACGTCAAGAAGACGATCAACTCTGCAGGTACAGTGGAAGCGAAGGCGCGTGAGGAAGTCAAGCCAGAGCTCAGTGGCAAGGTGCAACGTGTGCTAGTGAAGGAAGGGCAGTCCGTCAAAAAAGGCGATGTCTTGTTCACGATAGACAGTTCGGATGCACAGTTGGAAATTCAAAAGCTGGAGCTGGACATTTTAAAGGCGAAAAAAGAGCTAAATGAAATTAAACAAAAGAAAGACAAAATCACGGCTACTAAAGAAGGAAAAGTGGTTGAGGTCCTTGTGGAAGAAGGGCAAGATGTAAGACCGGAGCAGGTAGTAGTCAAGCTTGCTAATACCGACTATTTGAAAATTATTGGACAATTTACCTCCTATGAGTCTGAACGATTCAGTGTAGGTCAAAAAGTGAAGGTGTTCATTCCAACTTCCATGTATTTTGTGGATGGTGTCGTAACGGAAGTCGATAGAATTGGTGAAAAGGTAGAAGGAGCGGGCGGTATTCACAATGTCGAGGTTTTGGTCAAAAAACCTGGTGCAATCTATGTTGGGGATAAGGGTGAGGTACAGTATACGGATGATAAGGGCCTCTTATATGTAAGCCGAAATCAGAAAGAATTCCAGTTGCCAGATGAAATAGAAATTTTGGCGGGTACTCACGGAAAAATTGGCAAAATCGACGTGAAAAAAGACGATGTAGTCAAGGTAGGGCAACAACTATTCAAGATGGATATGGAATCGTCCTCTATGGAACTGCAGGAAAAAGAGCTCGCGCTAAAAACGTCCTTATTGAACATGGAGCAGAAAAAGCGTGAAATTGCGAAGAACCAAGTAACAGCGCCAATCAGCGGTGTCATCACCAAGCTAGGAGTAAAAGAAGGCGAAGCGCCAGGATCAGATCCTGCAGCCATTATTATGGACACGACTTCTGTTTACTTTGTGGCAGCCGTTGGAGAGCTTGATATTCCCGAAATTAAAATTGGACAAAATGTCGATGTTTATGTGTATGCGTTCGGTACCGAGCCGTTTAAAGGCAAAGTCATAGAGCTTCCGAAGGAAGGGAAAAAAGAAGACAAGGAAGTTCGTTTCGCGGTAAAAGTGGAACTGCTAGACAAGGCTGATTTTAAGCATGGGATGACGGGAGACAACGATATTATCGTCGCCCAAGCACAGAATGTCCTGCGCTTGCCAAGCAATGCGGTTGAAATTCTGGGGCCAGGTCAGGGAACGGTAATGGTGAAAGATCCGAGCACCGGAGATCCAATGCCGAAAGATGTAGAAATCGGCATTGAAGGATACGATTTTATTGAAATCAAAGGCGGCTTGAATGAGGGAGAAGAGGTTCTGGTGACCAACTCCGAAGGCATGTAAAAGCCAATCGAATTCGTTTATAGCGACAGCCCCATTGCCACTGGCCAAAGACCTAAGCAAACGGGGCTGTTTTTTATACTCATACGCACTTCAACGCTTTGAACGCAATTGTAACGTTGCGGACATTTGCGACGTCAAACTATGTAAAGGATGGGAGATTGTACAGTCGTTTTCCTTTGCAAACTCATCAGCAACAGGTGCCATGGAGAGCTGTGCCACTGCAATAGGTTGATCTGGAAACGTTTGGTGGAGTTGATACAGGGCGTCTTTTATCGCTTCTCTGTACGCTTCCTGCTTGTTTTCCATGAGCAGGGCAAAAGCATTTTCGACGATACTTACTTGTATCTCTGGGTGTAGGTTGTAGGAATGGGCGTGTTTTACGAGACGCTCCAACGTAGGTTGGACAGTAGCGGGATTGGAGAATAGCAGAACTTGTGGCTCCGTATGCTGTTCTATCTCATGAAAAAAAGGTCCATCGATGGTGAAGATGGGGACAGTGGCAGTTGCCTCATCCTCTGGTGTTACCAGTCCGGCATACTGCGTGCAAGTGATCATGATTGCATCTACGGTGCAGCTCTGCATCCAGGCTAGTTGATCACGTAATTTGGCATGTGATTGTTCCGTGGTATGGACAGGTGTTCCCGCGTTTTGCAAGAGTAAACCTGGATCAACAAAATGAATGAGCTCTACGTCAAAGGCTGCGAACGCATCTGATAAGAGGGAAATGTTCGAATAATGTCCATGGAGACAGGCAATACGGGTCATCGTGCAGCTCCCCCATGTAGCGTATCATTCTCTGATTTCTTATGGGCAAGGACGCGAATACGCTTGTAATCGAGCACCCAGTGACCCTCTTGAAACAGCGCAGAACGCAGTAAGTCAGTGACTTCCCTACATACTTGCTGGATTTCATCTGAGGACAGTCCAGCAAAATAAGGACTGCAAAAAGAATTCAGCCAATGCGAAAGCCCCAGGTCTCCATCAGCCATGACTGTCGGACGATCAAAATGGGAGGCAAGCACGACGTGGAAGCCTTGCTTCTCCAAAAGAGTCGTGTACTCGCCAATGCTGGGAAAATACCAAGGCGAGCGTTCATCGGCAGCTATTCCTTTTCGTGCCAAAACAGTCCGTAATGCCTTTGTGATTTGTCCGCAATTGCCATGTCCTCCAAATTCGGCAACAAAGCGTCCACCGGGAGCAAGAGCCAACCAAATGGTTTCAACGACTTCTGCCGGACGTTTCATCCAGTGGAGTGCGGCATTGGAAAAGACAGCGTCGTAGCTGACATTTGTTCGATACGTATGCGCATCGGCTACTTCAAAGGCAAACTGCGGATATTTTTGGCGAGCTGCCTCAATCATGGCGGCAGAAAAGTCGATTCCTGTCACATTTGCTCCCGCAAGCGATAGTTGAGCGCACAGGTCGCCTGTTCCACAGCCTAAATCCAGAATGCTTTCTCCAGGAGCCGGTTGTAGCCAGTCCACTACCCCTTTGCCGTATTCAGAAACAAAATTCATTTTGGCGTCGTATAACCCGGCATCCCATTGATTGGTTTGAACCATCTGAATCCCCTCCCTTTCTTCCTTTTTACCGACTTTGAAGTCATAAGTCAAATCTATATAAATTATTAAGCGGATAGTTTTTAACTATATCTCTCTTAGGAAAAAGTGTGCGAACTTAAAGGATATAACACGGTTATTGTCGAATAAAATCAGTTGTTCAAATGCAAATACGTAAGACAAAAAAGTAGGAGGACAGTTCGTGAAAAAATGGGTTGTAAAAGCACTTCTCGTGTGTTTGGCAACTGGTACTTTTTTGTCAGGTGTGTCAGTACCGCCAGCCATGGGAGCCGGGGCAACAGCATCAATGAAAAAAAACAGCCAAGTATCTAAGCCAATCCGGAAGCAGCCTGTTCACGATATGGTTATCTTTAACGATTATCAGGTTGCGGGACTGGATTCAAAAGGTTGGAACTGGGTGAAGAATGATGAGTTTATTCTACCTCCGGAGACACCACTTGATATTGATGTGATACAGACCACTTATGGAAATGGAACAAATCTTAGTCGGAAGCAAGTATATTTGGATGGTGCAGAATTAACGGAGTTTCAAATGGAGCAAAGCTCAAATCAAGCTGTGTTCAAATGGCAGGTACCTCGCTTTACAATTCCCGCAGCGAAATTGTCAGCTGGCTCTCATACGTTGACCTTTGTAGTGACTGATGCTAATGAAAAGAGCAGTACGTTACACGTGAGCTTTCAGGTAGAAGCACAAAATTACCCACGTATTTATAAGGGGGAAAAAGCAGAGGGTGAGCCGTTGGCGACAGGCGGGCAGACGACCATTTTCGGAAATATGGGGTCAACTGATTTTAACAGTTCTGTACCTGGTACGTGGAAGCTAACAAACAAGTCTACGAACCAAGAAATGAGATCTGTTCCTGCTACTGTGTTTTCAACAGGTACGTTGTTGACTGGTCAATACCAGCTCCTTTTTCTACCTGACGATACCTCAATGTCGACTTGGACTACGACGGTTCAGATTGGCATGGCGGAGCTGTATATGGGTACAGATGCAAGCGGTCAAAAACTCGCGCCGGATCAGACCATTACTGCCCCGGAGCCACCAGGTAAGATTTCCTTGTATTCGGCATACCTAGGTCGATGGTCGGTGAACGGAACTGGACAAACGTTGACGAATGCGCAACATTTTGAAGTTGATATCCCGAAAATGCTGGCAGGTATGACGATTTCTGTCACATTTGAGCCAGATTCCAAGGAAAACAAAACGGATTCCTTATGGGGGGGGTCTACGTCGACTACGATTTACATACAAATTCCAGGTGCACCGAATGCTTGTGGTCCCACAAGCGGAGACGTCACGTTGGATGTGTTGATGCAGCCAAACGAAAAATCTACACTCATGGTCGAGAAAGCAAATGTGTATTCATCAGACAATACAGTGAGGCTCTATCAAAACCCGGTACATGTGATATGGCTGACTACAGCAGCAGAGCATATCGAATTCGGTAGTGAAGCTGATGACGATGAAGGACCAGGAGTATGGGCAGTCGATAACGTCGTGGTCGATAGTGATAAATTGAATTGGGATCATACAGGCTTGTTACTGTCGGGCTATAAGCCAGGGCGTTACAAGGTAAACTATTACAGCAAAAGGGACCCTGCTAAGACATGGTGCGGTTACATACAGGTCATTGAGGATACGCCACCAATCCCAGCGTCCCAAAGTTGTGATCCAGGTGATTCAGGTATAGCTCCACCACAAGCACCGATGTTCATGAGAGGAAAAGAGGGCAAGGAATATCGCAATGGAGATCTTGTGACTGTGGAATCTGATAGCGATCTTGCTGAATTGGAGAACCTACAACTCATCTCCACGTATGCAGAGCGGACTGGGACGAAGAAAGTTAGAGAGAGTAGGAAGGCTTCCTCTTACCATATGCCCAAGTATGAGTGGAAATATGGAGAGAACGCCATCGGTGCTAGACAAGAGCATAGCAGTGCTACGATATCATCAGAAAATCGGATCGAGATCTACTACGAAGGAAAAGAAATCACTGACATTAAGCCTTCAAATCGCGATGACGGCACTGAAAACGGACTGGAATCACTTGATATCAGCAAGTTCATTGATCGGCAGCAGCCCGGTAAATACGAGATCAAAATAACCAATATCCTTAGCAACAAGACTTGTCGACTCGTTCAAAGACAAAAAAGATCAGTCAAAAAAACAGACGTTGATGAACGAAAAGAAACGATCGCATTCACAATCGAAGTGAAATAACGATTGACCCCCTTGCATTTTGGCATGGGGGTTTTCGACTATAAGGGGAGGAAGTCCTGTGACAAACGAGCAGAAGGCGATCTTGGAAAAGTTCGGGTTTCAGATCGAAGGAGAGCAAGTGAAACATTTGAAGCTGGGAATCGTAAGAAATAAAAAAGAATTCGTCTGTCACGCCACGTCAAAAGAGTTGCAGGACTATATCAAGTCCATCTTGCGCAACCAATGTCAGTGGAGTGGAGGCGAGGAGAAGCTGAGTGAGCAGCCAGGGAGGTTGTTGGGGTTGAAAGAGTCTAGGGAGACATTAGTTACGGCATTACATGAAGTAGAGGCTTGGGAGAAGGACCAGAACGACTTGTGGTTCTGGGAAAAGCTTGGCAGACTTCCTTTTGTTCTGTTGGATCGGATTACGCCTGCATTCGTTCAAGAGAAGCTGGGAAAAGCCGTAGATGAAATGGCAGCCTTTCTTGAGACAGGTGGAACATATTTGGTGCAGGATGAACCGATTTACAAGCGGTTTGGCAAACGGTTAGAGGGACAGGGCACTTCTGTTATGGGCAAGGAGGAGATTGTTGCTGTACCGCTTACGATCATGAATGATGTCGCGTTGGAGCTGAAGGATTCACGTGCGAATTTTGCCACGGTACAAGGTGCGACGACTGGCTTCGGGGGGATTTTTACCCTCGCAATCGATATCCCGTTATTGATGGGGACATCCCTAAAAGTATTACAAGAGATGGCTCTAGCCTATGGCTATCGACCAGAAGAGAAGAGGGAGCGGCTGTTTGTCGTCAAATGCTTGCAGTTTGCTTCATCAGACATCGTAGGGAAAAAAGCGATACTCGCTGAGCTCTCTCGCTTTGATGATCCAAGTGCGCAGAGAGAGGTGATGGCGCAATTGCAGGGATGGCGTGAAGTCGTAGTAACATACACAGAAAACTATGGGTGGAAAAAATTATTTCAGATGGTGCCCATTGCGGGTATTTTGTTCGGGGCGTATTTGAATCGCTCAACCGTACAGGATGTCGCCGAAGCGGGGATGATGCTATACCGTAAACGGCGCATCCTGGAGCGGCTACGTGAGAGTGAAAAGAGCGAGGAGATTACTGAGACCACTCCTCAGCAGTAAGAGCGAAGATGAGATGGTCCTCCCATACACCGTTAATTTGCAAATAACGTAACGAAAGGCCTTCCTGGCGAAAACGGTTTTTTTCCAAGACGCGAATGGAAGCTTGATTGCGAGGCATGACAGCGGCTTGTACCCTATGCAGCCTAGCATCCGTTAAAGCAAAGCGAAGGGCAAGATTTACTGCTGATGTCGTATAGCCTTTGCCATTGCACGCCTGATCCATGAAGTAACCAATCGTTGCATTTTGCCACGCACCACGTGCGACATTCGAAAGCGCTACACGGCCAATCATCTTTCCGGATTCTCGGGAGAATACGCCGAAAGCATAGGCAGTACCATGTTCAAAATCATTCTGAGCTTGTGAAATCTGCTCTTGCTGTCCTGGGAGGGTCAAAAAAGAAGCGGGGCGGATCGGTTCAAATGGTTGGAGAAAGTCATGATTGCGCAGCCGAAGCTCTAGGAGCTCGGCTGCGTCTTGTTGTTGGAGAGGCCGTAAGAGAATCTCGTCCGTATGTAGTGACATGAGATCAATCCTCCTTAAAAAGTTGGATTGATAGTATATCATGTGCCAGAGTATTTGAGAAACATCAATTAGCCGAGCAATTCAGCAAACGATACCCCAAATGCTTTGCAAGTTTCCACTTCTTTTGCAGTAGGAGAAAGCTCGATTTTCAATCCTTCCATTGGTGTTTCCGCGCCACGCTCACTCGCTTTTTTCAGCAAAATATCAACAGCTGCACCAACATGCTCGTAAGCGGAGTCGCAAGAGCCAAAAGCAACAACCTTTTTCCCGCTGAGGTCAATATCGTCCATTTCTTCATAAAAATCCAGGCATTCGTCTGGCAGTTCGCCATCGCCCCATGTGTAGGCGCCAAGCAAGATTCCGTCGTATGCTTCGAGTTCTTTTGCGTTTGCATCCATCACTTCTTTTATCTCCAGCTCAGCACCAGTTGAACGAATACCTTCTGCAATTGCTTCAGCAATCTCCTGTGTATTCCCTGTCATGCTCGCGTATACCATCAAAATGCTCATAAAACGTAAAACCTCCAATTAGATAATGAGTATCATTCTCACAAATAAAATAATGAAAATGAGAATCGTTGTCAATAACTTTTTTCTTATTGCCACGTCTCATTCATTTTGGTAGAGTTAAATAAAATTATAATAATGTACACTAAATAGAGGTGCGCCGAAGAAGAGTAAGCCTTTTCGCAATCTGCCAGGGGGTAGGAGAAGGAAGAAAGGCTAAAGCGCCGAAGCTTATGCTATGCCCCTACGTAGCACAGGCTGGGGTGTCTCATGAAAAATGAACATCCTGTCACAAGGGACCTTTCGTCTTTTTGTGGAGCGCTATTTATGATTTGCTTCTGTAGTATCAAGAGCAATGAGATAGCGAATGCACTCATTGCTTTTTTTGATTTACCATGCTGTTATTTTGAGGAGGATGTAACTATGAACATGATGGATGCCAACGAAATTATCGCGTTTATTCAAAAAAGCGAAAAGAAAACACCAGTGAAGGTATATGTGAAAGGGAACCTGGAGGGAATCGACTTCGGTGCTAGCTCCAAAGCTTTCATTACTGGCTCAACTGGTGTTGTTTTTGGTGAGTGGAAAGAGATTGAGCCAGTACTCGCTGCTAACGCGGACAAAATTGAAGATTATGTAGTAGAAAGCGACCGCCGCAATTCCGCTATTCCATTGCTGGATACAAAAGGGATTCAAGCGCGTATTGAGCCAGGCGCAATTATCCGTGACCAAGTGACAATCGGCAACAACGCGGTCATCATGATGGGTGCTTCCATTAACATCGGTGCAGTTATCGGTGAAGGCACGATGATCGACATGAATGTTGTCGTAGGTGGGCGTGGAACCATCGGGAAAAACTGCCACATCGGCGCGGGATCGGTTATCGCGGGCGTTATCGAGCCGCCATCTGCACAGCCAGTTGTAGTCGAGGATGATGTTGTCATCGGAGCAAATGCTGTCATTCTGGAAGGCGTACGCGTAGGTAAAGGTGCTGTCGTTGCAGCGGGTGCTGTCGTGATTGAAGATGTACCTCCATACGTGGTAGTTGCGGGAACGCCTGCACGCGTGATCAAGCAAATCGATGAAAAAACTCGTTCCAAGACAGAGATCAAGCAGGAGCTACGTCAGCTGTAAGGGAGAGAGTGTACATGGACTGGCGTTCGCTCGATGAACAATATATCGTCTCTTCTTACAAAAGAATTCCGATTGCCATAGAAAAAGGCGAAGGAAATTACTTGTACGATACGAACGGAAAGAGCTATCTCGACTTGTTTACCGGACTCGCGGTAAACGTTCTGGGTCATTCTCATCCGCGCATTGTACAGGCTCTGCGTGAGCAGGGAGAGCGCTTCTTGCATATTTCCAATGTATTTTTAAACAAGCCGGCCATTCGTTTGGCCGAGCGGTTGGTTGCGAACAGCATCAGTGGGAAAGTGTTTTTCACCAACTCTGGTGCCGAGGCTACAGAGTCTGCGATCAAGCTGATTCACAAATGGACGAAGAATGAGGGAGCAGGTCGTGAAGGCATCGTTGTCTTACGCAACAGCTTTCACGGACGAACACTTGGAGCAGTGCGTTTGACGAGGCAGGCTCATGTCTATCAAGACTTTCCTCAGCCAGCTTTTCCTGTTTATGAACTGGATGTGGAGGACACGGAAGGATTGCGAGCGATTTGCCAGGAAGCAAGGCCCGCTGCAGTCCTGATGGAGCCAGTCTTGGGTTCCGGCGGTGTGGTGCCGCTAACGGAAGCGTTCTTGCGAGAGGTAGCTGCCATCTGTGAACAAGAAGGCATGCTCTTTGTCATGGACGAAATCCAGACAGGAATGGGCAGAACAGGAAAGCTGTTTGCTTATGAGCATGCAGGCGTAACGCCAGACCTTATCCTTTTTGCCAAAGGCATAGGGGGAGGGCTTCCCCTTGGCGGAGTCATCGCTGGTCCAAAGCTGATGAACCAGTTCAAACCGGGGGATCACGGAACGACGTTCGCACCATCACCACTGTCTGCTGCCCTGGGGAATGTCGTGTTGGACGAATTGCTTGATCCAGCCTTCATCGCTCACGTAGAAGAAGTAATTGCGTATCTGTGGTCAGGCTTGGAAGCGTTGCGGATGCGTCTTCCAGATCAGCTGCAATCTCTTCGCGGAAAAGGCTTGATGGTTGGAATTCCGCTCTCTTCCACCCCGGAAGAGGTAAGTCACTTGCAGCAAGCATTGCTTGACGAAGGAATTCTCGTTGACGTGACGCAGAAAACGATTGTTCGTCTGCTTCCGCCTCTGACGTTGACAAAAGCTGATGTGGACCGTTTCCTTGCCGTGTTTGAGGAGCAATTAACAGCAAGAACAGGCACAAAAAAGGAGGCGTAGACCTTGACGACTTCTTTGTTTACACAAATTCGCCGAGACCTGCACCAAATACCGGAGCCAGGCTTTGCTGAAGTGAAGACGCAACAATATTTGCTTGATTATTTGAAAAAGCTGCCCCAGGATCGAATCGAGATCAAAACGTGGCGGACAGGCATTTTGGTCAAGCTGGCAGGAACAGAGCCAAAACGATTAATTGCCTGGCGGACGGATATGGATGGCCTGCCGATCGTAGAGGAAACGTCCTATCCGTTTCGCTCGCTTCATGAAGGATACATGCATGCTTGCGGGCATGACATGCATATGGCAATTGCTCTGGGCCTCCTGACGCATTTTACAGAACATCCGATAGCAGATGATTTGCTGTTCCTCTTCCAGCCGGCAGAAGAAGGGCCTGGCGGTGCACAGCCGATGTTGGAAAGTGAAGAGTTTGCAGGGTGGCGACCGGACTGTATTTTTGCCCTGCATATCGCGCCAGAATATCCAGTTGGTCATATTGCGACGAAGCCAGGAATTTTGTTTGCCAACACTTCTGAGTTGTACATTGATTTGGTTGGCAAAGGGGGGCATGCAGCCTTCCCGCACAAGGCGAATGACATGGTGGTTGCAGGAAGCCATCTTGTGACACAGCTTCAATCGATTATTTCGCGCAATATAGATCCATTGGATTCGGCCGTCGTAACGATTGGCAAGCTGGAGAGCGGGACGAAGCAGAACATCATCGCAGAGAAGTCCAGGCTAGAAGGGACCATCCGAACCTTTTCGATGGAATCGATGGCGCTCGTCAAGAGCCGCATTGAATCTCTCGTAAAGGGAGTGGAAATAGGCTTTGATTGCCAGGCAACGATTGACTACGGTGTCGGCTACTGCCAGGTTTACAACGAGGAGCAGCTAACGACAGACTTCATGCAATGGGTACAGGAACAATGTGAAGATGTAACTCTCATCACCTGCAAGGAAGCCATGACCGGAGAAGACTTCGGTTACTTTTTGAAAGAAATCCCCGGCTTTTTGTTCTGGCTGGGTGTGCAAACGCCGTACGGCTTGCACCATTCCAAAATTGAGCCGAACGAAGACGCGATCGAGGTTGCCATTCGACTGGTCTCCCGGTATTTTACATGGCTTTCACAACAGAAGTAGCAGGTGTCTGGAGTAAAAAAGAGTGGCTGGATAGCCGCTCTTTTTTCTGTGTCATTCCCAACCGTATATTCTCGTCAAGAGTAAGAAGTAGTTACTAACATCTCTGTGCATAAGTCTTTCTTCCTAAGCATTTTGTGCTTGTGGATAATGTGGATATTGTTGAAAAAACTTATCAGGGCAGCACAACTATTTCCTTTTCCAAACGTATAAACTAGAGAGAAGAAATTCCGGAAAAACAAGCGCTGCCGCGCACACATACAGGAGGATTATTGACATGAAAAAAGCATGGTTATCGGCCTTGTTGGCGTTGACTGTAGCAGCAGGGGTGGGGAGCACTACTGCGCTGGGAGAGGGTGCGATGCGCGTATTTTTCGGTGCGGAAACCGTAGCGAGTGAAATGCCAGCATCCAAGGCCGAATCGGTAGAATCAATAGTGAACAAGCTCGGTGGTTTCACCGATTACGATCAGCAATCTGGGAAATTGCAAGTGATTAAGCCAAATGTGAATATTATTGTGGTCGAAGGGATTCAGCAGACCCGCAATAAAAATGTCGTTTTCAGCAACCCTGTCAAAGGATACAGCGACAAAAATGTGCCTCGTACGTTTAACGTGTTCGTAGAGGTTGATGACGCGCCTGTTGCCAAAGACTTGCGCATGCAACTTGTGTTGATCGGACCGGACGGCAAAGAAGTATCTAAAGGGAAAGAATGGAAATACTCCACGCAAAATGCAAACAGCTTCTATTTTTCTGAGCCTTTTGTATCTACGAAACTCGAAGCATACGGCACTTATAAAGTACAAGTTCAAATGAAATCCGAGAAATTCACTTCTTATGTAACCGTCGGTGAAAATACATTTACAGTTGGGCGTTAAAAATTATGGCTTGGATGCGTTTCCACTTTGCATGTCCCCGTGCTATAATATACGGAAAAGCCAATATACTTGGTAATAGCAAGTACATGAAAGAAAGGAACGATGGGAGCGAATGGAGACAAATCCCCCGCGATCGTCCACGGATGTAGAAGGCCCGAGTATACGCATTGCCTGGAAAGATGAGCAATCCATTCAGGCAGAGTGGAGCATGACGAAGGAGTTCGAGCAAGAAATAGAGCGAAAGTTTGCTATTCCGTTCGCTGAACTGCCTTTTGTCCTACGCCTTTTTGATGTGACGTACCGCAAAGAGATCCGAAATGATGGCACTGACCTTTACACTGATTTTGATATCAACCACCGTTCTTCCGAATGGATTTTGTACGGAGTGACGCAAGGATTGGAATATTGCGTCGATCTGGGAATTCGGATGGTGGACGGAAGGTTTTATTCGCTGTCCAGGTCTCAAATGATTTGATCAACGTGCTCAAGCAACGTACGACTGAGGCAACTGCATTTTTATACGAAACAGCCCCATTACCCACGAGATTTGCTTGTGGCAATGGGGCTTTTGATTTTTATTTATGGACTCATGGCTTCTCTCGCTGTTTGTCCAGAAGCCGCAGGGCAACCGCTAGAACAGCCCATACTGGCATTGGTTCGTCTAATTTATTTAGCCATTCAGGTGAGGTCAGCAAGCCCTCCTGTAACGCACGATTGCCCAGCTCCAATTTCCAGGGAGGAAACGCTTGTGGCTCTTCTGAGGCGACTTGATCGTACTGAGACAAGTTGTACGTCTGAATGAGGCGCGTCAGCTTTTCAGCGTACGCAGGATCGGTAGCGTACCCGGCTTCTTCCAAAGCCTGTGCCGCTTGTGCGGGAGTAGTGGCTGCAAGCACGTTTTTGTAAGCGGGCTTACGTAAAAACTGGGTATGGTCTTCCATAGATTGCTGGTAATTTTCATAAGCGCGGAACTGGGAAGTACGTGTAACCGTCTTTCCGTTTTCCACCTCTTTGCTTTCGATGGTGACAGAGCCGGCAGGTCCTGTTCCCTTTATTCCAAAGAGGTTGTACGAGGATGTCCCAGTGGCAGGGTCAACAGGTACTTTTTTACCCCAACCTGACTCGAGTATGGCTTGCGCTATGATAATGGAGGGGAATAGACGATGGTTCAGATAAGACTTTTTGGCGTGGTCAGCAACCAACTGTATAAATGTTTGCGCTTCCATAAGCTCACCCCTTTCCTCTCTTTGTTATTCGTATGAAAAAAAGAGGTCAGGGGCAATAGGCCTGAACATGAAAAAACAGTCGATATTTCTCGACTGTTTTTACGTTTTTCATTATGGCTTTCGAGGTTGGAAGTATTGAATGCGCTTGTTGAAGAGGTGCAGCTCTGCTTTATAATCACGTGCCAAGTATCGACAGTACTCATTTGCCTTGTTTTTATCGCCATGCGTCGCTGATTCAGGAAGGGACACTTGTATGTAGTGCTTCTCGGAACCGTTTTCATTTTTGCTCCCGACTCCAACAACGATGGCTTTGTACATGTTTGGGTCTTTACCTTTGAGAAGGAACCACGAGTCCTTTCCTTCTGAGCGTTCTTCTAGGGTGTAAGGGAAAGCGGCGTCTGCATAGGTCCAGCCCAACTGCTTTCCTGTTTTTGAGGTCATGTCAACGTATCGCGTAAACTTGGCTTTCACGTCGTCAATACTTACAGATGCTGCGGTAGAACCATCAACGAAATAGATGTAGGCCGATTGAAGTTTCACGACTGCACTCACTCCTAGTACCGGTATTCTGTGCGTTTAGTGTAGCATTGTCTTCCACTCTTTGGCAATGAGGCAGTTGGCGACCAAAAACAATTGCGTGTTTTTTCTGAAAAGTGTAAAATATATATCATATTTATATAGCCATTAGATGAACGATAAAGGATCATGGAGGAATATACGCATGCAGGAGGCCTCAATTAGACACGTATTCGAAGCTTTAAACACCATGCGCGCCATCGATGTGGTGAACAAAGAAGACTGGGAGCGGGCAGCGAAGGAAGCCGAATTGGATTCCTCCGTACAGTTAAACATTCTCTGGATCATCTACTGTTATGAAGGTGTACGCGTCACGCAAATTGCAGATTGGACCTTCTGGCATCCCTCATCGATTGTCATTCATATCAAGAAGTTAATGGAGAAAGGCATGGTGACCATCGAAAAGTCGGAGTTGGATGGGCGTGTGGTTCACGTATACCCGACTGAAAAAGGAAAAGAAGTATTGGAAGCCAGTCGAAGAAGTGTACCAGATATTTTTAGATTGACGTATGCATTGGAGAAAATGGAGGAACGATACAGTACAGCAGTAGTTGAACTGTTCTTTGAATGTCTCTCCTTTGTCGCGCAATCGTTGCATGGTGCAGAAAAAGTGAGATGGATTCAAGAAGGGGAAGACAGGGTAATTAACCCGACGCGTCTGGTAAATGATGCTGTTTGGGTAGCAAAAACGTGATTTTTCGATTATACTAGTGAATAATCCGAATATTTCACGAAATTCGGAGGCCAAAATACTGTTGAGGAGGGATTGCTGATGGAGCACTACGACCACTTATACGATGTTTCGGAGAACGCTAATGTACGTTTCCTTGGCTTTATTTCAGAGGGAACACGTTACGACTTTGGCATGGTATTTACACACAAGTTTTATGGGAAGCCGTTGGTGATCTGTATGCAGACAGGGCAATCGACTCTTCTCAGTTCGGACGATGCGGTGAATCCAGGATATCTGCAAAAAATTTTCAGGCTGGATTCGGAGAACGAGGCAGCCGCTCTTGCTGAGTTTTTCCAGGAGCATTTACCATCCATTCCATTTGAAGAAAATCAGTATTAGGTAACGAGCAGAAGTTTATCTTCTGCTCGTTTTGGTTTTTCTGTAAAAAACGGCCTTATCCGTTTTTTAGTATAATCGAAAGAAATTAAGCAGTAGGAGGAACAGGGAGAATGGGTGTACATAAATGGTCGGCCAAAGATTCGCGGGGAGCGATTGTTCTCGTCCATGGAACGGGAGAACATCATGGGCGTTATGAGCATGTAGCGAGTTATTTTAATCAGGCGGACTGGGACGTATATGCGGAAGATTTGCCGGGATGGGGGCGCTCTCCCGGGAGACGGGGGCATATTCAATCATTCGAAGACTATTTGTCCCGTGTCCGCGAGTGGACGAGTACCGCTCTTGCAGATGCATCAGGAGAGAAGCCTGTATTTTTAATGGGGCATAGTCTGGGTGGTCTCATCGCGACTCGCTTTATTCAGACGGATGAGCGCAGTAAAGAGTTGGCAGGGTTAATTCTCACATCCCCATGCTTGAAGCTAAAACTGACAGTACCGGCGTGGAAGGAGCAATTGGCACAGTTTCTTGACCGGGTTTGGCCAACACTTGTCATGCCGAATGGAATAACTCCCGACATGGTATCCCGTGACGAAGCTGTTCAGGCTGCTTATCAGAACGATCCGCTCAATTATTCCAAGGTAAGTGTCAGATGGTTCACGGAATTGAATCGCTCTATGGAAAAGGCGTGGGAGGATAGGCATCGAATCAAGCATCCAGTCCTTGTTCTGCAGGCTGGTGCTGATACATTGGTTGATGCGGATGCAGTGGAGAAGTTTACAATTGGCCTTCCAGACAGACAAACATTTGAACGATTCGCAGGCTTGCGGCACGAAATTTTGAACGAACCTGAAAAGGAAGAAGTCTTGCAAAAAATCGTGACCTGGTTGAATGACAATATTTAGTTTAATGTGACATACTAATTATCAACAAATGTATCTTGACTCCGAATGACGTGGCATATTAAGATGAATGTAACATAACATTTGTAGTAATATGTGAATCAATTGAATGCGGAGGGGACATAGATGGGAACTATCGTATGTCAGACTTGCGGAACCATCATCGAGCATTTTGAATGTAATTCAGTGAAAACGCTTTATGCGGTATGCAACTGTGACTGCCGACCTGGTGAAAGACAGGAAAAAGAATAAAAAAATAGTCAACAGGCCTATGTTGAGGCCTGTTTTTTTTGACAACCTTTTCCGGATGGAGGATAATGGAGAAGTGTGAAAATCGTTGCAAAAGGAGGAATTGTTTCATGAAGCGAAAACCGATGCAGGGAATGTTGGCCGCTGCACTTTTGGTCACATCCCTGTGGAGCGGGACACCGGCGCTTGCCTACAATATTGGTGATGAAGAAAAAATCGACGGTAGTCAGCCAACAATATCCTCAGCAGGATATGATATATCAAAAAAATATGCGGTATGGATGGTTGAAGGTGGGCAAAGAGTAACACTCTACAACCTCAATAAAGGTGACCAGAGCGAAATAGGCGACAAGGAATCTGAGAAGACAAATCCAAAGGTCGATGGAGATTACGTCGTATGGATTGATTCCCGTGATGGCGGCTCAGATGTCTATTTGTATGACATAGTGAAAGAGAAAGAAATCCGTTTGACAAGTGGTTCTGCTTCGGTCGATGGGCTGGAGATTGCTGATAAAAATGTTGTATGGACAGACAAAGGCGATGTTTATCTACATAAAATTTCTACTGGGGATACAGAGATTGTATCTGCGAGTGGAAAAGCAAGCAACCCGGTGGTAAGCAGTGGTTATGTTGCTTGGGAAGATGATCGTGATGGCAATGATGACATTTATTACTATGACATCAAAGCAAAAGAGGAAAAGGCTGCCGTCACTGCTAAAGGAGACCAAGGGCGTCCCAGCATTTTCTCCAATCAAATCGTATACGAGCATCAATCGGCTGGAGACCTCTATTCCTATTCCATCAGCAACGGTAGAATTAAGAAATTGACCGATGATGACAACGAACAGCAAAACGTGCATTTGTATCAAGAGGATTATGTCTACTCTGACGATAATGACTTGAAATATCGTGAGCTTGGCAAAACGTCTGGCAAAAAGATAGCGAGCAATCTGTACGGTGAGACTGGACCGAAAATTTATGGCGATTTCATCTTATTCGCGAAAAAAGAAAGTAACAAAAAGCTCCAACTTCACCTGTATGACCTGGACGAAAAGGAATTAGTTCCGATAGGTAATGCAGGAGGAAAACCAAAGGAGCCAAGTGCTCATGATCGTTATGTAGCGTACGTAACCGAGTCTAAAAAAGATAATACGGTCGTTTTCTACGATGTCGAAAATAAAAAAGGTAAAGTCGTCAGTAATCCAGAGCATGATTCTGTTCGCCCTGTTGTAAGCTCGCGTTATGTTGTCTGGTATGACGAGCACGAGGATGCACTCTTCTCCTACGATATTCGTAAAGACATTCAAAAGCAGATTACACATGAAGATGATGATCAAAAGCCGAGTGAGAAGCTTTATGAGATTGACGGAGAGCGTTTGTTATGGGTGAATATCGCTGGCAGATCAGAAGTGATCATCACAAATCTATCGACTGGAAAGCATACGGAAGTTACGACGGTGAGAAAGGAACCACTGAGTGTTGATATTTACAAAAACTATGCTACCTGGGTAGTAGAAGAAGGCTCAAAGAGCGCAAGCATCGTACTCTACGATATCGAAGAAGATGACGAGACAGAAATCCGTGATAACGTCAAAGTAGAGAAAGCGGAAATCGGCGATGACTTCGTTGTTTGGAGCGAAGATACAGGCAATTCCAAAACCGGTTGGGATTTGTACTATTACAACATCGACCGTCAAAGAGTCAATCCTTTGCTTCGTTATACAGATGGTGACCAGAAAAATCCACAGGCTTCACGCAATATGATTTTGTATGAAGACAATCGTCTGTCCTCAAAAGGTAAGGAATTCTACTATGAGTTGTACGATTTCGAAGAGGATTCCTATAGCGATTTTGAGTGGGATGATGATGCGGAGATGGAAAATGCCCGCATCGGTGGAAATCGCGTTGTCTGGGTCGATAAGCGTGATAAAGACCCATATGTATACACGGTAGCATTCGCTCCGGGCAATGATGAAGAAGAGGAAGAAGACGAAGACTGATTCTGCATATTGGTAGTCAGGCTTTTATAAAAAACAGACGAAAGGAATTCTTTCGTCTGTTTTCTTTTATGTCCGGCATAAATACGGCTTCAAAAGTACGAGTGCTACGAGAAATAAAATGACGGCGACATAAGCGGGCAAGAGATGAAGAAAATCGACATAGCCTACAGTAAAATGTATGCCTATGCCAGAAACAAAGCCTGGAATACCTGCTAAAAACAAGGTCCACCAAATCCACGCTTCTCCTCGCCTGATCCCCCAAAGGCTAATCAGCAAGACAGCCAGGCCATTCGAAAATAATGCTCCGCCAAAGCCAGCACGGTCATGAGCAATGACCGGAATTAATCGCTCATTGTAAGACTGCAAGGCATCAGCAGACACACAGAGAAAGACGAGGTCGGAAGGAACGAAGACACCTGTGACGCCGATGATCGAAATGATAATACCAGCCCCTGTCAAACCAAATCCGATGATGACAAAGAGCAATTGTCCCCATAGAGCCATTCGCCAATCACGATCGTTGTGAAGCTGAGGCGGTAGTCGAGTCAAATGAACCTTTGCAGGTGTACGTAATGCGAGCAAAAACATAGGGAACAACATGAGTGCTAAAATCGCGTGCAAGTAATCGAAGTACCCGTATCCAATAAATAAAAAGAAGCTGGAAAAGCCAACAGCACCGGAGACGAGCAAGATGGTCCGCGTCCAGTGAATGTCTTTGCGCAGGCCATGGTAAGCTAGTTGGCTATACAAAATTCCAATGGATATCATTGTTCCTGCCAGACTAATCCGATCGTGTGACATAAAAGAGAGGATTTGCGCATTTAAGAGCGCAAGCTGGTCGGCTGACATCCCGAGAAAGCGTTCGTCGTAGGGGAGGACGACGGTTGTTGCGGCGACCAGCCAAGCAAGTGCGCCACCGATCATCATGCCCACGCCCAGCAAGATTCCCCATACCCAAGAAGGAAATAAAAAAGCAGATCGTTTTTCTTGAGGAGGGGCAACGTCTGGTTGTGTTTGCAAGATGGCTTCGTTAATTCGTTTTGGCAAGCCGGGGCCAGAATAGACCAAGCCACTGTGCAACTGCACAAAATTGGCGCCCGCTGCAAGAAAGGTCAGAGCATCTTGTGGCGCTAGAATGCCGCCTGATCCAATGATAAGGGCATCTGACCACTGTTCCCGTGCCCAGGAGACAAATTTGACGGCTTGCTCGTGTGAACTTCTCCCTGTGGTGTAAACGGAGGTGTTTGCGGATGGTGAAGCTTCCTGAATCGTGCCTCCAGCGACAACGAGACCGTTGAGTCCTGCTTCTTTTGCTGAGATGAGAATGGGGAATGCTTCCAATTCTGTAAGGCTAGGAGGGAGCGCCAGCAAGAGTGGCAGATCAGTTTGGTTACGCAAACAGGAAAAATGTTCCTTCCAAGCTGTATGGCTCCATTCTGGATGTCCCATATTCGCCCGCGCATCAATAGTGAAAAACGAACAAAAACGCTTCAGTTTGTCGATCAGCTCCTGACGCTCTTCTGTGGCTTTTCTCAGGCTAGCTTCTGGTCGGCAGGCCAATCTGACTCCGATAGGGATTTTGATGCCAGAAGCCCCCTCCAGGCGCCTCTCAAGGGCATATATACCATTATTTACCAATGGACTGGAATAGTGGATATTCATCGCGGCAGTGTCACGTTGAATAGTGCCGTGGGAATCAATTGCTTCTTTGGACACAGGTCCCAGCTCTAGAAACCCGAAGCCGAATTTGGACAGAGCCTGAATGGCGATGCATTCTGGGTCCAATCCGGCACCCAACCCGACTGGAGTAGGGAACGTGGCAGGACCAATTGTTTTGGAGAGCTGTGAAGGAGGCTCCATATGTCCCATCCATTCGATGATGAACGGACCACCCGGAATTTTTGCCAAAGCGCCGATTGACTGCAAGGTAATAAATCGGGCCCGTTCGGGTGGCATGAGAAAGAGAAGTGGTCGAAACATCGTTTGATACGACCAGTCTGGCATGGCAGCATCGCCCACCTTTCCTGATTTTTCCCATTTCCATCATATCTCAAAATGTTTGCATAAAAAATAAAAACAGCTGCTCTCTCGTGAAAGAGGCAGCTGTTTTTCGTTTTGGATCGGTTAGCCAGAAATGGCGGTTTGTCTTTTTACGACTTTGATCGTTTTCAGTGTCTCATCTTCAGGGCCTTGTACGGGTAATCCGACTCGGATGTTTTCCTGGATGTACGCGATATTTTCCTCAGTGATTACCTCTCCTGGAAGGAAGATCGGGATGCCTGGAGGATACACCATGATGAACTCAGTGATGACTCGACCTGCTGCTTCCGCCAACGGAATCGTCTCTGTTTCTGCATAGAATGCTTCCCGAGGAGTGGTGGATAGCACAGGGATATTCGGCAGCGAGATGGTAGGCTTCTCTTCTGCTTGTACGTGCGAAAATTCAACGGACAGATCACGCAAGCCATTTACCAGTGTACGGATGGATTCTTCCGTATCTCCCGCAGTAACGAAGCAGAGGATGTTGTACAGATCGCTCATCTCTACCTCAATGTTGTACTTGTCACGCAGCCAGTTCTCGACTTCCCATCCAGTGATTCCGAGATCGCGTACGTGGATGAGGAGCTTGGTTGGGTCCATCGCAAAAGTCGCAGGCTTTCCAAGAATCTCCTTGCCAACGCAGTAGATGCGCGGGATTTCGTTGATCATATCGCGTGCTTTTGCTGCCAGTTCCATCGCTTGATCCGCGAGCATTTTCCCGTTGAGGGCCAAATGCTGACGCGCCATGTCCAACGATGCGAGGAAGATGTAAGAAGTCGAGGTCGTCGTGAGCATGCTCATGACAGTTTTCACCCGATCGACATCGACGAGGCCTTCCCGTACATTCAAGATCGACGTTTGAGTCAAAGAGCCACCGAGCTTGTGTACGCTGGTCGCTGCCATGTCGGCACCTGCTTGCATGGCCGAAATCGGCAGTTCCTCATGAAAATGAATATGCACACCATGAGCTTCGTCGACCAATACAGGAATTTCATAGTTATGCGCAGCCCGCACGATCTCACGCAGGTCACCTGCAATACCGAAGTACGTTGGGTTAATTACCAACAGGGCAGCAGCATCAGGATGGGCTTCCAGTGCTTTTTGCACGGCCTTCACTGTAATCCCGTGAGAAATACCCAGACGCTCGTCCATTGCAGGGTGAATAAAGATTGGGATTGCTCCAGCGAAAATAATCGCCGACATAATCGATTTGTGTACGTTACGCGGTACGATAATTTTGTCGCCAGGACTGCAGGTCGCCATAATCATCGCCATGATGGCACCGCTTGTACCTTGCACGGAAAAAAATGTATGGTCAGCGCCGAATGCCTCGGCTGCCAATTCTTGTGCTTCTTTAATCATTGCCTTCGGGTGATGCAAGTCATCCAATGGCGCAATGTTGATGAGGTCTATCGAAAGAGCGTTGTCCCCGATGAACTCACGAAATGCCGGATGCATACCCATACCCTTTTTATGGCCCGGAATGTGAAATTGAATCGGGTTCCGGTTGGCGTGCTCCAACAACCCGCTGAACAAAGGAGTTTTCATTTGTCTCATTACGATCGCCTCACTTTACTAATCAAGAATATATAGGGGAAAAACAAACAAATTGAGTATAGCAAAATAGGGGGGGAAAGCAAGCGAATTTTTATTCATGTTAACGAGTGGCGGCAGGAGTTTGGCTTGTAAGCCGAGAAGGTCATTAGCACGGGGTGATAAAAGGATGAAAACGAGAGTAACGGAGCTGCTACAAATTACATATCCGGTCGTCCAAGGTGGCTTGGCATATTTGGCTTACGCAGACTTGGCTGCGGCTGTGTCAAATGCCGGGGGACTCGGTCAAATTACGGCTATGTCCTTGCCATCGGCTGATGCACTGCGGGAGGAGATTCGCAAGGTTCGTGCATTGACGGATAAACCGTTTGGTGTGAATTATGCAATTGGTCAACACGGTCGGCCGTATGAAGAAATGCTGGATGTGGCGATTGAAGAGGGAGTGGCAGCTGTTTCGGTAACAGGAGGCAATCCAGAGCCGCTGCTGCGCAGACTCGATGGTCATCCCATCAAAAAGCTTGTCTTGGTTGCGTCTGCCCGCCAAGCACAAAAAGCCGAATCGATTGGCGCGGATGCTGTGATGGCTGTCGGTCAAGAAGGTGGGGGTCATCTGGGACGAGATGATATCGGGACATTTGTTTTGATTCCGCGTGTGGTGGATTCCGTAAAAATTCCGGTATTGGCTAGCGGTGGCATCGGCGATGGTCGGGGGATTTTGGCAGCGCTTGCACTTGGTGCAGAGGGTGTGGAGATGGGGACGCGATTTATTGCGACGCAAGAATGTGTCCATGCGCATTCGGCCTACAAAGAGGCGCTGGTTGCTGGAACGGAGCACGATACTGCAGTTATCAAGCGCACACTGGGGACACCTGCCAGGGTGGTTCGTACACCGGGCTCTGATCATATTCTCCAATTGGAAAAAGAAGGGGCAGGCTACGAGCAGTTAAAGAGCTTCATCAGTGGAGAGAACAATTGCACATTTATTTATGAGGGCGACAGCCAGCGTGGCTTTGGTTGGGCTGGTCAGGTTATTGGATTGATTGATGATGTGCCAAGTGTCCAACAATTGTTTGACCGCATGTTTGGTGATGTGAACAAGTCATTGGATCGACTGCGGTCTTTTTCCTAAAACAAAAGAACAGGCCTGCGTTTTTCAAATGAAAGCGGACCTGTTCTTTTGCATATAACTTAACTAAAGAAAGCGGGAGGCGGTCTATCCACGAGAATTTCCTAATGTATAGAGCTTGCTCAACACCCCAAATGTTTCTTCGAGACGACTCACCAATGCTTCACCGTCTGCCAGGATTGGATCATGACGATCAATGGTAATTCCACAGAGCAACTCCGCTTTTTTTACCTGTGCCAGCCTGTCCACCAGCTTTTTTACGCCAGCCGTTCCCAACTCTTTTTGAGACGTGCTTGCTGGTTGCATATGATCTGGAGACCAGTGAAAATGCTCCGGAACCAACGCGATGACCTCATCTAGACGCTCGTTAAAAGCATGGCTGATGATCTCTTTGGAAGGAGACTCGTAGATTACCGCGTACCAAACGAACAAATGTGTTCCCCACAAGCCGATTTGAAAGTGCGGGTGTTTTTTGTAACCGCGTTTATCATTAGCCCAGGCAACCCACGTATCTGCAGGTGGGTTCACCGTACGGCGTGCATGCTTTGCTATGTGCGTAAACATTTCATCCCCGGTTGCTACGGAGAGAAAAGGCGCAAAGTGCTGGCTGAGTACTTCGAATTTGGGACGGATATTGGTTTTGATCGCATCCATCCGAGAATCCAGTCCATCAATGGCAAAAACATCAAAATCTTCTTGACGAAAGCCTGAAAACGTTGGCATGTAACAAACACCTCTTTTAAGCATCATCGAACCCCACTGGAAAGAAAAGGGCGATCGTCCCCGTCAAGGGAGCTTGGAATCCTCCATATGATATCATACCATCCAGGAAAAAAATACATGCCGAGTTTTATGAATAGCAAAACCAAAGCCTGAATAATATGATATACCACTCACTCCCTTACGGCGAAAATGATATCTGAGTATTCTGTCAACGGGAGGGGCCTGTAGAAGATGAATCTCGGCATGGAGTTGGAGTATTTTCATTTGGCAGTTTGGTTTGACCGCAAAACATTGCACGCGATGGTGCAGGCCCTGGTGGAAGCAGGGGTGAGCGTCACGTGGAAAGAATCTCCCGAGCAGTTTCACCTCCTCGTGAACACCACAGATGGCCGATCCGACTGGAAAATGCAGCGTTTAAATGGGTCCTATAAGCTGCACATTGCAGGCATTCCTGTCAATGATTCGCGGGTGGCACTCGTACTGTACCACTTCGTAGAGAGGGCAAAAGGGCATGCCATGATCAAGGTCACTTTTGAAGAGTGCGTCTTGCTGAAGCAAATCCAGTACGGAGAAGTTGTCAGAATAGTGGAATTAAAAGGAGCTGAGAAAAAAGTGATCTATGAAAAATTTTGCAATGTAACGATGGATCAGGTAATTGCCGCGATGAAACGACGTGACTCGGAAGAACGCATCCCGGTGCTGCGTCTGGAGTTGGATTATGAACTGGCGACGTTGTATGACGCGATGCAAGCAAAAGACCAAAGTCAAATGAAGCAGTCCACAGAGCGATTAAAACAGCTCCGTCGGGAAATGTTGCTTTTGGAAGCGTAGGCAGACTGGAGGATAGCCAAAGGACGATGAGTTTGACACAAACCAATACGGAATGAAAAAGCGACATCTCAAACAAATGAGGGTGTCGCTTTTTTTGGTGTGAAAGTCATCTGTTTAGGAATTGTTGTTTTTATGAAAGACTTGTTTGAATGGGAGGCCCGGCGGTTGTACAATAAAGAAGGTTTTTGACAGCATATTTACGCACGCGCCGGAAAGGAAGAAAAGTTTTGGAAGCATTCCTATCACAAATCCCCAATGTAGCGATCCTGCTTTTAGCCGTCATCGCATTGACACTGATCCTGTTTTGGATCGTGATTATGCAGTCTGTCCGGATTAGTCGATTGAGGAAATCAATCAACCGGATTATGACAGGGACGGGAGGAGCCAATCTCGAGGAAGGCTTGCACAGACTGCTGGATCAGGTAGAGGAAATGAAAAAGCAGCACAGTGATCAGCAGTTTGCCATTAATCGTCTGTCACAACGAATGGCAGCGCAATGCGGCAAAGTAGCGATTATCCGTTACAATGCCTTCGGGGATGTCGGCAGTGATCTTAGCTTTTCGCTGGCGGTAACAGATGACGCTGGGAACGGCGTCGTGATCACCAGCATTTTTGGACGAGAAGAATCTCGCGTGTACGCCAAGCCGCTTGAGCAAGGGACATCGAGCTACCATTTGTCTGAAGAAGAACAGGCTGCGATCAAAAAAGCGATGACCTCAACCACAGGGATATAAGTCCCTCTGAATTTCAATGAAACAGCAAGCATATGAATGAATCAGGGAGTTCTTTTCATTTCCCTGCGTCTGATTGCGGATATTCCGGTTTTTTGCTAAAATTCATCGCTATTTTGCTCAAGACTTTTGAGGGCATCTGAGATATAATAAAGGTGTCAAAAGTAGCTTTTTTGCGAAAAACAAAAAGTAGGTGATCCGCCTTCATTACCCAAATCGATTTTCGATTCGCGGGGCAAGGCCAGGTTCTACAGCGTTCTTTTGTTGACACTTAGCGTATCTCCTCAGATTTGGATAACTGTTCGGTCGTACTCGGCCCATGCAAACCAAAAGAATTGAGGAGATATTTATGGCACAGCGTTTAGCAACTAATTACGCCAAGGCCTATTTTACGGTGAATGAAGAAGAGCTGAACCAGTTCGTTTCGCTTTTCACCAATGAACACATTTCAGTCCAAGTCAAAGTGTGTGACAATGGCGATCGTGACGTAATCTTGAATGACAAGAACGGCGAAATTCAATTGAGTTTTTGCCGGGTTGGCAGCCGCTACTCATGCGACAGCTCGTATCTGATCCGAGATCGACAGCTGGCAAATGCCATGAGAAAAGCAATGAAAGCGTTCCGAGGCTATGGAATTGTCCACCGGATTTATGACGGCTTCACAATGGTGTATCACTACGATCAAGGATCGGTTGTGAGCATTCAGGAGCTAACCGGAGACGAAGAAGTGTCCATCTTTGAAAATAACTCATTGCACATGGCCAATGAGCTGGAGGCTTTGTTCCAGCAGGATGGCAGTGAGCAGGAGATTGAGTCCTTACGTCAAGAAACGGACCGATGGCTGGATTTGCGTAATTGGGCAAAGAGAACTGCCCCAGAAAAACTTCCAGCAATTGATGTTCGATTAGTTACGTTGTCGCGACGTCTATTTGAATTAGAAGTTTAGTGAAAGAAGGGTGCCTTGGGCGCCCTTTTTTATGTATTGGTTCCTGATACGGTGCTGAGGCAGCATGGCGATCACACAGTGAATAACAAAAAGCGGGTTTCCTCCTAAACAAGGGGTGCCCGCTTTTGTTGTTTGTCCTTCCCTTAGCGTAATGGCTTGCTCATATTGTACCAAATTGCTCCAGCATGATCTGAGCTGGAAACGCCGTTGTTGAGATATCCATGACTTTCATAGTAGCCAATCAGATTTTCTTTACACGTAAGCGTGATCGTCTCACGACCGGTTACCCTTGCTGATGCTTCCAGGTGTGCTAGGAGCATGGAGGCAATGCCGCGATTTTGAAAAGCGGGGGAAACCGCTAACCCTAAAATGGTTTGATGTCCGCCAGATGCCGGATTTTCTTTAATGGATTGAAACAGGTCATCGGTAATGAAGGTGGATTCGATGACGGGTCCATTAACCAAACCCGCAATGATTCCATCCGCTTCCGCTACAAAAAAACTGTCAGGAATCAATCGAATACGCTTCTCGAATGCTTCCTGTGTTGCAGCTTCCTCTGGTGAGAAGCAAAGGTGCTCGATGGCGATTAGTGCTGGCAAGTCTTCTGCTTTGGCATTACGGATAGTAATCATGTATAGCGATCCTCTCCATTCTGGTCCATTTCTAAAAGTGTAGCATATCTCATAATATGTGAAAGCCATTTGTAGCAGGTGGCGTTCCTCCATTCTGTAGAGATAGCCGTCGGCCTATTTGTATTGTTCTTATAGATTATTGAAAAAGGGTATTGTCAAACTAGGCCGATGCATGGTATTGTTGTTTTCGTTGGAAACAGGATTAGGAACCAGGATTCACTTTAAAGGGTGGATAACAACGGAAACCGCCCCCGTTAGTGAATGACGCAGGTCCTAGCGATGTTTAACATTACACTCGTTAGGAAGGGGGAACCGAAAGATGGAATATTCGACTTTCGGAAGACACGTTGCTGTTGACACATGGGGAGTTCAGTTTGATTTGTTGAACGACGCAGAATTTTTGAAAAAGGAAATGATTGAGGCTGCTGAGGCATGCGGTGCTACGGTGCTGAGTGTGCAAGCGAAGCAGTTTTCTCCTCAGGGTGCTACCGTACTGGTTCTTCTCTCGGAAAGCCACCTGTCCATTCATACGTATCCTGAGCGCGGCTTTGCTGCTCTGGATTGCTACACGTGTGGGGAAACCGTTGATCCGCAAATTGCCATCGACTACTTGGTATCCGTGCTGAAGCCGGAAAAAACTTACGCGAAGAAATTAGTTCGTGGTTTGGGTGAACTGCAAGTTGTTGAGCCAGAAATGAAACTGGTTGAAGCGGCAAAGTAAGTAACAAATGGAAAAGTTTTCAAGAGGTGCGGGCTGATTCCGCACCTCTTTTATATGGAGCTTCGGTTCATATTTGTCATCATGGAGTGACAGTAGGAGTTCTGCGGCCGATATCGTGGAGCAGAGAACGAAATTCCGTGGATGTATTGGTGATCTGGCTGTTCATGTCGGGTCTCACATCAACTTGATTGGTCCGATGCGTCGCTTCTTCATAAATATCTGCATGGATGGCACGAATCCGGTCGAATGTGGCTGCGTCGGAGGCTACTTGGATCGAGAAGTTGGGAACACGTGAACGAACGGCTGAATGGACCTGCTGTTCGATTATGCGCGTTTGCTCAGGGCCGAAATTTTTCCGAACACGAATTCCGATGACGGCATCTGTGCCGCTGACGAGAACAGTAGCACGTTCCACGCCAGGCACGTCATCTGCGGCCATGGTGAGCTGCTCAGCCAAATCCTGATTAAAACCATTGACCGTATATCCGTTTCGATAATTACGGGCATTGATTCCGCCAGTGTAGGCATGATAATCATGAGCGAGGCTTGTTCTTGCACCTGGGGCCTGTTGATAGGCGGTATTTTGTGTGTGCGCTTGATTTTTTGGCTGGCTGCTCGAGCTAGCGCATCCGGTCATCATGGTTGCAATCATAAGCAAGCCAACCAAACATTTCGGGCTGTACCGTTTCATACGTATGCCACCTCCATTTTCCTTAGTATGACGAAAATAAAGTCCCTTACTCTGGAAGTGGCTCCCGTAAAAAACTGCCCATTGTGCCGCGTTTCACTACCTGTTAATATGGAAGGTATGCATAATAGAGGAGGTTCACATGAAGCGTCTTGACATACGCAACATTGCAATTATTGCCCACGTTGACCACGGAAAAACCACACTGGTTGACAAACTTTTGATCCAATCGGGCACATTCCGCTCGAACCAACAGGTAGAAGAGAGAATGATGGACTCCAACGACCTGGAGCGCGAGCGTGGAATTACGATCCTGGCGAAAACCACTTCTGTCAAATACAAAGATTTCACGATTAACATCTTGGATACACCAGGCCATGCTGACTTCGGTGGCGAGGTTGAGCGTATCATGAGCATGGTGGATGGCGTTCTGTTGATCGTAGACGCATTCGAAGGCTGTATGCCACAAACGCGCTTTGTATTGAAAAAAGCGCTGGAAGCAAAAGTTACCCCTATCGTTGTCGTGAACAAAGTAGACCGCGACAATGCACGTCCTCAAGAAGTTATCAACGAAGTGTACGACCTGTTCATTGATCTGGATGCGACGGAAGACCAGCTGGAATTCCCAATCGTATATGCTTCCGGTCTGCAAGGGATTGCAGGACTTGAGCCAGATAAGCTGGAAGGCGACCTTCGCCCACTGTTTGACACCATCGTAGAGCATATGCCTGCTCCTGACGCAGACGAATCTGCTCCGCTCCAAATGCAAGTAACCATGCTGGACTACAACGACTTTTTGGGTCGTATCGGGATTGGCCGCATCTATCGCGGAACCATGAACCTGAATGAAATGGTATCCGTCACTACACGCGAAGGCGAAGTGAAAAAAGCACGGATTCAAAAGCTGTTCGGTTTCTCCGGTCTGCAACGTGTTGAGCAAAAAACAGCAAGAGCAGGAGATATCGTAGCCATTTCTGGTATTGACGATATCAACGTAGGGGAGACCGTTTGCCACGTTGATCATCCAGAGGCATTGCCACTCTTGAAAATTGACGAGCCTACCCTGCAAATGACGTTCCTCGTGAATAACAGCCCGTTTGCTGGTCGCGAAGGTAAGCACGTGACTTCCCGCAAGCTGCGTGATCGTCTGATGGCTGAGCTGGAGACAGATGTATCTTTGCGTGTAGATGAAACAGATTCACCAGATGCGTATGTGGTTTCTGGACGCGGTGAATTGCACTTGTCCATCTTGGTAGAGAACATGCGTCGTGAAGGCTTTGAGCTGGGTGTGTCCAAGCCTGAGGTTATCATTCGTATGATCGATGGTCAAAAAATGGAACCGGCTGAGCTGTTGATCATTGATGTGCCTGAGGAATACACAGGGGCGGTTATGGAGACATTGGGTCAACGTAAAGCCGAGATGGTTAACATGATCAACAACGGCTTCGGACAAGTTCGTCTGGAATTTATTATTCCATCCCGCGGTTTGATTGGATATCGTACAGAGTTCTTGACGATTACACGCGGTTACGGAATTCTCAACCACTCCTTCGACAGCTACCGTCCACTTGTACCAGGAGCGGTAGGAGGACGTCACGCAGGGGTACTCATTTCCCACGAGACAGGAACAGCTACCACGTACGGCTTGATGTCCGTAGAAGATCGCGGAACGATGTTCATTCAGCCAGGTACAGAAGTATACGAGGGAATGATCGTAGGTGAGCATAACCGCGACAACGATCTGACCGTTAACGTATGTAAAGAAAAGCATGCGACCAACGTACGTTCTGCGACCAAGGATGAGACTGTCAAAATGAAGGCTCCTCGCATGTTGTCTTTGGAAGAGGCGCTGGAATATCTGAACGACGATGAGCTGTGCGAAGTAACACCACAATCCGTTCGTTTGCGCAAAAAATATCTGAACAAATCAGATCGTGAGCGCTATGAGAAGCAAAAACGCTGGGAAGCACAACCGCAAGCGTAAGATGGAAAGAAAAGAACGCCACTTTATCCTGCTTGGGATGAAGTGGCGTTTTTGTTTGGGCTGTCCTTACAACAGACTTTCAATATCAGAGATGAGCTCTTCAGGTTGAGTACGAGCACTGATACGTTTTACGACATGACCGTCTTTATCCACGAGAAATTTGGCGAAGTTCCATTCGATATCTGGATTTTCTTCGCTCGGGGCATGTTCCTTTAAGTGCTGATACAACGGATGAGTACCAGGACCATTGACATCGATCTTCGCAAACAGCGGGAACGTCACGCCGTAATTACGATCGCAGAACGTTGCGATTTCATCTTCTGTTCCTGGCTCTTGCCCAGCGAACTGGTTGCAAGGGAAGCCAAGAACAACGAGACCCTTATCCTGATAACGCTCATACAGCTCCTGCAGGCCTTTGTATTGAGGGGTAAGGCCGCATTGGCTGGCGACGTTCACGATTAGCAGGACATGCCCTTTGAAGGAGGCCAATGTCTTCTCTTCACCGGAAATCGTTTTGACGGCAATATCATACAAACTCATTTTATTTCCACCTTTTTCTACTGACATATCCTCATCATAGCATGTACGGCGAAATTCATGCCAGCAACATGGAAGGGCCTGCCGTTTTTTGACACAGAATCCACCACCTGATAAAGTAAGAAAGATAGCGTTTTCCTAAGAAAAAAGGAGTGACTATTCGTTTCATTCCGCCTATGAGGGTGGCATGTGAAGCGGTAGGAGTTTCACCGCTTGAAGACAGGAGAGATAAGTGATGGACTGGATACAAATCGCATCAACCTATGTGCCAACGAATCCAGATCAGCTCACAGCATATGACAGCTTTCGCATATGGGCTGACAAATATCGGGCTTGGATTTTGTTTGTGGAACTAATTATCGTCTATTATCTTGGCTTTGCTACCCGTATCCGTATGCCTATTTTGAAAAACTTGCTCTTGTACATTCTTTTGTTTGCTGGAGCTCTCATTTTCGCTATTTTGGATGTGCAGCTTCCTGTGAAAAGTGCAATGCTGGTGGCGATTGCGATTCTCGTGATTGTAAAGGTACGGATCAAGCCGGAGCAAACTGGGCGAAAGTGAGGAGAACCGCGTGAAGCGTGAAGATGCACTTTTTAACTGGCTCCAAATTCAAGTGGTTGCCGATGCGCGACCAGAAGACCGCTCTGCTTTGGATACAGCTGCTTTTTTCTTGCAATTGCTGCAAGAGGATCATCAAATCAGCGATATCGGCTATCGACAGGAAGGCAGCTGGTACGTGCTATTTGGGAACGCTGATTCACAGCCTATGGAAGTGCGATACCCTGCTGAATCAGTCGAATCTTTATTGGTTGCGATTGAAAGTGAACCCAAGTACAACTGCAACTAGCAGGACAAAGACTCCCCTCCACTTGCCGAAATGATTCGGAAGTTGGGGGGAGTTTTTTGTATTAAGCGCTTTTTATAGGTAATAAGATGCGGTTTCTTGGATGATGCAACTTTTGAAAATGATTTCCCGTCAATATTCATGCCCCAAGCATGCAGGGGGATTTTGGCAGACTAGAAGGGGGAACTACCATTGAAAAAGTACATGACCAAACCCGTATTAGCGGTGGTGACAGCTGCAGGTATTCTTGGCTGTTTGACGCCAATTTTTGCCGATGCAAGCTCGATTGCTAGTCCAAGCGCCACAAAAGTAGTCATGAATGACGAGGGGAAGCAAGTCACACGCTACAATCTGAAAGAACTTGCCCAAAATGATCCAACCACGTTGAACATGCTCTTGAAGAATCAAGCGGATCACTTGTACATCATTGTGGAAGAAATCAACTTGAATACGAAGCTCCAAACCTTTATGGAAGAAAACAAAGCGGAGTGGGAGCGTATCTACAACGAGTACTACAGCGATATTTGGCTGGAAGTGCGCCTGACAGACAACGATGAAGAAATTGTGAGCGTAAATGCCAAGACTGAAAATAACAAAGTATACATAAAGGGGATTGTGACTTCAGATGTCACCAAGGTGGTTGTGAAAAAGCCGAATTCTGACATCATTGAAGTCGTTCCGACCAACGAGCACTCTTTTACGGTCAGCTTTGAAGCTCCTGATGCATCCTATGAACCGTATGTAACGGTGAGTGCCTATGAAGGCAGCAAGCTGGTAGATAGCGAAAAAGTAAAAATCGTTCCAAAAGCAGAAGAAGATAAGGAAATGATCATCCATACCATGTCTGTATTGGATGCGAAGAAAAAGGAATTAAAAGTAAAAGGAATTGTCAAGCAGGGGGCAGACAAAGTAACTGTCACCTATAATGGCGTGAAAAAAGACGCAAACGTGAAGAAGCTGTGGGATGGCGTAGGCAGCTTTACGGTTTCAGTAAAGGATGTACAAGCAGCAAAAGATCAAAAAGCCTTGATCGAGGTTTACGAGGATGGCAAGAAGGTTGATTCCGAATCCGTTCAGGTAGAGATCGTTAACGCTCCTGACAAGGATCAAGCGACTGCATATGCCATCAAGGCGACTGCTGTAAACAATCCTGCCGCCAAGTCCATTCAGGTGAAGGGGACAGTAAGCGGCTGGAATAAAAAGGACGATACTGAATTGTTTGTGATCGCTCCTGATGGGAAGAAAAAAGAAATTGAACCGAATGACAAAGGTGAGTTTTCTTTGACGTTGTCTTATAAGAATCGTTCCTTTAGCGCCCAATCGATTCAATTCGCATTGTATGAAGACGATAAGCTGGTTAAAAAAGCTGACGTTGCATTAAGCACAAAAGTCATTGTCGAGCCTGTGAAGCCAACAGACGACGATGAAGACGATGATGATGACAAAAAGAAAAAAGAAAAAGGGAAGCAGAAAGATAAGCATCCCAACGGCAACGCGTATGGCTATTGGAAAAAGCACGGTAAGGAATGGAATGACGACAGAGATGATGACAATGACGACCACGATGATGATGACGATGACGATCGTGACGACGACAGAGACTAGTCTCTGTCGTTAAGGCCGCTGCTTGTAAGTCTCGACGTACTCCACCAATTGTCTGATGTAATCCCCCAGAATGGGGATCGAAAGAAATTGCGTCAAGAGGGAGCCGAGGAAAGCCAAAACGATAGCAGTACCAATCGTCAATCCCAGACCCCGGGCAAGACCTGCGAGGAAATTGATCCAGAGCAGCTTGCGCGGGGCTGTGTAATTTTGGATCACATCTGCTAGTCGGATATCTTCCAGGAACATCGCAATTTTATGCATCCGCTCATTTACCTTCCGAACTTCCTGAAGCTCTTCAAGGACTTGATCAATTTGCTGCATGAGGCGATCTGTAGGCGACAAGCTGTCCATCCCCTTCCATCATTCGGTATCGTTACCTACCAGTCTAGGGAAAAAGACAACCAGAATCAAGGTGAAGAGGAAACGTTTGCCTATCAGCTATACGAAGGGTACAATGAACGTACAAAACGTTTGTTAGGAGGCTTTGAAATGGCTGAAACTGTTTCCCAATCTCTTTCCGAAGATTTATTCAAGCTCTTGCAAAAGGAGCGTTTTGTTACCTTGGGCACAGTAGACCATGAGTCAGGGGCACCATCGCTCAGCTCCTTGTCCTGGACGTATGCTGTCAGCGCCGATACGATTCGTTTTGCTGTGGATAATCGCTCGCGTATTTTGGCTAATATTGCGAAGGAACCACAAGTTGTTCTGCATTTGATCGGTGCTGGCTCATCTTTTGCCATTAATGGTCGTGCTGTCGTCAAAACAGACCGACTGGAAGGTGTTCCGCTCAAGCTGGCCATGGCGGAAATCAAAATTGAGGCCGTTCGTGATATTATGTTTTACGGTTCCCGTATTTCCGTAGAACCACAGTATGAAAAGACGTATGACAAAAACGCGGCAGCGAAGCTGGACAATCAAGTTATGACCGCCTTGAAAGAGGCAAACTAACAGGTGGAAATAAATTGTTGACAAGAATCCTGCCGATCCTTTAGTATTAGGGTCAATCGAATTGAATAGCAATCTTCTTATCCAGAGCGGCGGAGGGACTGGCCCGATGATGCCCGGCAACCAATCACCTGTATTGAACAGGGAGATAATGGTGCTAATTCCTGCAGAGTTATCAAACTCTGAAAGATGAGAAGGATTTGCTTACGGTGACGTAAACAAAGCCTTCTTTCAGAGGAAAGAGGGCTTTTTTGATGCCCTCGTACACTATTGGAGGGAGAGAAACAGACATGAAATTGGAAACGAAATTGATTCAGGCGGGAGTAGGCAGAGACGAAAAAACAGGGGCGGTGAGCTTTCCTGTTTACTATGCAACGGCTTATCGCCATCCTGCCTTGGGCCAGAGCACTGGATATGATTATACGCGTACAGCTAATCCTACTCGCACCATTTTGGAGGAGACCATCGCTGAAGCGGAATCAGGAGATGCAGGATTCGCTTGCGCCTCAGGAATGGCTGCTGTTCATACTGTCATGGGCTTGTTTTCCCAAGGGGATCATTTGATCGTGTCACTCGATCTGTACGGGGGAACCTATCGATTGTTCGAGCAAGTGCTCTCTCGTTACGGTCTGACGTTTTCGTACGTGGATTTGCGTGACATTGGTGCACTCAAAAATGCGATTCGTCCAGATACAAAAGCCATCTTCGTCGAGACACCAACCAATCCGCTCATGCAGATTACCGATATTCGAGCAGTAGCGCTTTTGGCGAAACAGCACGGGCTTCTTACGATTGTAGACAACACATTCTTAACCCCGTATTGTCAACGCCCACTAGAGCTTGGTGCAGATATTGTCTTACATAGTGCAACCAAGTATTTGGCAGGACATAACGATGTGCTGGCTGGCCTCATCGTAACAAAAGGGGAAGAGTTGTCGGAAAAAATCCGGTTTTTGCACAATTCAATCGGTGCTGTACTCGGACCGCAAGATTGCTGGCTTCTCGTTCGCGGGATGAAAACACTGGCATTGCGGATGGAGCGTCATCAATCCAATGCCTTGATTGTAGCGGAAAAGCTGCGTGAGCATCCGGCAGTGGCGGAGGTATTTTATCCAGGTCTTCCAGAGCATCCGGGGCATGAGATCCAGGTGAATCAAGCGACTGGGCATAGTGGAATGGTTTCGTTCCGCGTGCGCGCTGCTGAGCAGGTGGGATTGTTCCTGCAAAATCTGCAAATCGTGTCCTTTGCGGAAAGTCTGGGTGGTGTAGAGTCATTGTGTACGTATCCGGCGACGCAGACTCACGCCGATATCCCGAAAGAAGTTAGAGAGCATGTCGGTGTTTGTGATCGATTGTTGCGACTGTCGGTTGGCATCGAGCATCCAGATGATGTCGTAGCCGATTTGTTTCAGGCCTTGAATGCTAGTTTGGTCGTAGGGGGGAGTGTACGATGAATTTTGCAACCAAGATCCTCCACGGTTCGACTTGCATTGACCCGTTCACAGGTGCGTCGTCGGTTCCAATTTATCAAGCTTCGACGTTTCATCAGGCTGATATCGATCAGCCAGCTACATTCGATTATGCCAGATCAGGCAATCCGACGAGGCAGGCTTTGGAGGAAGCCATTGCGTCTCTGGAGGGAGGCGCACGCGGTTTCGCGTTCTCATCTGGCATGGCTGCCATTTCCAGCGTGTTCATGCTGTTTTCAGCCGGAGACCATGTTATCGTGGCGGAAGATGTATACGGTGGCACGTTTCGGTTTTTGACCAAGGTATTGTCGAGAATGGGCATCTCCGTTACATTCGTGGATGCGACAGATACAGAAGCTGTTCGTGCGGCCATTACACCGGCGACGAAAGGGGTTTACCTGGAGACCCCCTCCAATCCCACCTTAAAGGTGACCGATATTGCAGCGGTTTCACGTATCGGGAAGGAGCACGGCTTGCTCGTCATTGTCGACAATACATTCCTTACCCCGTATTACCAGCGTCCATTGGAACTTGGCGCAGATGTGGTCATTCATAGTGCAACGAAGTTTATCGGAGGGCATAGCGACGTCGTGGCAGGTCTGGCCGTGACTAGAGAGGCTGGGTTAGGAGAGCAGCTCTACTTTATCCAGAATGGCATGGGAGCGATTTTGGGTGTGCAGGACTGCTGGCTCGTGATGCGTGGGCTCAAAACATTGAAAGCCCGGCTGGATGTCAGCACGAAAACAGCCGCGAGCTTGGCTGACTGGTTGTCTACGCATCCACAAGTAAGCCGAGTTTACTATACGGGACTGGCGGATCACCCCGGTCACTTGATTCAGACACAACAAGCGACTGGTCATGGGGCTGTTCTTTCCTTTGATGTAGGGAGCCGCGAGCGAGCAAAAGCGCTGTTTGATCGTGTAAAATTGCCGATTGTAGCGGTTAGCCTCGGGGCAGTAGAAACAATTCTCTCCTACCCGGCTACAATGTCACATGCAGCGATGCCTGTTGAGGAAAGAGCTGCAAGGGGAATCACAGATGGTTTGATCAGGTTGTCAGCTGGTTTAGAGGATTTCGATGACTTGGTGGCAGATTTGAAGCAAGCATTGGATTATTTGCCTTCTGAAGCATCCGTCCATAAAGAAAAAGAGGTATTCACCCGGGCTTAAATCCGGGGGATACCTCTTTTCTTTTAAGGTGTTCCTGTACGATTTGCGTTGATCTTGTTCTGTCCTTGCGGTTCTTTATGCATGCGTTTTTCTTTTACTTGAGCAGGTGTTTCTTCGGGAGGCTGCACACTGCGCGGCAGCTGCGGCATGATCCGGCCTACGATATCCGCGAGTTCTTCGGTAATTCCTGAAACAGGATGACCGCGACGAATATCTTCTCCCATTTCCCGTAATCGCTGTACGATGGCAGGGTCAGCGGTTACGACGGCATTCGCTCCTTGAGGATCTTCCTTCAGTGCTTCCGCAACTGTGTACTTAATGACACCCACCTCTGGGCGATCCAGATTCGGGTCTACTGTAATACCGACAACAGCATATTTACCCAAGACCAGAGCAGTCGCGTTCTGTACCCTTTTTACACGTGTTGCCAATTGAACGAGACGATCGGCAGTGGCTTGAGAAGATTGATTATAAGTAGGCTCAGGAGCTGTTTGCTGAACACGTTGAGTATGAGTGGCATGCTTGGGCTGTTGTCCAGCCTGATTCGCTGGTGGATTATTGCCCGACATGCATGCTGTAAGCAACAAGCTAAAACCGAGGCAGCAGATCATGATCCGTTTCACAGGCATTCTCCCTTTCCCAGTATTGCCTTCCTTCTTAAGGAGGGCAGGGTTACAAGTATTTTGTTCTGGGCTGCCCATTTTCATTCTGCCAATGGGTCGTCTATCTCTGTCTGCCTGAACATAGACTGTAGTACATCACGTCGCCGCACTTGAGCATCCCTCTAAAAATTGCATAGGGTATATAAGAAGGGTAATAGGAGGCGAGATTTTGAAGAAAATCTACGTACTGGACACCAACGTACTCCTGCAAGATCCAAGGGCGATGTTTTCTTTCGCTGACAACGAAATTGTCATACCAGCTGTCGTATTAGAAGAAATCGATTCCAAAAAGCGGTATATGGATGAAATTGGCCGCAATGCTCGGTACGTATCTCGGCTCTTTGACAGTTTTCGTGAGCTGGGGCAATTGCACACTGGAATTACCCTGGAAACAGGTGGGTTGTTTCGGGTGGAACTAAATCATTCCTCTTTCCACCGCCTTCAGAAACAATTCACAGAAATGAGTAATGACAACCGCATTTTGGCGGTCGCACTAAACTTACAGGAGGAGGAAAACGGAAAACCACAGCCAAGACCAGTCATTTTGGTAAGCAAGGATGCACTCATGAGAGTCAAGGCTGATGCTTTGAATATTTCCGCAGAGGATTTTCTTTCGGATCGAGTTGTGGGGGAGTTCTCCAGTATTTACCCGGGTTATCAGAAGATGATGGTAGCGTCCGACATCATCAAGACTTACTATGCGACAAGAAAGCTGCAGCTGGCCTCCTGTTTTCCACGCTATCGCTTTTACCCTCATCAATTTTTAGTGCTGAAGGACGAATGCAACCCATCGATTTCAGCGATTGGAAAAGTCGACCCGGACGGAAAAATGTTAGAAATGCTTGTGTCAGATGATGATCCGATTTGGGGCATCCGGGCTCGTAACGTGCAGCAACGGATGGCAACCGAATTGCTGCTGCGAGATGATATCCCTTTAGTAACCATGACCGGTAAGGCCGGTACAGGAAAAACCTTGCTGGCATTAGCAGCGGGCCTGCTGCAAATCGAGGACCAGCAAAAATACAAAAAACTGTTAGTGGCAAGACCTATCGTTCCGCTTGGAAAAGACATCGGTTATTTGCCCGGCGAAAAAGAAGAAAAGCTTCGACCGTGGATGCAACCGATTTATGATAATTTAGAATATTTGTTCAACACAAAGCGACCAGGTGATCTGGATAAAATTTTGGCAGGCATGGGCAGTTTGCAGGTGGAAGCTTTGACGTATATTCGGGGGCGCTCCATTCCTGAACAATTTATTATCATTGATGAAGCCCAAAACTTGACAAAGCATGAAGTGAAGACGATCCTGACGAGGGTGGGGGACGGCTCGAAAATTGTGCTAATGGGTGATCCTGAGCAGATTGATCATCCCTATCTGGATGAGAGCAACAACGGTTTAACCTACGTGGTAGAAGTATTTAAAGACCAAAAGCTGGCTGGACATATCCGGTTGGAAAAAGGCGAACGGAGTGTGCTCGCACAGCTGGCCGCAGATTTATTGTAAAGAGAGGTATGAAAAACAACGCGGAGGTCATACTATTTTTGTCGAGCCCGATGATTCATGTAAGTAAACGGCGAAATGCCTTGCAGGAGGCGAAGATCCGTGGATAATCATGATCAAGCAATCGACGAAAGTCGTATGGAGATAAACCGATTCCTTTAGCTACTTTTCTCTACGATGGAGGTTGAAGAGCCAAAGAGAATAACCGGTAGAACCCCATAAGCAATTCGGGCTCGACAAGGACCGCTCCTCATTGGAGCGGTTTTCATTTTTTGAAGGTTCTCAGGCAAAAAGAAAAACGCGGATAAAAAAATCCCGCGTTTTTGTCCGATTTTCCTTATTTAGCAGCCGCAATCGCTGTTCGCAATGACGAAATACATCCGATGTGCATACCTTCATGGAAAAGCGTGAAGACCATCATTTCCCCATAAGTATGAATAGTGCCTCTGCCTCCTAGTTCAAACGGTTTTGGCAATGGATCATTCAATCGGGAATGCAATTCTTCTTTGATACGCACATGCTGTGCTTTTAGCTCGGCAGCTAAAGTTTCGAGGGAAGGCCCTTCTTTTTGCCAATCAGCAGGCTTGGTTCCTGGAGCGAACATGGCTCCGTAATACGAAGGACATTTCATTCCTTCTGGTCCGAAGAGTAAGAAATCTTGTGTCAAGAGAATATGACCAATATTCCAGCGAATGTTGTTTTTAAAGCCATCTGGAACTACGTCTGCTTCCTCCTCGGTTATTTCCGTCAATCTTGCCAAAAACATTCCGCGAACCAAGTCGTACTGATTCCATACAAAAGAAAAGTCCTGCATAGTAATCCCTGCCCTTCCTCATATTTGCATGCACCAACATGTTACCGCATAAACAGCAAAGGGGAAATATACAAACTGCAAAAAAATTTGCAAGTTGTCCCTCCAACTCCATACATATGTACAAAGGAGGGAAGAATGATGGTTACGTTGGATTCATCTATTTCTTTTTTGATTTATATAACAGCGGTGTCCAGCGCGGCAGCAGGTGTTACGGAAGCTTTTAAATCAGTCATTCCCTTTTTGGCGACGGACTATGAGGCGAAAGAAAATTGCTGGGAGGATCAGTATCATGCTGCTCGATTGATGCACTACAAGCGGTTTTTCAATCTGCTTATTTCCGTATTGGCTGCTGGTGTGATTTTTGGCATGCTTGGTCTGGACCCGGCTCTGATTTTAACAGGTGCAGAATCAGCTTATGTAAAAAATTCATGGCAGTTAGGAACATGGATGTGGGGAATTGTTGCGGTATTCGGCTCGCCTTTTTTCGCATCACTCCTCAAAATACTAGAGAGCTTCAAACAATCGGTGGACAGCAATCTGCCGCCTAATCGTCCGCGCCGCAAAGTCAGCGGAACACGAGAATAAGCTGGTATCCCAATGGTTGCCCGATGCTTGCCGGATACGCTAAGATAACCAAAAGAGCGGTAGCAAAGGTGGGCACAGGTGAATGATGTGGAAATACTTGCGAATGACTGCGTTTTGGGTGCTGACAGTAGTTGTTTTGGCGGCGTGTTCGGCCCAGTCGGAACCAACTGCTACATTTGACCCCGAAAATCAAAAGGAGTACGGAGTAAACGGCATTTATCTCGGGCAGAACATAAAAGAAGCGATGGATATGTTGAAGCCGACAAAAGCGGATTTTATGGATATGGTGACAAGGCAAAGCTACACGGTAGAGCAGATGGCACAGGGTACTGGAGATGCAGTGATGGGGATGCTGCTGGTTGATCAAGCCCAGATGATGATCAAAGTCCACAAAGGTGAATTGACATCGATCATGCTGGGAGGAGTTCCCCGTGAGGACGCGCAAAAATTCAAAACCTATCGAGGACTCGCTATGTTTGATAGTGCTGAGCAGCTAGAGAAGCTGTACGGCAAAGGAAAAGGCGAACAAGAAGTGGTGTATGAGGGCAGCAAATACACCGCCAATTTTGGTCTTGTGGACAATCAAGTGGCGTGGTTTCGATTTGATCGTAAAGCATCGTAAAAAGGAAAAGGGAGCTCGCTTAACCGAAGCTCCCTTTTTTTTGCATTTGAAGGATTCATTTAGTCGGATGGTGCCAAACAAGCTTCACTTGATAAGCCTTCGCGATTCCCTCTGCCAGTGGAATCAAGCTCTGATCGATCAGGTAGGCTTCGGGTTGCTGGTCGGTTTCAGGTATGACACCCAAGACATGCTCGCGGATTTGCTCCATGGCAGCCCACTGATCTTCTGATTGGGATAAAGCCCCGAGCGTTACGATGGCAACTTGATCTGCATATACATACAAATGTTCATTTTGGGAGACAAAACCGATATCATCGAGTTGATCGATTGTGGTTGCTGGCGGGAGCAGCAATAGGGAAAAGGCATCGCCTAACATGTTGGACTTCTCCAAAATGGTTTCCAGCTTCTCCTGTTCGGCTTGATTCTCTACAATAAAAAGCAGTTTGTCCCGATCAAAGACATTGACATGATCTCCGATTTTATGTATGACTTGAGCATAGAAGCCAGGGAGCTTCCCGGCTGGTACATTCAGTTCAATTCCGTACATATGGCGCATGTCATACCCCCATGTTTGCAAACGTGTTTTTTCTATCGTATCAAAAAATCAAGGAGGTTTCCTATGACGAATCAAAATCTTGCCATTGAATCCTATGCGTTGGGAGCATTTCAAACCAATGCGTATGTGGTGACAAACACCGATACCAATCAAACTATTGTGATTGACCCGGGCATGGAGCCAGATCAGTTGCTCCGCGCCCTCGCGAATAAAAACGTCGTTGCCATTCTTTTGACGCATGCTCACTTGGATCATATTGGTGGTCTCAACCAAGTAAGAGAATTGACAAAAGCACCAGTTTACATTCATCCATTGGAGCAGGAATGGCTCACCAATCCTGATCTCAACGGATCTCGACGTTGGGATCTGCCTGAACTCATCGTATGTGAGCGGGCCGAGCACGAGTTGGAGGATGGTCAGACTCTAGAACTGGCAGGTTTTCACATTCAGGTGTTGCACACGCCAGGTCATTCACCGGGCAGTTGTTCATTCGTCATTGGCCAGCACTGCTTCGGTGGCGACGTTCTGTTTAACCAGAGCATCGGGCGTACGGATCTCTTCGGAGGAGATTACGAAACACTGATGATCAGCATCCAGGACAAACTGTTTGAGCTCGATGATGAAACCATTGTTTATCCAGGACATGGACCGAAGACGACAATCGACTACGAGAAAACGTACAATCCGTTTGTCACAGGCATGCTTCGTTAATTGCTTCATCATTCTTTATAAAGGTTGGGAGAGGATTTTGTCAGGCGGTGGAGAAAAGGAAGGGGTTACCATTTACTAAAGGAGCTATTCATTATGAAGCGAACATGGAAATGGGCACTCATTCTCGTTATCGCCTGCACGAGTCTGGTTGGGTGTGCGGCACCCATCGCCCAAGCAGATAAGACGAACCAAGCTCCCAACGTGAAAGCGCCTGATCCCGAAACACCACTGCAGACAGCGCCCAATCATCAGGAGACACAACCTCCGACATTGCCATCAAGATTTCCAGAACAGCGTATCTCCCTTCTTGCCGTCGGGGATATCATGATGCATCAGGAGCAGTTGGATGCCGTCTGGGACCCAGCGACGAAAAGCTATGATTTTAAGCGTTTCTTCCCGAATGTCATTCCGATGTTCCGCGAGGCAGACTGGGTCATCGGCAATCTTGAGACAACGATGAGCGGTAGCAAGGCAAAATACTCAGGTTATCCGATGTTTAATTCTCCTGAGTCACTTGCACATACGTTGAAGGAAATTGGATTTACTGCGGTATCGACAGCGAATAACCATTCGATGGACCGCAAAGAACAAGGGGTCCTGCAAACCATCAAATATCTCGATGAAGCTGGTCTTCCGCACACGGGAACGTTTGCAAGTCCCGAAGAACGAGATGAGCCCTTGTTGTTGACCAAGGACGGATTCACACTAGCCTTGCTATCGTATACGTACGGAACGAATGGAATCGCGATTCCAGAAGGCAAGCCGTATCTAGTCAATTTGATTTCGCCTGCGCTGATGAAAAAAGACATCACACGGGCAAGAGAAAAAGGAGCCGATCTGGTTGCAGTGGCTCTTCATTTCGGAAATGAGTATCAACGCATGCCCAGTCCTGAACAAATCAAGACCGCCGAGCAAGCTCTAACATTTGGAGCGGATTTGATATTGGGCGCGCATCCACATGTGGTACAACCTTACGAATGGAAGACGGTTACCCTCGAAGATGGACGTCAACACAAAGGACTGATTGCCTACTCTTTAGGCAATTTCATCTCTGCGCAGCGATGGGACTACAAGGATGTTGGTGCAATCCTGAAGCTTGTGCTGTACAAGAATGAGTCAGGAGAGGCCAGCATCGAAAGTGCTGAAATGATTCCGACCTACGTTCATTTTTATCGGAAAAATAACAAGCGGAACTATGTCATTTACCCGGTGTCAGAAACATTGGAAAAGCTGAAGCAGGGGCAAAAATACCCTACGCTGACAAAAGAGGCGATCCAGTACATGACACAATTGCAGAAGGAAATGCCGGCTCATGTTAATAAGGTTGTCTCTAAGAAAAAAGCCAGCTAACGAATAGCTGGCTTTACTTCTTTCCGAATCCAAATGGAAGATTGAATTGCAGCTGGAGCTTTAATTCTTCGTCCATCAGCGTGATGCCCTGCACTTGGATATTTGGGGAGATCAGCTCTGGATAAAATCCGAGATCGTACGCTTCCTCCATTTCCTCCACGGTCGATTGAGGCAAGGCAAAGCCGTCAAAGTACAGCTCGGTAATGTGGAATTTGAGATGGGTAGGAGAGACGAGCTCATAGTTGCCAACGAGCTTTAGCTCCATCTGATCATACGTGCCTTCCACGGTCAGCTTGTTATCCTCAAAGGAGAAATGGGATTGTTTAAACAAGGCGTCTTTCTCTATCAAAAAATTATTGAAGTCAGTCTGATTGATGGTTAGCGTATGCTTGAGGAGACCTTCCGACTGAATTCGCTCCGGAGTCGCCAACTCGGGAACTTGAACCATGACCTGCGCGAGCATTCCGAAGAAGGTCTGAAAAGCGGGCAAACCACGTTTTTCCCAGTCTAAAATCAAGTGATTCATCATGGATTCCACAACTGTCGGGTCATCCAGTTTTTGTACGTTTTTTTCTTTTTCAGCGGCAACGGCGAGCATCTCTGACAATTGAAGCTCGTATTTTTTTCGCAGCGTCTGAAGTTGGTCCAATTGATTCTTTTTGTCAGTTTGCATCGCGGTGAGCTTGGTGCGCTCAGTATGATAGGACTCTAGTCGAGACATGTCACGCTCGTACAAAATCTCGTAGAAGTCGTACATCAATAAGAACTGATTGAAATTTTCCGCATTTAATAGTAACGTCAGAAGATTAGTACGCTCGCCCATGTAATAGGCTCGCGCTACCTCACCGGCACGACGTTGTGTCGCTTCCATCACCAGCTTTTGCCGTTGCAAGTCGAGATCCATTTGAGCGATTTCCCCGTATGTCCGTGACTCTTCTTCCTTGAGTAAGGTGAGGGTTCGCTCCAGCTCTTTTTGTGTAAAATGCTGCTGCAGGATGAGCTGCTCCAAAGGAGTAGCGGGCTCTTCCTGGGCGAACACCGTCAGTGGACATACAAGCAGGAACAAGACGAGAAGAAATTTGCGCATGATTTCACCTTTTGCTTTTGCCTTTCCATATTGTATGCTTCTTTTCGTATTATAGCCTTATCTAGTTGAATTTGGATAGCAGGAGAAGAGCTTATGACGATGATCGAACTGATTCGCGAGGAAATAGCATGCCAACCAGGAAAAGCGATTACGTTCGCGCGCTTTATGGAGTTGGCCCTCTACCATGACACTTATGGATATTATATGGTCGAACAACCCAAAGTAGGCAAAGCGGGAGATTTTTATACGAGTGCATCGGTGCATCCCGTCTTTGCGGAAACAATCGCAGATGCTGTCTTGGCATTATGGGAGGAGGCGGATATGACTTCGCCTGTTCTCGTTGAGATTGGTGGTGGAACCGGGACTGTTTGCCGTCACATGCTGGAGCGCATCCGTGAGAGTAAGCCAGAGGTATACAAAGAGCTGACGGTCATTTTAATAGAGGCGAGTCCGTATCACCGGAAAATGCAGCAGGAGGCGCTTCAGTGGCACGAGGGTCCGAAACGTTGGTATTCTTCCGTGAGTGAAGCTGCCAAGCATGAAAAAATAGAAGGGGTAATTTTCTCGAATGAATGGCTGGACGCATTTCCGGTACATATTGTGGAGAAAACCAGAGACGGCTGGCAAGAAGTGTGGGTGCGTGTTGGCGAGGACGGGTTGGAAGAGTGTTTGGGGGAGTTGACCCCAGCACTAGGGGAATATTTGCGCGGGCTGAACTTGAAGCTGCCAATCGGAATGCGGATCGAGATAAATTTGGCGATGGAGCAAGCTGCACAAGAAGTTTCCTGCCTATTGAAAAAAGGATTCGTCATCACGATTGATTACGGTGACCTGCAAGAGGAGCTCTATCATCCCAGTCGAAAAAACGGAACACTGATGTGCTACCATCGTCATCAGGCTCATACGAATCCGTATATCAACATAGGCGAACAAGACTTGACGACACATGTGAATTTTTCTGCGTGGCAAGAGTATGGAGAAAAGGCTGGCTTACGGGAAATAGACTATATGAGACAGGATCGGTTTTTAATGCGAAATGGCTTGCTTCATAAAGCGGTCGCACATATGGATACAGACCCTTTCACGAGCGTTGCGATGAAACGGAATCGGGCTATTCAGCAGTTGATTGATCCTGCTGGCTTGGGTGGGCGTTTTTGGGTCATGGTCCAAGAGAAAGGCACGTGGGAGTAAAAGAAGAAGAGGACACAAAAAAAGATGCTCATGGCGAGCATCTTTTTTCTTACATGATCAGTTGTAGGAAAGCGTGTTCTTGTGGGCCAACAGGCATCACGAAGAACGTGTAATACGTGAATCCAACAAAAGACAGGAACATGAAGCCGAAGAAAATGTTTAGGTATACTCGTTCAGTCAGGTTCATGTAGCTCAACGCTACGAAGAAAGCAGTCAAACTGAAGAAGATGAGCGCCATCGGGTACAATTCTGCCCAAAACGCCATCAACGCGATCACGATGGTCCAGAAACCAAGAACGCGATACATACGATCCATTTTTGTCCCCCCTTTTTGCCTCGACCGGTAAGATTTACAAGATTCCTCCCCCATTATATAGGACAGGTGAACACGTGTAAACGATAAAGGTATGACGGATTATTGTCACCCGGGGAGGAGAGACTGGACTTGCAGTGCTAATACTGAATCACCGTATAGTTGCAGGATTGGCAACCGCGAATTTTGGAATCATCCTCACGTAATTCAATGTTCCCCAAGTACGTTTCGAATATTCCCATCAAAAGAGCGTTGTGCATCTGGCATACGGCATTCGGATATTTTTTTGCGCTGTCAGAGAAGGTGCAATTATTCACGCGAAATCGCAGCTTTCCTTCAGCCATTGCTTCGATGTCTGGTTTCAATCCCTGAGCCACGACAATCCGATGGATCAGGTCCAATTTTTCTTCCATAGAGGCTGTTTCTAAATTGAGTCCACTTTGGACAACCGCCCGTTTTGCCATCTCTGTTCCAATGCGATGTCCCATTTTAATTAGAGCGGCTTCGCCAGCTTCACCGAGCGAGAGCAGACTTTCAATCGCGATATCGGCCAACAGCTGATAGTCACGAGGTGGGAATTGCAGACTCACAACCTGTTCAGACAGTGAGTACAACCGACTGGGACGTCCTCCCTTACCACTTTTGTCTGTAACAGCAGTGAGTAAATTCACGTCCTCCAGCTTCGTCAAGTGCAAGCGTGCCACATTAGGGTGGATAGAGAAGTGATCAGCTATATCCTGAACCGTGATGGGATCTTTACTGTAGGCGACAAATTGGTAAATGGAAAAACGGGTGGGGTCAGCTAAAGCACTGGTTAACTTTTGCGCATCGTGGTCCATGCCGATACCCCTTTCTCAAAGCAATCTCCATAAGATCAAATTCAAAAAGTCGTCTTTTCAGCACCGAGAAAGTGGTGAGAACCTGAAAAAGGAGGAGCGGAGTGTAGGGGACCTACATGAGCACCGGACTTTGAAGGTGAACGCCTCTTTCGATGTTGCCCAAGCTTTCAGGACTTCTTCGTGATCAAAAACGAATTTTTGAACAATCTCCATAAGTGTATCCCATTTTGTGTTACTTGTTAAGGTAGCAGTGTGCTACAACAGCATTTCGTTCTCATTTTCATCTAGTTTTTAAATTAACTACTATTGACATAGTGTTAATGAAGCATTAAAATCCAAAGTAAGGAAGGAAATTTTATCGGCTAACTTTTTGTAAGAGCTTGAACGAAACATCAAGAACTGCAAATGGCAAGACTTTTATAGATGAAATCACTCGTGATAGACGAGATGGAGGGGTATCCAATGGCCGTTGCTGAACGTACACAAACACAAAAATTAACGTTTTTCACTTATCCGAGCTGCACATCCTGTCGCAAAGCGAAGGCATGGCTGGCAGAAAACGGAGTGAATTACGAAGAGCGTCACTTGTTCAAAAATCCACCGACAGCAGAAGAACTGCTGGATATTATCAAAATGACTTCAAATGGCTTGGATGAAATCTTGTCGACGAGAAGTCAGCGTTTTAAAAACCTGGATGTCGATATTAATGATATGTCGGTAAAGGAACTGCTCGAAATGCTTAGTGAAGAGCCTCAGCTTTTGAAGCGTCCGATCCTGACTGACGGTGAAAACCTGATCGTCGGATTCAATTCTTCCGCCATGAAAAATCTGTTGTCCTAATGAAGAGGGGGAAAGCCTCCTCTTTTTTGTTTGTCCATCGAAAGGTAAAATAAAGCATCAAGCTGATAAAAAGGTGGGTGTTTTTATGGAGACCTTGCTTTTACAAAAACAGGACGGTATCGCCACGATCACATTAAATCGGCCACATGTACATAATGCCATCAGCGTGGAGCTAGTTGACGAACTGCATCAGGTCTTGCAAGAATGCCACGTTGATCCTGAGGTAAAGGTTTTGATTGTGACGGGGACGGGCAGAAGCTTTGTTTCCGGCGGTGATTTGAATCAGTTTATTGCAGCACGCGGCTTTGAACAGGCGCATCCTTTGCTCAGTAAAGTGACGGAGCTTTTGTCGGCCATCGATCAGTATTCCAAACCGGTGATTGCTATGATCAACGGTGCCGCAGTCGGAGGTGGCTGTGAGTTTGCGGGCGCGTGTCATTTTCGTTTTGCCAGTGAGCGAGCGACCTTCGGGTTTGTGCAAATCAGCATGCATATTACGACAGGCTGGGGTGGAGGAAGTCGGTTGTTGGACTTGCTGCCTGAGTCAAAAGCACTCGCTCTCCTTCTGACTGGTGACAGATTGCGTGCAGAGGAAGCTAAGTCCTACGGTTTTGTTGACGAGGTATATACAGAAGAGGAGCTGCATGAGGAAGTATATCGTTTCGCTCGAAAAATCGCTGCCCAGCCGCTAGCTGGCATTGAGGCGTACATGAAGATCTTGCAGTGGAAGCGTATGGGCCTTCCGCAAGAAGAACGAATCCGGCGCGAAGTGAGTCAATGTGCGCATCTATGGGGTAGTTCTGAACACGTCGCCGTAGTGGAAAGCTTCCTGACAAAGCGTCCAACGTCCTAATTGATGTGGTCCTTTTCGTTTAAACATTTATTTGCTTGGACATACTTTTTCTAGTAGAAAGCGATTCTACAAGAGTAGGGAAAAGCATAGGATGAATTACATCATCCTTTTTAAAGGTAACGGGAGGGACTCATATGGTAGCTTCCAGACAAGACGCATGGACCGAAGATGACGATCTAGTGTTGGCGGAAGTCACCTTGCGCCACATACGCGAAGGCGGCACACAGCTTGCTGCATTTGAAGAAGTGGGTCAAAGGTTGGGAAGGACAGCAGCTGCGTGCGGCTTCCGCTGGAACAGTTGCGTTCGCAAACGGTACGATGCGGCCATTTCGATTGCCAAAAGCCAAAGACAGCAGTTGAAAAAGCTCGGGAGGATTCAAGCACCGCCACCTGTGGTGGCTGAGGTCGAGGTCGTCACGTTGCATACAAAACGTTCTGAGACGCCAGTAGCAGAGGTGCAAAAGTACGCGGATGTAGAGGAGCAGCAGATTGAAGCAGTCATTCGCATGCTCGTCAATCAAAAAGAAATGACTCGTCGCTTACGACAATTGGAACAAGAGTTGGAAGGAAAAGAGTTGGAGTTAAAAGAATTGAAAGAAGCCCACGAACGCGCTAGAAAAGAGCTGGATCAGGTGCAGGGTGTCAATGATGACTACCGTGCGTTGGTACAGATCATGGAACGTGCACGCAAGCTTGCTTTTTTACAGGAAGAGGATTCCAACAAAGCGATCTTCAAAATGGATGAAAACGGAAATTTAGAGCGCGTGGAAAAATAAGCGCAAGGCCATGAAAAAAGAAGCGGTCATTGATCCGCTTCTTTTTGTTTACGCATTCATCTGTCATTCATGTTTTAGTAAATAGGGAGCTAGTCTTGCAGCTCTACGCTCTCTGGCAACCACACATATGGGTTTTCACCACGATCACGCATGAGGTTGTACTTCACAGGCGTGAAGCCCATTTTCAACCAAAAATCGTCTGCGCGACAGCGGGAGTTGGTTTTAATAGGAGCTCCAAAGCTTTTCGCGTGGTTGACCAAAGCAGTCCCGTAATCTTTGTGACGGTAGTCAGGCAGAACCTCGAGCTTCCACAGCTCATAATAGTCTTGGGCAGGTTGGAAGTAACGGTCGTATTTTCCGTCAATTTTGTAGAGGCTCATACGTGCTACCAGAAGATCGTTGTCATAAATACCGTAAAATGGAGATTCCGAATCGTTTTCCACGATGTTCGCCTCCAGGTCTTCCTTCATAGAAAGCTCCTCCAGGCCAAATTCGCGAAACTTCTGGAATTCCTCCAGTGTCTTATAGTTGATTTGCAAACGTCTTACTTCAAACATGGTTAGCCACTCCTCTCACAGCTCTTTGCCTTGGCCACCTTTTGGCCCCGCCCCTTTATTATACACGATGATTGGCTTTTCCGAAGTGTTTTTCTTTTTTTATTGGAGGGATTGTCAGGAAATGATTTCGCTTCCTTGGAAAAATTTAAAATTTCATCCTAGAACTATGATCATTCTCGTGGCAAAATAGAAAGTAGCATCACATGATACAAACCAGGCAAACAATTTGGAAGCGCTTACGGTTGTAGTCGGTTTGTCAAAGAGGGGAGCGTTGCCATGAACAAGGTATTAATCGCAAACCGTGGTGAGATTGCCAGACGAATTATCCGTACATGCAAGGCAAGAGGAGTGGCTACGGTTGCTGTCTATTCGGATGCAGACAAGGATCTGCCGTTTGTACGTGAAGCAGATGAGTCAGTCCATATTGGTCCACCGCCTGTGCCACACAGCTACCTGAACGTAGAGGCCATTCTCGCAGCAGCGAAAAGCACCGGTGCCGATGCCATTCATCCAGGCTACGGTCTTTTGTCAGAAAACGAAGCTTTTGCCCGTCGCGTTTTGGAGGAAGGCCTTCTATTCATTGGGCCTACCCCCGAGGTCATCGGTCAAATGGGTGACAAGCTGACTGCCCGCCATATTATGGAGGCTGCGGGAGTACCAGTCGTTCCAGGGTGCGAACAGGCTATCGATTCTCCAGATGAAGCAGCTGTCATCGCGATGTCCATCGGATATCCCGTGATGCTAAAGGCCAGTGCTGGCGGCGGAGGCATTGGGATGCACATTTGCCGAGACGAGGCCGAGCTGCGACAAGCCTACCAATCGGCGAAAGGCCGTGCAAAAGCGTATTTTGGTAACGATGCGATGTATATGGAGAAATACGTGGTACGTCCGCGCCACATCGAAGTGCAGGTCGTTGCCGATCAGCATGGAAACGTCATCCACTTACTCGAACGGGAATGCTCTATACAGCGCAGACATCAAAAGGTGCTGGAGGAAAGCCCTTCGCCCTTTTTGGACACAGCAACGAGAGAGCTTCTGTGCGATGCAGCGGTTACAGCAGCGAAAGCAGTGGGCTACTCGGGAGTAGGAACGGTTGAATTTATCGTAGATGAGCAGAAAAATTTTTACTTCTTGGAAATGAATACACGTTTGCAAGTGGAGCATCCTGTAACGGAAGAAATGACGGGCATTGACCTCGTGTCGCTCCAACTGGACATTGCCGATGGTCATCCGCTGTCGATCAAGCAAGAGGACGTCAAGGCTCTGCGCCACGCGATTGAGCTGCGTGTCTATGCGGAAGACCCTGTCACCTTCCTGCCATCGCCAGGGACGATTACGTTGTACCAGCCACCTGCATTCGAACATGTACGAATTGATGATGGGGTAGAGACAGGTACACAGGTGACTCCTTTTTACGACCCGATGATTGCAAAGGTCATTGTATCCGGGGCGACTAGAGAAGAGGCTGTGCAACAGGCACAGAAAGCTATGGATCATTTTCTGATTACTGGCATTAAAACGAACATTCCGTTTTTGCAAGGAGTATTACAGGACGATCAATTCCGAGAAGGCAACTATACGACATGGTTTGTTACTGAGCGCGGAGCTGCGTCAAACACGGAAAAACGCTAAGTTAATAAGAATGATATGTAAAGGAGAGGACCATCCATGAAACAAGTAGCAGCCAATATGGCAGGGACCGTTATTAATGTCCTGGTGCAGCCAGGTGACGAGATCAATGAGGGACAAGACGTCCTTGTACTGGAATCGATGAAAATGGAAGTTCCTGTACAGGCTCAAGCCTCAGGCAAGGTTGTGGAAGTAAAAGCGAACATTGGCGATTTTGTCAACGATGGTGATATCATTGTCGTTCTGGAATAGGATTAGAATACTTCTAAACTGAGCGACCGCTAGGCAAGGGGGGTGACTTGTTGTGCGTGTGCAAATCGTGGAGGTCGGTCCTCGTGACGGGCTGCAAAATGAGAGCGCGATCGTTCCGGCAGCAGCAAAAATTGAGCTGATTCATAAGCTGATGGCAGCAGGCTTGAAGCGGATAGAAGCCAGTTCGTTTGTGAATCCGAAATGGATACCGCAATTGGCCGATGCAGATGAGGTCTTGCAGGGAATCAATCGCAGCCAAGACGTAACGCTTAGCGCATTGGTTCCAAATATTCGCGGTCTGGAGCGGGCACGCCAATGCGGACTGACAGAGATTGCCCTGTTCATGTCTGCCTCTGAAACGCATAATCAAAAAAACATTAATAAACGGATAGAAGACACGTATCCGATCCTGCGGGAGGTTGCCCAGGAAGCGCTGGCTCTCGGGATGAAAGTTCGCGGATATATCTCAACAGTGTTCGGTTGTCCGTACGAGGGAAACGTTCCGCTGGACAATAGCCGCAGGGTGACAGAGGCTCTGTTGGAAATGGGAGTGTACGAGATTTCTCTCGGGGATACGATAGGGGTTGCAACTCCGAAGCAGGTTCATGAGGTTTTTAGAGAACTTGTGAAAGATGTTACGAACGAGCGCTTAGCCGCCCATTTCCATGATACGAGAGGAACTGGATTGGCGAACGTAGCAGCAGCGCTAGATGAAGGAATCCGAATCTTTGACAGCTCAATTGGCGGCCTCGGCGGATGCCCGTATGCGCCAGGAGCTGCAGGCAACATTTCGACTGAAGATTTGGTCTACATGTTGCATGGTATGGACTATGAAACAGGCGTCGATCTCGAGAAGTTGATTGAGGCTGGTGCGTATATTGGGCAGCAGTTGGGCAAAGAGCTCCCCTCCAAAGTGCTGCAGGCATCGCTCGCAAGCAAACCAGCTGGATGATCTGTTTTTTCCACACATTCGCAAAGAGGGGATAGAAGATGACGGTTTCCTTTCAAAGAGAGGGCGCAATCGGCGTACTAACGCTGCAACGGCCAGAAGTTTTTAACTGCCTCAATCTTGAAACGCTCGTGACATTGCGCGGCTTGATCAGTGAACTCAGCCATGATCGTGACATCCGGACGGTCATCGTTACAGGGGCTGGCGACAAGGCGTTTTGCTCTGGTGCAGATTTAAGAGAGCGGCGCTCCATGTCACCACAACAGGTCGAAGTATACATCCAAACGATTCGAGATACGTTCACAGAGCTGGAAAAGCTACCGAAACCAGTCATCGCGGCGATTAACGGGCTGGCACTGGGGGGCGGTACAGAATTGGCGTTGGCGTGCGATCTGCGGATCATGAGTGAACATGCCCAGATGGGTTTAACGGAGACATCGCTCGGGATCATCCCTGGTGCCGGCGGAACACAGCGTTTGCCTCGGCTGGTTGGAAAAGGCGTCGCCAAGGAACTGATTTTTACGGCAAGGCGTGTATTTCCCGAGGAGGCACTGTCCATTGGGTTGATCAATCGGATTGTTCCTGCTGATCAACTCATGGAGACAGCGATTTCTTTGGCCGAGCAAATTTCAGCGAATGCTCCACTTGCCCTAGCCCAAGCCAAGTTTGCCATCGATTGTGGAGGGGAAGTCGAACTAGCTAGCGGACTTCAGATTGAGAGCAACGCGTACAAGCTGCTCGTCCCGACGAAAGACCGCCTAGAAGGACTCGCAGCCTTTCAAGAAAAACGAAAACCGATATACCGCGGAGAGTGACGAGGGGGATTACGCTGATGACCAAACATTTGGAAGACACATTGCACGAAAGAATCGCCCAAGTAGTGCAAGGGGGCGATGCCAAGTATCATGACAAGCTCAAGGAGCAAAACAAGCTGTTCGTCCGCGATCGCCTCAAGCTATTGTTCGATGACGAGTTCATGGTCGAGGATGGGCTGTTCGCGAATGTCATGGCAGGTGATCTGCCGGCGGATGGAGTTGTGACCGCAATCGGCAAGGTAAATGGTCAAACTGTTTGCGTAATGGCCAATGATTCGACAGTGAAAGCAGGGTCTTGGGGATCGCGGACCGTCGAAAAAATTATTCGCATTCAAGAGACAGCTGAAAAAATGCGTGTTCCTCTTCTCTATCTCGTCGATTCAGCAGGAGCGCGTATCACTGACCAATTGGAGATGTTCCCAGGCCGACGGGGTGCTGGGCGAATCTTTTACAACCAAGTGAAGCTCTCTGGCAAAATTCCACAAGTGTGCATTTTGTTTGGACCTTCTGCGGCTGGTGGCGCCTATATCCCAGCTTTTTGTGACATTGTCATCATGGTCGACAAAAACGCGAGCATGTACTTGGGCTCTCCGCGCATGGCGGAAATGGTGATTGGAGAAAAAGTGAGCTTGGAAGAGTTGGGCGGCGCACGCATGCATTGCTCCGTCAGCGGATGCGGCGACGTACTGGCTGCCAATGAAGAAGAAGCGATTCAAGCAGCGCGCAGCTATCTTCGTTTCTTCCCGGCGAACTATACGTTGACGCCACCGACTGCACTGGCAAAAGCCCCTGTGTCTACCGCGAAAGAAATCACCAGCATCGTGCCGGAGAATCAAAATGCAGCTTTCAATATGCATGATGTGATTACTGCATTGGTCGACGAGGATTCGTTCTTTGAAATCAAAAAGTTATTTGCCCAAGAGCTGATTACTGGATTGGCGCGTCTGGATGGCAAGCCTGTCGGAATCATTGCGAATCAGCCGCGTGTGAAGGGAGGAGTCCTGTTTGTCGATTCGGCTGACAAGGCAGCTCGGTTCATCACATTGTGCGATGCGTTTTCGATCCCACTTTTGTTCTTGGCAGATGTTCCTGGCTTTATGATCGGGACAGCCGTAGAGCGGGCAGGCATTATCAGACACGGGGCAAAAATGATCTCCGCCATGGCGGAAGCCACGGTACCAAAAATATCTGTCATTGTACGCAAAGCGTATGGTGCCGGCTTGTACGCAATGGCCAGCTCGGCATTTGAACCAGATGCTTGCCTCGCACTGCCCGGTGCCCAAATCGCCGTGATGGGACCAGAAGCAGCAGTCAATGCCGTCTACAGTAACAAAATACAGGCGATTGAGGACCCGGCAGAGCGTCAAGCGTTTATTCAAGAAAAACGCAGAGAATATCAGGAAGACATCGATTTATACTTACTGGCATCGAACTTGATTGTAGATGCTGTTGTGCCTCCAAGCGAGCTGAGACGAGAATTAATCCAGCGCTACGAGGTTTACAAGGAAAAGCGTCACGTTTTTTCGGACAGAAAGCATGCGGTTTATCCGGTATAAATCAGGAGTCAGGTTGTCGTCAAAAGGCGATAGCCTGATTTTTTTACAGAAAATGTGTAATAACCTAGGAATATTTCGATAATTTCGATCTTTTTTTGTGGCAATCAATTGAACAATCCCGAAAACTCTGTTATTCTTGAAAAATAAGCATTGATTAATGTGGGTGAACAAATGCTGCTAGAACCAATGACGTGTCGGGTGGTAGTCATAGGTGGAGGGTCTGTCGGGCTGCTGTATGCAGCAAGGCTCGCACTCGCTGGACAACCTGTTACGATTGTTACACGCAGTTCACTCCAGGCGAATCAGCTAAATGAACGCGGGCTCAGCTTTCAAAAGCTTAATGGCGAGACAGTCACTGTTCCGGTTGCCGCCAGCCCGATTGAAGAAGGATTGCCTGAAGGGAATCTGTATCTGTTAACTGTAAAGCAGCCAGATATGCACAGCGTGCTTCCAGCCTTACAAGGGTTAGAACTTGAGGCAAGAGTGATCGCTTTGCAAAATGGCATGGGTCATTACGAATTGCTTCGAACCGTTTTAACGGAGACACAGTGCTTCTTTGCGATTAATACGGAAGGAGCAAGGAGATTGTCGCCTACAGAAGTCGTGCATACCGGTACTGGTACTTTGCGGGTAGGCTCTTGGGAGACTTCTGATCGCAATGATCCACTGATTCACTCATTTGTCGAGTGGGCATTATCAACAGGCATGGAGGCTGTCTATGAAAAGGCAATACAGCCCTTCGCTTGGCGCAAGCTCATCGCAAATGCACTGATCAATCCGTTAACCGCGCTTTTTGAAATCCCAAATGGTGCTCTCCTCGAAAATTCACATACGCAACAGCTCATGCGTGCTTTATTTGTGGAAGCTGCCGCAGTGGCTGCGTATGCCGGACAAAAAATCGAGGATGCAGACTTGCAGGAAATTGTCTCCATTTGCCGAAATACTTCCCGTAATCTTTCCTCCATGCTGCAGGATATAAAGAAGCGCAGACCGACGGAAGTGCAGTCTATCAACGGCTATCTTGTCCAAGTAGGAAAAAAGGCCGGGATTCCGACTCCGCTGCACGAAACCTTGCTTCGCGTTATCCTTCTGAAGTCAGACATGGGAATACGGAAGGAGGGAGGCGACAGTAGATGACCATTTTGGCGAATGTCTGGGCCTATTTGTGGGGTACGCTGACGGTTGTGCCGTTTCTCGGGTTTCCGCTCGTTTATTTCATCTTGTATGGGGCGACGCGGAACAAGAAATTGGCAGGCCGCTTCGCGATAAATATCACGAATCTTTTGGTGATTCGTTCTGCCGTTTCTGCTTACGAACTGATCTGGCCCGAGGCATTTTCCGCTTGGTGGTGGGTATTCTGCTTTTACCTGGTGGCAACCGTGCTCCTTGGGTGGGTACAGATGAAGTGGAAGGGGCGGCTCTCCCTCAAAAGGGTAGGATTTTCGGCCTGGCGTTTGTCGTTTCTCTGGTTTGGAATCGTCTACATAGTGCTGTTTACGACCGGAATTATCAAAACGATGGGTGTCGTGTAAAGCACTGTTGATACATATCGTATTTATTCCGATAAGAAAGAAGGTTGGAACTATGCGACTTCCCATCGAGACCATCGGTCACAAGATTCGAATGATTCGGAAAGAACGCGGCTTTACCTTGGAAATTATGGCAGGCAAGACAGGGTTAAGCAAAGGTTTGCTGAGCCAAGTAGAGCGTGGAATTTCGCAGCCGTCGCTGGATTCGCTGTGGAAAATCACCAAAGCTCTGGAGTCACCCATCATTCATTTTTTCGAAGATATTGATCAAAAGCAGGTGCATGTGACTCGCTTGCAAAAACGCAGACAACTGGTCTTTCCTGAATCGACGGGCACTTATTCGCTGCTCTCGATGGGAGGTAGTGCCAAGCTGGGGATGCTGGAAGTGCGACTGATGCCTGGAGAAATGGCTGTCGACAAGTTCGTGCAGTCAGAGGGAGAAGAGTGTTTCACGGTCATTACCGGCAGTGTGACAGCACGCTTCAACGATGAAGAGCATGTATTGGAAGCAGGAGACAGTATTTCATTTGACAGCAGCAAAACACACGCAATCGAAAATACGGGAGAAACGGAAGCTTTGTTAATCTGGTCCGTCACCCCTCCACAATTTTAATGCAAGCGCGAACGAGCCTGTATTACACTTTGACAACCCATTAAAGTGGGTTGTCTTGTTTTTTGTGGCTGTGGAGCATGGTATAATTTTTGTTGACCATGGCCCTAAGAAAGGTGAGCTAGCATGAATGTTGAATGTCTCGCGCTTCCATTGGCGAATCCGCTGGCACAGGAGTACCAGCAGCAAAATGCCTCTGCATTACAGTTTTTTGCGCATAATCCCTACCGTGAACAGTCCTACCGAGAACGCGTGGAATGGCTTCAAAGTCAATCCTATCCTCACCGGAACCAGCTCGTGGAAGGTTTATATCGATTTAATAAAGAGATGGGTACTCACCCTGAAGCACTGAAAAATATCGAGTTGCTCAAACAGCCAGACACATATGTGGTCATCGGCGGTCAGCAAGCAGGAGTTCTGGGTGGACCCCTCTCGATCAACAAAGCTGTTCATCTGATCCAGGCAGCAAAGAGGCTGTCTGCCGAGCTTCAGGCGAACGTCATTCCGGTGTTCTGGATTGCTGGCGAAGACCATGACATCGATGAGATCGATCATGTGTACTGGGGAGCGGACGATGGGAAGCGCCTGCATAAAGAGCGACTGGCTCTGAACAAAAAGGGCCGTCAATCGGCAAGTACCCTACCCTTGGACCCTGAACTGTGTACGCAGTTTCTGGAAAATTTTTTCCAGGGACAAACAGAGACTGCCGAAACCAAACAGATTCGTGAGCTACTGAAGCAGACTGCAGCAGATTCGCGCACAGTCGCAGAGTGGTTTGCCCGCTTGATGGCAAAACTGTTTGGCAAGCACGGTCTTGTTCTGGTTGAATCCTCGTTGCCGTTTGTTCGTGAACTGCAGCAACCCATCTTTTCACAGATCATTGAAAACAATGAGCAATTGACGAAGGTGTTGCTACGGGCAGCGGATCGGATTTCAACGGCTGGGTATCCGCTTCAATTGCAAGTGGAAGAGCATCAAGCCAATTTGTTCGTCTATGAGGGCGATGATCGATTGCTGCTAGAACGTCACGGGGAGCGCTTTATCAATCGGAGACGTGCTTACAGTCGCGATGAATTGCTCAAGCAGGTTGCAGATTCACCGGAGCGTTTTAGCACAAATGTCGTTACTCGCGGGTTGATGCAGGAGCATCTGTTTCCTACGCTTGCCTTCATTGGAGGTCCGGGTGAGATTGCTTATTGGGCGTTTTATCGGGAGGTATTCGAGCTATTCGGGATGCAGATGCCGATCGTATTGCCTCGTTTGTCCGTTACCCTTGTGGAAGGTGCTCAACTGAGACTGCTGGATAGCTTGGGGCTTTCTGTTGAACAAGTCTTGACTGATTTCACCGCATGGAAAACCGAGTGGTCCACAAACCAGGCGCCACATCCGTTGGAGCAGCAATTCGCATCAGCACGGGAGTCGATTATGTCGATCTATCGTCCCCTGGTAGAGGAGGTCGTTTCTCTGGATGGCGGATTGCGTGGTCTGGCCGAGAAAAATAGTAAGCTGCTGTTAGAGCAAGTATCCTTTTTGGAAGAGCGTTTGATTCGTTCACTCCAGCAAAAAGATGACGTAGAGCATGTGCGCGTCCAACGAATTGAGACCGCTTTGTTGCCCGAAGGTGGATTGCAAGAAAGAAAGCATTCGTTTTTCCCGTTTGCAAATAAGTATGGTCTTGGTTTGATTGACCGATTAGTAGATGCGCCATTCGCGCATGATGGTACTCATCAACTTTATTACCTGTAAAGTGCAGCACAAAATAGTCGGATCGTCCTAGAAGTGGACCCGGCTATTTTTTTGTTGTTTAAGCTGATGGAAAACATTTCTTCAAATTATGCCGAAACTTTTCCGACAAATTCTGCGTCTTAGTAGTAATGGATTGTTTTTGGGGAAAGGTGGTACTCGGGATGCAGATTGCATTACAACAAATCGGGAAAAAAGCCACTCTACTAGTTGTGAGCTTATCCGTTTTTTTGACGGGCATCGCAACCGCAGGATTGAAAAAGGCCGACGCACGGGAAGAATACGTGGCCAATTCACCTGCATTTATTGACACAAATGCACATTGGGCATCAAAAGAAATAGGGATTGCTACCAAAAAAGGATTGATCAAGGGCTTTCCCGACGGAACCTTTCAGCCAGAGCGAACGGTGACGCAAGAACAGTTTTTATCCCTGATTGAACGCGTCATTCCTTCCTTTACAGGTCATGAGCCTGACAGCTTTATCAAAGAGACCTACTTGCAGGATGCTGCGGGACGTTGGTCGGAAAAAAACTATCACCATTTGGCTTCAGCGGGTATCATGCCATCCGGAAAACCGACGGATAGCATGACGCGGTTGGAAGCGGCAAGAACGTTACTGGCAGCCATCGGGCATCAATCAGAAGGAGAAAAATATCGGGGAACGACAGCGAAATTTTTCACGGATCTTTCGGTCGACAATGAAACACAGGTGATGACAGTCTACCCTGCTTACAAAATGGGAATTTTGGCTGGATTTCCAGATGGAAGCTTTCGTCCTGATGACAAAATCAGCAGAGCACAGGCAGTCGTCCTGTTAAATCGTTTGGAAACCAAAATCGCCGAACTGTACCCTGGCAATGTCACAGAGGGCGAGAAGAAGGCAATGACACAAGCTGTCTCGTCATTTGTAGGGGACGTGATGGATACGCAAAAGATTCGTCGCTTTGATGACTTGGTCGCATATGTAAAGAAAAACAATCTGCCTGTCAGTGAATCGTTTTTACGCGAGCATTTTTCGTTTATGCAGTATGAAGTGTATGATTATGTCCGGTTTCCGCAGTTTAATGAGCTGATGTACTTTGCAAAAATCGGAATGAATAAATACAGAATGACGGTTCAATATTACGCAGGGGAGTTGGGGGGAAGCGTCGATCGCACGTTTTACCTTTCCTCGAGCGATGGCAAAACGTTTCGACTGATTGGAAAAGATGAATAAGAAAAGAAGGCTGGGACATGACCCCAGCCTTTTTTCGTGTCAGGCATGACGTTTTTGCCAGATAAAAAGGACGAGTGCAATCACGAGGGGATAGAGAGCGGACCATCCCAAGAAAGGATAGAGTCCTACTGTACAGACGAGAGAAGTCCAGGAAGCGATTCGGCCTACGCGACTATTGCGCAAGAGTCGGACCCCAGCCAGACACCCGCCGATGTAAGTCGCAAAAAAGGTAGCATTGGGCAGTTCGATGAGTCTGGACAAGTCGATCACGTCGAAATAGAGTACGCCGAGAACGACGACAAAACAAAGAGAGAGAAACAAAAGTCCGCCGGTTGGTGTCCGGTACTTGGTATGGAGGGTGCCAAACCAGCGAGGAGCGATCTTTTCTTGCGCCAACGAATAGGCGATGCGTGACGCAGCTCCAATGTAAGCGTTGGCTGTTGCGATACAAATGAACAAGGCGGTTACGGCTACAATCCATCCCCCGATCGGACCCAGGGAGAGTTGAACCATGACACTGAGCGAGGCAGCGGAGATGCCGACCCCGTAGCTATGCGTAGCCACAGTCATAAAGGCCACAGCAAAATACAAGAGAGCGACGATTCCTGCACTCCACAAAACACCGCGAATCGCGTTTTTCGCAGGATCGACGAATTCCTCTGAGAGATGCGTCACGGCTTCCCACCCAATGAAGCACCAGAACATCAGACCTGCGGCTTGCACGACACTCAACCAACCGTTTGGCATAAAAGGGGTAAAGTGCGTGACAGATGCATGCGGAATGCTTGCGACAACGGCCAAAATCAAAATCGTGATAATCAGCGAGACAACAATCGTTTGGACACGTGCAGCTACATGCAAGCCTACAACATTCATCAGAAGGACAGCGAGAAGAAGCAGAGCCGCCGCCGCATACACTTGCGACTCACTCCAGTTCAGCAGGATCGCAATGTAGTTGGCCCCTGTAACACTCAGAATGGGTGCGCCAATCGGGACAGACAAGAGAAAGAACCAGCCTACCATGTTTCCGAAACGATCTCCGTAGGCTGTCCGTACAAATGTAGAGACTCCACCTGAGCTCGGATAACGAGCAGATAACAGACCCATCGTAATGGCCATGGGCAGGACGAGAATAGACATGACGAGCCAAGCTAAAATGGAAGCTGGACCAGCCTTTTGTGCTGCAAGTCCGGGAATGAGCAGTACGCCAGAACCGATCACCGCCCCGATGTATAAGGCGACGATTTGCGGAAGTCGCAGTGTTTTGGCTAGGCCGGGGGCTTGCGTGGACAATTTCCCCATAGGTAGATCCCTCACTTTTTTACTTACCTTGTCGTTGGTAACTGAAGTGTAGCATAGACTTAATCATCGGAGTTATCTATAATATTAGATAATTCAAATCGGTTTTTTCGATGAAAAGAGGAGGAAATTTGGATACTCGTTATTTGCAAACATTCCGTGAAGTAGCAAAATGCCAGAGCTTTACTCGTGCAGCCGAAATTTTAGGCTACGCGCAGTCAAGTGTGACGACCCAAATTCAAAATCTGGAATCGGAGTTCGGTGTCAGCCTATTCGAGCGTTGGGGCAAAAAAATCAGGCTTACCCACGCGGGCGAAGTGCTTCTCGGCTACAGCGAACAGCTGCAAGCTGTATTAGATGAGGCAAAAGCGAATCTGTCAGAGCAGGCACATCTGGCGGGAACGTTGAGTATCGGAACAGTGGAGTCATTGGCAGCCTTTTATTTGCCACCTTATTTGCAAAAATTTCGCTTGGAGCAGCCACGTATGCGGATCATGCTTGCGCCGGGCATCTGCCAAGACTTGAGACAGGGAGTAAAGGAAGGGAAGTACGATTTCGCCTTTGTGCTCGATTGGCTCCAAGATCAATCTGAGCTGACAAATGTCGTTTTAGGTGAGGAAAAACTAGTTGTTGTGGCTGCACCTACCCATCCACTGGTCAAAAAAGAGAAGGTAGAAACGCACGAGTTTACCGGGGAAACCTGGATTTTTACAGAAAAGGGATGCAGTTACCGAGGAATGATGGAATCGGTGTTGCGTGAAGCAGGAGCCACCGTGGAATCTTCTTTTGAATTTGGCAGCCTGGAAGCAATAAAACAATGTGTTGCATATGATTTGGGAATTGCGTTGCTTCCGAAAATTGTCGTACAAGAAGAAGTAAAAAATGGTACACTAGTGATACTCTCGTTTTCCCATCCGGATATCCGTGTTTTCCGACAGTTGGTCTACCATAAAAAGAAATGGATGCCTCAGGCTTTGTTGCGCTTTTTGGAGCTGCTAACGGTAGAAACCGCAGAGCGTAAATTGCCGATAATAGGAAAATAATTGGAAAAACTGATGATGGTTGAACTTGCGTATGATATGATAGACAAGGTTGCTTTATGAGATAAAAGGAGGTCCATCCGTACATGAACACTGTTTCTGAAAGCATCGTAAAAGATATGTCGTTGGCGCACAACGGCCATCTGAAAATTGATTGGGTAAAAGAACACATGCCTGTCTTAAACCGCATTCGTGAGCGCTTTGAAAAAGAGCAGCCGTTTGCAGGCCTGAAAGTTGCGATCTCCTTGCACTTGGAAGCGAAAACGGCTTATCTGGCAAAAGTAGTTCAAGCTGGTGGCGCTGAAGTAACCATTACCGGTTCCAACCCGCTGTCCACGCAAGATGACATTTGCGCAGCATTGGTAGAAGACGGTATTCGCGTATTTGCGAAATACAATCCAGATCCTGCTGAATACAAAGAGCACCTGATCAAAACACTGGAAACTCGTCCTGATCTGATCATTGACGACGGTGGCGACCTGATCACCATTTTGCACAGTGAGCGCCGTGATCTGTTGTCTCAAGTACGCGGTGGTGCAGAAGAAACGACAACAGGTATTCTGCGTCTGAAAGCGTTGGAGAAAGAAGGCAAGCTGGAATTCCCGATGGTTGCCGTAAACGATGCATTCTGCAAATACTTGTTCGACAACCGCTATGGTACGGGTCAATCCGTATGGGATGGTATCAACCGTACAACGAACCTCGTAGTGGCTGGTAAAACTGTTGTTGTAGCTGGCTATGGCTGGTGCGGTAAAGGTGTAGCGATGCGTGCAAAAGGCTTGGGCGCAAAAGTAATCGTAACCGAAATCGACCCAATCAAAGCGGTAGAAGCTTACATGGATGGATTTGAAGTAATGCCAATGCTAGAAGCTGCGAAGCATGGTGACTACTTCGTAACAGTGACAGGTAACCGTGATATCATCAGCAAAGAGCATTTTGCTGTGATGAAAGATGGCGCAATCTTGTCCAACGCGGGTCACTTCGATGTCGAAGTAAACAAGGTCGATCTGAATGCAATGTCGACTTCTTCCCGCATTGTGCGTAAAGATATTGAAGAATTTGTCCTGGCTGATGGTCGAAAAGTGTACCTGCTCGCAGAAGGCCGCCTCGTGAACCTGGCTGCTGGCGACGGACATCCGGCTGAAATCATGGATATGACCTTTGCTCTGCAAGCGGTATCCTTGGCTTATGTCAATGAACAGTACAAAAACATTGGCAAAAAAGTGCTGAACGTACCATTCGAATTGGATCAAATGGTTGCTAAGTACAAGCTGGAAGCTCTGAACATCGGAATCGACAAATTGACGGATGAGCAAAAATCCTACCTGGAAAGCTGGGTCGAATAGTCCCTCGAATCCCGTCTTTTCCCGGCAAAAAAATATGCGAAAAAATCCTGCTTACAAACGCAGGATTTTTTTTATAATAACAAATAGGTACCAGGTGGGGAAAAGTGGGGGAAAGTGGAGCCAACCGACAGGAAAGTGGGGGACCAGGGCGTGTTCATGGGGGAATATCAGCACAGCATCGACGAAAAAGGCCGCCTGACGATCCCAGCCAAATTCCGTGAAGGGCTAGGTACTTCCTTTGTTATTACCCGCGGGCTGGACCAATGTTTGTTTGCTTATCCGCAAGATGAGTGGAAACAACTAGAGGAAAGACTCAAGTCTCTCCCATTTACAAAAGCAGATGCTCGCGCATTTACACGATTTTTCTTTTCAGGTGCCACCGAATGCGAGTGGGACAAGCAGGGAAGGGTAAACATACCACCCAATTTACGTGAGCATGCAGGCATGCAAAAGGAATGTGTGATCATTGGGGTATCAAACCGTGTAGAGGTATGGAGCAAGGAACGCTGGGAAGATTATTTTGCCCAGTCAGAAGGCTCTTTTGGAGAAATTGCCGAAAAACTGGTTGATTTTAATTTGTAGCAGCGAGAAGAACAGGAGTGACGACATTGTCGTTTCATCACGTAACCGTTTTGATGGATGAGGCTGTCGAAGGGCTAAATATTCGTCCTGGAGGCATTTATGTAGACTGTACACTCGGTGGAGCCGGGCATAGCAGTTTGATTGCTTCCAAGCTGACGGAGGGCGGTCGACTTATCGCCATCGATCAGGACGACTGGGCACTGGATAATGCCCGCGAAAGACTCGCTTCCTATATGGATAGAGTCACGCTGGTAAAGAGCAACTTCCGCCATATCAAAGACATTGTGAGGGATTTAGGCTTGGCTGGTGTAGACGGGGTGTTGTTTGACCTCGGGGTATCCTCTCCGCAATTGGACGAGGGAGAGCGCGGCTTCAGCTACAATGCCGATGCGCCCTTGGATATGAGAATGGACCAACAAGCGCCATTGTCCGCCTATGACATTATCAATGAGTGGGATGAAGAAGAGATTGCCAAGATCATCTGGCTGTACGGAGAAGAGAAGTTTTCCCGGCGAATTGCCCGGCAAATCGTTCAACAACGGAAGAAGCAGCCGATCAAAACAACAGGTGAGCTTGTTGAGTTGATTAAGGAAGGAATTCCTGCCGCTGCGCGCCGTACCGGACCCCATCCGGCGAAGCGTACCTTTCAGGCTATTCGGATCGCAGTCAATGATGAATTGGATGCATTCAAAGAGGCCGTCGTCGATGCTATTGAGGTTTTGAATCCAGAAGGTCGCGTAAGTGTCATCACGTTTCATTCATTAGAGGACAGAATCTGCAAGCAAATTTATCAAGACTTTTCAAAAGGGTGCACGTGCCCGCCAGCCTTTCCGATTTGCACATGCGGAAATAAAGCGGTTGTAAAAGTCATTACAAAGAAGCCGATTTTGCCATCAGAAGAAGAATTGGAAGCAAACAATCGTGCACGATCAGCTAAACTACGGGTAGCGGAGAAGCTGTAGACCGGGATCGACGAGAAAGGGGAGGGAGAAGCGATGAGTTACTACCGAGGAAATCTAGCTATGGAGTTGGAGCAACAATCCCGCTCTGTAACGAAAACAACAAAGCGCACGGTTCGAATCAAGCCAACGATTCCGACCGGAGAAAAATTGCTGTATCTCTTATTTATCTCGTTAACCGTCGTCGGCTTGGGTCTAGTGGGTGTCCGCTACTCGCAAATTTCCCAGTTGAACTACGAAATCCAAAGCACCAAACATGAAAATCGTTTGACGACAGAAAAAAATGCAACGTTGAAATTGCAAATTGAGCAAATGACCAACCGGGATCGCCTGCAAAAAGAAGCAGAGAAGCAGGGGATGGTATACAATCCAGCAGCTGTACATACGATTGGGAAACCAGAGGTACAGGCGAGTTCTCTGCCACAAACACAACCCAAAAAACCTTAAATGTTACTGCTCCTTATGTGCGGTACCATTTTTTCTTAGCTGGGCTCGAGTCTGCTCCTGACTCGGCTAGGTTGCGTTCGTCTCCCCTATCAACCTTTCATGGGAGACGGGCGATCTTTGATGCGACGGAGTTGAATGGAGATGGAATGGAAACGAAAAGTAAATTGGCGAATTCTCGTGGTAGCCTTATGCCTGATCTTGACCTTTTCGACGTTGAGCTTTCGAATTTATTGGATCCAAACAGCAGAGGCTGCCAGAATCATGGAAACTGCACAAAAGCAGTGGGACAGGGAGCATGTTTTGAAGCCGAAGCGTGGAGCGATCTATGATCGAAACGGAGAAATTTTGGCGTATGATGGTAAGGCATACACGGTTAATGCAAGGCTGAAGCCACTTGACGCGAGAGACGAAGATGTGGTGAAAGACCCCTACTACACAGCGAATATGCTGGCTCCTATTTTGAATGCGCCTGTTCAAGAATTGGTAAAGAATTTGACCAAGCCGAACAAAGTGGTGGAATTGGGACGCTACGGGCAAAAGATCAGTGAAGAGCAGAGGAACCGCATTCTGGCATTGCAATATCCCAAGTTGCCAAGTGGAGAGCAAGTCAAAAAGAACCAGCTCCCAGGCATCTATTTGACTGAAACGACTCGCAGAGTCTATCCGAATAATGCCTTTGCCTCCCATGTGATCGGTTATCTGGATTTATACGATGAACCGAAAATGGGAATTGAGCTGCAATTGAACGAAGAATTGGCTGGTATAAAGGGACATATTGCCTACCAAAGGGATCGTGCTGGATACCAGCTCCCAGACGGAGAAGGGGAGTACATTCCGGCAAAAGACGGCTTAGATGTATATCTTACCATTGATCGACAAATACAGGATTATGTAGAACAAGCGCTTGACAAGGTGGAACAGCAGTACAAGCCGAAGGGCATGACGGTCATTGTGGCCGACCCGCAAACGGGTGAGGTATTGGCGATGGGCAACCGCTCGCAGTTTAATCCGAATACGTACTACAACGGGATTGAAAACTACAATAACCATGCTGTCACCACCATGTTTGAGCCGGGCTCTACGTTTAAGATTATTACGCTGGCGGCAGCGATTGAAGAAAAAATGTTTAATCAGAATGAAACCTATCAATCAGGTGCTTATACCATCAAGGGGCAGATTCCGATCCGCGACCATAACAATGGTGCCGGTTGGGGAACCATCACCTTTTTGGAAGGGGTTCAGCGATCCAGTAACGTATTGTTCGCTAAGTTGGGATATGAACGGTTGAAGCTGGAAGGTCTGAAGAAATACTTCAAAAAATTCGGGATGGGTGAAAAAACCGGAATTGAGCTTCCCTACGAGAAAAAAGGAAGTTTGATCAACCTGGAAAAACCTCGGTCACCACGTGACTGGGCTGCAACAACGTATGGTCAAGCAGCAACGGTTACGGCGATCCAGCAGGTTGCCGCTGTGGGGGCGATCGCGAATGGAGGAGAGCTTCTAAAACCTCATATTGTAAAAGAAATGCGCGATCCTCACACGGGAGCAGTCGTTAATCGCACACAACGTGAGGTTGTGGAGCGGGTTGTAAGCGAAGCGACTGCGAAACAGACACGCGACATTTTGGGGAAGGTTGTCTCAGAGAAACCCGGGACGGGTAGACAATATCAGATCGAAGGGTACCAAGTAGCAGGAAAGACGGGAACTGCGCAAAAATACGATCCCAACACAGGGAAAATTATGGATGGCCGTTACGTTGGTTCTTTCATCGGTTTTGCGCCAAAAGACAACCCGAAGCTGTTGGTTTATGTCGTCATTGACGATCCGCAAACAGATGCATGGTATGCATTGTGGGGCCAAATGATGCTCGCTCCCATGTTTACATCCATTATGGAACGCAGCCTGCAATATTTGCAGCAGCAGCCTGATCTGTCGTTAGTCAAGAATAAACAGAGTGAAAAGACAACACAGAAAAAAGAAGCGCAGGCAGCGCTGGCATCCTCACCTGCTACACCGAAGACATTGCCTAAGTTTGAAGGGATGTCCACGACAGCTGCACAATTGCGGGCGAAGCAGGACAATTTGACGGTCACGGTAGCTGGGACAGGTACGAAAATCGTCAAACAGTATCCGGAAGCCTATGAGCAGGTCGTTCCAGGTGAACAGATTATCCTTGTAACAGACAGGGTCAAAGGAACAAAGATGCCTGACTTCAAAGGAAAATCATTGCGGGATGTCATGGAGTTCAGCTCTTTGATCAATCTCGAAATGAAATCGACTGGAACTGGATTCGTCACCCAGCAAAGTATTCCTCCGGGAACGGTGCTCCAGGGTACAGAACTGCTTCAGGTGACGCTGCAATCCGTGTCGGAACCACCTGTACCGGCAGCGCCTTCTCCAGGTCAGGAGGGCAGCACAGTGCCTGCTACAACGACGCCAAACAATCCGGGGCAGAATACGACTACAAATCAATCAGGTGGAAATAATCCGGCTCCGCCATCTTCCGGTCAGCAAACTGGGCAAGGTGAGGCAGCACAGCCGCCAGCATCTGGACAGGCGCCTCCTTCTGACAAACCAGGAGACCAAACAACGCAAACACCGACAACTCCATAGTTCTAACTAGTCCCCCCTGCGAATAAGGTTAAGAAGAGACAACCTATTTGAGGGGGGACTCGCTTTGCGGGTATCCAATGCTACTGTACGCCGTCGCATTTTTATCATCTTGATTGTAGGAGTCGTTTTGTATTTTGCGCTTGTCACCCGTTTGGGTTATGTTCAATTGATAGAAGGACCGAAACTCTCGCAAATGTCAGATGAACTGCTCAAGCGGGAAATTAAATTTCAACCCAATCGCGGTCGAATTCTAGACAGAAGTGGCAATGAGCTCGTGACGAATATGACCGTCCCCACACTGGTATCGGTAGGAGCGCAAATCAAAGACCCGAAAGAAACAGCGAGACAGCTCGCCATCATTTTGGAGCAAAAAGAAGAAGATGTATTTCGTGCCATTACGAAAAAAGAAATGAGCAACAACCAGATTCCAGGCGGAAGAAAACTGTCTATTGAAAAGGCGAGAAAAATACAAGAATTGAATTTGCCAGGCATATACTTGGCAGGGGATACGAAGCGTTTTTACCCGAATGGAAATATGGCAGCCCATATTCTTGGTTTCACAGGCATTGACAATCAAGGGTTGACAGGGCTTGAAAAAATTTATGATCCCTTCTTGATGGGGACCGAGGGGCATATCTCATTTCCGTCAGATGCCAAAGGGCGCGTGCTGCCAGGTGGAACCGAAGACTACGTAGCACCCGTGAATGGCATGGACATGTATTTAACGCTGGACAGTACCATCCAATCTTTTATCGAACGTGAGCTGGATCAGGCGGTGGTCGCTTATCAGCCTGATGATGTTCTGGCGATCGCCATGAATCCAAAGACAGGAGAGATATTGGGAATGGGAAGTCGCCCGACTTTTCAGCCGGACGCCTACAGGGACTATCCTTCGGAGGTGTACAATAGAAATCTCCCTATCTGGAAAACATACGAGCCTGGTTCCACATTCAAGATTGTGACACTGGCAGCTGCTTTAAACGAAGGTGTCATCAATCTGAACGAGGGCTTTTACGATCCGGGATTCATAAACGTGGCAGGTAAGCGATTGCGTTGCTGGAAGCGGCAGGGGCATGGGCAGGAAACGATGCTGGAAGTGGTAGAAAATTCTTGTAACCCTGGCTTTGTTACGATGGGCCAGCGACTGCAAAAAGAACGACTATTTGACTACATCAAAAAATTTGGCTTCGGACAAAAGACAGGGATCGATTTGATTGGCGAAGAAAACGGGCTGTTATTCAATTTGAATAAAGTAGGACCGGTAGAGCTTGGGACGACTTCTTTCGGTCAAGGGGTATCGGTAACGCCGATTCAACAAATGGCTGCAGTCTCAGCTGCTATTAATGGTGGCAAACTCATGAAGCCGTTTGTCGCAAAAGAATGGCGGGATAGCGTGACGCACGATGTTGTAGCGAGGACCTTGCCGACAGAAGTTCGACAGGTGATTACCGAGGAGACCTCAGCTAAAGTTCGGCATGCGTTGGAAAGCGTGGTCGCGCAAGGAACGGGTAATAAGGCATATATTGAAGGGTATCGAGTAGGAGGAAAGACGGGAACAGCGCAAAAAGTAAAAAATGGCCGTTACGTCGATGGGGAATACATCGTGTCGTTTATCGGCTTTGCGCCAGCTGATGATCCACAGATCGTCGTATATTTCGCCGTAGACAATCCGAAAGCACTGGCGTTTGGTGGATTGATTGCCGCCCCGAGTGTAAAAAGTATCATGGAGTCCTCCCTTCAACATTTGAATGTCCCCAAACGAAAAGATGGCATTCCCAAGGAAATTAACAAAGCACTTGGTGAAAAGGCGCCAATCGAAGTGCCAAACATGGTCGGACAATCCATGAGAGACGTAGTGACAACGTATGATACGCTGCCGCTAGTCGTTTCAGGTAAAGGTCAGTATGTCATTCAGCAGTCCCCGGCACCTGGAGTAAAAATTGATCAGGGCGGAAAAATTCGCATATACCTTGGTGACAAATCGACCAATTAGCTATAAAATGAGATTTCGAAGGCGGAGGGGAGTAGGCTTGTCTACGTTCGCTCTGCCTTTGTTCGTCAAGACTGCGCCTAATTGATCGGCGTAGCCAAGTACAAATGTTCAAATTTCTGTCTATACTAGTTGGAGAATGGGGTGCCTGTTTCATGTTTCTACGGGATCTGCTCATGCCTTTGTTGCCAGTAACGGTTTCGGGGGATGACAGCATGGAGATTACGGGTTTGACAGCAGACTCGCGCCAGGTAAAGCCCGGCTACTTGTTTGTCTGTCTGACTGGATATACCGTGGATGGACATACGTTCGCGGCCCAGGCGGTGAAGAATGGTGCCGTCGCCGTGTTATCCGAACAAGATCTGGACGTGCCAGCGACTATTGTCAAAGTACCGGATACCCGGCGGGCAATGGCTATGCTGGCTGATCGTATTTTCGGATCTCCTACGAAAGAAGTAAAAGTCATCGGCGTAACGGGGACAAATGGAAAGACGACCACTACGCATCTGATCGACAAAATTTTGCGCGATCAAAGCAAGCAAACAGGCTTAATCGGAACGATCCATATGAGAATTGGGGACGTAACGGAGGAAGTCAAAAATACGACTCCGGATGCCATAGATTTGCAAAGAAGCTTTCGTCGCATGTGCGATGTAAACACAGACTATGCGATTATTGAGGTTTCCTCTCATGCGCTGGAGCTGGGAAGAGTCCGCGGTTGCGAAATCCATACAGCGGTTTTCACCAACCTGACGCAGGATCACCTCGACTATCATAAAACGATGGAAAACTATCGCTACGCCAAATCATTGTTGTTTTCCCAGCTGGGCAACAGCTATGACGCAGACCGTCTAAAAACGGCTGTACTGAATGCGGATGATGAGGCGTCTGAATTATATGCTACCGTTACACCGGCGCGAGTCATTACATACGGCATCGATCAGCCAGCAGATGTAAGGGCAAAGCAAATCGAAATCACAAGTAAAGGTACTTCTTTTACAGTCGAAAGCTTCGCTGGTAGTGCGCGTCTGAACTTGAAGCTGATGGGAAAGTTCAATGTGTATAACGCATTGGCAGCCATCGCGGTTACACTCGCAGAAGGTATTCCACTAGAAGAGATCAAAGCGAGTCTGGAAGAGGTGGCAGGCGTAAATGGGCGATTTGAAGCAGTGGATGCTGGTCAGCCGTTTGCGGTACTCGTCGACTACTCCCACACGCCAGACAGCTTGGAAAATGCATTAATAACCGTCAAGGAATTTGCCCGTGGCAACGTATTTTGCATCGTTGGTTGCGGAGGCGACAGGGATCGAACGAAACGCCCAATCATGGCGCAAATTGCAACGAAATATGCTGATCTGACCGTCTTAACATCAGATAACCCGCGCTCGGAGGAGCCGCAGGCGATTCTCGATGACATGCTGGCTGGCTTGTCGGAAGTGGCACCTGATCGTTATGCGGCACTGACTGACCGACGTGAAGCAATTGCGCATGCAGTTTCGCTTGCGAAGCCGGACGATGTGATCTTGATCGCCGGAAAAGGACACGAAACGTATCAAATTGTGAAAGACCAGGTGTTGCCCTTCGATGACCGTGAAGTTGCGCGCGAAGCGATTGCCCGGTACAACCAAGAATAGAACAGATGCCACACACTGCATCGAAAGAAAGGAGGCTCGGGCATGTTCGTTGACAACGTCCTAATCGTCACGATCGTCGCTGCGTTTCTCATCGCCGTACTCATTGGCCCATTGTTTATTCCCTTCCTTCGCCGCCTGAAATTTGGGCAGGCAATTCGTGAGGAAGGACCGCAATCCCATTTTAAGAAGGCTGGAACTCCCACGATGGGAGGCACCATCATTCTTTTGGCACTCATATTTACCGTGTTGAAGTTTGCCAATGCGAAAATGGAAATTTACTTCCTGTTATTGGTGACTCTCGGATACGGTTTAATCGGCTTTTTGGATGATTTCATCAAAATCAGGAAAAAACGCAACCTCGGGTTAACCGCCAAACAGAAGTTTGCTGGTCAGATTGTCTTGGCAATCGGCGCATATATTTTGCTGCTCATGATGGGGCATGACACGTCCATCCATCTGCCAGGTACACCGTGGAAGCTGGAGCTCGGCTATTTTTACTTCCCATTCCTGTTGTTCCTCTTGGTAGGAACAACGAATGCCGTTAACATCACAGATGGATTGGATGGACTACTGGCAGGGACGGGAGCAATTGCTTTTGGTGCTTATGCGATCATCGCATGGTTTGGTCAAGATTATGACACCGCTATTTTTAGTGCGGCTGTTGTAGGTGCGGTACTTGGCTTCCTCGTCTTCAATGCACATCCGGCACGCGTGTTCATGGGTGATACGGGTTCACTCGGACTGGGGGGAGCCCTGGCGGGAATTGCAATCATGACCAAAACGGAATTGCTATTGGCTATTATCGGTGGGGTATTTGTTGTCGAGACGCTCTCTGTTATCATGCAGGTAGTCTCCTTTAAGACACGTGGAAAGCGTATTTTCCGTATGAGTCCCCTGCATCATCATTTTGAATTAACAGGCTGGTCAGAGTGGCGCGTGGTTGTCACCTTCTGGCTCGTCGGTATGTTCTTTGCTGGATTGGGTGTATACCTTGAGGTGGTGACAATCAGATGATGCGTTTTCATAATAAGCATGTCGTCGTTATTGGTATGGCAAAGAGCGGTGTCGCAGTGGCAAAACTGCTACACCGCTTTGGTGCTCATGTCGTCGTAAATGATAAAAAGCCACGTGAAGAAGCAGTGGGTATAGAAGAGCTGGAATCGTTGGGGATACCGGTCATTTGCGGCTACCACCCCGATGATCTCATTCATGAAGGCGTATCCCTTGTGGTCAAAAATCCGGGGATTCCGTATGAAGCAGCACCCGTCAAGCAGGCGCAGGCATTAGGTATTCCTGTTGTGACGGAGGTGGAGCTGGCCTCCCAGATTGCCAAGGCACCGATTATCGGCATTACAGGCTCCAATGGCAAGACCACCACTACTACACTCGTCGGACTGATTTTCAAAGAAGCGGGTCTGGATGCGAAAGTAGGAGGCAACATTGGTACCGTGTTGTGCGGCCTGGCTGAGGAAGCTGGTCCCGACGAATGGCTCGTTGCCGAATTGAGTAGCTTCCAGTTGATGGGGACACGGGAATTCCGCCCGCATATCGGTGTTTTGCTCAATCTGTATCCTGCTCATTTGGATTACCATCACACAATGGAAGAGTATTTGGCAGCCAAACTGAAAATGTTTGCCAACCAAACCGCAGATGACGCAGCTATTTTGCCATATGACCAACCAGAGATTGTAGAAAAATGCAAAGACCTCCCCGCAGCCATCTACTACTTTAGCAAGAGTCAAGAGGTGCCAAAGGGAGCTTTTGTCAAGGATGGTTTGATTCTGTTTGCGGATGGGAATGGGAATACAGAGCCAATCGTTGCGATAGCGGATATTACCGTTCCTCATCTGGACAACGCACTGGCAGCGATTCTTGTTGCGAAGCTCGCGGGAGCGGACAAGCAATCAATTATACAAGTTCTTACTACTTTCCCAGGGGTAGAGCACCGGATGGAGTTCGTGGATTCGATTCGCGGTGTCAAATACTTCAATGATTCAAAAGCAACGAACCCGGAAGCGGCATCGCGCGCCTTGCAAGCATGCAAGGAGCCGGTCGTATGGATTTGCGGCGGGCTGGATCGTGGTGTTGACTTTCGGGAACTGCTGCCTGTGATCCAAGGCCGGGTAAAAGCAGTCATCGCTCTCGGGCAAACGGCTCCGATTTTACTGGAACGTGCTCAGGAAGCAGGGATTAATGAGCGTATCCATGTCGATACTGTGGAAAAAGCCGTTCTTGCTGCTTCCCAGTTGGCCGAATCAGGTGATGTGGTCTTACTGAGCCCTGCTTGTGCGAGTTGGGACATGTTTCCTTCGTTTGAGACAAGGGGGAGCATGTTTAAGGACGGCGTGCATAGACTTAAAACAAGCCTAGCATAACGTCCCACTGGTACAATCAAGAATATGACAAAAGCGGGACGGCATGAGAAAGGATGACCTGGCACAATGAGCAAGGTACGCTCTGCCCCCGACTTCGTAATTATTTTTGCAACACTTTTTTTATTGGGAATTGGCATCGTGATGGTGTACAGCGCCAGCGCGATCGTGGCACAAAAGCCGCCGTTTTCTGATCCGTATTTTTTCGCCAAGCGGCAACTGATCTTCGCACTGTTAGGGATTACATCCATGTACATTACGATGAATATCGACTACTGGGTGTGGAAGCAATGGGCCAAGCCAGGGTATTTGGTGAGCATCGGTCTGTTGATTTTGGTTCTGATCATCGGGATCGAAGTAAATGGCTCGAAAAGCTGGCTTGGTTTTGGAGCCTTTGGAATTCAACCAGGTGAATTTGCAAAGCTTGGCGTCGTTGCATTCCTGGCGAAGTGGCTCTCCGATAATCAGAAGCAAATTGTCTTGTTCCGAAAAGGTCTTATGCCTGCCTTGGGAATCCCGGTTCTGTGTTTTGGCTTGATCATGCTGCAACCGGATTTGGGCACAGGGACAGTTTTGATGGGAACGGCTGTCGTCATGATTTTTGCGTCAGGTGCGCGGATCAGTCATTTTGTCGGGTTGGGAATGATCGGCGTTGTTGGCTTCATCGGCTTGGTTTTGTCAGCACCTTACCGAATCAAAAGGATTACGTCCTTCCTCGATCCGTGGTCTGACCCGCTCAATACCGGCTATCAGATCATCCAATCCCTTTACGCAATAGGTCCCGGCGGTTTGTTGGGGCTTGGCCTTGGACAAAGCAGACAGAAGCATCTGTACTTGCCTGAGCCTTACAATGATTTTATTTTCTCAATCGTCGCGGAGGAGTTGGGCTTCATCGGAGGCACACTCATTCTCCTGCTTTTTCTCCTCTTGTTGTGGAGGGGAATGCGGACGGCGATTACGGCTCCAGATTTGTTCGGAAGCCTGCTTGCGCTAGGAATCATTGGCATGATTGCCATCCAGGTAGTCATCAATATCGGTGTTGTGACTGGGATGTTTCCCGTGACAGGAATCACGTTGCCGTTCTTAAGCTACGGTGGTTCATCATTGACACTGATGCTCACTGGTGTTGGCGTCTTGTTGAACATCTCGCGTTTTTCTCGATAATAGAAACCTCAAAAGGAGTACGCAATAAGCAAGTAAATCAGCCTATTGCTACTCCTTCTCAAAAAAAGGGTGTGAACGTATGCGTTTCGTCTTAACAGGCGGTGGCACAGGTGGACATATTTATCCGGCGCTTGCGGTGGCGAGGGAAGTTTCCCGCCAAAATCCGCAGGCTGCCTTTTTGTATATTGGCAGTAAAAAAGGTTTGGAAGCAGGTTTGGTTCCGAGATCAAATATTCCTTTCCAGTCCGTAGAAATTAGCGGATTGAAACGCAAGCTGTCGTTGGACAACCTGAAGACTTTATGGAAATTCGTCCGAGCAGTTGGCGATGCCAAGAAAATGCTGCGCGAGTTCAAACCCGATGTCGTAATTGGGACGGGTGGCTACGTATGTGGTCCAGTCGTATATGCTGCTTCGCGATTGGGAATTCCGACTCTCATTCATGAGCAAAATGTAGTGCCGGGCTTGACCAACAAGTTTCTTTCTCGCTCAGCTACACGGGTGGCCGTTTCGTTCAAAGAATCGCTTGCCCATTTTCCCCCGTCCAAAACGGTGCTAACCGGAAATCCGCGTGCAACGGAAGTCATGCACGGTAATGCAGAGGCGGGTCGCAGCTTTTTGGGCGTGGACAACAACAAAAAAATCGTGCTGATCTTTGGTGGCAGCAGGGGAGCGCGCGCAATAAATGAGGCGGTGCTTTCCGTTGTTACGCAGTTGGGCAAATATGCCGATACTCATTTTGTATATGTGACGGGCGACGTTCATTTTGAAACGATTTCGGCACAGCTTCGCGAACTGGGAACACTTCCAAGTAACATTTCTGTGCTTCCTTTCGTCCATAATATGCCGGATGTTTTGGCAGCGACGCATGTGCTGGTTGGTCGCGCAGGAGCATCTACCTTGGCAGAAATAACAGCACTCGGTGTGCCTTCGATCTTGATTCCGTCCCCATATGTCACGAACAACCATCAAGAGAAAAATGCAAGGGGATTGGAACGCGCAGGGGCAGCTCATGTCATCGTAGAGCGGGAGCTTACCGGAGAGAGCCTGCTACTTTCCTTGGAAAATATCCTTGCCAATCCAGCAAAATGGGAAGAGATGAAAAACAGCTCTCTTTCCTTGGGGATGCCGCAAGCTGCGACGGAGATTGTCCGTCAATTAGGTGCGATTACACGAAAAAAATGATCAGATGGGCGATTGTCACGCCGATCTGGGCGAACGCATAGTATGGAGCAAACACGTGAGAAGACTAGGTCCGACCTAGCAAACGTATCAGGAGGTTCACAAATGAAAATGATCGCAGATGAACTCATGCAAGCAGGAATCGAAAAAGTGTGGACCGATGAACCCCTTGCTAATCATACAACGTGGCGGATCGGGGGTCCTGCTGATTTGTTAATCCAACCCAAGGATAAAGCATCCTTGCAAAAAGCCTTGCAGATCATCCATCGTCATGAAATTCCTTGGAGTGTAATCGGGCGCGGTTCAAACCTTCTGGTGAGGGACAGAGGGATACGTGGAGCCGTGCTTAAAGTGGCCGAGGGCTTGAGCCACTGTGAGTTCAGGGGCGAAGAGGTGTGTGTGGGTGCCGGATATTCCATGATCCGCCTGGCGGTGGAGACAGGCAAGATGGGATTAACAGGTATGGAGTTTGCAGGAGGGATTCCTGGTACGGTAGGCGGCGCCGTCTATATGAATGCGGGGGCACACGGATCTGATCTTTCACGTATTCTTATTGATGCCGAGATCCTTTTCGAAAACGGCGAAAGTAAAGTGTTGAGTAACGAGGAACTGAGCTTTAGTTATCGAACTTCTCTTTTGCAAAAGCAAAAAGGGATCGTGCTAGAGGCCCGTTTTCAATTGAGGACGGGCGACCGCAAGGAGATTGCGGCCACGCTCGCTGCCAATAAGGAACGACGGCGCAATACACAGCCACTGCAAATGCCGTGTGCCGGCAGCGTGTTCCGAAATCCGCCAAATGACCACGCAGGTCGCCTGATTGAGGCGGCTGGGTTGAAGGGCTATCAGGTCGGAGGAGCTCAGGTTTCAGAAAAACACTCCAACTTCATCGTGAATTGCGGAGGGGCAACGGCTGCCGACGTCCTCACCTTGATTAATCACGTTCGGAGCACCATTCTCGAGAAAAATGGGATTGACCTGCATCCGGAAGTCCTGGTGGTGGGCGAGGGGTAACACGGAGGTGAAAGTTTGGAGACTTTTGCGATCGAAGGCGGAAGACCTCTGTCCGGTTCGCTTCGGATCCAAGGTGCTAAGAACGCTGCTCTTCCCATTCTTGCTGCTGCTGTGCTTGCGGAAGGGCAATTCTATATCTATGACGTCCCCCATCTAAAAGACATTAAGGTCATGCTCGAAATCTTGACGCTGCTTGGGGCGAATACGAAGCATGAGGACGGATGTGTCGATCTGGATACAACATCTGTCTGTGTCCCGCAGGTGCCGGATGATTTAATGAGCCAAATGCGATCTTCGATTTTTTTGGCAGGACCACTCCTTGCACGTCTGGGTGAGGTCACGATTTCCAGGCCAGGTGGATGTGACATTGGAGAGCGCAGGATTGACTTGCATTTGGCTGGATTGACTGCGCTAGGAGCCAAAATCGAAGAATCGGAAGGCTACATTACATTTCGGGCCAAACAATTGCGTGGGTCCAATATCTTTCTTTCCTTCCCCAGTGTGGGCGCGACGGAAAATATCATGATGGCGGCAGTGCTGGCAAAAGGCACGACCCGAATCTGTAATGCAGCGCGAGAACCGGAAATCATCGACCTTCAGAATTTCCTGAATGCAATGGGAGCGAGGATCAGAGGGGCAGGCACCGATACGATTGAAATCAGTGGTGTACCTCGCTTGCGTTCCGTCAGCTACCGGATCATACCGGACAGGATTGTGACAGGAACCTATCTGCTGGCTGTCGGTATTTCACAGGGACATATCGAATTGACCAATACACTGCCTGAGCAATTGACGGCATTAATTGAGGTCGCCCGTAGCTGCGGTGTTGAAATCAAGACCCGCCATGATATAATGGAAATCAAAAGCACCTCCCGTCCACGTGCCTACGACCGGATCATCACCTCGCCGTATCCTGGGTTTCCAACCGATTTGCAGGCGCAGCTGATGGTGTTTCTGTCACAGGCTAGGGGAACGAGTGTCATCAAAGAGACCATTTTTGAAGGAAGATTCAAACATGTGAATGAATTGGCGCGAATGGGCGCCTCTATATACGTAGATCTTGGCTCCGCTATTATTCGGGGTGTCAACAAATTGACCGCTACGAATGTCGAAGCTACTGATCTTCGAGCAGGTGCTGCCTTAGTCCTCGCAGGGCTTGCTGCAGAAGGTATTACCACGGTGAACCAGATCCATCATATCGATCGCGGATACGATCGGCTGGAAGAGCAGTTGCGTCAATTAGGAGCCGATATATCACGAGTATCGATGTAACCGAGGGAGAGTGGGCGGCATAATGTTATGCCGCTTTCCCTGTTTTGTTCAATGACATTTATTTGGAAGACATCCAGTAATTTACTTTGCTCTGGGCAATGAGCCTAAAAAACATGAGGAAGGGTACGGCCATGGCGGTATATGAGGAACGCATTCCGCAAGTCAAGCAACAACGCCCCAGAAGAAGGGGCAACCGCAAGCTGGTCTTTCTACTGGTATTGTTTTTTCTTACCATTCTCATCATCGTTTTTATCCGTTCCCCTTACAGTAAGGTGCAAGAGATTCGAGTGATTGGTAATGATATTTATACGACGGAGCAAATCATTACACAATCGGGCTTAATAAAGGACATGCAGTTTCTAAACGTATGGGAGAACAGTGTACGAAATAACTTGAAGCCATTAGAGGCCATTAAAGATGTGATGGTGAGCCGCTCTTTCCCCGGATTGATCACGCTACATATTACCGAACAAAAGCGCGTCGCTTTTTGGAGTGGGCAGGACGGAAGCCGCTATGCCTTACTGGACAATGGCTATGTGCTCAAACAGGTCAATTTCGCCAAGCGCGTAGTGGACAGGCCATTGATTAGCTCGTGGGCCTCACCTGAGCTCCTTCCCCATCTCGCCAAGTCGCTATCGAAATTATCGCCAGATGTACTCGCGGAGATTTCGGATATTACACTGACGCCAACGGTTTATGACAAGCAACGCGTCACGCTGTATATGCGCGACGGGAATGAAGTAAGAAGCGTCATCTACAAGCTGGACAAAATGATGAACTGGTACCCGGCTATTGTGAAAGAATTGCCGCCAGATACAAAAGGGGTGCTCTCTTTGTTTGAGCAGCCGTGGTTTATTCCGTACGGGGCTCAAGGGGCTATTCCTATACAGGAAGGGCAAGAGCAGCCACAGCAGTAAATGAAAAAGGGGAAAGTAGACAATGAGTCGTCGTCGCAAATTTCATTTGTATTTAACCATCGTGACGTTTTCTACCGGCTTTCTAGTGGCCACTTCCTTCGAAACGAACAAGCTTACGCGCAAAGAACGGATGAATGATCAGCTGTTCCAACAGGAAACGCAATTGAATGACCGGATATTGGCTGAGAAGGAGCAAAATCGGCATCTGGAAAATCAACTGCTCGATTTGCAGCGTCAGGTGGGAAAAGTGGAAGAAGCGATGGCAGAGCGTAAATCGGAGGCTGCAGAGACACTCAGTCAACTGGATGCAGCGCGGATGCTGGCAGGGGTAGTCGCTGTCGAAGGACCGGGTATCGTCATAACGATGCAGGATAGCCAGAATGCAGCGAACAGTGCAGACATCGCGAACTACATCGTGCATGAGCAGGATGTACGCCTGGTCGTCAATGAACTGCGTGCAGCAGGAGCAGAGGCAATCAGCATTAACGGGCAGCGTGTGGTGAGCAATTCCGAGATTCGTTGCATTGGACCAACAATCATCGTAAACGGCATCAAGTCGGCCGCTCCGTTCGTCGTAACAGCGATCGGGAATCCCGACACACTAGACAGTGCTTTGAATTTGCCGGGAGGTGTTTTGCACTCCTTGCAAGATTTTGTCCAAATAAACGTAGCCAAAAAAGAACGGGTTGAGTTGCCTGCCTTTGTTGGTGACGCGAAAACGAAACACTCCTAAATAAAAGGATGCGTTTACCTATGTTACAAAAAAGCCGTAAAATCACATTTATTCTTGCCATTATTAGTGCTATCATAGGTGTGATGTTGACTGTGCAATTACGAAGCAGTCTTCATCCTATTCATAAAGAGTCTCGCAGCATCGCGGAACTTCGGACCACGTTGCAAAAAGAACTGGAGAAACACAAAAACCTGCTCGCAGACATTTCAAAGTATAATCAGCTGTACTACCAATACGAAACCTCGTTCAGTGAAGATGAAAGTATCTCCGTTATGAAAGAGGAGTTGGCACGGACTCGCCGAATGGCTGGTATGGTAGGAATGGAGGGAGAAGGCATCGTTATTGATGTTGTCGACGCCCATACGCCTGAAGAGCCAGTTATGGATGAACATATGCCTGTGCCTGTTGTAGGAGACTATACGATTGACGATGAAGATTTGCGCTGGTTGGTAAATATCCTGTTTGCAAACGGAGCACAAGCTGTTTCCATTAATGGTCATCGACTGATTGCTACCACTGCGATCCGCAATGTGGGAGACGTCATCCAAATCGATACCAGGACGATCAGGGCTCCGTATGAGATAAAAGCATTGGGGGAACCTGAAGTATTGTTGTCCGCATTGAAACTGGAGGGCGTAGAGGAGAACTTCCAGCTGGCGAATAAAAAGGTGCTGGCCGAAAAACGGGACAAGCTGATGATTTCAGCGAATAATGAAACACGTGTCATTCAATTTATGAAACCTGTGAAAGAAAAAGGAGATTCGTAACCATGTGGCTCCCGCTTATCGGACTGATTGTCGGTCTTGTTGTCGGCTTCCTGCTGGATTGGCGTGTGCCCCAGGAGTATAGCAGCTATCTATCAATAGCCCTCTTGGCTGGATTGGATACGATCTTTGGGGGATTCGTTCGTTTTTAGAACGTACTTTTAACGTTCGTATTTTCATGTCTGGATTCTTTTTTAACACACTTTTTGCAGCAGGCTTGGCCTTCATCGGAGGGTTCTTGGGGATTGATCTGTATTTGGCTGCGATCGTGGCTTTCGGGGTCCGCTTGTTCAACAATCTCGCTGTCATTAGGAGAATTGTTCTATCCAAATGGATCAATCAGCAAGAATAACGCGAAGAAAAATGGGAAGATGGTCATTTTTTTACAAAAAATCAATAAGAAAAAAAGGGAATGGTTGTCCTGTGTGGAATAATTTATGCAGGTGTTCTCATTTTAGCAAGAAAAAAGACGTAGCAGGGGAGGTGTCACAGGTTTGGTAAGCAATGAACTCATAGTCAGCCTAGACATTGGAACATCCAAAGTACGCGTCATGATCGGCGAGATCAACAACGGTTCCATCAACATCATCGGCGTCGGACAATCACACTCAGAAGGCATCAAGAAGGGAGTGATTGTAGACATCGACCAAACCGTGCATGCCATCCGGGAAGCGGTTGATCATGCAGAGCGCATGGTTGGCGTTTCAATCGAAGAAGTGTATGTAGGGATCACTGGAAACCATATCGATCTGCATGAAACCCAAGGGGTTGTCGCTGTATCCAGCGAAGACCGTGAAATACGAGAAGAAGATATTCAACGCGTAATTCAGGCAGCGAAGGTTGTGGCTATTCCTCCAGACCGTGAAATCATCGAGGTAGTCCCAAAGGAGTACATCGTTGATGGACAAGGGAGCATTAAGGACCCGCGTGGGATGATTGGTGTCCGACTGGAAATGGAAGGGACCATTGTGACCGGGTTGAAAACGGTCGTACATAACATCGTTCGCTGTGCTCAACGAACCAATCTGCGTGTAGCTGGAATATTCTTGCAACCGCTTGCGGCTAGCACTGTTGCTCTATCCAAAGATGACAAAAACATGGGTGTCGTTCTTGTCGACATCGGTGCGGGTTCTACCACGATCGGTGTATTCGAGCAGGGGAAACTGGCAGCGACCACCGTGATCGGCATCGGTGGCGACCACATTACGAGCGATATTTCACTGGGACTGCGTACGCATACAGATGTAGCAGATCGTGTGAAAACCAAACACGGCTGTGCCCTTATTGACGAAGCATCCGAAGATGTGAAGTTCAAGGTAAACCGGATTGGCAGTGAAGTCGAAAAGCAATTTACGCAAGTGGATTTGGCCAATATTATCGAGCCGCGCGCTGCGGAAATATTCCAATTAGTCGAGGATGCTGTATACAAATTGGGCTATCGCGACGAAATTGCAGGTGGCTATGTTCTTACGGGTGGTACCGTAGCCATGCCGGGCATGTTGGAATTGGCAAAAGAAGAATTGGACGCACCTGTTCGAATTGCGATTCCTGATTACATCGGAGTGCGAGATCCTGCCTACACCACCGGGGTAGGTTTGATTCAATATGCCTTGCAGTTGATGGAGCGCCGCAGCATTCGCGTCACCCCCTCATTCAAGGGCACTCAGAAGCAAACCGTCTCGTCTAAGCCAAAAGAAGGCGGCGGTTTGATGGAAAAAGTAAAAAACTGGTTTAGCGAATTTATTTAATGGAGTTCGCTTTACCGAGCTTAACTACAATGACGAAGACGAGTATCGATTCGTTCCATTGTGTTTAGTTGACAGGCTTCTGTAGCCACGAAGTTTTCTTATGTTGAATTGGGGAGGACTAGCAATATGCTGGAATTTGATATGGATATGGAATCCTTTGCACGAATTAAAGTCATTGGTTGCGGGGGCGGAGGTAGCAACGCAGTAAACCGCATGATCGCTGGAGGATTGAAAGGTGTAGAATTCATCACCTTGAACACTGACGCGCAAGCACTCCAACTCTCTAATGCCGATATCAAGCTGCAAATCGGTGAAAAGCTGACACGTGGACTGGGAGCAGGTGCGAATCCTGAGATCGGTAAAAAAGCGGCGGAAGAAAGCCGCGATCTGATTGAGAACGCTCTGCGTGGAGCTGACATGGTATTCGTAACTGCTGGTATGGGTGGAGGTACAGGTACAGGGGCAGCACCTGTTGTTGCAGAGATCGCCAAGGAAATGGGTGCTCTTACAGTTGGTGTCGTAACCCGTCCGTTCTCCTTTGAAGGTCGTAGACGTTCCCAGCATGGTGAAATTGGTATCGCAGCTTTGAAAGAAAAAGTAGACACGCTGATTGTGATTCCTAACGACCGCCTTTTGGAAATCGTTGATAAAAATACGCCAATGCTCGAAGCATTCCGTGAAGTTGACAATGTACTGCGACAAGGGGTTCAGGGTATTTCCGATTTGATTGCAACACCTGGCTTGATTAACTTGGACTTCGCTGACGTGAAGACAATCATGACTGAGCGCGGTTCTGCACTAATGGGAATCGGTGTGAGCAGTGGGGAGAATCGTGCAGCTGAAGCTGCTCGCCGTGCTATTTCCAGCCCATTGCTCGAGACTTCCATTGATGGTGCACGTGGGGTTCTCATGAACATCACAGGTGGTACCAACCTCAGCTTGTACGAAGTAAACGAAGCAGCAGACATCGTGGCTTCTGCATCGGACCCAGATGTTAATATGATTTTCGGTGCTGTTATTAACGAGGAATTGAAGAATGAATTGGTCGTGACAGTTATTGCCACAGGCTTCGAGCATGCTCAACGGGCTCCGGAAGCTCCTCGCCGTCAACAACAGCCGGTCAACACGCCTGGCAATCGTCCGACACCAGTTTCCAATACGAATAACAGCCGTGCGAAGGAAGAAGAGGAAGACAAGTCCTTCTTCTCCATGGGCAACCTGGATAATCTGGATATTCCAGCATTCCTGCGCAATCGCCGCCGCAACAAAAACTAAAGCGATAAACGACTGTCAAAAGCCTTGTTCCCGTCAGTGGGGACAAGGCTTTTTTTCGTTGATTGGATGAAAAATGTTAGACAAAAAAACCAAAAAAACACCGTCAAGAATTGACAGACTTTACATACACATTGATATATACTGCTTTTACTGATAGAAGTCGTCCTACTATTTGCCATTTTTGCTAGGACACATGCTTGCTGCCAAGTCGGTCAAAAGATGAGGGGGAAAGCAAGTGGTTGTGTATCTTGATATCATTCTACTCCTGAATGTGGCTATTGATACCTTGTTACTCTGGTTTACTGCTTATTTTCGCAAAGAGCGCATGGTGTGGTGGAAAATGATACTTGCCTCCCTGTTTGGCTCCGCATATCTGGTCTTTTTCTTTTTTCCTGTGTTTTCTTCGATGTATCAATGGTGGGTCAAACTGCTCTTTTCTGTCATCATGCTATGGATTGCTTTTGGGAACAGGAGGTTGTTGTCCTTTGCGCAAAACTTGATCATTTTTTACTTTGTCGCATTTGTGTTTGGAGGGGGAGTGCTTGGGCTACAGTATTTTTTGGCACCGCAGAGTGAAATTGTGAATGGACTGGTTGTCACGCATAATGATGGGTTTGGCGTTGGGTTCAAACCAACCTTGGGGATTGTCCTGATCGGGTTTATCCTGGTCTTTTTCCTCGGGAAAAAGAGCTACCGCGCGATCCAGGAGCCGCGAAGAATCGAAACCTTTCTTGTGGATGTCGTCGTTACGTTGGCAGGGGAAAAAGTCATTTGCCGTGGACTTGTGGATACTGGAAACCAGCTCCACGAGCCGATTACACGCATACCCGTCATGATTATGGAAAATCGCATGTTCGCACATTTGCTTCCGCCGTCGCTTCTCCGACAAGCCGATGAAAACGGTGGAGTGTGGGAGAAGCTGGACGGATCTTGGGACCATCTGCCGCTGGAATGGCAGTCTCGGGTACGCTTGATCCCGTATCGCAGCGTGTCAAGAGGTATGGATTTTTTACTCGCAATCAAACCAGACCATGTCATAGTCGTGCAAGACGGGATTCGTTTTGAAACAGAACGGGTGCTAATCGGGCTTAACCCGATCCCATTGGCCGCTGACGGCAAGTATCAGGCCATCGTGCACCCAGCCATGATGGAGACTTATACAGAGGAATCAACCTTTATTCTCAAACAGGAGGGCTAATCATGTATGTAAAACTTCGCCTACAACTCCAATTGACCTGGTACCGAATCTTGCTCTGGCTTGGTGTACGCGCCGAAGAAGTCTATTATATTGGCGGGAGTGAAGCATTGCCTCCACCGTTGACCAGAGAAGAAGAGGAGCTCTTGCTCGGACGACTGCCGTCTGGTGATCCGGCTGTCCGCGGTATGCTAATTGAACGCAATCTTCGTCTGGTCGTATACATTGCCCGCAAGTTTGAGAATACGGGAATTAATATTGAGGACTTGGTCAGCATTGGCACCATCGGCTTGATCAAGGCAGTGAACACCTTTGATCCAGACAAGAACATCAAGCTGGCAACGTATGCTTCTCGTTGTATCGAAAACGAAATCCTCATGTATCTTCGCCGCAATAATAAAATTCGTTCAGAGGTATCTTTTGATGAACCGCTTAACATTGATTGGGATGGCAATGAGCTGTTGCTGTCAGATGTTTTGGGTACGGAGAATGACACGATCTATAAAAACATCGAGGACCAAGTGGATCGGAAGCTTCTGAAAAAAGCACTGGATAAGCTGTCTGACCGCGAGAGAATTATCATGGAGCTGCGCTTCGGCTTAGCGGGAGAAGAGGAAAAGACCCAAAAGGATGTAGCAGATTTGTTGGGGATCTCACAGTCGTATATTTCGCGTTTGGAAAAGCGAATTATAAAACGGTTACGAAAAGAATTCAACAAGATGGTCTAACGCATATTTTCCCAGCTTGGGGGGATACTGTTCCTAAACCGAAACAGATGGTGGTTTTTGCCACCTTCTTGGTCGGCTACGCGTCAGTTACGCGGCCTTTCAAGACAACCGGGTTAGGGACTTTTTTCTTGCTTCGAGGAGGGAAAGACGTGACGCGCAATAAGGTAGAGATATGCGGGGTAGATACCTCCAAGCTTCCGGTGTTGACAAACAAAGAGATGCGGGAATTGTTTGAGCGCCTGCAAAGTGGGGAGCTGGCTGCCCGCGAGAAGCTGGTCAACGGCAACTTGCGACTGGTGCTTAGCGTAATCCAACGATTCAACAATCGCGGAGAGTTCGTAGATGACTTGTTTCAAGTGGGCTGCATCGGGTTGATGAAAGCGATCGACAACTTTGATCTCGGTCAAAATGTGAAGTTTTCCACGTATGCCGTACCGATGATCATCGGAGAAATTCGACGCTATTTACGGGACAACAATCCGATTCGCGTTTCCCGCTCTTTGCGAGACATCGCGTACAAGGCCTTGCAGGTGCGTGACAATCTGACCAACAAACATTCGCGAGAGCCTACCATTATCGAGATTTCTCAGGAATTGAACGTAGCAAAAGAAGATGTCGTGTTTGCGCTCGATGCGATCCAAGATCCGGTTTCATTGTTTGAACCGATTTATCAGGATGGTGGCGATCCGATTTACGTCATGGATCAGATTAGTGACGAGAAGAACAAAGATGTCACGTGGGTAGAGGAAATTGCGCTTCGTGAGGGAATGCAGCGGCTAGGTGATCGAGAAAAAATGATATTATCCATGCGCTTTTACGAAGGAAAAACGCAGATGGAAGTAGCAGAGGAAATCGGTATATCACAGGCACAAGTCTCCCGATTAGAAAAAGCGGCAATTGCCCATATGCAAAAGCACGTTCAATCGTAATGAGAAACCACATAGGCGACCCGGCGGTCTTGTACCGTTCGGGTTTTTTGTACGAGCGGAAAAGTTCGTTTTCCATCGCCTTACTTTTTGCCAAAGAAGCGGACATATTCCTCAGTGGACTCATATACTGAAAGTAACGGAGAAAAGAAGGTGAGGAAGAATGGTAAAAATCTCTGACTTCCAGACCAAAGAAGTAGTAAATATTCTCGATGGGAAACGGCTTGGGCAAATTTCAGATTTGGAGATCGATCTGCGTCACGGTCGCGTAGAGGCTATCGTCGTACCGGGACCAGGCAAGTTTCTCGGCTTCTTTTCTGCCGGGAACGATTACGTCATACCCTGGCGCAATATTGTGAAGATCGGGAAAGATGTGGTGCTTGTTCGGATGGAAGAAGCACTTAAAGTTGAAGTGAAAACATCTGGTGGAGATGAATACTAGCGAGTAAAGGGAGAAAGGCACGGATAGCCTTTCTTTTCTTTTCGGCTATGGTATGATTAGCCATATGAGGAAGGTGACAACATGAGAGAACCATTTGTCAGGGTAGAGGATAAGTCAATCTTATCGTTAACAGAGTGGGAGCAACAATTTCCTGGATTAGTGGCGGGGTTTACGATTCGCTCAGGTGGGGAAAGTGAACAACCGTACGGGTCTTTTAATATGGGGCTGCATGTGGGTGATGAATCTGCAAACGTAGTAGCCAATAGACGCAAGCTCGCAGAACAAGTCGGGATGTCTTTTACAGCGTGGACATGCGCTGATCAAGTGCATGGTAATCGGGTTTGTCAGGTTACAGCAGGCGGTGCGGGAAAAGAAAGTCTGGAGGATGTCATATCTGCAACAGATGGTTTGTTTACCCTTGAAAAAGGTGTTATGCTGACCTCGTTCTATGCAGATTGTGTTCCCCTCTATTTTCTTGATCCCCAATCGGGAGCAATCGGACTTGCCCATGCAGGCTGGAAGGGGACAGTGGGCCGTATTGCCGAGGAAATGGTGAAGGCAATGACGAAGCACTATGAGGCAAATCCAGAGGACATCCGCGTCGCAATTGGCCCATCCATTGGGGGCTGTTGCTATGAAGTCGATGAGCGAATCATGACGCAGGTACGCACTTGTGCAGGCGATTGGGAAAAAGCAGTCATCTCCTCCACAGGGGAGCGGTATATGCTGGACCTTCGTCAGCTGAACACAGAGATATTGCTCGAAGCAGGAATTTCTTCCGGGAATATTTTATCCACGGATTGGTGTACAAGCTGCAGAACAGACTTGTTTTTCTCTCATCGCAAGGAAGCCGGGATACAAGGAACTACCGGACGTATGGCTTCCTATATCGGCTGGAAGGAAAACCTGTAAAAGAAAGGAAGGTTCGTTATGACCAAGGAACAAGAATTGTTAAAAGAACGACTGCAATCCATCGAAGCAAGAATTCAGGCTGCTTGCGATCGGGCGAACCGCAACCGTGAGGAAGTAAAAATTATTGCCGTGACCAAGTATGTCGATGCAGATGCCATTGGGGACTTGCTCGCTGTAGGCGTAGAGAATATTGGGGAAAATCGCGTGCAGGATGCCCTGCCCAAGCACCAGCTACACGGCGATAAAGGGATCTGGCATTTTATCGGACACCTTCAAACGAACAAGGCAAAAGAAGTCGTAGGACGATTCCCGTACATTCATTCCCTGGATCGGCTTTCTTTGGCACAGGAGCTGAATCGACGCGGTGAAGCGTTGGATCATGTCGTAAAATGCTTTTTGCAGATCAATATATCAGGCGAAGAGACAAAATTTGGGCTTAGTCCCAATGACGTATTGGCTTTTTTGCGCGAAACCAGTAATATGAAACATATAAGTATCGTCGGATTAATGACGATGGCGCCTGTTGTCGAAAATCAAGAGGAAGCCAGACAGGTGTTCCGTGGCCTCTATGAGTGGAAGCAACGGATTAACGAAATGGCATTCCCGCACGCACAGGTGGAAGAGCTGTCCATGGGCATGTCTAGTGATTTTGAAGTGGCCATTGAAGAGGGAGCTACATATATTCGTTTGGGATCGGTATTGGTCAAGCCGGAGTAAAGGAAATCTGACCAAACCACGGAGTAAGAGAGGAGGAAGAGTATGGGTGTTATGAATAAATTGATGGGGTTTCTGGGGTTGGAAAACGAGGAATACATCGAAGAGACAACAACGGTTGAAGAGGAAAGGGAAGAGCAAGAATCCTCGCACAAACGCCAGCCAGCGATCGGCCGAGCTAACAACGTGGTACCGTTTCAAGCGCGGGAAAAGGAGGGAATCCGTTTGATTCTCTGTGAACCCCGTCATTACAGTGACGCTCAGGATATCGCTGATAACCTGCGTCATCGTAGACCCGTTGTGGTGAACCTCCATCGCGTGGAAAAAGATCAAGCCAAGAGAATTATCGATTTCTTGAGCGGAACAGTCTACGCGCTGAACGGCGACATTCAAAAGGTAGGAGACACGATCTTTGTGTGTACGCCTGACCATGTGGATATTCAGGGGACAATCTCCAGTGTGTTGGAAGAGTAGCCATTTAAGACGAATGTAAAAGGGTGAGCTAATGAAGGTTGTCTTGGATATTTTAGATTTTGCCTTTACGGTATATCAATACATGATTATTGCTTACATTTTGATGTCATGGGTTCCTCAAATAAGAGGTACGGGCATCGGCCAGTTACTCGAAAGACTGGTTGAGCCTTATTTGGCGCCATTTCGCCGGTTTATCCCACCCCTCGGCTTCATCGATATCTCTCCCATTGTCGCATTGATTGCACTGCGCTTTGCCCAATCTGGCCTGTACGCCATATTGCAACAAATCCTGTAGGCGAGTGAAACGATGAGCATATTTGACCATTTTTCAAAAGAAGAACGTCCCTTTGTTGAACGGGCGCTGGAAATGCTGACGCAAGTAGAGCGGAAGCAGGCCATGCGCCTTACTGATTTTGTAGACCCCAGGCAGTTGATGATTTTTCAGAGTCTATCCTCACAAGTAAGAGATGTGAAGGTTTCTCCTTTTGGAGGCTACGAGGGTGCCGAGCGTGTCCGTATTATCATCCATCCGGAGTACCTTCCTGTCGAGCCTGAGGATTATCGCCTTACCTTATTGGCAATCAGGGCTGATCAGCGCTTTCATGTGCTGGAGCATCGAGATGTGATGGGGGCGATGCTGGGTGTCGGGATGAAGCGGGAGAAATTCGGAGATATGCTGACAGATTCAGCTGGCAGCTACGCGATTGTAGCTGAGGAAGTCGCTGATTTTGTCTGTGCGCAGGTGAGGCAAATTCATCGGACATCTGTTCAGTTTGAGCGGATACCATGGGAGGCGTTTACACCGCCTGCACCCAAGTTTGTAGAGAAAACGATCACTGTGCCATCACCGCGAGTTGACGCGATCATCGGAGAAGTACACAATATGTCTCGCGCAAAAGCGCTGGTGCCAATTCGGGCGGGAAAAGTAAAAATCAACTGGAAAGTAATCGAAGACCCGTCTTATCAACTTCAGATGGGGGACATGGTTTCACTTGCAGGTTATGGCCGGTTCAAAATTATTGAGGTAGCCGGTCCAACACGCAGCGGAAGACTTCGCATGATCGTCGGACTGGTTACATAAGATGGACCAAGGCAAAAAATTGTAAAATACGGCAGGAAACACTGCTAATCCTGTCGAAATGATTAAGGACGAATTATCGGGAAAAGTGGGGGGTTCATGTGCCATTAACGCCGTTGGATATACACAATAAGGAATTCAGCACAGGCTTTCGTGGGTATAACATTGACGAAGTGAACGAATTTCTCGATCAGGTGATCAAAGATTTTGAGCTCTTGATAAAAGAGAAAAAAGAACAGGAAGAACGCGTAGCCATTCTGAATGAGCGCGTAGATTACTATAAGAGCTTGGAAGAAAATTTGAGCAAGTCGATTCTGGTGGCGCAGGAGACGGCGGAGGACGTGAAGTCGAATGCCCGCAAAGAAGCGCAGCTCATCTTAAAAGAAGCTGAGAAAAATGCAGACCGCATCGTCAATGAAGCACTCGCGAAGTCACGCAAAATTGCAATCGAAATCGAAGAACTGAAGAAACGCGCTTCTGTTTACCGCATGCGCTTCCGGACGCTTTTGGAGGCACAGCTGGAAATGTTGGAGAATGGCGATTGGGATCAAATTGAACAGCCACAGACAGATTCTGCTGTCACTGTTGAATAAATCATTGACGTTCGACCAATGATGGTATTATAATGAAAAACAACTTTTTTGAAATAGGCACTTATAGAGGTTGACAACACGTTTATACAAATCATAGACGATGAACGGGAAGAGTATGTGAGCCAGCACTGCTTAGAGAGTCGGGAAAAGGTGAAAACCCGGCCAGTTGCTTTCGCAGAAAATCACCCGGGAGTTCAATATCCGAAAGCCCAGAAAACCTTGATGGTAAACAGGTGAGTAAGTGAGCGCGTCATTCCCGTTACGAATGAGTGAAGTGGAACGAATCCGATGCAGGCTTTTTTGTCGTACGGGTTTGTTCAATCAGGGTGGTACCACGGGAGCTTTCTCTCGTCCCTTTTATGGGATGAGTGAAGGCTTTTATTTATTTAAGGAGTGAATCAGGCCATGGATTACAGCAAAACCTTAGCGCTACCAAAAACAGATTTCCCCATGCGCGGAAATTTGCCAAGCCGCGAGCCACAGATGCAAGCGGTATGGGAAGAGCAAAATATTTATCAACAAGTGTTAGATCGTACGAAAGACCGCCCGTCTTTTGTCTTGCATGATGGCCCTCCGTATGCGAATGGAGACATCCATATCGGTCACGCACTGAACAAAATCCTTAAGGACTTCATCGTTCGATACAAATCCATGGCAGGCTTTTATGCGCCGTACATCCCAGGCTGGGATACACATGGTTTGCCGATCGAGCAAGCGATTATCAATGCGCAAGGGTTGGATCGTCGCAGCATCGAAGTGAACGATTTCCGCCAGCGCTGTGAAGAGTATGCTTGGTCCTATATCGACAAGCAACGCGACCAATTCAAGCGTCTGGGTGTTCGTGGAGATTGGGAAAACCCTTATGTGACACTCCTGCCTGAATATGAAGCCAACCAAATTCGCGTATTCGGCGAAATGGCGAAAAAGGGCTATATTTACAAAGGTCTTCGCTGCGTGTACTGGTCTCCGTCTTCTGAGACGGCTCTGGCTGACGCAGAAATCGAATACAAAGACAAGCGCTCTCCTTCGATTTACGTCAGCTTCCAGGTAGCAGATGGAAAAGGCAAGCTGGATACAGAAACAGGCGTTGTTATCTGGACAACGACTCCGTGGACATTGCCAGCAAACCTCGCGATCAGCCTGCACCCTGAACTCGAGTACAACGTAGTGAAGGTAGATGGCCGCAAATTCTTAGTAGCAAACGGTCTGATTGAAGCTGCGAGCAAAGAAATTGGCTGGGAAGGCGTAGAGATTCTCGCGACCTTTAAAGGTCAAGATCTGGAAGGCGTAGAAACTCAGCATCCGTTCTACGATCGCAAATCTCCACTCATCCTGGGTGAGCATGTAACCTTGGATGCAGGTACTGGTTGCGTTCATACTGCTCCAGGACACGGGGAGGATGACTTTAACGTTGGTCAAAAATACAATTTGGGTGTTCTTTGCCCAGTAGATCACGAAGGTAAAATGACCAATGAGGCACCAGGCTTTGAAGGCCTCTTCTACGAAGATGCTAACAAAGTGATTACAGAAAAGCTGAAAGAAAACGGAGCACTCTTGAAGCTCAATTTCTTCACGCACTCCTATCCACATGACTGGCGTACGAAAAAACCGGTTATTTATCGCGCGACGGAGCAATGGTTCGCATCAATCGACGGATTCCGTGAGCAAATGCTCGAAGCGATTAAAAATGTAAAATGGATTCCGCATTGGGGAGAAACGCGTCTGGCAAACATGATTGCGGATCGTGGCGACTGGTGCATTTCCCGTCAGCGTGTATGGGGTGTACCGATTCCAATCTTCTACTGCAAATCGTGTAATGAACCAATCATTAACGACACGACGATCAACCATGTTGCTGATCTGTTCCGCAAAGAAGGGTCGAAAGTATGGTTCTCCCGTGAAGCGAATGAGTTGGTTCCAGAAGGACTTTCTTGCACGAAATGCGATTGCAAGGAATTCCGCAAAGAAACGGATATCATGGATGTTTGGTTCGACTCCGGTTCCAGCCACCAGGCTGTATTGCGCGAAAGAGGCATTGCTTGGCCGGCCGACATGTATCTGGAAGGCTCTGACCAGTATCGTGGCTGGTTCAACTCTTCTCTCTCGACGGGTGTTGCCGTGTATGGCACAGCTCCTTACAAATCCGTCCTGAGCCACGGCTTTGCATTGGATGGAGAAGGACGCAAAATGTCCAAATCCCTCGGTAACGTCATCGTGCCTCAACAAGTGATTGACAAGATGGGCGCAGATATCTTGCGTCTGTGGGTAGCTTCTGTTGATTATCAGGCTGATGTGCGTATTTCCGATGCGATTCTGAACCAGATCGCTGAGGTGTACCGCAAAATCCGCAATACGTTCCGCTTCCTGTTGGGTAACCTGGATGGATTTAATCCAGCAACAGACCGCGTAGCGTACGAAGAGCTGGGAGAGCTGGACCGTTATGTTCTGGCGAAAGCGGCAAAAGTCGCGAAGCGTACACGCAAAGCGTACGATGAATATCAGTTCCATACCGTTTTCCATGCCGTTCACAACTTCTGCGTCATTGATTTGTCCGCGTTCTATCTGGATATTTGCAAGGATCGTCTGTATGTAGAAGCGCCAGATAGTTTGAAGCGACGCGCTGCACAAACCGTGATGTACGATTGCTTGCTCAGTCTGGTGAAGCTGGTCGCTCCACTGTTGCCGCATACAGCCGATGAGGTGTGGGCGTTCATTCCAGGCGTGGAAGAGAAGAGTGTACAGCTCACAGATATGCCAGAAGGCGACGAGCAACATCTCAGCTTTGCAGCAGAAGCAGAGAGCAAATGGGATGCGTTCCTGGCGATCCGTGACGAGGTTCTCAAAGCGATGGAAGAAGCGCGCCGCAACAAGGTGTTCGGTAACTCCGTTGATGCGAAGCTGGCTCTGTACCCACAAACGGAAGAAGTCGCGAAAACATTGGCAGCCATGGACGATCTGGCTGACCTGTTCATCGTGGCTCACGTGGATGTACACAGCGGATCTGCTCCGGCAGAAGCGGTACAACTCGAAGGAATTGCTGCAGTGGTCTCAGCCGCAGACGGTGGAAAATGCGAGCGTTGCCGTGTAGTGAAACCTGATGTTGGTACCCGCGAGTCGCACGCGTCGCTCTGCGTACGTTGCGCTGATATCGTAGAACAACACTACGCACATGTAACAGAATAAAAACGGTTGATCAACCTGTCATTCCCTTTGGGGATGGCAGGTTTTTTGCTGTGAAAAACGTGGAGACGTTTTTCATAAAAGTAGATGTGAGCGATAGCGGACCAACAAAAAGGTCATGACCGTTTTGTTGGTCATATTTCCTTCGGGACCAAGACATACTACCTGTTGAGGAAACCAAACAAAGGTGGTGTACAGCGTGGACCAAAAGATGGTGGCCAGCTTCCGGGAAAAGCTGCTGGAACAGAAAAAAGAACTGGAAGACCGCGTACAGGACCATTATGGCATGAGAGAACCGATGACAACCTCTTTGCAGGAGTTTGCCATGTACGATAATCATCCGGCAGATATCGGCAGCGAGATGTTTGAGCGGGAAAAAGATTTAGCCCTAGACAGTCTCGATCGCGAGACATTAAAAGAGATTGATCAGGCGCTACAGCGCATGGAGGAAGGTACCTACGGCCTGTGTACGGTCTGTGGGGAGCAAATACCCGTGGAGCGACTGGAAGCACTGCCTCAGGCACAAACGTGCAAGGAGCACGCACCGGCGCCGTCAGTCAACGAGTCTCGCCCGATTGAAGAAGAATTTTTGCAGCCGCCGTTTGGACGTACGTCTTTGGATGAAAAAGAAGGACAGAACGGATTTGACGGTGAGGATGCTTGGCAAATTGTCGAGTCATGGGGGACATCCAGCACTCCTTTCTCTTACCAGGAACCCGACAAAACGGATTACGACGAAATGTATATCGAGAGCAATGAGCCGGATGGCTTTGTAGAAGCCGTAGAAGAAATCGGTTATACCGATATTGAAGGATATCACGGACCGGACAGTGTGCATTTCATGAGAAGCGGGACGTATGAGGAGTATATGAGAAAAGGAGAAGGGAAAGGAAACTTCCTCTCCTATGACGATTATGAGGGAGAGCAAGCAGAACGAGAGGGCATGGATGACTACTCATGACAAGGTAGAGGTCGCAGACCTGCAAATTGAGCGCGTAGAAACGTATCCGCTACTTCATCGTCTATCGCAAGCTTACGGCGATGCGAATGGGTTTAAGCGTTATCGAACCAGCTATCTCATTCGGATTATCACAAGATCTGGAATAGATGGCTGGGGAGAAATTATCGATTGGCTGCCGACGCTCCATAAGGGCTTTTGTGAGCGAATCATTCCGTACTTGCTGGATAAGCAGGTCGACAACAGAGTAGCCCTTGTTGATGTCATAGGAAAGTGGCATCAGCGATCGGCTTCAGGTGTCAGTATGGCACTCACGGAAATTTTGGCGAAAGCGGCGGGGCTATCTGTGTGCCAACTGTGGGGAGGCCAGATTCATTCTGGCATCCCAGTATATGCCTCCCTCCAATCCTACCGTGAAACAGAAGACTGGATGCAACAATCATGGAAGCAAGTCAGCCAGCAAGTCGACGACGGCTTCAAGATGGTGAAAGTAAAGATTGGCGGTCGGTCTGTTCAAGAGGATCAGACGCATATCGAAAAACTGATGAATATGCTTCCCGAAGACGTTCAAGTAGCGGTAGATGCCAATCAGAGCTACGATTGTGCGACTGCAAGGAAGTGGGAGGGGCTTTTTTCCCGTTATGGCAATTGGCTTTGGCTGGAGGAGCCGATGCCCATGGATCGTACAAACGAGTACGTCAAGCTTCGTTCGTCACTATCTATCCCGCTTGCAGGCGGAGAAAACTTGATCCGCTGCGCGCAGTTTTTGCCCTTGTATGAGGGGGGAGCCATTGATATTGCACAGCCTGACCTGATGCATACGGGAGGTATTGACGATTATCGAACGCATTTGCAAATGGCCCGTCAGTTTGGCTATCGTGTGTCCCCGCATTCCTTTGATGGTTCGTTGGCACGATTGTACACGTTATTTGCACAAGCTTGCTTGCTGGCTTGGACCAAGATGGATAGCCTTCCGATTGAGCCTGTCGAATGGGACGTCATGGAGAACCCGTTTACACAATTGTTTCCGCTTCAACCCATAAAGGGCAAAGTGACAATTCCTGCTGGCGTCGGAATTGGCGTCGAGCCTGACTGGGAGATTATTAACGCGATGCGCTGGGACGGTAGCGCTTATGCGTAAGACAAGGAGTTTCGTATGGCACAAAATGCGAAAAACCTGATTGGGCTAGTCGGGGTTCCATTAGTTATGGTGTTGGGCAACTCGATGCTGATCCCTGTACTGCCTACAATGAAAACGGAAATGAAGCTCACCGCCTTACAGACGAGCTTGTTGATCACCGCTTTTTCGATTGCTGCAGGTATTGTTATCCCTTTTGCCGGCTATTTGTCGGATCGATTTGGGAGAAAAATTGTCATTATCATTTCCCTTGCCTTGTACGGTCTGGGTGGTTTGGTCGCAGGGCTTTCCGCACTGTGGTTGGATCAACCTTATATGGCCATAATGGGAGGGCGAGTCTTGCAGGGGATCGGGGCCGCCGGGACAGCCCCTATCGCGATGGCTTTGGTAGGGGATCTGTTCGATGGCGCTTCGGAGAGTAGGGCATTGGGGCTTTTGGAGACATCAAACGGGATGGGAAAAGTATTAAGCCCGATAATTGGCTCCTTGCTTGCTCTCATTTCTTGGTACATGGTTTTTTTAGCTTTTCCGATAATTTGCGGTGTCGTCCTCCTGATGTTTTTATTTCTGACCAAGGAAAAGAAACAGGAGAAAAAGCCGCTACCTGTCAAGCAATACATGCATTCGATCTCACAAGTGTTTAAGCAGCACGGAAAATGGCTTGTCCCCGCGTTTTTTATTGGGAGCATCTGCCTGTTTACGTTGTTTGGTGTACTTTTTTACCTGTCTGATTTATTGGAGGAAAAATACAAGATCGATGGTGTCATCAAAGGCTTTTTCTTGGCGATTCCATTGCTCGTAATGAGTATTGCGGCATATGTAACAGGAATCATCATCAAAAAGAAGCTGAAGCTGATGCGTCTATTTGTGATTGTCGGCATGTTCTTGCTCGCTACGTCCTACATTCTGGCCAGCTTTGTCAAAGGGGCTTATGTCCTAATTGGCATTTTGGTTATCGGCAGTGTGGGGACGGGGATGATTTTACCTTGCTTGAACTCGATGATCGTTGGGGCCGTACAAAAAACAGAGCGGGGCATGATTACGTCTTTGTATAGCGGTGTCCGTTTTATCGGTGTTGCGATCGGCCCGCCTATTTTTACCTGGTTGCTCGAGATTTCTCGAACGGTCATGTTTCTATCAATCGCAGGTTTATCGCTCGTTTTCGCTGTAGTTGCGATCTTCTTCTTGAAGCCTAAGCAGGTCGAGCAGCAAGGACAAGGGACAAAAGACACCGAGACGCAAGCGTGGCGGCAAATATCAGAGGTACTGGGAATTGAACGAGAAACGGTACATGAGGTACAACGTGAGAGAGCCATCGAAAAGTATGGCTTTGATCCAAATGAGCTCGTCAAACGCGTGTTGTCGGGAAAAAAGGAAAAGGAAAAACAATAAACAGGCTGTCTCTGTCGGTCATTCTCACCGGGTTGGAGAGCGACAGGGACGAGCCTGTTTTTGATGGCTAGGACGTAGCGAAGGGATGACGTAAAGCTCGTTCGAGTGCGAGCGGATACACATCATCTTGCAGAATGCGACTAAACTCCTGATTGCCTTTTACATTTCGCGGGATATCTGCAAACACAATGGTGGCAAGCACGTCTGAGCCGTTTGGCTGGTTTGTATAGTCCGCTACCTTTGCGATATAAATGTCTTTTCGCATCGAATCGTCGATGGTGTACTGTCCGATGCGCTCAATCCCTTCCAGAATGGCGCCGGTTTCTTCATAGACTTCACGAACGGCTGCCGCCAAGCTGTTTTCACCCGTTTCTACTTTTCCCCCTGGTAGCTCCACACCGCGTGTACGATGGCGAGTAAATAACAGCTTTCCTTGATAAAAAGCGAAGACCAGCACGTGACCTGCTTGGTGGTTACGATACTCTTCGGGGGAAAAGGTTAGCTTGACAGGTAAGCCGAAATCGTCGTAAAAAGCGTACATGCAAAGCTCTCCTTCTACAGGCTCTTTGATCTGTTGTTTTGAATTTCCAAGGAAATATGCTTGACCGCCTTCATCGCTTGACCAACTGCCAGTGACAAACTCGCATAAGCGGCTCCGTTGCTCACGTCTCCGACTGCGTATATCCATGGAGAGTTGACTCGTTGATACGAATCCGTTTGCAAATAGTCATCGCCAAACGTGTCCAAGCCTTCGAGACCCGCTGTGTTTCCATGAACACCAATTCGCGGCAGAATCCAATCGACTGCGATCGTCTGCGGATTGCCTGCCCGCGTAGAGGTGAGTGTCAAAACAGTCCGTGCCTCTTCTTCCTGATAGTCACTTACTTGTGTTTCCCACAGGACTTGGATGTTGGGCAGGCCTGTGATTTTCTTTTGCCATTCGGGACGAGCGCGCAACCCACTGCTCCGAACCAACAGATAGACTTGTCGGGCATGAAAGCTCAAATTTGCTGCACTTTCTAATGCACGATCTCCTCCGCCAATGACGGCGATATCTTGCCCGGCGATGGTGTGCGCTTGGGCAGTTGTAGAAAACCAAGGCGACAGGACGCTCGGACAGTCAGCTAGGGCCGGTATCTCATTCCAGCCGACTCCTGTGGCGATGAGTAAATAGTCGACACGATAAACGGATTTCGAAGTAATTACCTGCTTCGTTTCCCGATCAATGGAAAGAATGGCTTCGTTCAATCGTATGTTTGGCTGTCGGATGTAAGGATGTGCGATCAGTACCTTTACAAGGGCAGCTCCCTGGTCATATACAAGGGGCGGAAAGTCGGTAATCTCGTTGTATATGTGATGCAGTTGGCCGCCGAGTCGATCCGTTTTTTCAATAAGAAGACAAGAAAGACCCAATCGTTGGCACCATATTGCTGCGGACAACCCTGCGATGCCGCCACCCGCGATCAGCACCTGTATGTGTTCCACTCTCAAGTCCCTCCGATTCCCTTATTCATCTATCCGATTTTCCACAGTTTTAGACTACCTGTTTCGATTCGCAAGTGCAAGAACTCTCAGGGAAAACCGATCGAGTTGAATCGGCAGGATTCTACAATTTGACGGCAGATTGTGGTAAAATGGGACATGGTTTTCCAGAATATATTGAAAAATGAAAAGCCCAAAGCACTATGGACCCCGTGATTTTAAAAAGGAGTGAACCGAACGTGCAAGCCAAGAATGACAAGCCTCAAGCTCCTGCAAAACAGCCGCGTAAACGGATCAAGCGTGGTCAGCGAAGCAAGCGGATGTATCTGCTCTTGGCGGGTTGCTTATTCCTCTGTTTGTTGGCCGTAGGAGCAGGCTTCGCCCTCAACCAGTTTAACAAGACATTGGACGTCGTAACGGAAGACCCTTACAAGCTGCCGGATCAACCCGTTGTAGAGAAGCCGTACGAACAAAAGAAATCAATCGCCTTTGTCATCGTCGGGGTGGATACGCGCAAAAACATCGGCATGTTAAACACGGATGTCCTCGTCGTTGCAGTCGCCAATCCGGTTACGCAAAAGCTGAGCATGGTATCGTTGCCCCGTGATACCCGGGTTCAAATCCCAGGATATCCTGGTTATCACAAAGTCAATGAAGTATTTGCATTAGGGGAAAATATCAGGAAAGATGCGGAAATCAAAGGGAAGCCTGTTACCGAAAATGGCATGACGATGCTCAAAAAAACATTGAATCACATGCTGGGGATCTCGGTTGAGCATTACGTGCAGCTTGACTTTGAGGGCTTCACAGCGGTCATTGACAAGCTGGGCGGGATTACGGTTGACGTAGATCGCGATCTCGTATACGAATTGCCGAAGCAAGGTGTATACCGCAATTTGAAAAAAGGAAAGCAAGTATTGAACGGAGAGCAGGCACTTGGCTTCGTCCGTCATCGCATCGACAGACGTGGAGACGCTTACAACTCGAGCGACTTCGATCGAAACCGCAGACAGCAGCAGGTGATTCGTGCCGTGGCAGAAAAGAGCATGTCCATGGATGGATTAGCGAGTTTGACAGCCGTACTGGATACCGTTGGTCAGCATATCAAAACCGACCTCTCAAAAGACCAAATAAAAGGATTGGCACTCGATTTTGCCAGCTTTTCGTCCAGCAACATGGTTACTTTGGATAATGGGGCGATCTGGAGTTCTCCTTATTCCTTATGGCCGAGGGAGAACATGCAAGCTGTTCGAACTGCCCTGCAAACAGAAGCGGGTGTAGCTGGACAGAGCGAACAGCTCAGTGATGCAGCTGTAGCGGAAGTAGCCAAGGTCGAAATGAAAGCAGAGAAGAGAACACCAGCTTCGAAGCCCAAGCCCACGACAGGTACAAAAGAACAGCCAAAAACACAGAAACCAGCCAAACCATCACCAAATACGGCTCCAGAACCAACACAGGAGCCTGTAACCCCGCCGACTGTACCAGATGGAAATGGCGGCGAATCCAATCCTGAGCCCACGGATAGTAACATGCCACCACCAGATATTTTGGCTCCGCCTGCACCAGCGACAGATAGTGCTGATGTAGGGCAAACTGGATGATCATGAGCACACTCCCCAGGCAAAAGCACATATTCTATCGTACAAAGACAGTCTTGCCTTTGCTGGGGAGGGAGTGCGGAAGTGATGAAAAACCTGCAAGAGACCATGAAGCAGTTACAAAAAGCATCCGAAAGTTTGTCCAAGCTCGGCTTTGACCCAGATCATCCGTGGAAAGCATTAAGCCAGATGGGGCAGGTGCTGGATACGAATTTTTGGGAGAATATTGCGACGCTTAATAAGCAAGCAGCACAAAAGACGACTGCCGCAGCCGCGCCAAATGTACCACCCGTGAAAAAGGGGAAAAAAAAGACGAAGGAAAAACCGATGCGTTTCGTGCAGGTAAACGATTCGCATTTTTCCCCAGCCTCAGATATCTTCCAATCAGAGCAAATGGTCATTGTTTCCTGTGAACTGCCAGGCTTCGATCGCGATAGTCTGGAGATTACCCTCTCCGACCAACGGTGGCTGGAGGTCAAGGGGATCATCAAAGAAAGTGAGCACCACGGGCTTCGTACACAAGGGGAAAGAAGCTACGGCCCGTTTTATCGCAAGCTGGCTTTACCGGTTTCCGTCAGTTCAAAAGGGATGAGGGCCCAGTATCAGGATGGGTTGTTAGAAATCTATTTGATGCGTGATGGAGCGGCGAATGAACGAAAAACAACATTTAAAGCAAGCTTGTAAAAGCAGGTGGTAGTGGAAAATCAAAAAAGAACCTGGATATTCTGCCCAGGTTCTTTTTTATTGCACAGTAACAGACGCGATGATATAATCAGATCACGACTGTTTTGATTTATGTAGTCATAGTTAACGCATCTTACACTTTAATCGTACCATGCTGGTGAACTCCTGTCAAATGTTTTTTCTAAATTTTAATGGTTAGGAGAGATGTTGAATGAGTTCTTTGGTTCTCGGTTTTGAGGAAATGGAAAAAACGCAGCTTTTGCTCGTTGGCGGAAAAGGGTTGCATTTAGGGGAATTGTCAAAAATTCAAGGAATACAAGTACCAGAAGGATTTTGTGTGACAACAGTGGGATACCAAAAGGCCATCGAACAAAACGAAATGTACCATGCTTTGCTGGATCAACTAACCATGCTAAACGTACAAGATCGAGATCAAATTGGTGAAATCAGCAGGAAGATTCGCCAATTCATAATGGAAGTAGAAATTCCTTCCGATGTTGTGAAAGCCGTTACTCACTATCTCTCCCAATTCGGAGAGGAGCATGCTTATGCAGTGCGTTCTAGTGCGACTGCTGAAGATTTACCACAGGCCTCTTTTGCAGGTCAACAAGACACCTATTTAAATATCATCGGCAAAGAAGCAATCTTGCAGCATATCAGCAAATGTTGGGCATCTCTATTTACGGATCGCGCGGTTATCTACCGGATGCAAAATGGATTTGACCACAAACACGTTTATTTATCCGTTATTGTTCAAAAAATGGTTTTCCCACAGGCTTCCGGGATTTTATTTACCGCTGATCCAATTACATCCAACCGGAAGGTGCTATCAATCGATGCCAGTTATGGACTTGGAGAAGCACTGGTCTCTGGCTTGGTCTCTGCCGATTGTTATAAAGTACAGGAAGAGGAAATCGTCGATAAGAGGATAGCAACCAAAAAACTGGCTATCTATGGACGACAAGAAGGGGGAACAGAGACACTGCCGATCGATCCTGATCAGCAACAGACTCAAACCCTTACTGAAAAACAAATTTTACAACTGGCACGCATTGGAAGACAGATCGAAGCTTATTTTGGTTCCCCACAAGATATCGAATGGTGTTTGGTTGATGATACTTTTTATATTGTCCAGAGTCGTCCAATCACGACTTTATACCCCATTCCTAAAGCGAATGATCAAGAAAATCACGTCTATGTATCTGTTGGCCATCAACAAATGATGACCGACCCCATAAAACCATTGGGACTGTCTTTTTTCCTGTTAACAACTCCTGCACCCATGAGCAAAGCGGGTGGAAGGCTGTTTGTTGATGTTACAAATATGCTGGCTTCACCTGACAGCAGACAAACCATATTAGATACCCTGGGGCAATCCGATCCGCTTATTAAAGACGCGCTTATGACCGTCATAGAGCGAGGAGATTTTATACAATTATTACCCATAGATAAAAAAGAACAGAGTCCCAACAATAGCAATAAAGGTTTGTCGTCTTTGGGTTTTCAAGAACAATTCGAAAACGATCCGACAATTGTTGCTGATTTGATTAAGCGTAGTCAAACATCGATCGAAGAGTTAAAGCATCACATCCAAACGAAATCAGGACCGGAGTTATTTGATTTTATTCGAGAAGACATCCAGCAATTAAAGAAGATTTTATTTGATCCACAAAACATAGGTGTGATTACGGCTGCTATGGATGCTTCAAAATGGATCAATGAAAAAATGAACAAGTGGTTGGGGGAAAAAAACGTAGCAGACACGCTTTCTCAATCTGTGGCACACAATATTACTTCGGAAATGGGACTGGCGCTCATGGATGTTGCAGATGTGGTTCGTCCTTATCCAGAAGTAATTGACTTTTTGCAGCATGCAAAAGACGATGACTTTTTGGATGAACTGGTTCAGTTTGAAGGTGGACAGGAAACGCAAGACGCAATCTATGCTTATCTCAGGAAATACGGAATGAGATGTGCCGGAGAAATCGATATAACGAAAACTCGTTGGAGTGAAAAACCAATGACGCTTGTCCCCATGATTCTAGGTAACATCAAAAACTTTGAGCCGAATGCTGGCAAACAAAAATTCGAACAAGGGCGACAGGAAGCTTTGGAAAAAGAGCAAGAGTTATTAGATCGATTAAAGCAATTACCGGATGGTGAACAAAAAGCCAAAGAAACAAAACAAAAGATCGACCTCATCCGGAATTTCATCGGCTACCGGGAATACCCAAAATACGGCATGGTGAATCGCTACTTCGTTTATAAGCAGGCTTTACTGAAAGAAGCCGAACAACTCGTCCAAACAAGCGTTATTCATGAAAAAGAAGATGTATACTATCTCACTTTTGAAGAATTTCACGAAGCCGTACGCACAAACAAACTGGATGATCAGATCATCAGCAAACGAAAAGACGATTACAAGTTTTTTGAAAAACTGACTCCCCCGCGTGTAATCACGTCTGATGGTGAAATCATTGCAGGTGAGTACAAACGAGAAAATCTGCCAGCCAATGCGATTGTAGGTCTACCTGTTTCTTCCGGCGTTATAGAGGGAAGAGCACGTGTCATCTTAAACATGGAAGATGCTGATCTAGAAGAGGGAGATATATTAGTCACCTCCTTTACTGACCCTGGCTGGACACCATTGTTTGTATCCATAAAAGGTCTAGTCACCGAAGTTGGTGGACTGATGACCCATGGAGCGGTTATCGCGCGTGAATATGGCTTACCAGCAGTTGTCGGCGTGGAAAATGCCACCACCATGATAAAAGACGGGCAACGAATTCGCGTGCATGGAACAGAAGGGTATATTGAAATATTGTAGTAAGGGGGCCTCGTGCCTCCTTTTTCAGCCAAAATAAAAACAGTGTCAATGAAAAGACATTAACACTGCAGGGATTAGATGTTCCCAAACATCGGTTGATCGACGACATTGGGGTCTAGTGTATTCGTTGCGTTGACACCATTGAGCGTATTGACGACGTTGCCTGTGTTGCCGCCTCCTGAACCGGAGAATGTCTTGGCGGCTGTTTTTGGCGATATGTTGAGCGTATCTCCGAAGTTAACGGTACCCGAATTACTATTGATATTGACAGCTCCAATGACAGAAGGCACAGCCTACCCCCTCCCTCTGGTTTTTGGCTCGTCTTGGAAAATGTGACGAATATTTACGACTCGCGTTTCGAGTGTAATGGATTCATTAGAACCAACATGGACGACGGACGCTCCTGCTACGAAAGGGACTTCCACTTTTCGAATGAAAATGTACGGACAGTCGTGGAACGTATCAATGCAAATCGGTTCTGAGAGACTAGGGGGAATTAAGGGAACGGAAAAGACCGAGTAATCCTCGAACATAAATTCATTTTCATAGAAGATGGCCTGCTCGCGTTGGACGGCTAAAATGTTCGAGACTGCATCAATCTGCCGGGAATCACCTATTTGCAGAACAGATGAGGTATCGACCGAGAGAACATCCAGCTTATGGACATGACTGGTCCTTCGGTACATGGGGACAACCCTCCTTAAGAAGCACGCAGAGCAGTATCAATCGGAATCGAAGCTCCGACAATCATTTTTTCGGGTGGGGTTTCATAAATCGCTCTGAGGTCTACAGTCTGTGTGTCTCCAATAAACAAGGAAGCAGCAGAAGAGAGAGCACTAACAGAGACTTTTTTTACACAAATGGCTTCGTTTATCACTTGATACCTCATCATGGTTCGTTCACCTCACGAGGCAAATTTTTCACGAATGTTTCGCAGGTCTTGTCGATATCCCGTTTCACTTTTTGGACTGTATTTTGCACGAAAACATCGAGTTGCTCTGGTTCTAGTTCATCGGCAGGGAGCTCGCTCAGGTAATACTTAATCCGCTGATCGATCTGCTTTTTAATGTCATCCAAGATAAAGGCACGATAATTGTTATCCAGCGGATAGTTGCACTCTGTTTCGATTCTTTCAAGAACGTGGTAGGCATCTGTCTCCAGGTATTGATAAATTTCTTTCTGGACACGGTCAAAAAGTGGGACATTGCTTTGGTGCGGATTAGGGACATCCATCGATTGATTGATGGAAAAATCACCGATTCCAGCGTCATTTCCTTTAGGGTTTAAGCCGATATTGAGAGTCCCTTCCAGTCGCTCAACCTTTAGCAGATCGAATTTGTACTCGTTCTTGATGACGGAAGGAATCTGTTTTTCCTTGAGTTCATTTACGTCTTGCTGCAACTGTTCAAGCATTTGCTTCATCTTCTCGATCTTTTTGTCTTGCAATTGTATATAGTCATGTAACTGTTGAAGATACTGCATCATTTCGGGATCCATGTACATGACGACCATCCTTCTTCATCTAACATACATCGAATTAGGCAAACCGCGAAGGCATACCAGGGCGTAAGGGCGAGGGAGAAACCAACGGGATGAGGGGCACGAATTCTTCCGAACCAGTTGTGGGCAGAGGCCCCACCTGTGGAGCTGGCTCTGTGAATCCGCCGGTGTTGTACAGCTTGGATACGGGTTTGATAATCCCTGCGCTTCCTATCTGGCACACTGAAGAGTTGCTTATGCCTTCGATCTTGAGCGAATTGATTACGATATGTTGCGTAACAAAAAAGTTCATGCGAAATCTCGTCCCTTTGCCCTGAAATCATTCGTTTCTTCTACAAAAAGCGGGATATCATTATCGGATTGTTCATTGATGTAGACGACGCTACGTGGAATTTTAAAGGACAGATTGGTACCAGAATTGAATGATCCTCCACCCGCGAAGGTTTTGGCATAGCTGGTAGGTGCGATTTTACGGACGTCTCCGACATTGAAAACGCCGCCCACGTTGTTTACATTGATGACTCCAACGAATGCTGGCATGTTCGGCACATCCTTTTGGGAGAGATCCTCTCTGTATTGTATGTCGTAGGCCATTGGGTGTTCATACCTGTTTTTGCGACCGAACCAGTGAGATCCGCATACGTTGTATGGATGGCACGAGTTTTAGGAAAAGGAGAAAAAGTTCCATGAATATGAAGGTGACGAATAAAAAAATAGACGTCGGTGATTTCAGCTTTGGGGGAGTGTCTCAGTCGTCGATTGTGCTGATTGGGGACACCGATGTCCTGTCTTGCTACTCTATTTTTGATACGCCGCCACACGCCGTGGTTTATTCACCCCAGGTTCCTCTTCAACCGTTAGGTCTTGGTTTGCGAAGAGGGTAGCGGTAGTTTTTACGTGTTCGCGTATTTGGTCTGATAGTGGCTGAGAGCCAACAACGGCCAAATCCAACGATAGCTGTGATAAGCAAAGTAAGTGCCGCCAGGACGCCCCCCGCCAGTCGGGTAGCGAGTCGTCCAGTCGTTTGCTTGATTGTGAGTAAGCAGGTAGTGAATCCCTCGTTGCAGCTCTGGGGTCGGCTTGGATGACACGGCTATCAGTGCATCGATTGCCCATGCCGTCTGCGAGGGTGTGCTTGCTCCGAGAGGGACGTACGTTTTTTTCTGGTCGCTTTGGCAAGATTCCCCCCAGCCGCCGTCAGGATTTTGGCTGGCAACCAGCCACGCAACCGCTTTTTGGATGGCGGGATCAGTAGGGGAAAAGCCAACCGCCATCAGCCCGGTAATGGCAGCCCAAGTGCCGTATAGGTAAGCAATTCCCCAACGTCCATACCAGGAGCCGTCTGACCCTTGATGTTTGAGAAGCCAGCGGACTCCTTTTTCTACATGCGGGTCAGTCAATGTTCGTCCGGCATAGTTTCCGAGGAACTCTAAAGTCCTCCCTGTCAAATCGGCAGAGGACGGATCTGTACTGACGGTATCGGCTCCTTCGATTGGCAGGTGGCGAATGAAATCAGCGTCTGTGTTTCGTTCAAAAGCAGGCCAGCCTCCATCGTCGTTTTGCATGGATAATAGCCACTCGAGACCGCGCTTCCAGGCAGCAGCTGTTGTTATATCCGTACGGGCGAGCAGGCGCAGAGAGCGCAGAGCAGCTGTCGTATCATCAATATCCGGGTTCATGGTGTTGTAGTCAGAAAAGCCCCAACCGCCAGGCTTTCCTTTTGGATTGCGGATTTTCCAGTCGCCGTACGTATGCTGCTGCTTTTGGAGAAGGTACCGATTTGCTTTTTGAATCGCGGGATGTGTAGGAGAAAGTCCGCTTTTTTGCAAAGAAGAAGCCAAGAGGGCCGTGTCCCATACGGCTGAGGTAGCCAGCTGCAAGTGTGCGCCGCTTTCATAATCGTAGACACTATTCGTAAGCCCCTGCATCGCTTTTTGGATGAGGGGGTCTTGCGGAGAAAATCCCCGAGCGAGCAGCGCAAATATCATGAAAAAGGTAGAGGTCGAATAATTGTACAGAGTACCGTCCGGCTCGATTCGCGCCAGGATGTATTGTTCCAGGCGCCGTAGAGCGAGCTTGTGCAGTTGTCCGGGTAAAAAGGGGAGACGCTGCAAGGAATCGTGGATGGTGGCGAGGAACGACTGGCCCTCTTTGAGGAAATTCTCTAGGAATCGATGCGGATATAGCCCGCGAGTGATCGGTGTATCCGCGTATAGATCGGACAAGTCTGGCGCATCGTCAGGCTTTTTTACATAGTTGCGATCAGCCACAATCATCATGGGAGCAAGATGGACACGTGCATACCCAACAAAATCGTAAAAGCTGACAGGGAAGCTCGAGTGCAAGAGAGCAATCTCGATGGGAACGAGAAAATGCGAGGGCCACTGGTACTGGCCTGTCAAGGCTGTAGCAAATTTGGTCAGCATGTTCGCTTGTGTCAGCCCACCCTTTTCCAAAATAAACGAGCGAGCCAGAACCATTCTCGGTTCATCCTTCGTATATTTGCCTGATAACAGCAGAGCGTAATACGAATCAATGGTCGTAGACAGATGGCCTTCATGCTCGTCAGGATACAGCTTCCATGCCCCATTATCGTGTTGAAGAGACGTAATGTGAGCAGTGAGCTTCTCCATCAAACGCTCATCATGAATGCCAAGTGTGCGCAATAGGATGATCATGTGAGAATCTGTCATCGGTGAGCTTTCCAGACAAAAGCGCCAAGTGCCATCCGCTTGCTGGCGCTGTAACAAAAAGGCTTGCATGCGGCTAATTTCTTGCTGGACTTCGCGCAACTCATTCACCTCCCGATAAAATACACACGCCTCAGGAAGAGAGGGGGAAGAGCATCGATGGGTTTGTCGTGGTACCAATACGCATCTCGCTTGCCGCTTGCCATGAATCTGGGGAAAGTCCGTACGGCGACTGCCACGTTGCCAGCAGAAGATCAAAAGACGGTAGAGCGGATTAGTCAGGAGACGTTCGCCCACAACCGTGACAATATAGACAGAACGCGCGCCTATTTGTCGTTTTATCAAAAGCATCCACAAATTCATTGGGCGCTATTGGCACATCTCGTATCGCGCAATGCGGGATGGAGTATGACTGATTTGCGGGGAGAATTGTTGCCTCGCTTGCTTCGAACAAAAGAGCAGCAGGATTATTTTTCGTTTTTGGAGCGGGGAAACTGGCTGATTTTTCACGATGCGTACCCTCAATTGTTACTGTATGAAGAGAGTGTCAGGCGACAGACCAACCTTTTTTATTTGCTGCCTCATCTGGGCGTCTCCACTTTCATGCAGGCGATCTGGAATCATTTTTGGAAGACAACGGACAAAGAGCTGCTCGCCATTGGTTTGATCATCAATGAACAAAACTACTTGGAAGAACAGGTCATGAAAGACTCGGGCTATCAAAATTCAGTTGTCCGCACACTCCCGTTTGCCTTGCAGGAGCTTTTGCATCTGAATATGATCTTGCTTCCTCAGCGGAAAGTGGCTGATGGGCAAGGAGGCTCCTTGCAGCTCGCGGGTGAGCGAGTGTTTCATTTTGCCTCCTTACGAGAGAGAATCAGCTTGGGAAAAAGGCTGTACAGTCTGCTGTTCGGGGGTACGAATAGGCAGGAGGCAGCGTGTGCTTGGGCATTGGATCAGCCACACACAGGTTCGCGAAAAGATTATTGGCCCCATCTTTTTCACGATGTGAATGATACAGCTCCTGGCAAGCCTTATCAGGTAAAACTAATGAACTGTCAGCTGCACCCAGGGGCAAAGCGGCTGTTTTCCCCAACGCTGCGTCAAGTTTGGAGGCCTATTCATCATGAGCCGCCAAAGGAGTTAGATTGGTACAAAAACAAGAGCGACGTATGGCGTGTGCTGACTCGACCGGAGGAGACAGCAAATGCAGCGGAGATGAGTGAGGCGTATTGCCAGGCGTTGGCAAAAATCGAGTGGGCTGTCGCAGCCAGAACGAGAATACTTGGCTAACTTGTAGTAAAATAGAGAGGTATTTATTCGATAAAAATGATCATGGCAGAAGAGGAAAGGTACATTTGCTTAGAGAGTTTTAGAAGGAGCGATAACCATTTGAAGACACTAATTATTGCGGAGAAACCTGACATGGGACGAAATATTGCCGCCGCAATAGATCCTAAAGCGAAAAATCACCGTACCTATTTAGAAGGTGAAAAATACATCATTACGTGGGCAATCGGGCACTTAATTGAACTGGCGGAACCGGAGGCGTACGACCAAAAATATAAAAAGTGGAACATCAATGATCTTCCTATCATTCCCAATCCATTTAAGCTAGTGCCCAATCGGAAAACAATCGATCAGCTAAAAATTATTGGGCAGTTGGCCAAACGAAGCAATCTGCTGATTAATGCATGCGATGCCGGGCGGGAAGGTCAACACATCTTTTCACTCATTCAGCGACATCTAAAATTGAGCCACCCCGTTAAAAGACTGTGGATCTCAGACTTGACCCCTGAAACGATCAGGAAAGGATTTGCGGAGATGAAGGATGCCGCAGCCTATGAAAACTTGACGAGGGCAGCAAAAGCTCGTAGTGAAGCAGATTGGCTAATCGGGATGAATGGCTCACGTGCATTTACAACCAAACATAATGTACTCCTTTCGGTCGGACGAGTACAGACCCCTGTCCTTGCACTCATTTATGATCGACAGAAACAGATTGAGGCTTTCTCATCGGTTACATTCTTTCAAGTGGAAGGGCATTTTTCGCAGGGGGAGAGGTCGTACAAGGGTATTTGGCAAGGTGATCGCTTAACCGATCCATCTAAAGCAGAAATGTTGGCTCGTAAAGTGAAAGGAAAACAAGGGCGGATAGCATCCTACGAAGTAAAGGATACCAAGGAGTATCCATTCAAGTTGTATGACCTGACATTGCTGCAACGTGAGGCCAATGGCAAGTACGGATTTTCCGCCAAGAAAACCTTGGATTTAGCTCAGGCACTCTATGAAAAGCATAAGGTGATTTCTTATCCGCGGACGAATTCCAACTATGTGACAGAGCAAAATATTCCCGAAATGCACAACACCTTGTCGTCGTTGCAAGGCACTGGATATGACAACTTGGTAAAGGGTGCAAACCGTAGTTTGGTTCACAAAGGCAACAAATTTATATGTAATCCAGCAAAAGTAGACGACCACCATGCGATCCTGCCGACAAATCGCAAGGCTTCAGGGCTTACGCCAGATGAGCAAAAGCTATACGATTTGATCGTTCGCCGCTTTCTGTCACAGTTTTATCCGCCAGCTGAATATAAGATGCATACGGTCATAACCGATGTGGAAAATGAAATGTTCAAAACGTCGGTGAAAGAACGGAAAAGTCTTGGTTGGAAGATTATTTATGCCGATCAGCAGAAGGAAAAGCCCAAGAATGTGAAAGGTGCGGCCAAAGAAGAAGAGGATAAAGAAGAGATTGAAGTGAACGAGCCTTTTATCATTCTACCTGATGCCAGCGTAGTATGCTCAGATGCGGTGGTAAAGGAAAAAGAAACACAGCCGCCCAAGCATTTTACGGAAGGAACGCTTCTAAAGGCCATGGAAAGCGCAGGCAAGCAAATCGAGGACGAGGAACTGCGTGATGCGATGAAAGAATCAGGTCTCGGAACCCCGGCAACTCGTGCCGCTACCATCGAACGACTGAAAAAGGTCGGATACGTTGAGATGCAGGGGAAAAAGGTTCAACTTACGCAAAAAGGCCGTACCGTTATCGAATTGATTAGGGGAGCAGGTATCGAACTATTAACCTCTCCTGAAATGACGGGGCATTGGGAGCGCCGCTTGAATGAGATCTCCCGAGGGACCGCCTCCGACGGGCAATTTATGGAGAATGTGAAGAAATTCGCTACGATGATTGTAGAAAAGGTTCGCGTACAATCTCGTGCTGAGAAGACCTTGTTTGAGAGTGAGAGTACCACTCAGAAAGGATCTTCCAAAACAAGAGGACGAGCTGGCGGGCGAAGTACAGGCAGATCAGGGGGCAGGACTGCCACAACAAAGGCTTCAACTCGAACGGCAGCAAAGACCGCTAGTACAACTTCGAGTATCATCACCAAATGTCCACGACCGGGTTGCGGAGGCTCCATTTTCATGGGGCGAAAAGGTTACGGTTGTTCGAATTACAACGTGGGCTGTAAATTCGTCATATGGAAAGAGAATTATGGACGTATGCTGACGGATACACAGATTAAAGCACTCATTGAAAAAGGCAAAACGGGTAAAATGAAGCTTGAACGTCAGGATGGGACACAATTTCAAGCAAAACTTATTTTGAAAAGTGTAGAATCGGGCGAACTTACTTTCGAGTAGTAAGGGAACCAATAAAAAATAAATTGTTGAAACTTACTTGCGTAACTATCGTAAATACAGGTATAACGGGGGCGGCAATTTTAGGCCGAACTACCTAGCACGTACTTAAGGAGGAATAATCCATGTCCATTTTTAAAAGACTGCGTGATTTGACCATGTCCAATTTGTACGCTTTGATTGAGAAAGCAGAAGATCCAATCAAAATGACAGACCAGTATTTGCGTGATATGCAAGAAGACTTGAATGAAGCAGAAAAAGCGGTTGCCGCCCAAATTGCCTTGGAAAAGAAATTCAAGGTGCTGTATGAAGAACAGGAAGCCTTGGTGAAAAAGCGTGATGAGCAGGCTCACATCGCAGCACAAGCGCAGAACATTGATCTGGCTCGCCGAGCTCTAGAAGAAAAGAAAGCTGCCGAGCAAAAAATGAACGAATACAAGGACAGCTACGAGAAAAACAAGCTGGCAGCCGATGGATTGCGCGAGAAGCTGGCTGAGATGAAAAAACAGATTACCGAACTGAAAAACAAGCGCGAAACATTAGTTGCCCGTGTCAATGCAGCCAAAGCGCAAAAGACGATCAATCAGGCGATGGGTGGCTTCGACACGAACTCGGCTATGGCTGGCTTGAAACGCATGGAAGAAAAAGCACTGCAAATGGAAGCAGAAGCAGAAGCCAGCGGCGAGATTTACAAAAAACAGAGCTCTTTAGATGAAGAAATTGCGAAGTTGAATAAGGATCAAGCCGTCGAGGACGAACTGGCTGCTCTGATGAAAAAATACGAGGGGTAAACCGCTTCAGGCGGTTTCCCTTTTTTTCAGACCTTAAACACCTTGACGAAAGTAGAGTGATTCGCTTTGACGTGGACAGAAATACTAGGGATGCTGGTTTGGACAGGAGCCGGCGGCATTTTGCTTTTTGTTTTGATGTGGATCGATTCGTTGTTTACGAAATACAAGGACATTACGGAAATCAAAAATGGAAACATAGCGGTCACGACGCGTTTTGTCATGAAGCTGTTTGCGCAAGGGTATATCTTATCGCAATCCATCATTACCTCCAATTTATTGTGGACAGCACTGCTCGTTTCTGTGCTCTCATTTGTCATTCTGTTCCTTTTGGAGAGAATCGTGGAATGGCTGTTAAAGCAAGTGGCCGGACTGGACCTGGAAAAAGGGACGCAGGAAGGAAAAGTGGCACATGCCATGATGGCTGGTTCATTCCATCTTGTGGGTGCCTTGATTTTGGCTGCATGTCTGTAAGACGTGATAGGGAAGGGAGTACAGCATGAGTTTGATGAAGCGAATCCAAAACATTTTTGCCAAGCATGAGCCTCCTGCACCGGAGAAGAGCATCCTGACGGTGGGGCCGGGTGATGTGGTCGATGTATCGCTCGTTACCTATCAAGTAATAGGAAAGGCGAGCAATGCGAGTCGCAAAGCCACGATGCTTACCTTGCAGGATGGAACGACCATTCGCTACCTGTATATCGAGGAACGGGAGAAGATTGTCTATCATCTGTATAGCGTGATTGATGGACGACTGGATTCAATAGACGAAGTACCGACCACAATCGAGATGGACGATGTCACCTACCATTTGGAGGAGCAATATAATGGCGCCGTCCAAACTGTGGGGAAAGCGCCGTTTCACACATCAGGGGAGCAGTACATCTGGCAATTCCAATCCGATCAACGCCAATTGCTGCGAATCGAGTGGCAGGATGGCCGGTTCATGCTCTATGAGGGAGAAAGTGTTCTGCCAGCGGACGTGCAGGTACTGCGCGGCACGTAGAGAGGAGGGACAAGTACATGCCAAATCCATGGATGAAATCAATCAAGCTCCTGCTGATTCCGGCGTTGTTCCTCCTTACGCTAGCGGGTTGCGGCAGCCCAGCGGTTGGCGAGACATATCCGCTTGAATCTGTCTCTACCAAGGACAATGGACAGTCGTCACGCATCTATCGTGCGGAAGACAAGACTGTACCGGAAGTAGCCTTGGAGCTGGCGGAGCAGAATACGCCAGATGAAATCTCCAAAGAAGATCCGCAGCATATGTTCCTCATTTACCCGGATGAGGTATACCATTTGCAGCAAGACGCTGCCAAGCCGACGGATACGTTGATCGAGGTCGACAGCAAAGAGTACGTCCGGCAAAACTACGATTCTTCGTTTTTGCAGGGATACATTGTAGCCAGCGTACTGGACGATTTGTTCGACGGGCTTAAGAAAAGTACAAAGGGCAGCTATCGTGGCTATTCTAGCAAGGACATATACAAGCCTTCCGGAACGTATCGCGTGCCTACAACCGAGGACAAAAAAGTAGCGCCGCCGATTACCAAAGAGGGTACGGGAAGTATTTTCAAACGGAGTAATGCAAAGAACGCGGATGGTACGGTAGGTTCTGACGGCAGCCTTTTCAAGAAGCAGGGGGATTCGTCTTCTAGCGGTAGTTCAGGTAAAATTATTCGTTCTTCCAGCAGTCAATCGTCGAAGTCGAGTGGTTCTGTCTCATCCAAACGCTCGAGCTTTTCACCGCCGAAAAGTAAATCGCCCCCACGAACGAAGGTAGGGGGCTCCGGGCGAATTACAAAGCGCCGATAACTGTAAAAAATAGGTGAGAAACGAACAGCCCCAAACAATTTTTGTAACTCGTTTGGGGCTGTTTTTGTTTTGTAGATTAGCGCTGCTTGGTCTCTACTGTATACACAACGTCTTCATTTTGATATTTGTACACATACAGGTAGTAACGGCCTGGCTTTACTTGATAGTGGGCACTTTGCAGATTTCCCTCTATCTCTTGCGGGTACGCTACAGGCTGATCTGGATTTCCTTCGTGGAATAGCATCCATGTCACACCTTGTCCCTGCTGAGGGTTGAGAGAAATACGTATGTCTTCTGGTTTATCTACTTGGAAGGCAAAGATATCTTGCCAATCGTTTCCTTTCATGTCGCCTGAAACAGTCGTACCTATCGGCAATGGACCATTTGCTTGCTCGGTAGAATCATTGCTCTCGCTTTCTTGATAGAGTTGCTCTTGCGGACTATCTTCACCCGTCACCATTAAGGTAAACGGTCGGTCCTCTTGCCCTGTACCATACGTATAAGCAGTTACATAGTAAGTCCCTGGTTTCGCATCGAATGATCCGATCAGCTTGTTGCCTTCACGCTTGTTGGGATAGGCGATGTAGTTCTCTCTATCGGACTCGTGGAATAAGAGCCACGCCACTCCATCTCCTTGTTTTGTTTCCATCTCTACTTGAAGCTGTTGGGCTGATTTCACATCGAGACGGAACTCCTGACTTGGTTTTTGTGGATGGATGATACCGGTGATCGGCTTACCCAATGAAATAGACGAGTCTTCAGGATTTGGATTTGGCTGTTCCGTTTCGGAGCCATCTTCATGAGACAGCTTCCCGTGGAACACGACATCATAGGCAAAGCGTCCATCTTTTGTCGTACGATAATTGGTGAAGTAGCTCGTAACCGTGTCATAGCCATTCCAGGAAAGATCCGATAACTCCTTGAGGAATCCATCTGTGAGGCGGTTCATTTCTTGCCAATCCTGATATTCCCCTTGGGAAGCTCCTCCCGTATAGACCCCACGCAACGTGAAGCTGCGGAAATCTCCAGAGTCTTTTTCATCTGTTTTTACATCGGTCAGAGCGGCGACCTTTGTGATTTGACGATAAACCTCTTCTTTGCTCGTCACGTCCACTTTTTGTAAGTAATCATCTGAAACGAGAGGGACATCCAACTCTTCATACTGGTCGATCAATTCTTCTAATGTTTCTTGATAGCCACGTTCAAGAGAGCGATCACGGCTGAATTCCTCGATCAAGTCATCATAAGCAGATACATCATTGGAGCGAATCGTATCATTGATTTTATCCAGACGAGCAAAATCATTTTTGAACATATGGTACTGAAGCGCGAAAGAGTAGTCGTAGAATGCCAGGGTACCGTATTTGGCACGCATCATATCCGCCGCGGTGTAATCGAGATAAGACGCTGCATTACGAATATTGCCTACAACTGACTGGCGAGGCTTGATTCCTTCTGTTCGGGTTGCACCAGCGAAAAACTCAGCTCCGCCTTCTTCATACCAAGGCAAGCGGCTGTTCTCATAAATCTCTCCCTGTCCCCACATGCCGGGCACTTCATATCTGCCTTGCAAATAGTGGACGAATTCATGACGGAACAGCTCTTCCAGACTGTAAATGCTTTGTTCTTTTGTCCGATCGTAGGTGAAGAAAGTGCCGGTACCCTCGATGTAGATACCACCATTATCTGTGTCGTATCCGTACAAGAAGCGATTCATTTTATATTCATCAGGCGTATTGTAGATGACAATGGTCAGTACATCATCCGGATTACCGCTCTCAAGCTCCTTGTCATTGCCGATCACTCGATGAAATTGTGCTTTCACTTCCTTGGATGCCCAATACAAGCGCTCAACCTGTTCTTCTGTTAGTTTATCTCCCGTTTTGAACACAACCGCTCCGTCATCAAAAGTAAATTGCTGCGGAAGATAATGCTTTTTCCCTTCTTTTTTCATTTCCTCGAGGTCGATTTTTTTACCATTGGCATCCTCGCCATACGTTTCCTCGATTTGTTGCGCGGCAGTGAAGTATGGCTCGCTCCACTTTTTATAAGTTTTCATCGCTTTCGTCAATATGTCATTGGCTTTGTCTGGATCACTGTAGTAGCTTCCTAATTTCCCTGTGTAATACAAGGCATTGTTCGTCAACCATACGTGATCAGCGGAAGTGTCACCATTTTCCGCCATGTCAAAAATGGGGTCGAGAAATGCGTCGATGCTGCCTTCCAGCTCATCTTTTTGGGAATCATCTACTCCCCAAATCAGAACATAGCCAACACCTTGAAGGACGCTGTAAAAGGCCTCGCTTGCTTCGCGATCCTCTGACCACTGATCTCGATTGTCGTTAAAGTCCTCCATTACTTTTGACAGAACACCGATTGTCTCCGAATCAACAGTTGTGTTGCTAATTAATTTTCCCGTAGAACTAATGATTTCATTTTGAGTCTTTGTACCTAAGGCGAAATACTGATTGGAAGTAATTGCTTGAAGTGCTGGAATAATCTTCTGCTTATACTTTGGCTCCATCAAATACTTTAATTCATTATGGTAATACCCCAAGTAATACCCCGAACGCAAAACCTCTACATATGTATGAATGCCTTGCTCGTCGTCTTTGGTGAAGTTCTTGCCACTCTCTTGCAAGGCATCGATGATGGACTGAACCCGCTCCCGATCTTCATAAAATTCCTGGGTGTCGTCGTTGTAAGTAAACAGCTCAGGGATTTGCGTCCAACTAATTTCCTTCAACAATTCAACAAGCTCTGAATTGTCCAATGTATTCAGGTGCGAGATGCTGTACTTCTCCTGTTTGGCTGCTTGACGTAACTGACTCTTCGACATGTTTTCCTGAACCGGTGTATGACCAATCTGCGAATCAATGGGCTCTTGGGAGGTGCTTGGCGGTGTGCTTTTGGCTTGAGCTGCTAGTGGCAAACCTGCCGCTACCGTTGAAATTGCAATTGATCCTGCTGTTACCATGCTAATCCATGAACGATTCATTTCTTTCGTTGACTCCTTTTTCATTCTTTTTGGTAGTAGAACTGAATATTTTATAGTATCGGTATCCAATATGAAAATCCTTACAAATAAAACAAATGATGAGGGAATATAGCTCTTTCTTCCTATTTGTCAAAAAAGAAAAGAATGTCTAGAGAAGTAGCTTTGTAAGAATGAAAGGAGAGCGACTTTTGTTTGCGTATGACGAAAACATGATTGTTGATCGACAAAAGAAGAAGGGATGTGCATCCAGCATTCGACAGTCTTTGTTAGCAGCATTGGCTATGATTGACATTGGGAAATCACAGATAGGCGAAGTTGGCGGAGGGGAGTGCTAGAAAATGCTGGAAAAAATTCTCGAACTGCGTTCACGATCCATGTCCATTGCACAAATTGCCAAAGAATGCGGCTTAACGATTGGTCAAGTTAAGTATCGCCTGCAAAAAGACCGTGCGAAGCCAGTGACACTACCTCCCGCTAAAACGGAATTGGAATGGCAATTGCCTGCGTTTTACGGCCGGGACATTGTCAAAGTCATGGCACAAGGACCGACTGTGTTATTCATCTATTGGGAAATCACTTGGCCACGCATGAGAATGGTCGCATCGTACCTGCAAGCCGATTATCGTCACATCCAGAAGGGCTTGCGCTTGTATGATGTAACGGAACGCTTATTTGATGGGAAAAATGCGCATTCCGTCCGAGATGTGCAAGTACATGAAGAGGCTCATTCCTGGTACGTGAAAGATGTAGAGCCAGGACGTACATACATTGTTGATTTTGGTTTATATGAACAGAATCGGTTTTGCCCGATATTGCGCTCGGAAACGGTAGTTACCCCGCGCCATTCAAAAGCGAACTGGGGGGAACCGTTAGTTGAGCCCGTCCACGATCCAGCTACACCTTCCTGGTTTGAGAACTTTTCCTCCTACTCGTTGTATGCCAAAACATCAAATAAGTGAGGTGTCATTTGTGCACAAAGGTTATCTCTCCCTCGTGTTGCATGCCCATTTGCCTTATGTCCGACACGGGGATCGGGACGATCGCCTGGAAGAGCGCTGGGTGTATGAAGCCATGCTGGAATGCTATCTTCCCTTGCTCATGGTTTTCGACAAGCTCCTCTCAGACGGCATCACTTTTCGCATGACCCTTGCTATTTCTCCGACATTACTTTCCATGCTGGATGATGATCTGATCGTGACACGCTTTCGCAAACATCTAACGAAGACCGTTGAATTGGCTGGGAAGGAAGTCAAACGAACCGCAGGTCAACCGCAAGAACACCGTATCTCCAAAATGTACGTGGAGCGTTTTCGAACCATCATTGCCTATTGCCGCAAGTGGGATTTTCAACTGATTAAGGCCTTTCGGCATATCGCGGACAGCGGATGCCTCGAACTCATCACTTGCGCAGCGACGCATTCCTTTTTGCCCTATGTCGAAACAGAAGAGGCGATTCGGGCACAGCTGCAGGTGGGCATCGATACGCATGAGCGGCTTCTGGGAAGACGTCCGAAGGGAATTTGGCTGCCAGAGTGCGGGTATGCACCTGGACTGGACCGTTTGCTGAAAGAGGCAGGGCTTCGGTATTTCTTTGTAGACAGTCACACGATAGAGCATGCGACGCCTTTACCTCGCAGAGGGGTGCTGGCTCCCTTGTTCACACCGCATGATGTAGCTGCCTTTGCCCGAGATGAAGTGGCTTCCCGTCAGGTATGGAGCTCGATCGATGGTTATCCAGGGGACTATGACTATCGTGAATACTACCGGGATATCGGATTTGACAGGGAGATGAGCTACATCGAGCCGTACATCCATCCTGACGGCATACGCGTGCATACCGGTTTGAAATACTATCGGATCACCGGAAAAGAAGGGGATAAAGACTGGTATGAGCCAAGCTGGGCTCGTGAAAAAGCAGCGTCACATGCGGGACACTTCCTGTATCACCGAGAGCGCCAAGTGGAGGAAGCCAGTCACTGGATGGATCGCAAGCCGCTGGTCGTCGCCACTTATGATGCGGAGCTGTTTGGTCATTGGTGGTTCGAGGGTCCGCAGTTTTTGGATGACCTCATACGAAAAACGGTTTGTGATTCAAAAGAAGTGAAATTAATGACACCATCTGAATATTTGGAGGAGTATCCAGAGCAGGATCGCGGTTACTTGCCTATGTCTACGTGGGGAAGAAATGGCTACGGAGAAGTCTGGCTGAATGAGAACAATGGCTGGATATACAGGCATCTGCATCAAGCAGAGCGCGAACTGATCGCAGCGATTACTACGTTTTATGAAAAGAAAGGAGATCAGCTTGCCCTACGATGCCTCAAGCAGGCTGCCCGCGAATTGATGCTGGCCCAAAGCAGTGATTGGGCGTTTATTTTAGACGGTCAAACGGTCACCCGGTATGCGTTGCAACGCATTCATGACCATTTGGTTCGCATGCGGGCTCTCTTGGCGATGTATCGCGAGCATCAACTGGATGAAGGGGCAATTACCCAAGCAGAAGCTGACTTTCCGATCTTTCCTGACTTGGATATCACGTTCTATTTGCCTAAACAAACGCATAGAGTGAACGTATCGCGTCAATTGGTAGCGGCCGCGCAAGACCAGTCTTCGACAAAAACAGTGTTGATGCTTGCATGGGAATTTCCCCCTCATGTGGTAGGGGGGCTTGGTCGGGCTGTCTACGATCTCGCCAGGCATCTTGTCCAGCAAGGAATAGTGGTGCACGTCCTGACACGTGCGACAGATTCATGCTCCATAGATGAGACGATGGAAGGGGTTCACGTACACCGTTTACCTACGTACATTCCCTCTGAACAAGCTGACTTTCTGGCATGGGTGTTTCAACTGAATTTGGCGATGGTCGATGCAGTTGAGCATATCTGGTCACTCGGGGTGCGACCAGATGTCATCCATGCTCACGATTGGCTTGTCAGCTGGGCTGCGATCGAACTGAAACAGAGGTACTCTCTTCCACTCGTCAGCACGATTCATGCTTTGGAACATGGTCGGCACCATGGCATTCATACACCGTTGCAGCGAAGGATTCATGAGTGTGAACGTACGCTAACACAAAGCTCTGACTCCATTATCGTTTGCAGCAAGTATATGGAGTCGGAAGTCATGCGCCTGTTCGGACCACCATCCTCCCAATTACGTGTCATTCACAATGGCGTCGATCTCATTCCCCTACCGGATGTCAATCGTGAGCAGCTTCGGCAGGAGTTAGCGATTGGGGATGGCCCTGTTCTCCTTTTTGTAGGGCGCTTGGTCCAGGAAAAAGGTGTTCACCTATTGTTGGAAGCCATGGCAAGGCTGCGCGATGAGTTTCCGCATGCGAAGTTGCTTGTGGCCGGCAGAGGACCGATGCAAGACGAGTGGAAGCAGTTGGTTCATCAGCTGGGACTTTTTGAGCAAGTCCGGTTCTTGGGCTTCGTAGACGATGGAAGGCGAAATGAGCTGTTCGCCTTGGCAGATGTGGCGGTATTCCCGAGCTTGTATGAGCCTTTTGGAATTGTTGCGCTGGAAGCGATGGCTTTGGGTACGCCTGTTCTGGTTGCGGATACGGGAGGGCTGCGAGAGATCGTTCGCCATGGAGAGAACGGCGCCATGATGTACACAGGCGACCCCGAATCCTTGACGAATCAACTCCGCTGGCTACTGCGCGACCCTGTTCAGCGGCAGCAACTGGCCCAGACGGCAATGCAAGATGTCAAACAGTTTTATAACTGGACACTTCTGGCTAGTCAAACCATCGAGCTATACCGTTCACTTGACGTCCCCGCGGAAATCAGCATGACAACATAGATTGCAACGATGAAGGAGGAAGGAAAGAAGATGAAGGCAGTAATCATGGCTGGGGGAAAAGGTACACGACTACGTCCATTAACATGCCACACGCCAAAACCAATGGTGCCACTCTTAAACCGGCCTTGCATGGAGTACACCATTGATCTATTGAAAAAGCATGGGATTACAGATATAGCAGTGACACTCCAGTATCTGCCCGATGTCATCCGCGATACGTTTGGTGATGGATCTCGCTACGGTGTTTCGCTCGTCTATTTTGAAGAAACAATTCCTTTGGGCACCGCAGGCAGCGTGAAAAATTGTGCGGATTTTCTCGATGATCGCTTTGTCGTGATCAGTGGGGATACGTTGACAGACATCGATTTGTCGGCAGCCATACGCTTTCATGAGCATAATAACGCACTGGCTACGTTAATTTTGACGCGCGTAGAAACACCGCTGGAATTCGGAGTTGTCATGACAGATGAGGACGGGCGCATTACCCGCTTTTTAGAAAAGCCGAGCTGGGCGGAGGTTTTTAGCGATACGGTGAATACCGGGATTTACGTCTGCGAGCCTGAGGTCTTGTCTTATATAGAAGAAGAGCGGGAAGTGGATTTCAGCAAGGATATTTTCCCGACCTTTTTACAAGCAGCAAAGCCTCTATACGGATATGAGGCAAGCGGTTATTGGTCTGATATTGGCTCCTTGGAGGTTTACCAGCAAGCCCAGTTTGATTTGCTGGATGGACGCGTGCATCTCGAAATAAAAGCACAGGAAATTGCGCCGCGCATTTTCTTGGAAAATGATGTTCGCATCGATTCATCGGTCCGTTTGGAAGGCCCTGTCTATATCGGTGAAAATGTACACTTGCAGGCTGGAGTAGCCGTTGGTGCTTATTCCATTCTGGGAAAAAATACGGTCATTTCTTCCGGTACGAAGCTGTCCCGGACGATCATTTGGGAAAATAGTGTCATTGGGAAAAAAACCGAGATCACAGGAACGACCCTCTGCCGCAACACCCGGATTGCAGATTGCGTACAACTCGGGGATGGGGCGGTCATTGGAGACCAGTGCCTCATTGGGGCGAAGTCGGTGGTAAAGGCAGGGGTCAAAATTTGGCCGGATAAGGAAGTCGGGGAAAATGCGACTGTCACCACCTCACTCATCTACGGTGCCAAGCAAACCAAAAATTTGTTTGGGACGCATGGAATCAAGGGCATTGGCAACGTTGACATCACGCCCGAATTTGTTACAAGACTTGCTGCTGCCTACGCGTATTTACTACAAGCGGGGGATAAAATTGCGCTCTCGGCATGCTCACACCCATTTGCTCAGCTATTGAAGCATAGCATCATGACGAGTTTGTGCTCTTCCGGAATTGATACAGTCGATCTCGGGATTGGCAATTCACCCTTGATCCGATACGGCGTGCGCTCCCTGGCTTGCAAAGGCGGCATTCATGTTTTTATGGCAGAGCCAGTCGATGATAAAGAGATTGTCATCCAATTCATTGATCATGCGGGCTTGCCGATTTCCCGTGATATGGAGCGCAAAATTGAGAATGCTTACTGGCAAGAGACTTATGTTCGCAACCTGCATCGGTTGGGAGCACTACAAGTCGAGCATCAGGTACAAGAAGCTTATCTTCACGCTTTGAGCCAACAGTTGAATGTATCGTCCATCCAGCGTCAGCGCTTCCACCTGCTGATCGATTGTGAACAGCGTTTTTTTCCGACTTTTCTTGCGCCACTTCTGCATGCACTGGGAGTCACTGTCCATTACAGCTCCATACAAGAAGGTATTCGTAAAAAGGGAGCGGATTTAGGAGTTCGTCTCGATAAAAATGGCGAGCAATTTGTCTTGTTTACCGAGCACGGAGAAAAGCTCTCGAACGAGCAAATCACGGCTTTGCAGCTGCTGGCTTGCAGTGGTGAGCACCGGCGCATCGGCCTTCCTGTAAGTGCACCGATTGAATTGGAGCATATGGCCCAGCTGCTGCAAATGGAGGTTGTACGCACGAAGGTCTCTCCGCGTTCCATGATGGAGGTATCTAGCGAACAGCGCTTTCATCCGATGTTTGATGCCGTGTACAGCCTCATGAGAATTCTTTCGTATCTCGCTTCTGAGGAAAAACCGCTCAGCGTTTTGCTCGAGCTGTTGCCAGCGTGCCATATGGAGAAAAAGACTGTCTTTTGCCCATGGGCAGCAAAAGGGAAGGTCATGCGCAGAGTGATGGAAGAAAACAAAGGCAAGCTGCTGGAGCTCGTCGATGGAATCAAGGTATACGATTCGAACGGCTGGGTGCTGATTTTACCCGATTCAGAGGATTCGCACGTAAAAGTGATTTCGCAAGGGGCGACGGCAGAGACCGCGGCTACGCTTGCTTCTTCCTACGCGAGGCGAATTGCCGAATATCAGTTTCACGAAAAGAGAGAGATCGACAGCCTATAACGAAAAGGACGTGAAGGCATGCCGAGACCGCTCGTCGTCGGGAACGGAAAACTGCTGATTAATTTTGATGACAAGCTGCATATGCGGGATCTCTACTTCCCGTATGTCGGTCAGCTGAATCATGTCGGGGGACACTTTAGCAAGCTGGGGATATGGGTACAAGGTCGTTTTTCCTGGCTGGATGAAGACGGCTGGACGCGGAAGCTCGGATACGGACAGGAGTCTTTGGTGACAGATGTTCATGCGCATCATGAACATCTGGGCATCTCCTTGCAAATCGCAGATGGGGTGCATCAGCGTGACCCGATTTATTTGAAAAAGGTGTGCGTTCGGAATTTGACGAGCGAGATGCGGGAGGTCAGGCTGTTTTTTAATCACGATTTCAGCTTGAATGAGACGGAGGTAGGGGATACCGCTGTTTTTGATCCCATCCTGGGCACTATTTATCACTACAAGCGCAATGTGTACATCATGGCGAATGGAAAAACGGATACGGGTGGGATCGATCAATATAGTGTCGGGATCAAGCGGTTCAACTATGCGGAGGGGACCTGGAGGGACGCGGAGGATGGGCTTTTGTCCGGCAATCCGATTGCACAAGGCTCCGTAGATAGTACGATCTCTTTTTCCCTCATGCTGCAACCGCAAGAAGAGAAGACGCTTTTTTACTGGATGTGCATTGGTGAATCGTATGAGGATATCAAAGTATTGAACCAGTATGTACTCGAAAGCGATCCGGAACGTTTGCTCAATCGGGTAGCGGTGTATTGGCAGCGTTGGGTCAATAAGGAAGAGCGGGACTTTGCTGATCTACCGGCAGAGGTTGTCAATCTGTACAAGACCAGCTTGCTTCTCGTGCGCACGCAAATCGATCAGAACGGAGCGATTCTCGCTGCGAATGACTCGGATATTCTCCAATTCAATCGCGACCATTACAGCTACATGTGGCCAAGAGACGGGGCACTGATTGCGAGTGCGATGGCCAAAGCTGGCTATACGGGAGTAGTCGCACCATTTTTCCGATTTTGCGCAGACGCATTGAATAAGGACGGGTATTTGCTGCACAAGTACAATCCAGACGGGTCTGTCGGCTCCAGTTGGCATCCGTATATTGTAGACGGAGACATTCAGCTCCCGATTCAGGAGGATGAGACTGCGCTCGTGCTGTACGCGCTCTGGGAGCAATACAAGAGCGACAAGCAAATTGAAGACTGCCAGGCACTCTATCCCACGCTGGTTCGTCCGGCGGCCCGCTTTTTGCTGGAGTATGTCCATCCAGAGCTGCAACTCCCAAAACCAAGCTACGACTTATGGGAAGAGCGACGAGGAATTTTTACGTTTACCAGTGCTACGGTTTTCGCGGGCTTAATGGCCGCGGCTCGTTTTGCCCAGCTGTTCGGTGATGATCGACGCTACAAACGCTACGCAGAAGGGGCAGAGCGCATTCGCGGGGCAATGGAAAAACATCTGTACGACCCTGAAATCGGGCGTTTTCTGCGTGGGATTTATGTAAGAGCAGATGGGAGTGTCGAAAAAGATTTCACGGTGGAGAGCAGCTTGTTCGCCTTGTTTGCGCTTGATGTGTTTTCCGTAGAGGATCCGAGAGTGGAGCGGACGATGGAAGCTGTCAAAAAGAGTTTGCAAGTAGATACGGCGATTGGTGGAATTGCTCGCTACCAAGGGGATTACTATTTTAAAAAATCACATGACACGGCGAAGGTGCCGGGCAATCCATGGATCATTTGCACCTTATGGGTGGCTGATTGGGAAATTGCCAAGGCGAAATCACTCGATGAACTCCAAGAGCCAAAGAACAGATTGGCCTGGGTCGTACGCTATGCCCTGCAAAGCGGCGTACTATCCGAACAGCTCGATCCGTATACAGGTGCTCCCGTATCCGTTGCACCGCTGACGTGGTCGCATGCTACTTATGTTGCCACTGTTTTGCGTTATTTGGAGAAGGTGAATGAGTTGCGGTAACGAGGGGAGAGATGAGGAGATGACAACGATCCGTTTCGGTACGGACGGTTGGCGCGATATCATCGCAGATGGCTTTACTGTCGAGAATGTCCGCATTGTTGCACAAGCCATCGCCAGCTATACCAAAGAAATCGGACAACAGGAGCAGCCTGTTTTGGTCGGGCACGACACGCGGTTTCTGGGGAGACGCTTTGCGGAGGAAGTTGCAGCTGTCCTGACCGGGAATGACATTCGTACCTATTTGGTGAACGAAGCAGCGCCAACACCTGCCGTAGCCTTTGGAGTGAAGCATTTTGCAGCGAGTGGTGCAATCATGATCACAGCCAGTCACAATCCACCCGAATATAACGGCATCAAATACATTCCGGAGTACGCTGGACCTGCAACGCCTGCGATCACGCAAAGATTGGAAGAGTGGATCACCGAAACCTGCCAGGCCAACTCGGTGCGTACGATTTCCCTCGCGGAAGCAAAGGCCCGCAAGCTGCTGCAAGTCATTGTGCTGCGTCCTCATTACGAGGCGCATCTTAGACGGATGGTAAACATGGACGTTTTGCAAAACTCTTCCTTGTCCGTTGTAGTCGATGCTATGCATGGTGCCGGTATGGGCTACGTGAGCGGTTTTTTGTCTGAGGCGGGGGTGAAAAACGTCGGAATCCGAGAAGTCCCGGATGCGGCTTTTGGAGGAGATTTGCCTGAGCCAAACGATAAGCATTTGCATTTGCTAAAAAAAGAAGTGGTAGAACGCCAAGCGTCTCTTGGTCTTGCCAATGACGGGGATGCGGACCGCTTCGGAGTCGTCGACCGCTTTGGACAGTACATCACTCCAAACGAAGCGCTCGTCCTCCTGACCTATCATTTGCGAAAAAATCGTGGGTTGACGGGACGGATTGTCAGGACAGTAGCGACCACGCATCTACTGGATCGGATGGCTACGCATTATGGTCTTGAACTGGTGGAGACGCCAGTCGGTTTCAAATACGTAGGCGAGGAAATGCGCAAAGGCGACGTGCTCATTGGTGGAGAAGAAAGTGGCGGGGCCAGTATTCTCGGTCACATCCCGGAGAAAGACGGCGTACTCATCAATTTGTTGCTCGCCGAGATGTGCGCGTATGAAAACAAAGGAATCGATCAAATATTGCGAGATGTATACGAGCAATTCGGCGAGCTGTTCCATACGCGTCTTGATATGAAATTGCCGGAAAAAGATCAATGGGTACAGCAAATGATCGCCAAGCCACCTGCACTAATTGGTCCTTATCAGGTTTTGGAGATTCAACGAGTGGATGGGGTCAAGCTGTTGCTCGAGGAAGGACATTGGGTCTTGATCCGTCCGTCTGGGACAGAACCGTTGGTGCGCATCTATTGTGAAGCAACGAATGCGACTGCATTGCAGAAGCTGGAAGATGCGATTCGCGAATGGTTTTTGGAGATTAATGTGTAAATCATGAAGGGAAGAGCCTGCATGGATGTGCGAGGTTCTTCTTTTTTTACGTAAGTTCCTGTCATGTGGCTGCGGTGAAGAGAAGAATATTTCCAGTCTAGGCTCCAGGCTCCGTCCTGCTGGGGGCTAAGACTGTCCGCTCCGAAGGGATTCGCGGGGAAACGCAAAAGTGGTAGCCGCTTCGTAGCATGGGCACGTTGCGTTTCTTTTGCCCGCGAATCCCTTCTCCGCTTGGTAGGACTCCACAAGTCGCTACGTCTGGAAATATTCTTCTCTGGCGTAACGGATGTCTTTCTTCATTCTTTCAAGTCTTAAAAGCTCGTTAAACACAAAATGCTCGTAGAAGAAACAGGAGAAAAAAGCGAAGATCTTAGGGACACCGACCGAGACGCAATGCAAAAAGCGAAACACGTTCTTAAGCGTCCACCTCTGAAACACATCCTGAGAGAACCACTTTGGACGCGGCTTCGCTTTTTGCATGGAGTCGTGCAGTCAATCCCACAGGGGGTGGCTCTAGAAGCTGAGCGTTTTCTCCTGTTTCCTCCCCACCACGACAGCTCCTTGAGGCTCCTGTTAGGTGGCTGCGGTGAAGAGAAGAATATTTCCAGTCTAGGCTCCAGGCTCCGTCCTGCTGGGGGCTAAGACTGTCCGCTCCGAAGGGATTCGCGGGGAAACGCAAAAGTGGTAGCCGCTTCGTAGCGCGAGCACGTTGCGTTTCTTTTGCCCGCGAATCCCTTCGGAGCTTGGTAGGACTCCACAAGTCGCTACGTCTGGAAATATTCTTCTCTGGCGTAACTGATGTCTTTCTTCATTCTTTCAAAGCTTTAAAAAGTGGGGGGAACACGGAAAGTTCGTAGAGGAAACAGGAGAAATAAGCGAAGATCTTAGGGACACCGACCGAGACGCAATGCAAAAAGCGAAACACGTTCTTAAGCGTCCACCTCTGAAAACACATCCTGAGAGAACCACTTTGGACGCGGTTTCGCTTTTTGCATGGAGTCGTGCAGTCAATCCCACAGGGGGTGGCCCTAGAAGCTGAGCGTTTTCTCCTGTTTCCTCCCCACCACGACAGCAGCGTACAAGAGACTTCATGAATCAGATACAATCATTCGTTATACACTACATGAAACAGGTGCTAATGGTGGACATTGACTACCCATTTACCAAATCAAAAAAATGAGGTATTCTTGTCCATATGCAATCCTTTCATTGGAATCGGACAGGATCTCCTGGCCTCACCAGTGTAAAGGATTTTTTGCCCCTTATAGGAAGTGTCTGAATGATCGTAGTAGATGAACCTTCTATAATTTTGTTTTAACGTAGTTCGAAGTCGGTAACTGATGAGAGATGATGAGAAACGATGCGGATCGATCAGCATATATTGCAAGCTTTTTTACAGGAAGTTAAAGTGGAGAGTCTGTCACCGGATGATCCAGTCGTAGTTCACCACACACCATACCCGTGGGAGCTGGTCGGTACCGGCAATTATGCTGCCGTATTTGCCCACCCGGACTATCCAAAGGTAGTGATCAAGCTGTACGCACCTGGAAGACCAGGAGCTGAACAGGAAATCGAAGTCTATCGCAAGCTTGGGGAGACTCGTTCCTTCCCCGTCTGTTATGATTATGGGGAAGGATACTTGGTCATTACGCGGATGAACGGCATCCCCCTGTTTGACTGTGTCCGCTTTGGTATTCCCATTCCTCCGCAGGTGATTGAAGACGTGGAGGACGCGCTAGAAGAGGCCCGCAGGAAGGGTTTGTTTCCGCATGATGTCCATGGGAAAAACGTTTTAATGGATCAGGGACGAGGTTATCTGATTGACGTATCGGATTACTATGTCAATGAGACAGACACGAAATGGCGTGATTTACGCAAGGCGTATTACAAGGTATACCTGCCATTTATCAAGGATCGTGGATGGAAAATTCCATTGTGGATGCTGGAAGTCGTGCGCAAAGGCTATCGACTGTATAAAAAAGGAAAACGCTTGTTCACGTAGACTGTCTCTGGTAAAATGATCATTTGACATTGTGTTTGTACAGTTGCTGGTCGAAGCAGAATAAGGAGGACATTCCATTGTTGTACTATCTCATTGCGGCAGTAATTATTGCGCTTGATCAGTTTACAAAGTATTTAGTCGTGAAGTATATGGAACTGGGACAATCCATTCCTTTGATCGCGGACGTCTTTCATCTGACTTCCCATCGAAATATGGGAGCGGCATTTGGCATCCTGCAAAATCGACGCTGGTTTTTTATTGTCATTACCATTGTCGTTGTGATTGGGATTGTCATTTCCTTGATTCGATTGGGAAAAAACCAACCTCGTGCATCGTTGGCGCTGTCATTGGTCTTGGGTGGAGCCGTCGGGAATTTCATTGATCGTGCAATGACCGGTCAAGTCGTAGATTTTCTCGATTTTACGTTGATTAACTTCCCGATCTTTAACGTGGCTGATATGGCCATCACGATTGGTGTGGGGATTTTGCTTCTCGATGTTTTTCTGGATGGGAAGAAAAACAGATAGTCATGAGAATAATAGTGGGAAAGCTCGGATAGGTGGAGAACATACATGAATGACACGCAATTGTTTGAACGTTACGATTGGACGGTAGAGCCAGCGGATACGAGCGAGCGCATCGACAAGTTTATCACGCTGCAAAATGAAGATTGGTCCCGTTCACAGGTGCAGGCTTGGGTGAAGGAAGGCCGTGTCACTGTCAATGGTGAACCGATCAAAAACAACTACAAGCTGCAGGCAGAGGACGAAGTGACCCTCCGTGTTCCGCCGCCAAAGGAAATGGCGATCCAGCCAGAGGAGATGCTGCTTGATATTGTATACGAGGACAGCGATGTCGTGGTCGTGAATAAACCACGTGGCCTCGTCGTGCATCCTGCTCCTGGTCATTACAGTGGGACGCTCGTCAATGGGCTTTTGGCACATTGCAAGGATTTGTCCGGAATCAATGGCGTTTTGCGTCCGGGAATTGTCCATCGCATTGACAAGGATACATCCGGCCTGTTGATGGTAGCCAAAAACGACAAGGCACACATGGGTTTGGCTGAACAATTGAAGGCACATACGGTCAATCGGAAGTATGTCGCGATTGTTCATGGTGTCATCCCGCATGAAATGGGGACGATTGAAGCACCGATTGGGCGCGATCCGAAAAATCGCCAGCAAATGGCGGTTGTTTTTGAAAACAGCAAGCCGGCTGTCACGCACTTTATCGTGCTGGAGCGCTTCAAAGAGTACACGTTAGTGGAATTGAAACTCGAAACAGGACGTACCCATCAAATTCGTGTACATATGAAATACATTGGGTATCCACTGGCAGGCGATCCGAAATACGGTCCGAAAAATACATTGGAGCTCGATGGACAAGCGCTGCATGCGAAAACACTGGGCTTCATCCATCCCCGTACAGGAGAGCAGCTCGAATTCGAAGCGCCAATGCCGAAGGAAATGCTTGATGTTATTGACGTTCTCAGACAAGCGTAAGTGAACAGGAGGAAAAGCCGTGCTAAAAAGATTAGCGCATGTGACGCTGTACGTTCACGATTGTGAAGAGGCATTGCGGTTTTACACGGAAAAACTCGGTTTCGAAAAACGCATGGATTCTCGTATGGATGATGGTTCTCGTTGGCTCACCGTCGGCCTTCCTGGGCAGGAGATCGAGATCGTATTGCATGACCCTACCCATTGGCATCAGGAAGAAGTTGCGCAGGAAATGCTTCGTCAGGTCGGCAAAAATCCAATGTGGGTTTGGGAGACGGATGATTTTGGGTCCACATACGAAACACTGCGTCAACGCGGCGTGAAGTTTGTGAGTGAACCAAACGAAGTGATGTACGGCATGGAGGTTGTTTTCGAGGATCTGTATGGCAATCGTTTTTTGTTGTTGCAGCCAGTCTTCCTATGACACTTACATAATGGAAGTTGGATTGGAAAACGCTAGTAGAGAGCTTATTACTTTCTTCTGGCGTTTTTTTATCATTCAATAGAGAGTGTAAGGAGTGAATGCCTGTGAACGGAAAATGGGGGAAGGCGATCAGCCTTTTTGTCCTTTTGGTTGTACTTGTCACAGCAAACGGTGAAGCAAAAGTGGCAGCTCACAGCCAACAGCCAGAGCGTGTGAACAAGGAAATAAGCGTTCCGGCGAAAATTGCATTTACGAGCAACCAGCATTTGTTTTTGGTAGACGGACGGGATACGACGGGAAAGATAAAGCAAATAACCAAGGACGGCTATGCACAGATCGTGGGCTGGTCGCCAGATGGCAATTGGCTCCTGTTCGTGAAATACGAAGGCAATGACAATTACTCGACACCAGGCTACGTGTGGATTGTCAGAGCTGACGGCAGCAAAGCTGTGCAGGTAGATGAACGCCCGATTTATGAAACGCCAAAATGGTCCCCGAAAGCGAACAAGCTAGCGTACACCGTGAATATCGGCAGTAATGAAGCGCCGAGACCATTGCTGATTGTAAAAGACGTCCAAGCGCATGGAGAATTAGCCTTACAAAGTACAACGAAGGCTGATTTCGAAGATTTTGCCTGGATGCCAGATGGGGAAAACATGCTTGTCTCGCTACCTGCCGAAAAAAATAAGTCGATGACGCTGGCCTTGCGCACACTTGCAGGTAAACCGTTGGCTGCCTACCCGATTGCGGAACCGCCAAAAGTGGAGGAAGGCATCTACCCATGGGCAGCGACAGGCTTACAAGTATCTCCGGATGGGAAGGCTGTGGCCTACTTTGTCCGGTATAACTCCGGCTCCTTGTCTGCTGATGGCGTACCTATTCAATGGTTTGATTTGACTCAGCCTGGCAAAAAGCCAATAGAACTCGGTACAGGATTGGCTTATCCTGATTGGCTTGCCTGGACACCAAATAGCGAACAGCTCGCTTTTGTCGATGGCACTGACCGGGTAGCCACGACTAACAAGCAGTTGAAGCTGGCGGATCGAGCAGGAAAGGTCAAAACAGTCAGTCCTGGTCCAATCGTGGTAGATACTTATCCGGTATGGATTCCAAAAGCTCCGTACACGCTGCTTTTCACCAGAGGCTTGGCTACAGAGTATTCATACGACCCAAAGAAGGTCATGGTACCGCAACAAGGCATCTGGCGGCGGTCCGCAGATGGAGCTGAGCAGCAGGTGACAAAAGGGGAAGCGAATACAGCTGACTACTATCCTGCGCCATCTCCAGATGGGAGACAGCTCCTTTTCTTGCGCTTGGATCGAGCGGAGCATGGCTCCCTGTTTATCCAAGGAATAGGCGAGGATGCGGACAAACAAATCGAGCTCATCAAAAACATTACAGGGGACATTGGTTATTATGCCAACTATTTGCCGCCGTGGGTCAGCGTCTATTGGGAATAGTTAGACTTTTTCGTGCTGCATTGACACCCGTCCAGAATCGTGACATAATTCTACATGACGAATGGAACCTTTAAATCCAGTCCAGTGAGGCTGGCAAGGGCACGGAATGACAAATAGGCGGGACTTTAATAGTCCGGTCAGTTTGTCCGAGGGCTTCTTGTCTCCTGACAAGGAGCCTTTTTTCGTAAGGTCCACTGTTCCCGTCGAGAAGGGGGATATTGAGATGATCAACAAAAGCGTTATTATGGATGAAGCGGCGATCCGCCGCGCGCTCACGCGAATCGCACATGAAATTATCGAGCGAAACAAAGGCGTTGAGGATCTCATTATCGTGGGCATCAAGACCAGAGGGATTTACCTCGCGCAACGTCTTGTGGAAAGAATCGAAATGATCGAGAATGTGAAGGTACCAGTCGGTGAGCTGGACATTACGTTCTATCGTGACGATCTGCAACACAAGTCCGAAGATGCCATTTTGCAAGGCTCCAAGCTCCCCGATCAAATCACAGGCAAGACTGTGATTCTGGTGGACGATGTTCTCTATACCGGACGTACCGTTCGTGCTGCTTTGGATGCACTCATCGATAACGGCCGCCCACGAATGATTCAACTGGCTGTCCTGGTTGATCGCGGTCATCGCGAACTGCCAATCCGCCCTGATTTCGTCGGAAAAAACCTCCCAACTGCTCGAACGGAAATTGTCGATGTACAATTGGCAGAAGTGGATGTAATGGACATTGTGTCCATCCGACAGCTCCTGTAAAAATAAAATAACTCCTCTTTAAAAACGATCCCGTGAGGTCGGCAAGAGGCAACAAACTTCCCATGAGCATGGCGAAGCTAGCCTCTTTGTGTCCGCACAAAGAGGTTTTTTGTATAAAAAGAAGCTTTTTGAATGAAAGAAACAAAACAGGGGGCATACAGGCATGAGCCAAAAAAATTACATCGATGTAGACGAAACACCACATATTTCGCGATTGCTGCCACTTAGTATTCAACACTTGTTTGCGATGTTCGGCTCGACTGTACTCGTACCGATCTTGACGGGTCTGGATGTTGCAACTGCTCTCTTGGCGAGTGGGATCGGGACACTGCTGTTCCTGTGGATCACAAAAGGAAAGCTTCCGAACTATCTCGGTTCTTCCTTCGCCTTCATCGGTCCGATTATCGTCGTGAGCCAATCGCATGGCGTAGGGACGGCACTCTTGGGCTGCTTCCTCTCCGGGATTGTGTACATCATCGTCGCCGGGATTGTGAAGAAGGCAGGAGTCAAATGGCTCGATCGGGTACTGCCACCAGTTGTCATCGCATCCGTCATCGTTGTGATCGGTCTGAGCCTGGCTGGCGTAGCAGTAGACATGGCAACGAAAGTCACCGTAGACGGTCAATCGCAAATGTCACTGACTTCGATTGAAATCTCGCTCGTTACTGTAGTCGTAACAGTGCTAGCTGCGGTCATGCTGCGCGGTTTCCTTGGTCTTATCCCAATCTTGATCGGAATGGTTTCAGGTTATGTATACACGCTGCTGCGTCACCCTGATCTGATTCATTTCCAAACGGTCAAAGATGCTCCTTGGGTTGTTGGATTCGGTGAAATGTTCACCTCCCACTTCAAATTCGCAGAGGTAACGAGTGCAATGGCGAATCCGAGCGCATGGATCGCTGCCCTGGTTATCGCACCAGTCGCTTTCGTCACACTGGCGGAGCATCTGGGTCACTTGCTGGTAACGAGTAAGGTTATGGATCGTGATTTGATGAAAGACCCTGGACTGCACCGCAGCTTGCTTGGGGACGGGGTTGCAACGTCACTCGCTGCGATTATGGGCGGTCCACCTGCAACAACGTACGGGGAGAACATCGGAGTTCTGGCGATTACAAAGGTATACAGCCGCGTCGTCATCGGTTTGGCTGCTGTACTCGCGATTATGTTCGCCTTCGCTGGTAAGGTCAGTGCCTTCTTGATGACGATCCCAACGCCGGTACTTGGCGGTGTCTCCATCATCCTGTTCGGTATCATCGCGGCACAAGGCTTGCGGATGTACGTCGAGCACAAAGTGAATTTTGCAGACAAGCGCAACATGATTCTCGCAGCGGTCATCCTCGTGACGGGAATCGGCGGATACAAAATCAGCTTTGCAGGTACAGGTATCGCTTTCCTGAACGATCTGACCATCGATAATATCGCACTCTCTACTTTCCTGGGAATTATTCTGCACCTGATCCTTCCGGGAAAAGAGTCCGCGATGGGCGAAGCGCACCGCGAAGAACAAAAAAAAATAGCCTAAACGTTCCCAATCCTTTAAATCCAGTCCAGAGAGGCTGGCAAGGCAAAGAACGCTGTTTTGGCTGCCCAAAAAAGGCACTCAACCAGCTTCTTGTCTCGCTTGCCTCCAGATGCAAAGCGATGCCAAGAAGCTTTTTCTTTTGAACATAAAGAATCGGAGGGATTCATGATGAAAAATGTAGCGCACCTGATTGGCCTCAAAGACTTATCGAAAGAACAAATCATCCAGCTCCTCGAGCGAGCAGAGTATTGGGCTGCCAGACCAACTGAGCAAGCGGATATCCTGCGCGGACGTTTTGTCGCGAATCTGTTCTTCGAGGCCAGCACCAGAACCCGCTTTTCTTTCGAAGTAGCACAAAAGCGACTGGGCGCGCATGTTTTGAACTTCATTCCGGAAACCTCCTCTACCGTAAAAGGCGAGACGGTCTATGACACGATCCGCACCTTGGAAGCAATGGGCGTGGAAGCAGCCGTTATCCGCACCAAGAAGGAAGGCCTGCTGCAAGAGTTGGCAGAAAGCGTAGACCTGAAGCTGATCAACGCGGGAGATGGAACGAATGAGCACCCGACCCAATGCCTGCTGGATCTGTTGACCATGAAAAGGAAGTTTGGCAAGCTCTCTGGTCTCACGGTAGCGATCATTGGAGACTTGCGCCACAGCCGCGTACTCGGTTCTCATCTGCATGCGCTGCCGAAGCTCGGTGTGAATCTGCTGCTCTCAGGTCCTGCTACAATGATGCCGGCACATATCCCGCAAGGTGTCAAAATCGTGGAAATGGAAGAAGCGGTTCAAACCGCAGATGTGGTCATGATGCTGCGTGTTCAGCTGGAGCGCCATGCGGAATCCCTCTATCTATCGAAGGAAGAGTACCACAAGGCACACGGGCTCACTTTGGAAAGAGCCAAAATGATGAAGTCCGGCGCAGTCATCATGCATCCAGCTCCCGTCAATCGCGGGGTTGAGATTCATACCGATTTGGTAGAATGCGAAACGTCCTTGATTCAACCCCAAGTGACCAACGGAGTCGCAGCAAGAATGGCAGTTCTAGAAACTCTTTTGAAAGGGAGCGAAATGACATGGGAATCATCCTTGGCAACGGCAACGTACTAAATCAGGCGGGGGAGCTTACCCCGATGGAAATATTGGTGGAAAAGGGAAGAATCACAGCGATGGGGGAAACGCTCGATCGCGATGGGCATGAATGGATCGATTGCCACGGCGGTATGATTAGCGCAGGCCTCATCGATGTCCACGTCCATCTGCGTGAACCAGGCTTTGAACATAAAGAAACGATCGAAACAGGAGCAAAAGCAGCGGTCCAAGGCGGATTTACAACAGTAGCATGCATGCCGAACACACGACCGTCCATCGACAGTGTCGAGACCGTGACCTACATTCTGGACAAAGCGAGCGAGGCTGGTATGGCGCGCGTAATCCCATATGGTGCGATTACCGTTCGCCAATTGGGAAAAGAGCTGACGGATTTCGCAGGGTTAAAAGAAGCGGGGATCTTCGCGCTGACAGATGACGGTGTGGGTGTGCAATCCACAGCGATGATGAAAAAGGCCATGCAAAAAGCAGCAGAGCTCGGTATCGCAATCGTTGCTCACTGCGAGGACGAAGACCTGTTGATCCCGGGAGCAGCCTTGCATGACGGGGTGGTAGCAGCTCGACACGGACTCCCTGGAATTCCTTCTGAATCAGAGTCCATCCACGTCGGCCGCGATATTTTGCTGGCAGAACAGACAGGTGTGCACTACCACGTATGCCACATTAGCGCGAAAGAGTCGGTGCGTCTGGTACGAGACGGGAAACGTGCTGGCGTAAATGTAACGTGTGAAGTCAGTCCGCATCACCTCTTGCTGTGTGACGAGGATATCCCGGACAATTTGGATACGAATTGGAAAATGAACCCGCCGCTGCGCTCTCGTGAGGATCGCGCTGCACTGATTGCAGGATTGAAAGATGGCACCATTGACATGATTGCAACAGACCATGCCCCACACACCCAAGAGGAAAAAGCAAACGGGATGAACCGCGCACCATTTGGAATCGTCGGACTGGAGACAGCATTTCCGCTTCTGTACACAAATCTCGTGCAAACTGGAGAGCTGACCTTGAAAAAGCTGGTTGAGCTGTTGACCGTGAAGCCAGCAGAAGCATTCAAACTGCCGTACGGACGCCTGGAAGTAGGCGCACCAGCAGACCTGACGGTGATTGATCTGGAAACAGAAAAAACAATTGACCCAAGCACATTCGCAAGTAAAGGAATCAACACACCATTTGCTGGTTGGGCATGCAAAGGCTGGCCAACCCTGACGCTGGTAGATGGGAAGATCGTATATCAAAACGTGTAAAAACGACTGACAGACAAGAGACACAAGTTTTTACGCGACAATGGAGGAGGAGCATAGATGCGTGCAAGATTGATCTTGGAAGACGGAACAGAATTTATCGGGACGGCATTTGGAGCGACAAAGGAGTCCTACGGGGAAGTGGTTTTCAATACAGGGCTGACTGGCTATCAGGAGGTTTTGTCCGACCCATCCTACTGCGGACAGATCGTCACCATGACATACCCGCTGATCGGAAATTACGGGATCAATCGAGACGACTTTGAAGCTGTTCGTCCATACATTCACGGCTTCGTTGTTCGCGAGCATTGCGAGGCGCCAAGCAACTGGCGCAATACGAACACGCTCGATGAACTGCTGAAAATATACGGTATCCCAGGCATTGCCGGCATCGACACTCGGATGCTGACGAGAAAAATTCGTTACCACGGCACGATGAAGGGCATGATTACAACCAGTGAAGCCCCGTTGGCTGAATTGGTTGCTGCCTTAAACGGCACGACATTGATGACAGACCAAGTATCACGCGTGTCTACGAAAAGCGTCTTCAGCTGCCCAGGTACAGGCCATCGGGTAGTGCTCGTAGACTTCGGTGCCAAGCACGGGATTTTGCGCGAGCTGACCAAGCGCAACTGCGACGTAGTCGTTGTGCCTTACAATGTGACAGCAGAAGAGATTCGCCGCATTCAGCCGGACGGGATCCTCTTGTCCAACGGCCCTGGAGACCCGAAAGACGTACCGCAAGCCGTAGAGATGATTCGCGAAATCTTGGGTGAATATCCGCTGTTCGGAATTTGCCTCGGTCACCAGCTGTTCGCACTGGCATCTGGCGCTGACACGACGAAAATGAAATTCGGACACCGTGGCGGCAACCATCCGGTAAAAGAGCTGCCAACCGGACGCACTTATATCACATCCCAGAACCACAGCTATGCAGTCAAAGAAGACTCGCTCGCTGGCACGGAACTGGAAGTTACACATATCGCACTCAACGACGGCACCATCGAAGGCGTACGACATGCAGCAAAGAATGCATTCTCAGTACAGTACCATCCAGAAGCAGCTCCAGGTCCGTATGATTCCGGCTACCTGTTCGACCAGTTTCTTGCGATGATGGAAACCGCTAAGGAGGAAAAAACTCATGCCAAAACAAGATAATCTGAAAAAAATCCTCGTAATCGGCTCTGGACCAATCGTCATCGGGCAGGCTGCAGAATTTGACTATGCAGGCACGCAAGCATGCGAAGCGTTAAAAGAAGAGGGCATGGAGGTAGTTCTGATCAACTCCAACCCGGCGACCATCATGACCGATACAAACATGGCAGACAAAGTATATATCGAGCCAATCACACCTGAATTCGTAGCGCGCGTCATTCGTCAAGAGAAGCCGGATGGACTTCTGCCTACGCTTGGAGGTCAAACAGGCTTGAACATGGCTGTTGCCCTCTCAGAAGCAGGCGTGCTCGAGCAAGAAAATGTAAAGCTGCTCGGAACCAAGCTGGAATCGATCAAGCAAGCAGAAGACCGCGACCTGTTCCGCTCCCTCATGAATGAACTGGGCGAGCCAGTACCTGAATCAGTCATCGTGAGCACGGTAGAAGAAGCTGTCGATTTTGCAAATCAAATCGGTTATCCGATCATCGTTCGTCCTGCCTACACCTTGGGTGGTACAGGCGGCGGAATTTGTGAAGATGAAGAAACCCTCCGCGAGATCGTTGCAAGCGGATTGAAATACTCTCCGATTACGCAATGCTTGATCGAGAAAAGCATTGCCGGCATGAAAGAAATCGAGTACGAAGTGATGCGCGATGCCAACGACAACTGCATCGTAGTCTGCAACATGGAAAACATCGACCCAGTCGGCGTGCATACAGGTGACTCCATCGTAGTAGCGCCTAGCCAAACACTGGCTGACCGCGAATATCAAATGCTGCGCTCGTCCGCACTGAACATCATCCGGGCGCTCGGTATCGAGGGTGGCTGCAACGTACAATACGCACTCGACCCGGACAGCTTCCAGTACTATGTGATCGAAGTGAACCCGCGTGTGAGCCGCTCTTCCGCACTGGCTTCCAAGGCAACAGGCTACCCAATCGCAAAAATGGCAGCCAAAATCGCAATCGGCTACACACTCGATGAACTGAAAAACCCGGTGACAGGCCAAACATACGCATGCTTCGAGCCTACACTGGACTACATCGTCAGCAAAATTCCACGCTGGCCGTTCGACAAGTTCCAATCCGCCAACCGCAAGCTCGGTACGCAAATGAAAGCGACCGGAGAAGTCATGGCGATCGGTCGGACTTTTGAAGAATCGATCATGAAAGCCATCCGTTCCTTGGAAATCGGCAGCTATCACATCGAGATCAAGGGAGCAGGCGAAATCAGCGAGGAAGCACTGAAAGCACGACTGGTGCACGCGGATGACGAACGCCTCTTCCTGCTGGCAGAAGCACTGCGCCGTGGCTGGACGATCGAACAACTGCACAGCCTGACCAAGATCGATCTGTTCTTCCTGCACAAGTTCCATAAAATGATTGCCTTTGAAGCGGAACTGGCAAAAGGCTTGACGAGTGAAAAGCTGTACGAAGCTAAACGCATGGGCTTCACGGATCGCAAAATTGCTGAGCTGTGCGGTGAGACAGAAGAAGCGGTACACGCAATGCGCAGAGAAAAAGGCTTTGTACCTGTATATAAAATGGTAGATACTTGCGCGGCAGAATTCGAAGCGCAAACACCGTACTACTACTCCGCGTATGAAGTGGAAGACGAGCGCATCGAGACTGGCAAAAAACGTGTGGTCGTGCTGGGCTCCGGACCAATCCGCATTGGTCAAGGAATCGAGTTTGACTATGCAACTGTCCACGCTGTCTGGGCACTGAGAGAAGCGGGCTATGAAGCGGTCATTATCAACAACAACCCGGAGACTGTTTCTACAGACTTCAACACTTCTGATCGCCTGTACTTCGAGCCGCTGTACATCGAAGACGTTATGAACATTCTCGATGTGGAAAAACCAGAGGGTGTCATCGTACAATTCGGCGGACAAACCGCGATCAACCTGGCTGACAAGCTGGCTGCACGCGGAATCAAAATCTTGGGTACGAGTCTGGAAAACATCGACGCAGCGGAAAATCGCGAGAAATTCGAAGCGCTGCTGCGCGAGCTGGAAATCGCTCAACCACCAGGCAAAACGGTGACGTCAGTCGAGCAGGCAGTTGTAGCAGCAGAAGGTCTTGGCTTCCCTGTCCTGGTTCGCCCATCCTACGTACTTGGCGGACGTGCGATGGAAATCGTCTACAACCAGTCCGAACTGTTGGAGTACATGGAGAAAGCGGTGAAGGTAAATCCTGATCACCCTGTACTGGTAGACCGTTACATGGTTGGGGTAGAAGCGGAAGTCGATGCGATCTGCGACGGCGAAAACGTTCTGATCCCAGGCATCATGGAGCATATCGAACGCGCAGGGGTGCACTCCGGTGACTCTATCGCCGTATATCCTCCACAATCCTTGTCCCAAGCGATCAAGGATGAACTGATCGACATGACGACGAAGCTGGCGCGTGCCCTGCAAATCAAAGGCTTGCTCAACATCCAGTTCGTCATCTATAAAGACCGCCCATACGTAATCGAGGTCAATCCGCGTTCGTCTCGTACGGTGCCATTCCTCTCCAAAGTAACGGGGATTCCAATGGCGAACATCGCAACGAAAGCGATCCTTGGTCACTCGATCATCGAACAAGGCTTTACACCGGGCTACCATCCAGAGGAGTCGATGGTTTCTGTCAAAGTACCAGTCTTCTCCTTCGCAAAGCTGCGCCGCGTCGATATTACGCTCGGCCCTGAAATGAAATCGACCGGAGAAGTCATGGGTCGCGAGAGCACGCTGGCAAAAGCGTTGTACAAAGGCTTGGTCGCAGCAGGCATGAATATCCCGACACAAGGCACCTTGCTCGTAACCGTAGCAGATAAAGACAAGGAAGAAGCGTTAGACATCGTGAAACGCTTCCGCCACCTCGGCTTCAAGCTGATGGCAACCGCAGGCACAGCCGATTATTTGGAGCAAGCGGGACTGCAAGTCACACGCGTAAGCAAATTGTCCGAAGGCACGCCAAACCTGTTGGATGTCATCCATACAGGCGAAGCGAACATCGTACTCAATACACTGACAAAAGGCAAAACGCCACAACGCGACGGCTTCCGCATTCGTCGGGAAGCAGTAGAGAACGGCGCCGTATGCTTGACTTCACTGGATACAGCTTCCGCTCTCCTGCACGTACTGGAGACGATCACATTCTCTACAGAAGCAATGCCAGCCCAGCGTGCTGGTGCAAAAGTGGCAGTAACTGTATAAAAAGGGGAGAGCAGCGTGCAACAACAACTAACCGATATTCGCGAACGCATGATTGTTGCGCTCGACTTTTCCTCACTGGATGAAGTCAAGAAGTGCATCGAGCCTCTACAGGGGCATATCCGCTATGTAAAAGTGGGGATGGAGCTCGCTTACGCAGAAGGGCCAGCGATCGTTTCCTTCTTGAAGGAAAAAGGACTCAAAGTATTCCTCGACTTGAAGGTTCACGATATTCCCAATACCGCTAAAGGCGCGATGAGAAGCCTTGCGCGTCTGGGAGCAGACATGGTAAACGTTCATGCGGCAGGCGGCGTAGCCATGATGGCGGCAGCGAGAGAAGGCTTGGAGCAAGGGACAGCGGCAGGTGCTGCTCGTCCCCTCCTGATCGGTGTGACGATGCTGACATCCACTGGTTTGCAAACGATGAATCAAGAATTGGCGATTCCAGGTGCGGTAGAAGATGTTGTGGTGCACTATGCGCTGATGACCAAGCAAGCTGGTTTGGATGGGGTCGTTGCTTCTCCACTAGAAGTACCGATGATCAAAAAAGCTGCTGGAGACGCATTTGTAACCGTAACGCCAGGCATTCGTCCACTGGGAGCGGATCAAGGCGATCAGACGCGCATCACGACGCCAGAGCAGGCATTCCGCTTGGGCAGCGATTACCTTGTGATTGGTCGCGCTATTACGGTTGCAAAAGATCCAGTCGGGGTTTGGCAAAGTATCGTCGCAGCAGTGGAAAAAGACCGTTCGTAAAGTAGCCAGCTGGAGGGAATAAGTGATATGACGACAATGACAACCGCTAAGCAAATTGCAGCGAATCTTCTTGAAATCGGGGCAGTTCATCTGCGACCGGAGCAACCTTTTACATGGACGTCCGGGATCAAATCCCCGATCTACTGCGACAACCGGATCACGATGTCCTATCCGCATGTGCGCCGTGCCATTGCGAAAGCATTTGCTGATTTGATCAAAGAGCAGTACCCAGATGCGCAAGTCGTGGCGGGAACAGCGACTGCTGGTATTCCACATGCTGCATGGGTTGCAGAGCTGCTTGATCTGCCTATGATATACGTACGGGACAAGGCAAAAGGCCACGGTCGCCAAAATCAGATTGAGGGCGCATTGGCAGCTGGTCAAAAGGTAGTCGTAATTGAAGACCTGATTTCCACAGGTGGCAGCTCCTTGAAAGCAGCCCAAGCAGTACAGGCTGAGGGTGGAGAGGTACTGGGGGTCGTAGCCATTTTCAGCTACCAATTCCCGGATGCCCAAGCCTTGTTTGAGGAAGCAGGCATTCCTTGCACCACCATCTCGAATTACACAGCACTTTTGGAAGTAGCATCAGAGCAAGGAGTTATTACTAGCGAACAGGAAAAAGTATTGGGCGAATGGCGGAAATCTCCACGTACTTTTTTTGAATAAGAAGAGATACATGATGAAGAGTAGGGCGGCGGTCAAACCGTCCTACTCTTTTTTGTTTCGTGTGGATCATAATCAGGACCCCTTCGGATTGATAGAACTGGAGTATATTGTCGGCTCACTAGGCCCGCTTGTTTTAATATTTTCAAGACGATTTGCTGCCGAAGCGTTTTTCATGCAAAAGAGCTAACTTTAGTTAGTGTTAGAAGGAAATTGGCTAATGATATCATTATTCATGATGGCTATTAAATCAGGCAGGATATCAGAAAAAGTTCGAAGGAGGAAGAGCGGTACACATAGGAAGGACAAGTCGGCGTATCCAGGCCTGAAAGGATGCAAGCAGGTAACCGGTCAAATGACAGAAAAGTACAACGATTGCATGCAAGGAGGATTATGGTACATACCAGACCTTTTGAATATGAGCAAGACGAAGCCTTTATTTGGGAATTGTACTGTTCTACCAGAACCGAAGAAATGGCTCTTTGGGGTTGGAGTGAGTCGGACAAGCTTGCTTTTTTACAGTCGCAGTTTATGATGCAGCAGAAATCTTACCAAATGCAGTTTCCCGCTCAAAATCATCAAATCATTCTCCGATCCGAGCAGCCTATCGGTCGTATGATTACAGATGCGAGAGGAGATGCACTGCATCTCGTAGATATTTCTTTGCTGCCTGCTTATCGGGGACAGGGTGTTGGTTCAGGTATGATTGGCGATCTGCAAAAAGAGGCACTAGCTTTGCAATTACCAATCCGTTTATGTGTTCTACAAGGGAATCCCGCCTTTCGACTATATGAACGACTCCATTTCAGCGTGACAGACTCAACGGGTCTGTATATCCAAATGGAATGGCAGCCACTTCTGCAAAAATGACCAATCTGTTCGTTCGACAAGGGAAATAACCACTTTACATAAGGAGGAAGCAACATGGCAGAGCCATTTCTTGGAGAAATCAGGATGTTTGGAGGAGATTATGCACCACAAGGATGGGCATTATGCAATGGACAGATCTTATCTATTTCTGAATACGACACGCTGTTTAGTTTGATTGGAACCACATATGGCGGGGATGGACAAACGACTTTTGCGTTGCCTGATTTACGGGGACGTATCCCGCTCCATCAAGGCAAAAATCCGAGTACAGGAACTACCTACGTGATGGGTGAAAAAAATGGTGTGGAATCAGTCACCTTAACCGTCTCGCAATTGCCCGCGCATACGCATACGGTCCACGCATCATCGCAGCCAGGAACTCAGAACAGCCCTGCCAATGCGGTATGGGCAAAGAATGCGCAGCAATATTCAGCGAATGCACCTGATGGAGTGATGAACGCGTCCAGCTTGAGCGCTGTAGGTGGAAATCAACCACACAGTAACCTGATGCCGTATACGGTTATTAATTTCATCATCGCTCTGTATGGGATTTATCCTCAACAAAATTAACATTCCAATCGAACAGGAGGGTTTTAGATGGAACCATTTCTTGGAGAAATTCGATTTTTTCCATTTTCATTTGCGCCAGAGGGTTGGGCTTTGTGTAATGGTGCGGTGCTGTCTATCAACGGAAACCAGGCACTGTATTCCTTGCTAGGAGTTACTTATGGGGGGAACGGGACAACCACGTTTGCTCTACCCGATTTAAGAGGGCGTGTCCCTGTTCATAAAAACAATCAACAGGATCGTCCAATCGTACCGCTTGGTATGTTAGCTGGCGAAGAAACGCATGTATTAACGACAAACGAGATACCCGCCCATACCCATACGGCAACCGGCTCAAATGCAGCTGCCAATGAAAAAGTATGCGCTGGGAACTACTGGGCACAAGCTTCCACTACAACCTATGGGACAACCCCTGATACGACGATGAGCGAGAGCGCGTTGCAAACGATAGGAAACAGTGCACCTCATTATAATATGCAGCCGTATTTGGTCGGGAATTTTTGTATCGCGATTCAAGGGATTTACCCGTCAAGAGACTAGAGGAGGTACTATCATATGGATCCGTATATTGGAGAAATTCGTATCTTCGGTGGCAATTTCGCACCGAGGGACTGGGCTTTTTGTGATGGACAATTGATCCCGATCTCTTCCAATCCTGTATTGTATTCAATATTGGGCACGAAGTATGGTGGAGATGGCAAAACGACATTCGCCCTTCCTAACTTAAGAGCTACAGCCCCGATGAACCAGGGGGAAGGACCTGGATTGACACCGCGTGTGGCAGGTGAGACAGGTGGTGCTGCCAACATCACGCTGCTGCAAAACGATATTCCGGCGCATACTCATGTTCCGAATGCGTGCGTAACTCCTACAGAGGATACACCAACAGGAGCGAAATGGTCTTCTACCGTTGGCCGAGGAGCTGTCATTCCTTACTCCAACACGAGTGATGGAACACAGCTTAGCCCAGAGGCAATCGGCATGACAGGCGGGACTCAACCACATAATAATATGCAACCCTATCTCGGACTCTCGTTTATCATTTGTGTGAGAGGCGGAAATTTTCCGTCGAGAGGATAGGAACCGTAGCTTGGACGCCCGATGCTTTGTAGCAGGAGGCGTCTTTTTTAAAATGACAGTCACAGCCCTTTCTTCCATCTTTTCCTACTTTTCGTATTCTTCTTGCGAGACGTATGCATTATAATGGATATGTCCGTGATACTAAACGATCGCTTGAAGCAGAACGATCGCAGAGGATGAAGCAGATGACGAAGATAGAAATACTGAAGAGCATGTTGACGAGCGATCAACGCAATGCGCCAGTATGGCTGTTATTAGGGTTAGAGCATGCTGAGCAGGGGGATCGTACGGAGGCTTTACAGGCGTTTACGCAGGCGCTTGCCTATGGAAATGAAGCGATGAAGGAAAAAATTGTGATCGAGCTCAACAAGCTGCAAAAGGAATCCCCATTTTCGCGGACGTTAAAAGGGATCAGCCAGAAGGATTCCTCTACATATACGACGATGTTTCCACCTAAGATACGCGTCATAGAAGGGGGAAAAGGGAAGACCACCGCGATATCGGTTCAACTCGTTGAGAAAACAGCGGGTTTTGGAATGGTCGGCGGGCTTGGACGAGTAAAAGAGGCAATCTTTCAAAGACTCCTACATCCTATTTCGCAACGGCTGCCTCAAAAGAAAAGTACCATTTTACTTTACGGACCATCGGGATGCGGAAAATCTTTGTTAGCAAAAGCAACCGCAGAAGAATGCCAAGCTCGTTTTTTCTCCATGAAGATCACAGGCGGTCGACGTATGCATACTTCGAACAGGCAGTTCAACATCCATGACTTACTGGCAACAGTCCCTGCCGATAAACAGCTTCTGTTCTTTTTAGATGAGCTAGACGCTTCCAGCCATGACGAAGAGCATCCGAACTCCAAACGTAGACAGGGGATCGATTCCAAATGGCTTCAGCAGATAGCGGAGGCAGGCGAGTGCGACGAACGATTCGTCCTGATGGGCGCAACCAACGTTCCATGGGAATTGGAGCCTTCCCTGCTCCGAGCGGCTGGTTTTGATCACTGGATTTTTGTCGGACCGCCAGATCGGCAAGCACGGGAGGATATTTTTCGCTTAAAACTGGAGGACCGTCCTTCTGAGATGCTCGATTATGAACAATTAGCAGGATGGACAGAGTTTTATTCGGGGGCAGACATCGAGTATGTAGTGGAGCTTGCGACGGAGCAGGTATGGCATGATATCGTAACAAAAGGGGTAGATCGCCCGATTCAGATGAGCGATCTACGGGAGGCTATTGCAGCTACCTATCCAACAACCATTGAGTGGTTGAGGACCTTGAAGGAACATTTGAAACAAGTGGATTACAACGGAATTTATGATGAAGTGTGGGACTACCTGTCTCTTCATAGTAGAATCTGAAATCAACGAAAAGACTGTCGGCTCTCTGTAAGGCTGCGGTCTTCTTTTTTGACACAAATGTTAGAATATTGACTCAATATTCTCTTTTTTGTACGCTGAGTATAGGCGCGAACAGTTGCTGGAAGGTGGAGGATACGCGATGAAAATAATAGATATATCCCGTCCGCTCATGGCAGGTATGCCGACCTGGCCAGGGGACACTCCCTTTCACTATGTCGTAAACTGGCCCAAAGCGGAGAGTGGCTCAGTCAATGTCGGTAAAATAACGATGAGTGTACATACGGGTACACATGTGGATGCTCCATTCCATTTCGATGATGATGGCCGAAAAATGGCAGCTTTGCCCTTGGACCTGTACATGGGAGAGGCAAGAGTAGTAGAGCTTACTGGACGTTCCAGCATTGGCCCAGAAGATTTTGCCCAGATTGATCTGGAGGGGGTGGAACGCTTGCTGCTCAAAACGTTATCATGGAGCGACCCCAATCAGTTTCCGTCAACCATCTGTCATCTGCGAGCAGATTTGCCAGCGTTCCTCGCCAAAAAAGGCATTCGGCTGATTGGAGTGGATGTCCCATCCGTTGATCCGTTGGACAGCAAGGAACTGGCTGCTCATCATGGACTTCACCAGCATGATATTCATATTTTGGAGGGGCTCCTGCTCGATCATGTGGAATCGGGTGATTACGAACTGATCGCACTGCCGCTGCTTTTGATGGAAGCAGATGGAAGTCCGGTACGTGCAATCTTGCGTCGTTCGTAACCCTGCGTATTGATAAAGCAGTGATTTTCTCGAATAATAACAGTGTAACCACAAAACCATCATTACGGCGTACGGTATGAAGGGAATGAAAAAGTAGATGGAAGCGATGACCTTTGTCCTTTTTGGCGCGACAGGAGATTTAGCCAAACGCAAAATTTTCCCTGCACTTTTTAACTTATATGTAGATCAAAAGTTACCTGCTGCCTTTTCGATTATCGGTGTGGGGAGAAGGGCCTGGTCTGATGACGAATTTCAGGACTCGGTTCGCCAGTCTGTCCATGAGTTTTCCCGTCGCACCGAGATTGATTCCCGCGAGCTGGACGCTTTCTTGTCTGCTTGTCGCTATGCGGAAGTAGATGTCATGGAACCGCGTGCTTATGAAACGTTACATCATCTGGTCCTGCAAAGAGAGCAAGAGCTGCAGATCCCGCAAAACCGGATGTTTTACTTGTCAGTAGCCCCGCAATATTTCGAGGGAATTGCAACCAATGTTAAAGCCAGCGGACTCGGTTCAACGACAGGCTGGAAACGTCTGATCATTGAAAAGCCATTCGGACATGATTTGCAATCCGCCATAGAATTGAATGAAAAGCTAGGGAAAGCATTTTTGGAAGAAGAAATTTATCGCATTGACCATTACTTGGGAAAACCGATGGTTCAAAACCTCGAGGCACTCGAATTTGCCAATCCAATCTTCCAAGCTCTCTGGAACAACCAATACATTGCCAATGTGCAGATTACAGCAAACGAGGCCGTTGGGGTTGAGGATCGGGCTGGATACTATGACCATTCCGGTGCACTGCGTGACATGCTGCAAAATCATATGCTTCAAATGCTGATGATGATCGCGATGCAACTCCCAAAGCGGATCACATCGGCACATATTCGCGAAGAGAAGCGCAGGGCGATGGCGGCCGTTCGCCCGATAAAGACAGAAGAAGTTCACAACCATGTCGTTCGCGGGCAGTATTGTGCAGGACATATCCAAGGTACGCCTGTCATTGGCTACAGGGACGAGCCTGGTGTTGATCCAGTATCCATGACGGAAACGTACATTGCGACTCGAGTCTGGATTGATGATCCGTTTTGGCAAGGGGTGCCATTTTATATTCGCACCGGAAAAAGACTGCAAGAAAAATCAACGAGAATCGTCATTGAGTTTAAAAATCCGCACGAGCAGCTATATCAGGAGCAAAATGAAACAACATTGCCTAATTTGCTGATCATTAGCGTGAATCCATATGAAGGAATCGCGTTGCAAGTAAATAGAAAGAATCCGACAAATAGCGGTAAGATTGAGCCGGTGACGGTAGATTTCAGTGCAGGGACAAAAGACGTGCCAGAAGCGTACGAGCTGCTCTTGTTCGATGCACTCCGAGGGGATTCCACTTACTTTGCGCATTGGGATGAGGTCCGGCTATCGTGGGAGTGGGTGACACCGATTTTGGAAGCCTTCGCTGAAAATTTGGTGCCGCTCTTTACGTACGAAGCTGGCTCATTCGGACCGAAGGCCGCAGAGCAATTGCTTGAAGCAGACGGATTCGTGTGGTGGCTGGATAAGGTCGAAGAACGAGTACCGGTCACTGCAACGAGATAGACAAAAGAAAAGGGAGCGGATGAGATGCGATTTGGCGTAATCGGAACGAACTGGATTACCGAGGAATTTATCCAGGCTGGTCAAGAAGTAGAAGGATTTTCCCTTCAGGCTGTTTATTCACGTACCATCGAACGCGCCAAGGAATTCGCTGACAAGTACCATGCTCCATTCGCCTATAACAGCCTAGAAGAAATGGCTGCAAGCAAAAAGATTGACGCGGTCTATATTGCGAGCCCCAACTCCTGCCACGCTGAGCAAGCGATCCAATGCATGGACGCGGGGCTGCACGTATTGTGTGAAAAGCCACTGGCTTCCAATGCGATTGAGGCAGAAGCCATGATCGAAGCAGCGAAGAGAAATGACGTGCTGCTCATGGAGGCAGTCAAATCTACCCTGTTGCCCAATTTTTTTGCGATACAAGACAACCTGCACAAGCTGGGAAAAGTACGACGTTTTATTGCTAGCAATTGCCAATATTCTTCGCGCTATGACGCCTATCGCGAAGGGAAGGTTTTACGTGCTTTTGATCCTGCTTTTTCAAACGGAGCCTTGATGGACATCGGTATCTATTGTCTTTATCCGGTACTCATCCTTTTTGGCAGACCAGACGACATCAAAGCAGAAGGAATTGTGCTTGATTCTGGCGTGGACGGAGAAGGCAGTATGCTTTTGAAGTATCGAGAGATGGATGCAATCATTAGCTTCTCGAAAATTACGACCTCCTATCAGCCAGCAGAAATTCAAGGGGAGGACGCTACGATGGTGATCGATCGAATCAATCATCTCAAAGAAGTGGACATTCGTTACAGGGACGGACGAATCGAGCAAGTGACAAGGCCTCAAACCCCGAAGACCATGCATTATGAAATAAGAGAATTCCTGCACTTGGCGAGGAGCGGGGGTAGACAATCTGCAACGAATTCGCATGAAGTCTCCAAAATGGCCATGCAGGTCATGGATGAAGCGAGAAGACAGATGGGGATTGTTTTTCCAGCGGATCGAAAAAAACAGTAAGCAAGGGGAGGGCGTTTGGGATGAAAATGTATGATGTTACCGCCACCGTATACGAAGGAATGACGGTGTATAAAAACAAGCCGGAAAAGCAGCCGAAAATACGTACTGCTACCAGTGGCTATGTAACAGAATCGAGAATCGACATGGACCTTCACACGGGTACCCATGTAGATGCTCCCCTGCACATGGTGAATGCTGGTGATACATTTGAGAGTATTTCATTGGAGAAGCTGGTAGGCAGTTGCAAGGTTCTCGATCTCACAGCGGTAGAGGACAGGATCACTCGCTCCGACTTGGAGAGCTTCGATCTTGCGCAAGGAGATTTTGTCCTGTTTAAAACGAAAAACTCATTTGAAGAGGCGTTCTCTTTTGAATTCATCTTTCTGTCACAGGAAGGTGCGGAATATTTAAGTGAGCTGGGGGTACGGGGCATTGGTACCGATGCACTTGGAATCGAACGCAGCCAAGAAGGACACCCGACACATAAAAAACTGTTTGCAGCGGGAGTCATTGTCGTGGAAGGCTTGCGGCTAGCAGAGGTGCCAGCAGGCGAGTATTTTTTGGTGGCTGCACCACTCAAGCTGATCGGTACGGACGCAGCCCCGGCAAGGGTTCTATTGTTTGAAGGCTTACATAGCGTATAATGGTGACGGTCACCCGCCTGTGAAGATCAGGCGGGTGCGTTTGTATTGGGCAAGAAATAGCCCGCGTCCACCTTTCAAAAAAACATTTTGATTGATTCAGACTTTTCAACCTCCTTGTTCGGCAGTGACTGCAAGGTGGTATAATTTGTCTATCGAAACGAAATAACGAGGAGAGGGATACACATGCTCAGACGACCAGAGCGCGATGAATACGCTGCTTATTTTGACTATTATATTGGGCTTGTACCGGAGGGGGAGCTGCAAACGATCCTCACACAACAAGGAGAGAGGCAAGTCGCGTTATTTTCGTCACTTGCCCCCGAGCAAATTGATTATCGGTATGCACCAGGCAAATGGACGGTAAAAGAGGTGTTGGGTCATCTCGTCGATACAGAACGCATCATGAGCTATCGCTTGCTGAGAATCGCGAGAGGAGATCAGACACCCCTCGTCGGTTTTGATGAGAATGCTTTTGTCGAACACGGGTGTTTTCAGCTAAGAGACTTCTCAGATTTATTGGAAGAGTATAAGGCTGTCCGGGCCTCCACCATCGCGCAGGTCCGCGGAATCTCTCCAGAAGCGTGGTTGCGTACAGGACTTGCCAACGGAAACAAGCTATCTGCAAGGACGTTGGCCTATGTAATTGCTGGACATGAAGCTCACCACAGTACCATTTTGAAAGAGCGGTATTTGGAGTAAGGTAAAATCTGTGGACGAGTACGTCCCTCCTTTTCTTGCATTTTCTAACGATCGTCACGGTCGAGTGGAAAATGCTCTTTTTCTTTTGGGTAGGATAAAAGAAGAGGAGGGTGTGCGATGATGCAACTTTTTATTTGTCAATGGTGCGGATATGTCGAGGAAAAAGAGCTGCCTGAGGAATGCCAGGAGGGCGTGTTTCATTGCACTTGCTGCACGATGGAAGAGGTAGAAAGCCTGTTCACCCACAATTGAAAGCCTTGCCAAATCAGCTTGCAATCAGAAAAGAAAGAATTTTGTTGACGCTTGCCTTGGAATTTCTTAGAATAAAGCTCAACAGCATAAATGGTTCTTATCCAGAGAGGTGGAGGGTCTGGCCCGATGAAGCCCGGCAACCGTTGCATATTGCGACAAGGTGCCAATTCCTGCGAGACGTTTCGTCTCGAAAGATAAGAAGCGGGTTACTCCATTAGTAGATGAACCTTCTTCTTAGCGAAGAAGGTTTTTTTAATTTCATATTTTCTTTATCCAGAGAGGTGGAGGGACTGGCCCGATGAAGCCCGGCAACCGTCACACATATTTTGTGACAAGGTGCCAATTCCTGCAGGACATATACGTCCTGGGAGATAAGGAGGGGGAGCATTAGCTGCTAATAAGCCTTCTTCTTATCGAAGATGGCTTTTCTTTTTATCTAAAATTCGGGGTATGGGGTGGTCAGAATGAGTGCAGAAGTGGTACGCGTGGGATTATTGGGATTGGGAACAGTGGGTGGAGGCGTAATCAAAACGATCCGTTCGCAACAGGAGAAGTTGGCTTCTCGTCTGGGAAAACGAATTGAGATCGTCAAAGCATTGGTACGTGACTCGGATAAAGAGCGGGCGGTTCATGTCGACCCTGCTTTACTGACAACTGACTTTGAGGATGTATTGAGAAGCGATGTGGACATCGTGGTGGAGGTCATGGGCGGTGTAGAACCTACCTATGACTACGTCCGTGCTTTGATCGAAAAGGGCTGCCATGTAGTAACTGCCAACAAAGAACTCCTGGCGAAAAAAGGAACAGAGCTAGTCGATTTGGCAAATCAGCATCAAGTACATCTTGCCTATGAAGCGAGTGTCGCAGGGGGCATCCCGATCTTGAGCGTGCTCAGGCAGTTCCTTCGCACGAACGATATTCAAGGGGTTCGCGGTATTCTCAACGGAACAACGAATTTCATTTTGACGAAAATGGAGGCAGAGCAGCTCTCTTACCAGGAGGTGCTCAAGCAAGCGCAGGAGCTTGGCTATGCGGAAGCAGACCCTCGCTCGGATGTGGAAGGCTTTGATGCTATGTACAAGTTGTATATCTTGGCACAGCTTGTTTACGGGGAATCGCTGCCTTTAGCTGATGTTGTTCGCAAAGGAATTGCAGATTTGTCAGCAGGTCACATTCGGATTGCGAGCGAGCTGGGGTACCGGATCAAGCTGATCGCGCAGGCCTATCAAGCTGAAAAAGGAATTCGCCTATCTGTTGAACCAACCATGCTTCCGCTGAGCCATCCGTTGGCACAAATCCACGACGCGTTTAATGCTGTACAACTATCCGGCAACATCGTGGGAGACTTGTTGTTTACAGGAAGAGGGGCAGGAGAGCTCCCTACAGCAAGTGCTGTCGTCGAGGATTTGGCCTATTTATTGACGCAGCCATTCACACCGCATCCTACCTGGAAAGAAAAAACGGCTGACAAAGCTGGAGTCACGTTGGACTCGGCAGAACACGTCCTCTGCTATCTTGAGGGCTCATGTCATACTGCTACGCCAGATCGTGTCTTGCATTTCCTTCAGCAGGCAGGAGTAAACGTGCATAAGCTAAAAGTCCAATTTGACTTGGGTGGCGTCTTGCGTGCAGGTTTGATCGTGACAGGAATCAATGAAGAGCATGAGTCCCTATTGAAAAATGATTTTGGCTTAGATGTGCGCTGCTTCCCCATTATCGAATCTGCGTAAGTTAGAGGAATAATAAGAAGAAAAGCCGTATTTCTAGTTACCTGGAAACACGGCTTCTTTTGTCAGGGGGCAGTCTCCACTGCTTTTGCACGCGGCTGTACACGCCCGTCACTTTGTATGTCGACACTCTCCGAAATGGATTCAATGCGTTTTAGCAGGGCAGCGCCGTTGCTTTCGTTCATCGGTACGGCTTGTCCCAATTCTGCGTGAAAGGGGAGCATCGTCAGCTCACAATCAGCGTTTTTCGTACAGCTTGCTTGCAGGACCATCGTCTCCCATGTCTTAGGCTCGTTTGATCGTGTGAAAATGAAATTGCCAAGACTGTACGAAATCCATTTGTCGTTGTATCGTTCAAAGCCTTGAAGTACGTGGGGATGACCACCGACAATCAAATCTGCACCAGCATCGATGTAGGCACGAGACAGCTCTTTTTGATGATCGACAGGATAATCGGAGCGTTCCTTGCCCCAGTGTGCAATCACCACGACGAGATCCGCTTGGCTGTTCGCATCTTGGATCGCTTTCACTGCCAGCGTCGGATCATAGGAAGCGGCCATACCTGGCTGGGAATCCCCTGCAAACCAGCTTGTTTCGGGAATGACCCTGCTGAAGCCGAGAATCGCGATCTTGATGCCATTCTTTTCAACGAATACAGGTGAATAGGCACGGCTGGCATCCTTACCGGCGCCGACATATTCAATCCGGTTTTCGTCCAAAGCGTCAAAAGTATCCAGCAATCCCGGGACTCCTTGGTCCATGGAGTGATTATTGGCGAGATTCACCACATCAATCCCAGCGTTTTTCATGGCAGGAACAGCAAGTGGCGATGACTTGTAGACATACGCCTTGTTCTGTGCAGCAACACCTGTGGCAGTGACCGGCGTCTCCAAATTGGCAATCGTGAGGTCATCTTGCAAAAAGAGCGAGCTTACATGCTTATATGGGTAGTCATAGCTGTTTGCGAGTAAGGTTTTCTCTACATTCCCTGACATCATAATGTCACCAACAAAAGTGAGCTGCACAGTAGACTTTTGGTTCACCGTATTGTCAGGAGCAGGCTGCGTGTCCGGGTTGGCATGTTCTCCATCCATGGCAATTTGGAATAGGTAGTAGGTTCCGACGACGAAGATGGCCAACACGCTAAATAGGAGTGTGCTCTTTCCAGCCCGTACCCATTTTCTGCGTGATTGCTTGCGCCGAGCTTTTACCCGGCTTGATCTGGTATCGTTCATTTTTCCCCCTTGTATTTCTATCCTTACATAAATGAATTTTGATATCCTATAAGTAATACGAAAAGAGGCGAAAAAAGGTGCGATTAACTTTTGATCATTTGGTTCATTTTGTACAGCGAACTCCACAGGAAGCATCGGAACAATTTTGCCAAGCGGGATTTCATGCGGTAGCTGGAGGGCGTCATGCGTCTTGGGGGACATGGAATAGCCTTAGTTATTTCGGGCTTTCGTATGTTGAATTTTTGGCGGTTGAACGCGAAGAGCTTGCTCGACAATCAGATAATCCGCTCGTACGTCGTCAATGCATTGAGGATAAAGCAAAGGGAGAAGGATTCGGTCAGATTGCGCTTCGGACCAACGAGATGGATGCATGGGCAGAGCGCCTGCGAAGTCAAGGGTTGCAGGTTACTGGACCTGTTGCGGGAAGTCGTACGCGTGATGATGGCACGACGCTTCGGTGGCGGATGCTGTTCCTCGAAGATGCAGATAGTGCCCTTCTACCGCCATTTCTCATTGAATGGTCGCAAACGGATGAAGAGAGACTGGAAGATTTGACGAATCGTGGGATCATTGGCGCACATCCAAACGGTGCAGCCCATCTCCAGTCAGTAGGCTATGCAGTAAAGGATCTGGAAGAAGCAACCGCACGTTGGCAAAGCTGGTTTGGATGGAAGAAGAGCGCAGTATTCCACGATAAAGAACTGGGGGCCATCTGCCAAGCATTTGCACTTCCGGGTGGAAATGTAGTGCTTTGCCAACCGACTGAGGAGGGACTGGCGCAGACTGCATTAAAAAATCGCGGGCAAAGACCGTTTTTTGCGAGGCTGGCAGGAGCAAGCAAAAATAGCGAGTATAAGATTGGTGGAGGATCTTACTTTCTAGCAGCGCTGGAATAGTCGGTTAGAAGAGATGGAGGCGTACTTATGGGATCACCTCGGCATATGATTTCTGCAGCAGCGATTATCATCAATGAGCGTCAGGAGATTTTATTGATTAAGGGTCCGCGCAGAGGATGGGAAATGCCCGGTGGAAAAGTAGAAGAGGGCGAATCTCTCATGGCGGCAGCCATTCGAGAGACGAAGGAAGAGTGCGGGCTAGAGATTGAAGTGACGAAGTTTTGCGGTATTTTTCAAAATGTTAGGAAAAGCCTCTGCAGTGCGTTATTTTTGGCAAAACCAGTCGGTGGAGAATTGATCACGACCCCGGAATGCTTGGAGGCAGGCTTTTTTCCGGTAGAGGAAGCGCTGGAGAAGGTAACATGGAAAAATTTTCGGCAACGCATTGAGTTGTGTTTGCGAGAAGAAGAGCATCCGTTTTATGTAGAGTTTTGATCTGAGGAAGTGAAGGTGATAGGGATGCTCATAATGAGTATCTTATTGACCATAATTCTAATTGTTCTGCTTGTCTTTATTTACAAAAAGCGTGAAGAAACCGAAACAAAGCTGGGGTGGAAAGTTGTTGGATATTTTTGGTTAGGGGCATTTGCTTTTAAGGTAAACGAGATCCCGTTACCTTTAGGCTTTTTGCTATTTCTTTTGCTTTTCCGTCCGGTGGCGAATGTGAAAACAAAAAACCGTTCCGCTTATCTCGGTTTAGCATTTTTCCTCATCATGCATGTGATTTTTCCAGCAGTGGAGAGGGAGCTGTTTGAACGTCCACGAGATGCAGTGGCTGCCAGCAACAATATGTTTCAAGTCGATTTCACAAACGATTGGATGACGATACGAGATCAAATCAAAATCGACGAGTATGCACGTCTGGTATATTTTAGGGCGGATTATCAAAAAAGTGGTCAGATAGATCGCTTGTCCTATTATGTAGTCGACATTTCAGAAAAGGACTCTGTTTATTATGATATCAATTTTTCTGCTGACACAAATCGATATACAATCCGGGCTGAGAAAATTGGAGTTGAAGGGTTAGAATATGTGGAATTCGTAGAGGCTTCGAGATTTTTTGAAGTTTTGGATGAGGTTCAGGTTCGAAACCTTTCTCTGGAACAACCATTTGAAGGGTATACCCTCAGATTCGATGGAGAATGGATAAAAGATGCTAACGAGTATCAGCAAAAATATGTGATCCTGGGGAAAGAAATCAAAACCATTACCAGGGATCAACTTCCGACGGAAGGGTACCCCATCAATGTTTGTGGGAAAGGGAAGCCTTACGAATTACCGACTGGCTCTGGAGTAGCAAACAGATGTGAAGCGAATGCAGATTTCTTTTTTGATGACTGACTCATGTAAGAAACCACCTCGGATTAGAGGTGGTTTTCTATTAGGTGCCAAACGTCTTTTTGGTTAAATTCCGGTACATCACCAGCATCGCGATACGCCAAGGCACGAGCATACCGAATGCAAGCAAGAAGAACAGTCCGCCCGTTTGAATCGGTGTAAAGCTGTCATTGATCACCAGTTTAATAATCAGCCGGATGACCAACAGACCGGACAAAATGAAGAAAAACGCACGGGACCGTTTTAAATACACATCTTGCCCGATGATTTCGAAGCGTGAAGTCATAATCAACGGAATCGAAAAGATTAGCCCAACCACAAAGGCAGCAATATCAAACTTGGGCGGTAATTGCGCCTCTGGGAACAAAAACATCGCAAAGCCTGTCGCCATAAAGAAGGGTGGCAAAATAATGCTTTTTGCAGAAGCCGGCTTTTTTTGCCGACGCATTCTCACAAAGATCACTGCGATAGCCATCACGAGAGGCAGCAGGATTCCCAAAACGGGAGAGGAAAGGATCTGCATGGAAAAACGCCTCCATAAGTGTTCAACATACTTCCACTAGTGTACACCAAAGCATGGTCTGTGGGAAAGCGTTTGTCATGGTATGTTACATTCCGAGGCTAGGCAGCTGCTTCATCGTGGGAGCGAACATCCAGCTTATGCTTTTTACTGTATAAGAAAGTCAACAAGCCAAAGAGCAATGTCACCGAGCCGATGAAGAGGAGGTAGCCGCTAATGCCGAGAAGGTCCAGCCCGACTCCTGTAATCGCGAGAGCCAACAAGAAGAATCCACGATCCAGCATGCTTTTGAAAGAAAAGAATCGCCCTTGTTGGTGTGGAGGCAGGCGCTTCTGGAAAATCGTTGCGATGACCGGAAAGAAGAAAGCAACGACAAAGCCGAACACGGAGAAGGAAGCAAGCACCATGAATTTGTTATCGGCGAATGACATGCCAAACTGGGATAGCGCGAAGAAAAAGAGCATGACGGTGGACGCTGCCACGAGGTTTCTTCGGCCTATCCAACGTTTTGCCAAGAGACCCCCAATCAAAATGCTGATTCCTTCTGCTGCATAGATCCATCCCATGAGCTGAGGTTCCTGTTGCAGCTCGCTAAAGTTCAAGATCATCAGGTTCACTCCGCCAAGGAACAAGGTGATCAACCCGTTATTAATCAATCCGACAAACAAGGCCGGGTCCTGTCGCGAGATCGTCAGTACTTCGCGAAATTCCACCTTTTCCTGAATTTTCCGAGAAGTCACTTGCGGAATGCGGAGAAAAAGCGTGACGACAGCGAGTACAGCATACGCGATGATGGAGCACACATACAGCATGGACAGGTCCATGGAGGCAACGAGTATACCCCCGATTGCTGTTCCCCCAATACGCGAGAGGGTAGAGATATTCAAATATGCGCTGTTCGCCTTGAGTAACTCGTCCTGGGAAAGGATGGCTGGCAAGGAAGCCTGCACGGTCGGAAAATAAAACGCAGCAGAGCATTGCATCACGATCAAAGATACGATCATCCACAGAAGAGAATCGTTTGCAAGAGCGGGGAACATGAAGACTGGGCTGAGTGTTCGGACCACGCTGGCAAACAGCATGATCTTGCCTTTGTCGTACATGTCAATTAGCACACCCGCTTTAGGGGCAAGGAGGATGCTGACCACCAATCCACACATGAGAATCAAGCCCTTCACCGTATCAGAAGGAACGAGTTTCTGCATGAACGAAAGATTGGCAATAATGGAAATCCACATGCCCGCTCCCGCGACGATCTCTCCGCTCATTAAAAGCAGAAAGGTACGATTACGCCATAACATGAGAGCCACTCCAAACATTCGTTAGATAGGTAAAAATTTGAACAGATCCATTCATTTGATAAAAAACGATTTCTCTAGTATAGCATTCATGCAAACGCTTGTATATTTATTGTCTTTGTGGGTATTCTTCGTATTCATAACGGACAAACTAACACAATACTGCGGCCATTACGCCCAAAAGGAGCTATTCGTAAATGGCGCGAAAACGAACGTTGCTACTGTTGATCGTGTATGGATTTGCTGCGACACTCACGATCTTTTACGGACTGATGGAAAAGCATAGCGTCATTGTCACGTTCTTTTCTTTTCATGTGCTCGTTTGCATCTGTATTCCCGTCATTCACGGATGGTGGGAAGGTGATTTGCGAAAGCACTGGCGTTTCGCATGGGGAAGTTTTGAATGGCAGGGTACTTTATACGGACTTGCATTTGGCGTTCTTATGTTGACAGGAGTGCTGGCTGGACTTTGGTTGCTCCTGCAGGAACCGGGAAGACCTGAAGCCGTTCGAACAGGTATGGAAGCTTGGGGGATTGAACACAACTGGATTTGGTTTTTTTCCTTCTACCTCGTTTTCATTAACTCGTTGCTGGAAGAGTTGTTCTGGCGAGGCTTCGTATTGCAGCGGTTGCGTGCATCCTTATCCCACTTGATGTCCATTTTTCTTTCCAGCTTTTTTTATTCCTTGTATCACCTGATTATCTCTACGATCCTATTTGGTTTTCGAAATGGCTTGTTCATTACGTCGATGGTTTTTGGTGCAGGGCTGATTTGGGGATGGATGAAAGGAATGTTTCCTTCGATTTATCCAAATTGGTTTAGTCATTTGTTCGCGGATTTGGGACTCGCACTAGCTGTGGTTCTCTGGATTTATTGATCGGATAGGAGGGCGAAACTGATGCTGGCGATTCATGAAGAAGCTAGACTTCGCAAGCGATTGCTCAGTATACTTCGGCAAAACAGTGAAGCATTTCAACTCTACTATGACACGTATGGTTATACCCCGATTGAGCCGTTGCTGGATTATCTTCATACGCTGAAAGGGTGCGCATACATAACCAGGCAAGATCTTCATCAAGTCGTTGAATTCGATCCGGAGCGGAGTATCGAGTGGGACGGTGGAGCACTCATTCGAGTTACCTACGGATTTTTGCCCTCAATTGCAAAAAGCAGGCTCATCGAGATCATACCACCTGATGTTCTTTATTACGGGACACATCGAAAGTTATTGAAACAGGTACTCACTGGCGGCCTGTTGCCGATTGCCAGTGAGTATGTGCAGCTTGCGGTAAGACCGGAGCACATTGGAGAGCCGACAGACACATTGCGCCTCGTCACTGTGAATGCAAAGGAGGCCCATGAAGCCGGCATTTGCTTTTACCGAGTGGGTGAGCACTATTGTCTGAGCGATGCGATCCCCGCCAGTTATTTGCAGCTGTACGCAGATTAGTTCGACTCGTTGTTTCGTCGTGCTTCGCGCATTTGCAACTGGGCCTTGCGTTCTGCCAAGACTTCGCTTCGATCCCTCAGGGTATGCTTATTCAGCAAGTAGGCGTCTTGCATATCGCTATCCCGATGTTCAGGGTGATTTTGCATCGTACAAGCCTCTTGATACGCCTGTTTCAAAGCATCGGACATGGGTAAGGACAGGCTTCGATAGGGCTGACCATTTTGCATTTCCGTCAGGCGCTCTTCAAGCAGGCTCGCCAGACTGTCACTTTCCAACCCAAGCTTTTGGATGTCTACATGATGCTTTTTGACAAGGGATATGGCGCTTGTGAGCATTTTGATTGCACCTGACTGATTCCCGCGTCTCTGGTGATAAAGAGCGACGGAGATTTGAATCAAGCCAACCCACACTGGCTGTCGCTCATGTGGAGGAGCGCTTTTCCAATACTCCTCGAGAATCTCATGACACTCAAAATAATCGCGTTCTACATGAAACTGGATCAAATAATCCAAATACGGTTGCGGATACATGGTGATCTTCACCTCACTGCTTGGTTTTCAATGGTTCGTTTATGTACTATTATAAAGCATAGAGAGTAGAAAATGAGGTGTAAAACCATTTATGACAAGAGATGAACTCGTAGCCGTATTGGAAAAAAAGCGAATGACCGAAATCATAGAATTGATCGAGGATGCTGAGCAGGGAGAACTGGAAGAGCTCGAGCTCGTGGAAAGCCTGGGATTGCTCATGGATCAGGAGTTGAACAAAGAAGTCCTTTCGTTATTGGAGAGATTGGGTGTCACCATTATTTACTTGAGCGGCGATGAAGAAGACGAAGAGGAAGAAGACGACGACGAAGACGACAATGAGTAAAAAAGAGAACCAACCTTGTGCATGGTGCCAGGTTGGTTTTTGCATTCCTTACTTTTGTGTCCATACGCGATTTTTATTTCGTGTAGCGGGGAACTTTTCCCCTCTGGAAAGTTCGATAATCATCGGGTTTTGCACACTTGCACCGGACTCACCAATCTCCATGTATACGGCATTTTTTGGAGACTTTTCTCCTTCACGAAAACGGCTGTGTTCTCCCACGAAAGCACCTTCTTCCTAAGGAATTGTCATCTGAATTAGTATGACCCGGTACGGGGGCTTCATGCCCTCCCTTCTATTGACGATAGATTTTGAATTTCTATACGAACATTTCAATTACTTTTGGGGGAGGTGAATTCATGCTACCTTTGACCTTGAAAAAGGAATCAAATATCTCTTATCACGAGCAATTATACCAACAAATTTCATCATCGATTCGAAGCGGTGAGCTTCCCTCCCAAGCGCAGCTGCCAACAGTTAGGGAGTTGGCGGCACAGTTGAAAGTCAATTACAACACCGTTCGCAGCGTGTATTTGCGCCTCCAGCAAGAAGGGCTGGTGGATTCTCGGCAAGGCAGGGGGACGATCGTAAGCAATAGCGCAAGTGACGCGCTCTTGACACGTAATCCGATCCATCTTGCTTTACTTGCCAAAGAAACCATTCATAAAGTAAAAGCAATGGGCTATTCCATGGATGAATTCTCGCGCGTCCTGTCCTGTGTGTTGCAAGAAATCAATCAGTTTCCGGTTCTTTTTTTGCGGTTCACAGAGCTGGAGGTCACTGAATATATGCGTTTGGTACAATACCATCTTCCGAGTGTGATGGTCGAAGGGAGAACCATCGAGGATTTTTCCCAGCAGGTAGAAGGCGATGCGAATTTTTTGCAGCAGTACAAAGCCATCGTTATCCCACCTTGCGTTAAGCTGAAACTCCCGAAGGATGCTCCTCCGATCGTTAGCCTTGATTTTATCCCGGACCCGACGACGGTGATCCCTGCCATGGAGGCCTACCCACGAAATACGAAAGTCGGGTTGATCTGTGCGACCATACGCGGTGGAGCAGGCATGATCAATGATCTCTACAACGCGGGCATTACGCATTTGGACATTCGGACAATAGAAGCGAACCATGCCGAAGTGTTTGATTTGATTACAACCTGTGACGTCGTGTATATTTCCAAACCTGGCTATATGGTGAAGCCTCATTTGCTGACGTTGCCAAAAGTAAAGGAATTTCAAGAAATCCCTGACCACCATGGTATTAATGAGCTGCGCAAGCTCGTTACCCATTAAGTCATTTTTTCGGGGATGGTGGTCGGAAAAAGCGCGATCATCAGCGATGCGCCCCTCATACTATCGAATAGCCTACGAGACATCCGCTGATTTTGACTAGTGTATAGACTTCTGTCCATGCCGATATGTCTTCACCTTCATACCTTGTAGATGTAACGAACAGGAGGGGGTGAGGTTAATGAGTTGCGGATGCAAAAGATCTCGTCGCAAATGCTATAAATGTTGCGAAAAGAAAGTGTACAAAAAGCATTGCTACTACAAGCCACACTACAAAACGTATTGTAAACCATACGGTCGTAGATATGGACACGGACATTGTGGCCACTATGGCGGCTATGATGGTTACGGTTCCTCTAGTGGCGGGTACGGTGGAAGTCACGAGAGCAAGTATTAATAGAGAAAGGCGCCGTGATGGCGCTTTTTTCGTTTTTTCGCAAGTTTTGCGCAATTTGTCGTACAATAGAGGAAAAGGGTTAATGGAGGTATGGATATGCAATTCCTGAATGGGAAAGAGGAACGAATGTGGGCGATGATCGTACATCTATCCGCCTTCCTTGGTTTTATCGTTCCGTTCGGCAACGTACTAGGACCTTTAATCGTATGGTTGATCAAGCGTGAAGAGGGAGCCTTTTTTTATCAGCATGGAAAAGAGGCACTGAATTTTAGCATCTCGGTAATGATTTATGCCGCAATTTCAAGTTTGTTGATCATCATTTTTATCGGTGCACTATTATTGGGAGCCCTCTTTATTTTTTGGGCGATCTTCGTTATTATTGCTGCGGTGAAAGCGAATGAGGGAAAAGAATTCCGTTACCCGCTCACTCTCCGTTTTATAAAATAACCGTTCTTGGAAAAGTCGTTCCGCTTGGGACGGCTTTTTGTATTTGTTTGAATTTTCTATTAAAAAAGAGGGTGAACAGCCGTTCATCTCGAATTACAAGAGAGTGTAGTCGGTGAAGGGGGAGTCAAATCATGTTGACGGGAGTGACGATAGTTGATTTTTCTCGCCATCTTCCAGGTCCGATTTGTACGATGCGCCTCGCTGATTTGGGGGCAGAGGTCATTGAGGTGGAGCCGTTTTACGACAAAGCTCACTCACCGTTACCCAGGCCTTCTCATCCGGAAGCTAGAGAGACGGGAGCGTTTTACCTGCGTTCACATCGCAATCATAAAAGTATTTCCTTGAATTTGCGGACGAATGAGGGAAAAGCGCTCGCGTTTGCTCTGGCCAGACAGGCTGATGTCGTGGTGGAAAGCTATCGACCAGGTGTGATGCGACATTTGGGACTTGATTACGATCGCCTATGGGAGATGCACCCTGCGGTTATTTATTGCTCCGTGACGGGCTATGGTCAAAGCGGGGAGCTATACCAAATAGGGGGGCATGACTTGAATGTCCAGGCAGTAAGCGGATTTCTCTCACTGATTCGCGATCTGGAAGGCAAGCCTGTCGTTGCAGATATTCCGCTTTCTGATTATGCGCTCGGGTTGTATGCCAGTGAACAAATATGCGCGGCGCTTGTTCAACGTGCGCGGACAGGACGAGGAGCATATTTGGATGTTTCTTCGGCTGACTTGTTTAGTTCTTGGACAGGGCTGCATGCACTGTTTATGTCGTACAGCTCCTCGATTGGACGGGAGACAGGGAGAGGAAATTTGCTGGCGTACCAGGTCTTTGAGACAGCAGACGGTCAGTATGTCGCACTTGCTGCGTTGGAAGAGAAGTTTTGGCTCAATTTTTGCCGCGCGGTAGGAAGAGCAGACTGGGAGCTATGCCACCTGGCGAGCGTTGCTGAGCATCCAGAAGTGTTTGACGATATGAAGGCACTGTTTCTGTCCAGAACCCAAGCCGAGTGGAGTGAGCTGGGCAGTGAAGTGGATTGCTGTCTGACTGCCGTTGAAGATTGGGAGAACTGGGCAGACAATCCATACGTTGCGAACAGGGAGATAGCGTATACGCTTCCTTATTTGGAAAAGAAGTCGCCCGATCAAGAGGGGAGCTTCGCGCATCGTTTCAGGGCGGAGAGATTGTCACCCCCATGGCACACCGATTACACGCACGAGTTGCTCAAACGCAAGCTGCACCTCACAGAGGAAGATTTGAGCAGGCTGCAAAGGCAGGGGGTTATTCCTGCCGCTTCTTCATAGGAAAGGGTGAGAAAAATGATGGAACAGGATCATCATACGCAACTGATCGTAACAAAAGCTGATGGAATCTGCACGATTACGCTCAACAGACCACACGTACTCAATGCGATGACGGTAGAAATGTTTTCCCTTTTGCAGGACGCTATCGCAAAAGCTTCAGCAGATGAGGAAGTCGATGTGCTTATTTTGCGGGGAGCAGGGGGGAACTTTTGCTCCGGTGCTGATTTAGGCGTGTTGACCGCGCTGACGGATAAGAGTGACGCTGATCAATCATTGACGATCATTAATGATTTCATCACCAACTTGCATCAAATGCCAAAGCCTGTAATTGCAGTCATCGAGGGAGTTGCCGTCGGAGCGGGACTCAATCTCGCGTTGCATGCTGATTTTGTCATTGCGACGGAAGATGCCCTGTTGCAGGAGCCTTTTGTCCAAATCGGTCTGACAACGGATTTTGGCGGGACATACCTTTTGCCGAGACTTGTTGGTACGGCGTGGGCGAAGAGGCTCGCACTGCTGGGAGAAAGGATTACAGGGAAAAAAGCGGAGGAAATCGGCTTGATCTATCGAGCGGCAGAAGCCAGTCAAGTCGAAAGTGAGGTTGAAAAATTGGTTGCTGCGGTACGACGCCTGCCGAAGCAAGCGTATGCCGTAACAAAAGAAGGGTTGGGACGCTGCCAGGCAAACGGCCTAGAGTATGCTCTGGCCTGGGAAAAGCAACAGCAGCCGTCCCTGATCGCACGCCCTGAATTTCAGACGCTTGTACAAGCGAAGCTAAAGCGGGCGTAGCGTTTTATTTTGGAAGTGGAATGGTTAATTCATGAATCCGCTGTCCTGTCGCTGCACTTTCCTCGAATAAAGAAAGCACAGGTGATTTTGCACTCGGGTCCAGCTTGAGATCGATGGAAAAGCTCCCCCATTCGGGAGCGCCCATGCTTGCAGTCACAAAGCTATTTGCCAATGTCTTGTCTCCGTCCGTTACGACGAATCGTACGTTGGCTTCGTTCACGCGGGCTTCCCCCTTGATCGTATATTGCCCTTCGCCTGTTTTGGTGATCGTAATATTCCGAAATGATTCATTCTCGTACCGTCCCTTATCCTCGCCAACAGGATGAGAATGTGTATTAGCTGCTGTGGACGGAATGATGGCGGGGAATGAGACAGCAGTCAAGCTCATGGCGAGTAAGCAGGTTGTCAGCATGTTTGTTCGAAATTGCATGTGTTTCCTTCCCTTCATTCGTTTTCCTCTCTAGGTTGGCGAAATTGGAATGGAACTATTCTTAGGGAACTTTATCCGTTGAGCAAAGGACCATTCTGTGATAAAGTAGGGATATCAAGATCCTGCGATGTACGATAGGCCGTAAATGTTTCTAACCTTATACGTGTTTTTTGGGAGACGGAAACTGTGATGGATGTCAGGCCCACCTCCTTTTTGGATGCATGGGAAGGCTGAAGTGCAGAAGGGTCGCCCACCTGTGTGAGCGCAGGTTATAGAAACATGAGGTCAACGGCAGAGCGGGGACTTGGCCGTTTATGAATGTAATGAATTGCCGATAGTACAAAAACAAAAACCACTTGGAATTTGCTTCCAGGTGGTTTTTGTTTTTGTACCTAGATTAATGGGTGGTTTTGTTTTGCTTGCCCGAGCCGTGACCCTGTCCTTGTTTTTGGCTACCCTGGTCTTGGTCTCCGTGATCAACTATGGTCAGGTCTTTTTCAAGTGATTGGGAGTCTTGGGCATCTTGGAGAATTTGATACATTTGCAGGAAGTTAGCTTTTTGTCCCTCAGGAATTCCTTTAATGCGAACGGTCAGCTCTTGCGGGCTATTGCCATTTTGCTGCTGTCCGCCTTGGCTGTTCCCTTGCCCGCTGTTTTCATTTGAACTGGGCTGCTCATCGAGAAAGCTGAGAAACATCGAGTCGCTGTCTTGGTTTTGTTGGTTGTTTTGTCCGCTGTCCTGTGATTGCTGTCCTTGTCCGTTTCCGCCTTGTCCGCCTTGCTGCTCAAACAGCACGTTGAATTCGTTAAGATCGGTCTGGATGATGCCAATGACGTTCATCCTGATCCTCCTTCCAAAATAGAAATGATGCTTCAGCCCGGATGTTTGGAATGATGGACACCGTGCCGCTGTAGATAACCATGGAAAAAGTATTCCACCACCGTAATGGCAAATGCCGTCAACAACAAACCAGATAAGGATATGGTCTGACCAAACAAGTAACAGCCAAGCCACAAGGAGGCAAACACGAACAAGAAATCAGCGGAGCTCGCAAACGTATTGTTCGTTCGGGGGAGGAACGTCAAATCAAGGACATAACCCAGTAAACTGACAATCACGCTTGCGAGCACTGCAAACATAAGGGACGTTCCCGACCACCAAAGCCCTGGAATGGCAATGATTCCGTTAAACAAGAGCTTGAGAACGATGTTCAAAGAGCGAACACCACCTTTCATGCCCTTAGTATGAACTTAGGTAGTCGCACTATTCGTAGAAGAGGTGTTTGATTTTAAACGCCGGATAAGTGCTTCATCTGGTGTCACATACAGCGTTCGCTGCTGCTCGTAGATCACATAGCCAGGCTTGGCTCCGCTTGGTTTTTTTACATGCTTGATGAGCGTGTAGTCTACGGGAATTTGACTGCCCTCTTTGGCACGACTGAAATAAGCCGCCAGATTCGCTGCTTCAAGCAACGTCTCATCCGAAAATTCACGCGCTCGAATGACGACATGGGACCCAGGGATATCCTTGGTGTGCAGCCATGTTTCTTGCGACGATGCGAGCTTGTTGGTCAAGTATTCATTTTGCTTATTGTTTTTACCGACCAAAATTTCAATGCCGTCCGAAGATAGGTACGTATCGAGCTCTGGTCTGGTATCTTTTTTCTTGCGCGGGCCGCGCTTTTTACGATCTCGCATGTAGCCTTGCTCAACGAGCTCCTCACGAATTTCTTCGGCATCTTTTAAGGTGGCATGTTCCAGTTGAACCAATACGCCATCCAAATACAAGAGTTCAGCCTGCGCTTGCTCAATCTGCTCACTCACGACGGAAAGGCTGTTTTTGGCCTTGTTATACCGCTTGTAATACGACTGCAAATTTTCCGAAGGGGTCTTTAACGGATCGAGCGGGATCGTGATGGTGCCTCCCGCCTCGTCATACCAGTTGACTGTGACGAGCTCGCGATCTCCTCGCTTCATTTGGTGCATATTGGCGGTGATCAATTCACCGTACAGGCGGAACTGATCTGCTTCATGCGCATCTTGCAGCGTTTGCTCGAGCTTCTCGATTTTCTTTTCATTTTTATTGCGCTCACTGGTGACAAAGCGAATCAAATCGTGCGCGCGTTGTTTGACTGTGTCACGGAGTGCCTTTCCCTCGTAAAATGCCTGCAAGCATTCTTGGACGGAAGAATAGGGGGTGGTAACTCCGATTGAGAGATGAGTCAGCTCGACGACGTGAAAATACGCTTTGCCGTTTGCCTCTACAATGGATGGCACATACTCATGAGCGTTGATTGCCTTCATCACCTGTGAAAAGGCAGCCCACAGTGTTTCACGATTCGCGAGGCCAGCTCTGTGCAAAATTTCTTTTGCCAATAAGGGACTAATCCCGGTATAGCCTTCTACGATTTGCTTGTCCAAACGGCCGCCGTTCCAGTCGAGGGAAGAAATAAACTCTTGCTCGGTTACAGTGAGAGGGTCGCGTTTATCTTGGCTCGGAGGAGAGACATAAGGTCTGCCAGGCGTAACTTGTCTGTATTGGCTAATGGCGAGCGTCACATGCATGGCGCTATCCAAAATCATTCCGGTTATAGGATCGATGAGGATGATGTTACTGTGCTTGCCCATGATCTCTACAATAATTCGGCGGACAGCCGTGTCACCCAGCTCATCCCGGGTGCGTACGTCGATGTGAATGATTCGCTCCATCCCGATTTGCTGGACAGATTCAATTACGCCGCCCTCACAATGCTTGCGCAATAGCATGCAAAACATCGGAGCTTCCAGCGGATTCGTGAATTCTTCTGTCGTGATATGAAGCCTCGGATAGGTCGGGTTTGCAGACAGGAGGAACTTTACTGTTTCTCCTTGTGTCCGTACTTGCATAATAATATCGCTATGGTGGGGCTGGTGGATTTTCGAGATGCGTCCTCCTACCAGTTTATGTAATTCCCGCGCAACGGAGCGGGTTACTACGCCATCAAATGCCACAAAGGTCACCTCAGATCAAAAAAATGGCTAGAATAATAGATAGAGAGCTGCCAGTCACAGTGTAGCATAAGTCAGAGCAAGGAGGAATCTTATCGTGGTGGGGTTGCTTCGGTTGACACTGCCAAGAGTTGTCTCCTATAATAAATTAACGATTTTGCGTCTATGGAAGTGAAAACTTGTGATTCGAAGCATGACTGGTTACGGTAGAAAAGAAGATAGCAGAGGCTCCATTCGGGCAACAGTCGAGATTCGTGCAGTGAATCACCGCTTTTCTGAGATTGTCGTGCGCCTGCCCAAAGCATGGAATATGCTTGAGGATTCGATTCGTAAGCTGGTCGCACAGTACGTCAGAAGAGGACGAGTCGATGTCACTGTCTCAGTGGAAGGAAAAAGTTCTTCTGCTACGGTTATGGACATTGACTGGGATGTAGCTGAACAGCTAGTCTCCATTTCCCGCGAGATGACTCAGCGTTTTTCGCTAGAGACGCCTTTAACCGTCAAGGATCTGCTGCACTTTCCTGGCGTGATACATACCAAAGAGTCAGAAGACAATGTGGAGGAGCTGGCAGAGTGGCTCCAAGACCTGGTCAGGGGCGCGGCAATGGATCTCGTTTCGATGAAAGAGACCGAGGGTAATCTGCTGCACGCTGATCTAGCCAGTCGCCTGACTGCCGTCAACACATGGACGCGGGAGATCTCCCAGTTGGCCCCACTTTGTAGGGAAGATTATAAGGGCCGACTTGAGCAACGTGTAAGTGAGTGGGCCGGGTTGACACCTTTTGAATTGGACCCTGCTCGTGTAGCGCAAGAGGTTGCCTTTTTCGCTGATAAAAGTGATATTAGTGAAGAGTTGACCCGTTTAGATAGTCATTGCCAACAGTTTGCCAATCAATTAGGCAAAGAAGAAGCAATTGGTCGAAAACTGGATTTTCTGCTCCAGGAAATGAATCGGGAAGCCAATACAATTGCTTCCAAAGCGAATCATTTGCGCATTCAGCATCTAGCTGTCGAGATCAAGACAGAACTGGAGAAGATGCGGGAGCAGATACAGAATGTTGAGTAGCATGAAAGGATGGGCTGGGCCGTCATGGCAATCAAGCTAATCAATATCGGTTTTGGCAACATCGTCAATGCCAACCGCATTATTTCAATTGTAAGTCCGGAGTCCGCTCCTATCAAACGGATCATCCAGGAAGCGCGTGATCGCAACATGCTAGTGGACGCGACCTATGGGAGACGTACACGTGCGGTAATTATTACAGACAGCGATCACGTGATTTTGTCAGCGGTACAGCCAGAAACAGTGGCACAGCGTTTGACTACGAAGGATGACGAATCGGACGAATAAAGTAGGAGTGTAAACAATGAGTATGGTTGATCGTGGTCTCCTTTTGGTTCTTTCCGGACCAGCTGGTGTGGGAAAAGGAACAGTTTGCAAGGCACTTCGTGAAGTAATGCCTGATCTGGTGTATTCTGTTTCCGCTACCACACGCCAGCCGCGTCCTGGAGAGGTGGAAGGAGTTAATTACTTTTTTAAAAGCCAGGAAGAGTTCAAGCAGATGATTGAAGAAGATGCTCTTCTGGAATGGGCAGAATACGTAGGGAATTACTACGGAACACCTCGTCAGTTCGTGGACGATATGCTGAATGAGGGGCGCGATGTTATTCTTGAGATTGAAGTTCAGGGTGCTCTTCAAGTGAAAGAGCGATTCCCGCAAGGTACATTCCTGTTCCTGGCTCCGCCTGATTTAAACGAACTGGAAAACCGGATCGTGGGACGCGGGACAGAATCACAAGAGATCATTCGCAAGCGCATGGAAGTGGCGCGTGCTGAAATCGAGCTCATGGACCACTACGATTATGTAGTTGTCAATGACGTCATCGAATCGGCTTGCGATCGAATTCAAGCGATTATTACAGCGGAGCATCTGAAAAAAGATCGTCAGGTTCACAAATATCGCAAATGGTTACAGGAGGTTGAATAGAATTATGTTGTATCCATCTATTGACGAATTGACCCAAAAAGCGGAGAGCAAGTACATCCTGGTGACAGTAGCATCCAAGCGTGCGCGTCAGCTTCGCGAAAACAGCGAAATTCAAGTGGTGAGACCAAAATCCAAAAAGTTTGTAGGTTTGGCACTGGAAGAGTTCATCTCCGACGAGCTCGTTCACGAGTTTTTGGACGGTCGCAAATAAGCAGTCACCTTTAAAAACAACCTCACGAGGTTGTTTTTTTCGGATTTCGGATAGGGGAGAAAGGAGAGAGTGCAGATGCATTCGCTTGCAGGAAAACGAATTGTTCTTGGAGTATCTGGCGGCATCGCTGCTTACAAGGCTGCTGCACTGACCAGCAAGCTGACACAGGCAGGTGCATTGGTGCATGTCATTTTGACAGAGAGCGCTTTACAGTTTATTCAGCCTTTGACGTTTCAAGCCTTGTCTCACCTGCCTGTTTATACAGATACGTTTACGGAGCCAGATCCGCATGTGATTAGCCATATCGAACTGGCTGATCGAGCTGATCTTGTTTTAATCGCGCCAGCAACGGCCAACGTGATTGGCAAAATGGCGAATGGCATTGCGGATGATATGCTGACGACGACAGTACTGGCTACGAAGGCGCCTGTCATGGTCGCACCCGCCATGAACGTCAATATGTACAATCACCCGGCGGTTATCGCAAATATGGATAAGCTTACGGCCTATGGTTATCGGTTTGTTGAACCGGGTGTCGGGCTCTTGGCATGTGGCTGGATTGGCAAAGGACGTTTGGCGGAGCCAGAGGAAATCGTCGAAGCTGTTCGTCAGTGGTTTGCTTCCGATGAGACCAGACAAACGATCCGAGAAAAAGATTTGCAGGATAAGCACGTACTGATCACAGCGGGACCGACTCGTGAAAAAATTGATCCCGTTCGTTACATAACCAATCATGCTTCAGGAAAAATGGGCTACGCCATCGCGGAAGCGGCAAGAGACAGAGGGGCGAAGGTCACACTGATAAGTGGGCCGACTACCTTGGCACGTCCTGATGGAGTAGAATTCATCGCGGTGGAATCGGTACAAGAAATGTTTGATGCCGTTATGGAGCAGTTGCCGCACTGTGACATCGTCGTCAAATCAGCAGCCGTTTCCGATTATCGACCAAAGCATGTAGCTGAACATAAGATGAAAAAGGGTGATGGTCCACTCGAACTTTCGCTAGAGAAAGCACCCGATATTTTAAAGACCATTGGTGAGCGGAAAACGAAGCAATTCGTCGTGGGCTTTGCAGCAGAGACCCAAAATGTGTTACAGCATGCCCAGTCCAAGCTGGAGCGAAAAAACCTCGATATGATCGTAGCCAATAACGTATTGCTTGAGGGAGCAGGAATGGGGAGCGATACGAATATCGTGACCTTGCTAACCCGTGGCGGAGAGCAACTGGCGTTGGATAAATTGAGCAAGCGGGCTGTGGCAGACAAGCTGTTTGATGCTGTCCTTGCCGTGCAAGAGCATAAACCGCTCCGAGACCTGTCATGATTGCCCAAATTATCGTGGACGTACCGGTCAATCGAACGAATCGACCTTTTGATTACCATGTTCCGCCTTGGCTGCGTCCACTGATTCGCATTGGCAGTCGTGTGGTTGTCCCCTTTGGTCCCCGCCAACTGCAAGGCTATGTCATCGGGATTGTAGAGGATGACGAAGCCATACCAGATCGTTCGCGTCTAAAAGATGTTGTGCAAGTACAAGACGACACTCCTCCTCTTACGCCAGAGCTGCTAAAGATGAGCGAATGGATGTCCAAGCAATACTTGTGTCCGTGGGTAACAGCTGTACAGGCGATGCTTCCGGCTGTGCTAAAAGGGAAGTCGGAGAAGTGGCTGACGGCGACAGACGCATTAGACGAAGAAGCATGCGGGAGATCGGGGCTTCTGTGGGAAATGTTTCGCAAACGGCAAATTCCGCTGACTGAAGTGGAGAAACAATTTGCAGAGGAGTATTTGCTCGTTCCCGGTTGGATACAGAGTGGTCTGCTTGCTACGGAGTATCAAGTAAGGGACAAAATTACCCGCAAGCAGCAATCATTTGTGCGGAGCTTATTGGATGAAGGTAAGCTGGAAGAAGCGATTGGTTCGTTGCCAGCACGGGCAGAGCAGATGCGCCGTGTCCTTCAACTGATGCTCATGCACAAGGAGCAGTCCTTATCTGTACAAATGCTGCGGGATGAATACGGAATTACGCGCTCTCCGCTAAAAAGCCTGGAATCAAAAGGCTGGATCGCGATCGAGCAAGTGGAGGTCTACCGGGACCCGTACGCCAATCGACGTTTCCAGGATAAGCAGAAGCCTGTCTTTACCCCGGTACAGGAAGCGGCACTGACACCTATCTTGCAATCAATTGAATCGGGAACCTATGCTTCTTACTTGCTGCACGGCGTCACTGGAAGCGGTAAGACAGAAGTGTATCTCGAAGCGATCGAACGCACGTTGGAAAAAGGTCGCGAGGCGATCTTTCTCGTTCCGGAAATTTCACTGACTCCGCAAATGGTGGAGCGCTTCAAAGCTCGTTTTGGTGCAGACGTAGCTGTTTTGCACAGTGCGCTGTCACAAGGAGAGCGCTATGACGAGTGGCGCAAAATCATTCGCAATCAGGTCAAAGTGGTGGTAGGTGCACGATCTGCCATCTTTGCTCCGTTTCGGAATGTTGGTCTGATTGTGATCGATGAAGAGCATGAGAGCTCGTATAAGCAAGAAGAGACCCCGCGCTACCATGCACGGGAAGTAGCCCTGTGGCGAGCGAAAGAAAATCAGGGTGTACTCGTTATGGGAAGCGCGACTCCTGCCTTGGAGACGTATGCACTGGCTACACGAGGCCGATACGAGCTGTTGCGCATGCCGGAGCGTGTCGGGAATCGCCCGATGCCGGAGGTACATGTTGTAGATATGCGCGAGGAGCTTCAGGCCCAGAATCGTTCGATGTTCAGCCGGAAGCTGCATGAGATGATTGCGGATCGATTGGCAAAAGAAGAACAGATGGTCATTTTCCTTAACCGAAGAGGCTTTTCTACCTTTGTCATGTGCCGCTCCTGTGGCTATACGATGCGCTGCGTGCATTGTGACATCTCGCTTACTTACCATAAAACGAATCATACAGCGCGCTGCCATTACTGTGGATACACCATCGCACAGCCCAAGCATTGTCCGGAGTGTCAGAGTGAGCATATACGCTTTTTTGGTACCGGAACGCAAAAGGTGGAAGCGGAGCTGGCAAAACTGTTTCCTGGAATCCGGGTCATCCGAATGGACGTGGATACGACCTCGCGAAAAGGCTCTCACGAAGAGCTGCTAAACAAATTCCGTTCGGGTCAAGGCGACGTTTTGCTCGGTACCCAAATGATTGCCAAGGGCCTTGATTTTCCACGAGTAACGCTGGCAGGAATTATTGCAGCGGATACTTCTTTGCATCTGCCTGACTTCCGTGCAGCGGAAAAGACATTTCAGCTCCTGACGCAGGTAGGTGGACGGGCAGGACGGCATGAGCTGGACGGCGATGTCGTAATTCAGACGTATACGCCAGAGCACTACAGCATTGTTCATGCGACCAAGCATGATTATCCCGCATTTTATCAGGATGAAATGATGCAGCGCAGACGAACAGGCTACCCGCCGTATTTCCGTCTCGTATTAATTACGTTTAGCCACGAGGATGTACCTGTTGTTATCCGCGGTGCGCATACAATGGCTGACTATTTGCGGCAGCGTTTGGCACAGACAACAATCCTCTTGGGCCCAGTCGCTTCGCCCATTGCAAGGGTGAAGGATAGATTTCGTTTTCAGATCATGCTAAAATATCGGGATGAACCGCAACTGTCAGACTTGCTCGCTCAGGCGACGGCTGCGTTTGAAGAATGGAACAAACAGCAGAAAGTATTGATGACGATTGACGTCGACCCTTACGTACTGCTTTAGGGAGGATATGAAACACATGGCTATTCGCACAATTGTAAAACATCCAGATCCGATTTTGCGTGAAAAGGCAATGGTTGTAACCAAATTTAATTCCAACTTGCACAAGCTGCTTGATGATATGGCAGATACGATGTACGATGCAGACGGTGTTGGCTTGGCTGCTCCACAAGTGGGCATCTCCAAGCGTGTCATCGTGATGGATTGCGGTGATGGACTGATTGAAATGATCAATCCGGAAATCGTGGAGCATGAAGGGGAGCAATACGATTATCCAGAAGGTTGCCTGAGCATTCCAGGTCTGCAAGGAGACGTTCGCCGCCACAAGTGGATCAAGCTGCGCGGTCATGATCGTGACGGGAATGTGATTGAGCTCGAGGCAGACGACCTGTTGTCCCGCTGCGCTCAACACGAGATCGATCATTTGAACGGTGTCCTCTTTATCGATGTAGCTGACAAGGTGTACAAAGTAAACCCGAACCAGGAAGGGGAATAACCATTTGAAAGATGCTCGCATCCTGTTTATGGGTACGCCTGACTTTGCTGTATCGAGTCTTACGGCTGTACTCGAAGCAGGCTACAACGTGATTGGAGTCGTAACACAACCCGATCGTCCCGTTGGACGCAAGCAAGTATTGACGCCGCCCCCCGTGAAGGAGGCGGCTTTGCGTCATGGACTTTTGGTATTGCAACCGGAGAAAATCAAGGCAGAAGAAGCCTTGGATGAAGTGTTGGCGCTCGAGCCTGATCTGATCATTACTGCGGCGTATGGACAGATTTTGCCTAAAAAACTGCTCGATGCACCGAAATATGGCTGCATCAATGTGCACGCCTCTCTTTTGCCGAAATATCGCGGGGGTGCCCCGATTCATAAATCGATTGTCGAGGGAGAAGCGGAAACAGGCGTGACCATCATGTACATGGTGGAAGCTCTCGATGCAGGGGATATGCTGTCCAAGGTAGTCGTGCCGATTGAGGAGCGCGATACCGTGGGGACCTTGCATGACAAATTGGCTGCGGCAGGCTCTAAGCTGTTGATTTCTACCGTTCCGCGCCTGTTGGCTGGTGAGCTCGCAGCAGAGCAACAGGATCATTCGGCAGCGACTTTTGCCCCGAATATTAAGCGTACAGACGAAAAAATTGACTGGAGCCGTTCTGCGGAACAGATTTACAACCAAGTCCGCGGCTTGAATCCGTGGCCTGTCGCATTTACCACATGCGAAGGTAAAATTTGGAAGTTGTGGTGGGTAGAGAAAATGTCTTCGTCCGGTGAAGGAAAAGAGCCGGGAACGATCATCGCCCGCGAGGAAGACGGGATCGTTGTCGCTTGCGGTAGCGGTGCAGTGAAAATAACCGAATTGCAGCCAGAAGGCAAAAAACGTATGAGTGCACTCGACTTTTTGCGCGGAGCGGGCAGCAGCATTAAAATCGGCACAAAGGTAGGAGAATAGTCCGTGGCAAAAAAGGGAGCTCGCGATATTGCCCTCGATGTTTTGAACAGGGTAGAAGAACATAAGTCCTACAGCAATCTTGAGCTGCGCAATGTTTTGGACCGGGAAAATCTCAGTGCAGCAGATGCAGGGCTGGTGACAGAGCTTGTGTACGGTACCATTCAGCGCAAGTTGACGCTGGATCATGTCCTGTCCCATTTTGTCGGGAATAAAAAGGTCCAGACCTGGGTCCGTAATTTGCTGCGTCTCAGCTTGTATCAAATTCGCTTTTTGGACCGTATTCCTGAGCGTGCTGCCGTACACCAGGCGGTTGAAATTGCCAAAAAACGCGGTCATCAAGGGATTGCTTCGATGGTCAACGGTGTTTTGCGCAATGTATTGCGCCAGCCGGATGTGTGGGAGCGTCAGCCAAAAGGCGGCCGTGCCTTGCAAATCGCCGTAGCCTATTCTCATCCAGAATGGCTTGTGCGCCAGTGGCTTGCCGTATATGGCGAAGAGACGACGATTGCGATTTGCGAAGCCAACAACAGAACTCCGCATAGCTCTGTCCGGGTCAATGCATGGAAAACGACGAAGGATCAAGTGCTGGACAAGCTGGCGGAGGAAGGACTGGAAGGACAAGCATCGTCTGTCAGTCCTCATGCCATTCTGATGGAAGGCGGACATGCAGCAGGCTCTCGCTTGTTCAAGGAAGGCTACTTCACGATCCAGGATGAGAGTTCCATGCTCGTAGCACCAGCTCTTGCTGCCCAGCCAGGCATGCGTGTACTGGATGCTTGTGCGGCACCTGGTGGAAAAACAACGCACATAGCGGAAATGATGGAAAACCACGGGCAAATCATTGCGAGTGACGTGCATCCGCACAAACGCGATCTGATTGCGACTGCAGCGAAAAGACTCGGAATTACGATCATCGAGCCAATCGTTAGTGATGCGCTGGACCTACCAGAAAAAGCACTGGGAACTTTCGATCGAATCCTTCTGGATGCGCCATGCACCGGATTTGGCGTGATTCGTCGCAAGCCTGATCTAAAATGGAACAAAACGCCTGAGGATGTCCGTGCGATTGCTCAGCTACAGTACGAACTGCTCAAGACATTGGCGCCAATGCTTGCTCAGGGTGGTGTGATGGTTTACAGCACATGTACGATCGAGCCGGCAGAAAACCAGGAGATAGTTCGCCGCTTTGTCGAAGAACACCCTGATTTCGTATTCGATGATACACTGGCACAAGACCTGCCTGAGGCTGTCAGAGTGCATATCGATGAAACCGGAGCCTGCGTACAAATTTTGCCTCACCATTTCGAGAGTGATGGATTCTTTATCGCGCGATTGAAACGAAGAGGGTAAGGAAACGGACGTACAAACAAGGGGTGGCGCACCAACTGGTGGAAAATGCCACTCCTTTGCCTTTGTTTGCGAGCGCTCGGATTGGTTTACACTAGGAAAAGTGACGCATTTATGAATCTGGATGTCAAAACCGTTTGAAGCGAGACGCCCCACGAGGTACAATGATAGAATGGATTTAGGCAAGCAATGATTTTGAGGATGTGGAGATAGAATGCCATTAACGACATTTACTGGCGCAAAGCCGCTTATTTACAGTTTGACGCAAGATGAAATGAAGGAATGGCTGGTTAGTGCCGGCGACAAAGCATTTCGCGCGCAACAAATTTTTGACTGGCTATATGTAAAGCGCGTCACTTCTTTTGAAGAGATGAGCAATTTGTCCAAGGAGTTGCGCCAAAAGCTGGCAGAAACATTCCGCATGGAGCCACTCAAAGAAATCACGCATCAGGAGTCGCAGGATGGGACGATCAAGTTTTTGTTCCAGCTTGTCGATGGCCATGCGATTGAGACCGTGATTATGCGTCATAACTACGGAAACAGCATTTGTGTTACGACACAGGTTGGTTGCCGTATTGGATGCACGTTTTGTGCGTCTACACTAGGTGGATTAAAGCGTAACCTGGATGCAGGTGAAATCGTCTCTCAAGTATTGACAGCACAACGCAGATTGGATGCGGAAGGTGAGCGTGTCAGTCACGTAGTCGTCATGGGGATCGGGGAGCCTTTCGAGAACTTCGAGAGCTTGATGGCGTTCTTGTCCGTCATCAACGATAACCGTGGACTGAATATCGGTGCTCGACACATTACGGTTTCCACAAGTGGAATTGTGCCGAAGATTTATGAGTTCGCTGAGCGAGGCGGACAAGTGAACCTGGCGATTTCCCTGCACGCTCCAAACACGGAGCTGAGAAGCCAGCTGATGCCGATCAACCGCGGCTTCCCGCTTGCGAAGCTGATGGAAGCATGTCACCATTACATTAACAAGACAGGGCGCCGCATTAGTTTTGAGTATGGTCTGTTTGGTGGGAAAAACGATCAGCCTGAGCATGCAGAGGAACTGGCCGAACTCATTGGCGACATGCTTTGCCACGTGAATCTGATCCCGGTGAACTACGTACCAGAGCGTGATTATGTGCGTACGCCACGCAATGAGATTTTTCAGTTCAAACGCATTTTAGAGGAAAAAGGAATCAATGTGACCATCAGACGCGAGCAAGGCAGTGATATTGCTGCTGCTTGCGGACAATTGAGGGCACAACACGCTAAAGAAACCGTGGGGTGATGCCATGGAAATCGCGATGAAATCCCATGTTGGCCGCGTTCGTCAGGTTAATGAGGACTATTATGCCTGTGTGACCGATTTGAACGGACGCGTGCTCGCCATTGTAGCAGATGGTATGGGTGGCCATCAGGCTGGTGATATCGCCAGTCGCCTTGCTGTTGAGCGAATAGTAAAAGAACTGCGTCACCTAGATGGGGACCTCGAAGCAGAGGATGTGCGTGAGCAATTGATGAACGCCGTCCTACTTGCGAATAAAGAAGTCTATGAATATGCGGTTGAACATCCGGAGTGCAGTGGCATGGGCACAACCGTGGTTGCTGCCTTGTTCGACCAATCCTCCGTGATTACCGCGCATATTGGCGACAGCCGTCTGTATTTTTACAACCAAGACGGACTGGTCTTGAAAACAGAAGACCATTCCCTTGTAAATGAGCTGGTGAAAAGTGGACAGATTACATCCGAGGAGGCGTCTGTCCACCCTCACCGCAACGTTATTATGCGTTCGCTCGGGACTGAACCGGATGTGCTCATTGATCTTGGGCAGTTTGAATGGTCAGAGGGTGATATCGTCTTGATTTGCTCAGATGGACTGAGCAACAAGGTCAGTCATCCTTCCTTAGAAGAAAGTATGCAGAAACAGATATCGTTACAAGCGAAGGTGGACGGTTTGGTGCAGGAAGCACTGGATGCCGGTGGGGAAGATAACATAACGCTGGTTGCCGTACGAAATACGCTTGATGCCGGTCAGAAAGAGGGGTGAGAGAGATGGAAGGTCAACGACTGGGAGGACGATACCAAATAGAATCCCGCGTCGGTGGGGGCGGTATGGCCATTGTATACAAGGCCAAAGATTTAATTTTGAATCGTCCAGTGGCAGTCAAAGTGCTGCGTTCACAGTTTGGTACGGACGAAGATTTCGTCAATCGTTTCCGACGTGAAGCGCAGGCGGTGGCGAGCTTATCTCACCCCAATGTGGTTGGGGTGTATGATGTCGGTCAGGAAGGCGATACCCATTACATGGTGATGGAGTACATAGAAGGCTATACGTTGAAAGAGGTCATCATTCAACGTGGTGCGCTGCCGGTAGAAGAGGCAGTGCGGATCGCCGAGCAAATTTGCGATGCACTCGATCATGCGCATCAAAACCAGATCATTCATCGAGATATCAAGCCGCATAACATTATGATTGGAAAAAATGGTCGGGTGAAGGTTACGGACTTCGGGATTGCGCGAGCCGTTACTTCAGCAACGATTACGCATACGAATGCGATGCTTGGCTCTGTCCATTATTTTTCACCAGAGCAGGCGCGCGGTGGGATTACCGGGGAAAAATCCGATATTTACTCGCTGGGGATCGTCTTGTACGAAATGGTGACAGGTGAACTGCCGTTTTCCGGTGATTCCCCTATATCAGTGGCGCTCAAGCATTTGCAGGAGCCGCTTCCAGAGCCGCGCCAAGTCAATCCGGCTATCCCACAGAGTGTGGAAAATGTCATTTTGAAGGCGCTGGTAAAGGATCCGTTTCTCAGATACGCATCTGCGAGTGAAATGCTAGAAGATTTGGAGACCTGCCTGTTCCCAGAACGATTAAACGAAGAAAAGCTGACGTTCCCGGTGGATGAAGAGATGACGCGAGTGGTGCCGATCATCACACCTGACATGCTCGAAGGCCATACCAATGGCAAAACCGGAGGAGCGGGGCGTAGCCGCTATGAGCAACGTTCGGAAGAAGAGGACGACAAACCAGCCAAGAAACAATGGTGGATCAAAGCCCTGATGTGGGTTGGCGGTATTGGACTATTTTTCGTACTGGCATTCTTCGGATTTAACTTACTGTTGAATCTGTTCCCGACCGTTCCAGAGGTGAATGTACCTCATGTGGAAGGTAGAGAAGTGTCGCTCGCGGAGAAGGAGATTCAGAATGCCAAACTTGTCGCCCGTATCGTGGAAGAAGCCAATGATACGATAGAAAAGGGAATGGTGATACGCCAGGACCCTGCACCTCCCATGCGGTTAAAGGAAAATTCCGTTGTGACCTTGTTTGTAAGCAAAGGACAACAAGAGATCAGCATGCCGAATTTGGTTACGTTGCCGCGAGCAACCGCAGAGGAAGCATTGAAAAGCAATGGCTTCAAACTGGAGAATGTCACTTTTGTAGAGGAAGAAGACGACAAGGCCGAGGTAGGAACGGTTATCAAGCAGTCTCCAGCCGCAAATGAAAAGGTGTTCCCGACCAAAACGAATGTGACAGTCACGATTAGTAAAGGAAAAGCCTTCGTGAAAATGCCGGATGTCCGGAATAAATCTGTAGAGGCTGCGCAAGTAGAATTGTTCAAAAAAGGGCTGTCTGTCGGGAAAATCACCGAAGTGCCTACTTATACGACCGACAAACCAGGCATTGTTCTCAGCACTCACCCATACGATCCGGGAATGGATGTGCAAAAGGACGTAGCGATTCCGCTTGAGGTCAGCAATGGCCAATACCCGCAAGACGCCAAGACTGGAACTTCACCTGTCTATGTGGATGTGATGCCAGGTGATACGTTGGAAGTGCAAATTGAAGTAACGGATGCTAGCGGAACGAAGGTTGTGCTGACTGAGCCTGTATCCGAAAGCAAAGAATACAACGTGCCATACGTAGTGTCGCCTCAAAAAGATGCGTTGATCAGGCTGTTGGTCAAAGGGCCGAACATGAACAACTTTATGGAGGCACAAAAGTATTCGATTTCCTATAGCAGCTTGCCATAGTGTAGTGGAGGGACATGAATGCCAGAAGGACGGATTGTGAAAGCGCTCAGCGGTTTCTATTATGTAGCCGACGAAGGGCGAATCTACAGTTGCCGTGCACGAGGGCTCTTTAAGAAAAAAGATGCAAAAGTAAATCCACTGGTTGGGGATTGGGTCGTCTACGATGCGATCAATGAGGAAGAAGGCTATATCATGGAGGTGGGCGAACGGACGAATGAGTTGGTTCGTCCGCCCATTTCCAATGTGGATCAGGCGGTACTCGTCTTTTCGATGTACAAGCCGATGTTTAGTCCGTTACTGTTGGACAAGTTCCTGACGCACACGGAGCATGCAGGGATTGATTCCGTGATTGTCCTATCGAAAGCCGATCAAGTGTCGGAAGAAGAGGTAACCGAAATCGTGGAGACGTATGAAGCGATCGGGTACCGCGTGATTCCCACCTCAACAAAGGATGAACGCGGTGTGGAGGACGTGCGTGAGATTTTACGGGACCGTATTTCGGTTTTTGCAGGTCAGTCAGGTGTAGGCAAATCCTCCCTGATCAATATGCTGTTTCCGGGTGTCAGCCTGCAGACAGGAGATGTCAGCCAAAAGCTCGGACGCGGAAAGCATACAACGCGTCACGTGGAGCTGATTCCGCTTGAGGGCGGCGGATATGTGGCAGACACACCGGGCTTCAGTTCACTGGAGTTTATCGATTTCTCCGAGCTTGATCTGGCGGAAGCCTTCCGGGACTTTGCCGACCGCAGCTCGGAATGCAAGTTCCGTGGCTGTCTTCACGTTAGTGAGCCAGCCTGTGCTGTGCAGGCCGCACTGGAAGCCGGTGAGATCAGTGAACAGCGCTATGAACACTACAAACAATTCCGCGAAGAGCTAAAAGAATACCAACGGAGGAACAAACCATGGTAAAAATCGCACCTTCTATCCTATCTGCTGATTTTGCCCGTCTGGGTGAAGAAATTCTCGATGTCGAGAAGGGAGGAGCAGACTGGATTCACGTGGATGTAATGGATGGACACTTCGTTCCAAACATTACGATCGGCCCTCTGATTGTGGAAGCGATTCGCCCAGTGACCAAGCTGCCTCTCGATGTACACTTGATGATCGAGGAACCAGATCGTTACATTCCGCAATTCGCGAAAAGTGGGGCAGACTGGATTACTGTTCATCAGGAAGCATGCCGTCATCTGCATCGCACGCTGCACTTGATCAAGGAGCAAGGTGTGAAAGCGGGAGTAGTATTGAACCCGGCCACACCGATTTCCACGATCGAGCCAGTCCTTGCCGATTTGGATATGGTTCTCCTCATGACAGTGAACCCTGGTTTTGGTGGACAAAAATTTATTCACAGCGTTGTACCAAAGGTTGCCCAGTTGCGTCAAATGCTGAACGAGCGTGGCTTGGGGCATGTGGAGATCGAAATCGATGGCGGTGTCAATGCTCAAACAGCACGTTTGTGCGAGGAAGCAGGAGCGACTGTCCTCGTTGCGGGAAGCGCAGTATTCAATCAAGCAGATCGCGGTCAAGCAATCGCTGCGATTCGTGGACAGTAGGAATAACACTTAGCTGCTGTAAGCTGACGACGATATGCAATCGGCGTCAGCTTTTTTGTGCTTTCCTCTGTTGATAGTTCGTTCGTAATCATCTGAATATTATAACTAATTATGTGATAAATCAATTAATAATAAAAATAAAAGTATAATTATAGTTCATACTACAAATAGAATAAAATCGAATTAATCTTACTCCAACAAGGATTACTGGCGATATGTGGTAAAGGTTAATTAACAAAAATAAAACATTTTGGAAAATATTGCTTTTTAATAAATATAATGATTAAATCAAATTATCCAGATAGTGGTAAATATTTCCTATCTGAGAGATACTGGCCAGTATCAAGAAATGTTGTCGCCCTCTAAAAAAATCAGGAGTTGATCATGTATGAAATCGTTATGGAAAAACAGTGTAGCGGTTCTCACCATTCTCTCCATTCTGCCATTTTCACAAACTGCCGTGCACGCTGAACAAAAACATTCGGAGCCGATCTCGAGTTCTCAAGTAGACGTGCAAACGAAAAAATTATCTATCGAAAAAGAAGGTACATTGTCAGCGGCTGAACGAGCATTCGTAGGAAAAGTAAAAGCGAAGAAGGGTGTACATCGCCAAGGCGACCTGTATGTAGTCTCCCGTGGTGAAATGCCTACCTCTGGCTATAGTTTGAAGGTTGTTGGAACTCAGCAAGGATGGGAAATGGTCACGGTTTATGTAGAGCTGACAAATCCTGCACCAGAAGATATTACAATGCCAGCGGTGCACACACCTTATATCATTGTGCGTGCAAGCCTTCCGCCGTACACAACCATGGTGTTTATGGATGCAAAAACAGATAAAGTGTTGTTCCGATAAACTGCTTAATGGATAGAAATGAAAAAAGTCCGGAGATAATTCATCCGGACTTTTTTTAGTCGAGACAGGCTATTTTGGTAAATTAAGGATGATTCGATGTTACATACGTACCCGCGATCAGATCATGGATCGAGCGTTTATCCTGACGAACAATGACCATGATGGCGCTGATGATTACACCAAGACCAAGTGTAATGACATACACGATTCCTCCGACCAAGTTGCGTAACAGCATGGTTCCGATACCAACAGGCTCTCCATCGATTCGGGCGATGCGAATACCGACAATTCTTTTGCCCACCGTATAGCCATGCCAAAATACAGGCACGAGGAGGCTGTACAGCGAGGAGATGATATTGGTAACAAGATTGTCTTCTGTATTGCCTGTAATGATATAGGTGATCAGTAGTAGCGGTAGTCCGATAATGAGTGCATCTAGCAGACCGGCACCGAGCCGGCGCCAAAATCCTACGGGATTGCTCGGCAATGTGGCGATTGATTCCATGTTTTCCCTCTCCTTGTTATTCGAATAGGAATATATATGACTGCCCATTCGAAAATAGTGCAGATAAGGCTCCGTCGTTAAGTAGACGGAGCCTTAAATTTCCATAAAATTATACACCTGTAAATTTATTATGACAAGGTTAAAAACATCCGCAGCATCACGGCAATCCTGCCAGGAATGGCGTCAATGACGATATGCTCGTGGGAAGCGTGGGCTCCATCACCAACAGGTCCCAAACCGTCAAGTGTTGGTGTTCCTGCATCAGCGGCGAAGTTTCCATCGCTTGTTCCACCGACACCTTGCTCCGTCAATTCAAAACCTTCCAGACGCGCTTGTTCCTGTGCATGCAAGAACAGTTGCTCGGTACCAGCTGTTCGTTCCATAGGAGGCTTGGTGATTCCACCTTCTACGATCAGCTTGGCTTCTGGATGAACAGGGGTCAGCTGACTCATCAATCGGGTGATACGTTCGCTTTCCTCGCGGCTTTGGATACGCACATCAATTTCTGTCATGGCAAAGTCAGGTACGACGTTCGATGCACTTCCGCCTGTAATGGTACCGACAGACAAGGTTGTGCCCGCCTCATAATTCGTAAACGATTGAATATCGAGGACGTGGTGAGCCAGCTCAGCGATCGCATTGATTCCTTTGGCGTGATCATTGCCTGCATGTGCAGCACGGCCTGTTACTTTTAAAATGAAGTCTCCGCCGCCTTTGCGGCTTGTTTTCAAAGAGCCATCTCCAGCGGCAGGCTCCAGTACCAATGCATATTTACTTCTTTTTGCTTCCTCTCTAATGAGCATTTCGGAGGAAACACTGCCAATCTCTTCGTCGGTGTTCCAAAAAAAGACAAGCTTATTTTTGGGTGAAAGCTTGTGTTCCATCATGGCGCGCAGGGCGAAATAGCTAAAAACGATCCCAGCTTTCATGTCGTATGTACCAGGCCCGTAGAGTCGGCCATTTTCCTCGCGACAAGGCTCAACGGCTAGTGTTCCAATCTCTTTTACGGTATCGAAGTGACCGAGAATGAGGATTTGTTCGTCGCCATCTCCATACTCCATTCGCAGCTGATTTCCGTATTGCTCTTGTGGCAGGCTCTCCACCCGACACCCTAATTGGCGAAAGCGTTCTGCAATCAGGCTGCCCAATTGATCGACAGCTTGCTTGTTATGGGTGGGTGTTTCCATCTCTACATAAGTACGCAGTTCCTCGATAATTTCTGGGAGCTGTTGCCGAAAATAGGACGTCCAATTTTTCTCCATGTCAGCCTCCTGTGATTCCTTTTACTAGCACTATAAAGCCTTGTTTGCTTTTCTGCCACAAAAATAAAGATTTGCACATAAAATTCTGTATATTCCGCATTTAAAATGTGAGTAAAAAATGATTGAAATTGTTCAGATTATGAGTAAAATAATCATTGTGATGCATAAATATAAGTTTTTGTGCAAATTAATGCTTCAAATAGACTGCTTTATGCAGGAAATCATAACAACGGGGGTTCATCATGAAAAAACAAAAATCGTTCATTTCACTTGCACTTACTTCCATGCTTGCGGCAGTCGTAATCGCTGGATGCGGTACAGGCAATCAAACCGCAACAGGACAAGCACCTGCGGCTTCTGCTGGCGACAAGAAAACACTGGTCATGGCTACTTCTGCTGACTATAAGCCGTATGAATATCACGACCTGAGCAGCGGTAAGGATGAAATCGTCGGCTTTGATATTGATATCGCGAAATACATTGCAAAAGAGCTCGGCTACGAACTGCAAATTAATGACATGAACTTTGACGGGCTTATTCCGGCACTGCAAACGAATCGCGCGGACTTCGTTATGGCTGGCATGACAGCAACACCTGAGCGTGAGAAGAACGCTGACTTCTCCACCATCTATTACGATGCGAAAAATACGATCGTAGCAAAGAAAGACAGCAATCTGACCAAGCCTGAGCAATTGGCTGGCAAAAAAGTGGCGGTACAGCTCGGTTCTATTCAGGAAGGGGCAGCAAAGGAGCTTGCAAAGACTGTTTCCGGCTTGCAGATCACTTCGCTGAACAAGCTGCCTGAGATTGTCGAAGAAGTAAAAGCGGGCCGTGTAGATGCTGCCATTATTGAGGACACGGTAGCGAAAGGCTTCGTGGCAAACAATGACTCTCTGCAATTCACCACAATGGAAGAAAATGAAAAGAATGGCTCTGCTGTAGCGTTCCCTAAAGGATCTCCGCACGTAGAGAAGTTTAATGAAGTGATTAAAAAGATGCAAGACAATGGAGAAATGGACAAGCTGATCCAAAAATGGTTCGGTCAATAATCTCTTCATTCAACAAAGACTACCTGTATTAGCAGCAAGAGGGGAGAACGGGCATGAATTTGGATTTTGCACAAATCGTGCCCTATATTCCTTTCATTTTGGAAGGGATTAAGGGCACGCTTCTCGTTACGTTGATTTCTGTTGTTTTGGGCTTTGTCTGGGGCTCCATCCTCGCACTCATTAAAATTTCGAATGTAAAATTGCTGAACTGGCTCGCGGTTGCCTATACCTCTGTTTTCCGCGGGACACCTTTGATTTTGCAGCTGACCTTTGTATATTTTGCAACGCCACAGCTTACTGGCTACAACATTTCGCAACTGGAAGCAGCTGTACTGACGTTTACACTAAACTCAGGAGCATACATTTCCGAGACGATTCGCGGTGGAATTTTGGCGGTCGATAAAGGGCAGTGGGAAGCGGCCAAAGCGCTTGGTGTACCTTATCATCGGATGATGCTTGACATTATTTTGCCGCAGGCTGTCAAAAATATCTTGCCTGCTCTTGTCAATGAAACAATTGCACTCTTGAAGGAATCCGCACTCGTTTCCACGATTGGTCTTGCAGACATCATGCAGAACGCGAATGTGGTCAAAGGCACCATCTTCCGCTATTTTGAGCCATACATGATCGCCGGTATCCTATACTATGTCATGGTTATGATCCTGACTTGGGTAGCTCGCGTATTGGAACGGAGGATGAGACTCAGTGATTAAGATCGATAACATAACGAAGTCATTTGGACAACTGAATGTGTTGAAGGGCATCACGACGAACATCGGTAAAGGGGAGGTTGTCGCCATCATCGGTCCATCTGGATCGGGGAAGTCAACGCTATTGCGTTGCATCAACCTGATGGAGACACCAACGACGGGTGCAATTACGATCAACGGACAGGAAATCACGGCTCCAAAGGCTGACGTGATGGGCATTCGTCAGCAAATCGGGATGGTTTTTCAGCATTTTCACTTGTTTCCGCATATGACGGTATTGAAAAACTTGACCTATGCTCCGATGAAAGTAAAAGGCATGTCTGCAGCCGAAGCAGAACAGAAGGCTCGCGAGCTATTGGCCCGTGTAGGCCTGGCAGACAAAGCGGATGTTTTTCCATCGCGCTTGTCAGGCGGTCAGAAGCAGCGTGTAGCTATTGCCCGCTCGCTTGTGATGGAGCCACAAATCATGCTGTTTGACGAGCCGACCTCTGCCCTCGACCCAGAAATGGTCAAGGAGGTTTTGGAGGTTATGAAGGGGCTGGCTGATAGCGGAATGACCATGGCAATCGTCACGCATGAAATGCGCTTTGCCGAAGAGGTGTCAGACCGTATTTTGTTCCTCGATGATGGTCGTCTCTTGGAAGATACGCCACCAGAAGAGTTTTTCAAAAAGCCACGAAGTGAACGTGCCCAGCAGTTCTTGGAGAAGGTTCGGTAATAAAACTAGCCGCAGTGCCGATGAGGCAGCGGCTTTTTTCTTTGACACGAGCATAGACTTGGGCTAGAATCAGAAACATTATCAGTGTAAAAAATTTTTTATTTATTCTATTTTGAGGAGTGACTATTTTGGATCGTCAACGGTTGGTCATTTTGTTGGAAATGGCGATGATGGCGGCTCTTGCAATTGTATTTAGTCAAATCAAGGTTTTCGATATGCCGCAGGGCGGCTCTGTGTCCCTGGTGATGGTTCCGATCGCGCTGATTGCAGTTCGCCGCGGACTCGCCGCAGGTGTTATTACAGGTCTTGTTGTCGGCTTTCTGCAATTGCTGCTGGGCAGTACGGTTGTCCATCCGGTACAGCTGCTACTCGATTATCCGCTTGCATTTGGGGTGCTGGGTTTGGCTGGTCTCGTTCGCCTGTCTGGCTACGAAGGAACGAAGCAGCGAATCATGGTACTGTGGAGCGGCTTGTTCATCGGCGTGATTGGTCGATTTGTCTGCCATTTTCTATCGGGTATTATTTGGTTTGGCAGCTACGCGCCAGAAGGTGTACCAGTCTGGCAATATTCCCTCATTTATAACATCACGTATCTGTTGCCAGAAATGATTATCGCGGGAGTCGTCTTGACCGTTGTGCTTAGCAGCGCATCACAGCTGTTGTTCCCCGCACGCGATCGAGTTGCGTAAGAAATAGGAAAAAATCGGTATCATGTACAAACTATCCACATAATGTAATCAGGCAGCGAGTTCCGTTGCCTGATTTTTTACTTCTTAGACACATACTTTTTTCATGTGGCAGGATACATGTTTATCCGACAGCAGAATATGATGTAATATGCACGTTTTTGAGAACACCTAAAGGAGGTGCTTACGCGAAATGGGATTGCGCTCCTATCGCCTGCGACAGGGGGGCGCCTTGCGACGTGTTCTCGGGGTTGCGTTGGCTGTCGGGGGAATCACCATTTTCCTGTATTGGGCACCTCCGTGGGTTTGGTATAGCCTATTGGCATTAGCACTCATAGGGGCCGGCGTGTATTTGTATCGTGTGTAGTAATTTCGGTGAGGAGGGGTAGCATGCGGTTTTACACCATCAAGTTGCCGAAGTTCCTGGGTGGCATGATTCGGGGCATTATCGAGGCGTTCAACAAGAAAAAGTGACGCTTCGGCCCCGAGCCTCCTTTAGGAGAAGAGTGGAGAAACGGGAGAAATGTAAAAAAGCACCTCGAGGGTGCTTTTTTTCGCATAGTTGAGAGCAACTATACGCGAGTTACGAGACCGGATTTCAGTGCTCGAGTACTTACATAAACGCGCTTCGGTTTTCCATTTACGAGAATGCGCACTTTTTGTACGTTGACACCCCAGGTGCGGCGAGTTGCGCGCATGGAGTGGGAGCGAGCGTTTCCAGCTTTAGCAGATTTACCTGTTACAAAGCAACGACGTGCCATTACGATCCACCTCCCTTGTTACATCTAAACGGGATTTCCTTTGTGGGAAATACAAATACTTGACTATATTAGCACAACATTGCTGTCAATTGCAATACTTGACAAGATGATTTACCCAGTCTTTCTCGTAGGGTTGATAGGATCGACAAAACGCTTCATTTCTCTTTTGTGTTAGTGTAGAATTGTAAGGAAGCATGGTTACGCTTACCTATGACGGTCAAGCTGTTTAACAGAGGAGGAGTCCTTGCATGACAGTGGAAATGAATACATCGCTAGGAAAGATCGATGTTACAGAAGACGTGATCGCACGGATTGCTGGAGGAGCGGCCATGGAAGTTTTTGGACTTGTGGGCATGGCTTCTCGCAAAGCATTGAAAGATGGAATCGCTGAGTTGTTAGGAAGAGATAACCTGAGCAAAGGTGTCGTCGTTCATAACACAAATGGCGAAGTAGTATTGGACATGCACATTATCGTCAGCTATGGCGTGAAAATTTCCGAGGTGGCAGGCAACGTTCAACGCCGTGTTCGCTATACCTTGGAGCAAACAGTAGGCATTGATGTGACTGCTGTTAATATTTTTGTGCAGGGAGTTCGTACAGACAGGGATATGTAAGGAGGAACATCAGTTGGTACATACGCGTCTAGATGGCGTGCTGTTTAGCCGGATGGTTTACCTGGGGGCGAACCTTTTATCCGACAACGTCAGAGTAGTGGATGGATTAAACGTCTTTCCTGTGCCGGATGGCGATACGGGGACAAACATGAATTTGACTTTCTCTTCCGGTGTGGAGGAGTTGACTCGAAAAGAATCCCCCCGAATCACTGAATCGGCAGCTGCTTTGGCAAAAGGTCTGTTAATGGGCGCGCGCGGTAACTCCGGCGTGATTTTGTCCCAGTTATTCCGCGGCTTCAGCAAATCAGTCAATGGAAAAGACGAGGTTAACGCCCGTCAGTTTGCCGATGCCTTGAAAGCTGGAGTTGACTCTGCGTATCAGGCAGTGATGAAGCCGGTAGAAGGCACGATTTTGACTGTTGCCCGTGAAGCGGCGGAGATGGCTGTGCGTGCAGCGCGTACGTCAGATGATATTATCTCTGTCATGGAAAAAACATACGAGCAGGCGCAAGCTACGCTGTTGCGTACGCCGGAAATGCTGCCTGTTCTAAAAGAAGTGGGCGTAGTCGACTCAGGTGGACAAGGTCTCTTGTTTATTTATGAAGGGTTTTTGCGAGCATTGCGCGGGGAAGAGCTATCCGCAGATCGTGAGCGTTCGGTACCCAAAATCGGCCAAGAAGAGCTGGACAAGCTCATTTCCGAGCAGCATCATGCACAAATTCACATGAAAACAGAAGACATCAAGTACGGGTACTGCACGGAGTTTATGGTTCATGTCGCACATAGCACTGAGCCGAACAAAAAGCCGTTCTCAGAAGCGATGTTCCGAAACCATCTGGATACGATGGGAGACTCATTGCTTGTCGTCTCTGATGATGAAGTCGTCAAGGTACATATTCATGCAGAGCATCCGGGAAGCGTACTGCAATACGCTCAGCAATTCGGCAGCCTGCATCGACTGAAGATAGAAAACATGCGCGAGCAGCATGCGAACATTCTCAAAGCGGAAGAGAGCAAAGGACAGGCGAAGCCAGAATCAGCTGCTCAACCTGCCAAAGAGCTGCTTCCATACGGATTGATCGCGGTAGCTGCTGGTGGGGGAATCGCTACAATTCTGCGCAGCATGGGTGTGCATGTGGTAGTAGAGGGTGGCCAAACGATGAACCCGAGCACAGAGGACTTTATGAAGGCCATCGCAGGTCTGAATGCCCAACACATCATCATCCTGCCAAACAACAGCAATATCATCATGGCAGCACAGCAGGCATCTGAGCTCGCTGAAGTTCCTGTTTCTGTCGTACCGACGAAGAGCATTCCGCAGGGATTGGCAGCATTGGTCAGCTTCCGTGCAGATGTCCAGCCGGAAACGAACGTGCAAGCAATGACCAAGGCGATTGCCCAAGTGAAAACGGGTATGGTGACGCATGCGGTTCGAGACACGCAAATGGGTGAGGTAGAAATCAAAGAAGGCGATTTTATCGGCATGGCTGAGAAAGAAATCGTCACAGCAGGCCCCGACTTGCTAGCATGCGCAACAACGCTGCTCTTGGGAATGGTGGATGAAGACTCCGAAATCATTACGATATTCTTGGGAGAAGATGCGACAGAAGATCAGGCTCATGCTTTAGAAAAAGCTTTGGCCGATGCCTACCCGGATGTGGAAGTAGAGATTCAGGCAGGCGGTCAGCCGTTGTATCCATTCATTTTTTCCGTCGAGTAAACGCCATCTTATTGAACAAGAACGAATAGGGAGAGGAGCGATCGAGAATGCCAATTGTGATTCTTACCGACAGCGCGTCTGATATCGATGCGTCTGAGAGGCAGTCATTGGGGATCGTGGCCGTCCCGTTGAAAATCATGTTTGGGGCGGAAACGTATGTGGACGCAGTCACTATCTCGTCTTCGGAGTTTTTCGATAAGCTGAAGGAATCGAGTGTGATGCCGACGACCTCGCAGCCGTCTCCGCTTGAATTTGCCGAAGCGTACAAAGCGATCTATGAGAAATATGGCAAGGACGTGCAAATCATTGCCATCCTCTTGTCCGGTTCCTTGTCAGGTACGTATCAATCAGCGATGATCGCCAAGTCGATGTTGGATGAAAATATCGACATTACGGTGATCGATTCTCGCAAAGCTTCGTTTGTTCATGGAATGATCTGCGTGGAGGCTGCCAAAGCCGCACAAGCAGGCAAGAACAAGGAGCAGATTCTGGATCAGATTGATCGTTATTTGGATGAGGTGCAGGTATACTTTATTGTGGATACACTGGAGTTCCTGCAAAAAGGCGGTCGAATTGGCAAAGCATCTGCCGTCATCGGCTCGCTCTTGAACATCAAGCCGATTTTGACACTGGATGTCGCCGGGTACGTGTCTGCTTTTGACAAGGTAAGAGGGACAAAGAAAGCTCTGAATCGTGTATTTGAAGCTTTGCAGGAATACGCGCAAGGCGAGCCTGTGAAAGTCGCCATGTTGCACAGCAGTGTTCCAGATCAAGCGGCTGAGCTCTTGGAGCGACTCAAGCAAGAGTTTACGGTAACGGATTCTTGGTTGGAACAGATTGGTCCCGTGATCGGTACGCATACAGGTCCAGGGCTACTTGGGATCGTCATGGTAAAAGATAAGTAAAGCTTATATAGTTTGGAGAGGAGCTTCCCTGAGGGTAGGGGGCTTCTTTTTTATAGAGAGGTACTGTTAAAACTATTTAAAAGTCATAAAAAATAAGGGGGAGGTTTTGGTGAATAAGGATGATTTCCTTATTGAGTTGGAGGATATTGTGTATGATTCTCTATTTATTGGCGGTCATAAAGATGATTTGAACAAAGAAATTTCTGCTAATAGGTGGTCTATTTCTTTAAGTATGCAGTTAGCTAGTCAGTTCACAGTTTCTGATTTCATGAACTTTTTCCATAAAGTGATAGAGAATAGACAACAGCAAATTTTAAAATCAAATAGTGATCATGGAATGCAGTTATATGTTTGGTTCGATTGGCAGGCTTCGCAACTAAGATTTAATCTTATATCTCAGATTCATGAAAGACTCCCTTTTAGCGGAAAGATTGAAATCCTTGATGAGCTTGAACCAATCATTAACGAGTTTATTCACTTTCCTTATCATGATGGAATTCCAATAGTAGAAACAGCAAACGAAGGAATTGATGTTCAAGCAGATTTCAACCGAGAACTAGATCCCGTCAAGGTATTCCTAATTTCACTTCCAAAGAAATAAAATGAAATTCATGAAGTTTGCACGATTACATGTTGGTTGTGGGACCCAAAAGATACCTGCTCGACGATCCCTGACGAACACCATCTTTTTAGAGGGAGTTTTTTCATTTATCCTGATTTGACCGCATGTTGTCTGCGTAAATCGGTTATGATTGCTTTACGTACAGTTTCCTCTGTAGCGCTTTCAAAGGCTGTAGGATACAATGAGAGTGAATCTTGTTGAACCCCTTGTGATTCGGGAGGAGAACCGGTTGAAGTACAAAAGCGTATTTGATATTATCGGTCCAATTATGGTTGGGCCATCTAGCTCCCATACGGCTGGTGCAGCCCGTATCGGTCGTGTGGCTCGCAAGCTGTTTGGCAGAATGCCTTCGCGAGCAGAAATTGTTTTTTACGGCTCATTTGCAAAAACGTATCAAGGACATGGTTCTGATGTGGCGACAGTGGCAGGAATTCTTGACTTTGACACGTCGGATTTGCGTCTGAAAAATTCGCTGGTGATTGCAGAAAAAGCCGGCATGGAAGTGGAGTTGACCACTTCTGAGGTTTTGACAGAACACCCGAACACAGCGCGGATCAAGCTGTCCGATGATGAGCATCAAATTGAACTCGTCGGTGTTTCTATTGGTGGCGGGAAGATCGAAGTGTTGGAATTGAACGGGTTTTCCTTTCAGTTGGGCTTCGATACACCGACGCTCTTGGTCTTGCATGAGGATCGCTTTGGGATGATTGCGGCTGTGGCAAAAGTACTGACCCAACACAGTATTAATGTGGGGCTCATGGAAGTGTCTCGTCACACACGCGGTTCCCGTGCTTTGATGGCAATCGAAACGGATTCGACGATCTCGCCGGAAGTCCTGGAGGAAATTCGTCAAATCCCCCATATCTTTGACGTATCCCTGCTCGCATTGAACTAAGCAAAAGGACGAGCAGGATTAGAGGAGTGAACAACCAGATGTTTCGTAATGTGGCTGAACTAGTAGAGTTGGCCGAATCCCAGGGGAAGAAGATCTCCGAGGTGATGATTGAAGCAGAAATGGAAGTTTCCCAGCGCAGTCGGGATGCCATTATGCAAGATATGTACGCCAACCTCGATGTGATGGAAAAAGCAGTGCGTCGCGGGCTTACCGAAGATATTCGTTCGCATAGCGGGTTGACGGGCGGCGATGCGAAGAAGCTGCAAACATATATGGAGACCAAGACGTTTTTGTCCGGTCCCACACTTTTGAATGCCGTCTCGATGTCTGTGGCGGTTAACGAAGTAAACGCAGCAATGGGTACGATTGTCGCAACGCCTACAGCAGGAGCATGCGGCATTGTACCAGGGACGCTGTTTGCCGTATCCGACAAGCTGCAACCGACCCGTGAGGAAATGGTCAATTATTTGTTCACGGCAGGCGCTATCGGGTATTGCATTGCCAATAACGCATTCATTTCGGGTGCTGCGGGTGGTTGCCAGGCAGAGGTAGGCTCTGCAACAGCCATGGCTGCTGCGGCGATTGTAGAAATGGCTGGCGGTACGCCTGAGGAATCTGCCCAAGCAGTGGCGATCGCGTTGAAAAATATGCTCGGTCTGGTCTGTGACCCCGTAGCCGGACTGGTTGAAGTACCATGTGTCAAACGAAATGCGATGGGAGCAGCGATTGCGACGGTAGCCGCAGATATGGCAATGGCAGGCATCAAGAGCGTAATCCCGACAGATGAAGTTATCGATGCCATGTACCGAATCGGCTGTGCCATGCCGACTGCGCTGAAGGAAACCGCACAGGGTGGTCTTGCTGCCACGCAAACGGGCCGCATGATCGAAGCCAAAGTGTTCGGCGTACGGATGGAGAAGTAAGATGGCTGGTGCATATCAATCGCCCGTCTCCCTTTTGCACGGGGTAGGGGAAGAGCGGGCGAAGGCATTTGCAGGATTGGGAATCAACAGCATTGGTGATTTGCTGGAGTATTTCCCGTCTCGCTATGAAGATTACCGTGTGCGCGATTTGACAGAAGTAAAAGACGGAGAGAGGGTCACGCTGGCAGGTACGGTGTACGGCGAACCCTCTGTTCGTTTTTATGGAAAAAGAAAATCACGACTGTCGGTCAAGATTGTCATGGATCGTGTCGTGGTGACGGCTGTCTGGTTCAATCAGACGTTTGTCAAAAGCAGGCTGTCGCCCGGCAAGGAAATACTCGTCACAGGAAAATGGGACAAGCACAAGCTACAGATCACTGTGAGCGAAATGACAGAAGTAGACTCCGAACGTGCGACAAAACGAGGCGAGCTCGCCCCTGTCTATCCACTTGGCGGCGATGTGACGCATACACTGCTGCGCAAAACCATTCAACAGGCGTTGCGTCAGTATGGCAAGGAGATTCCTGAGATCCTTCCTGCGGATATTGTGGAGCGCTACCGACTGATGCCGCGGGTGCATGCCTTTCATTCGATTCATTTTCCGGAAAATGCGGAAGATGGCCGTCAAGCGCGGCGACGGATTATGTTCGAGGAGCTTTTTTTATTCCAGTTGAAAATGCAAACACTGCGCAAAATTAATCGGCAGCAAACGGAAGGTGTTGCTTTGGCGATTCCGATGGAAGAGGTACGGGAATTTGTCAAAGGGTTACCGTTCCCGCTGACAGATGCGCAGAAACGAGTGGTAAAAGAAATATTGGACGACATGCGTGCCCCTCATGCGATGAATCGGCTGCTGCAAGGGGACGTAGGCTCTGGGAAAACCGTCGTAGCTGCGATCGCCCTGATTGCTGCGGTGAAAGCAGGTTATCAGGGAGCACTGATGGTACCGACGGAGATTCTCGCCGAGCAGCATGTGCAGTCGTTGACGAAGCTCTTGTCCGATTACGGCATTCAGGTCGCGCTCTTATCTGGCTCACTGACCGCGAAACGTAGACGCGAAGTCATCGGCTCTCTGCAAATGGGGCTAATCGATGTCGTAGTCGGCACCCATGCGCTCATTCAAGAGGACGTCTTTTTCTCCCGTCTTGGTCTCGTGATTACGGACGAGCAGCACCGATTCGGTGTGGAGCAGCGGCGAATTTTACGGAATAAAGGCTTGTCACCCGATGTCTTGTTTATGACTGCAACGCCAATTCCGAGAACACTGGCAATTACGGCATTTGGCGACATGGACGTCTCGACGATTGATCAAATGCCTGCGGGGCGCAAACCGATTGAGACGACATGGAAAAAGCATGATCAGTTTCCGGCTGTGCTGGAGCAAATGCGGGATGAACTGCGCAAAGGACGACAGGCGTATGTGATTTGTCCGCTTATTGAGGAATCCGAAAAGCTCGATGTGCAAAATGCGATTGATGTACATGCTCAGCTCACACACATTTTCCCTGAATTTGGCGTAGGCCTGATGCATGGGCGACTGCCAGCGAAGGAAAAGGATGCAGTCATGCAAGCCTTTCTTGCGGCAGAGCACGATGTCCTGGTCAGTACAACGGTCGTAGAGGTCGGTGTGAATGTGCCGAATGCCACCTATATGGTCATTTATGATGCGGAGCGGTTTGGTCTTGCTCAGCTTCACCAATTGCGTGGACGCGTAGGACGTGGCTCTGAACAGTCGTATTGTGTGCTGATCGCCGATCCGAAATCCGAGATCGGAAAAGAGCGGATGCGTGTCATGTGCGAGACAACGGATGGATTCGAGCTGTCGCAGCGCGATTTGGAATTGCGCGGACCGGGTGATTTTTTCGGCACGAAGCAGAGCGGCTTGCCGGAGTTTAAGGTCGCTGATCTATTAAGTGATTACAAAGCGCTGGAGGTAGCGAGACAGGAGACTGTCAAGCTGGTAGCAGAGGACTCTTTCTGGCGCGACGAAAAGTATCACTGGCTGCGTGACTATTTGAAGAATGAGGGCGTGCTGGATGGCGTCGTCTTCGATTAAGAAAGGTAGGAAGGCCTTCCCACTTCAAGCGTGTGGGTAGGTTTTTTCTTTTGTGGGGTGAAACCTTAAGCGGGCTATCGACGTCTATCCTCTGTAAGGTAAATTTTTCTAGGAAGCGAGGCGAGTTTTTTGTCTTTGCGAAAAATTCGGGGAATGAGTATGTCCATTGTGTTCGCATTGCTTATCATGACAGGATCCGACTTCGCGCAAGCAACTTCCACGGACAGTCGGATTGCTCAGACTGGCCCATCCCATACGACCAGCCAAATGACAAAGGAATGGAAGCAAAAGGAACTGCCTTACGACTACGCGGCGATGAAAGAAGACGTGGTCATTCAGCTAAACGACGCTCCACAGCTCCGCTCTCCTCGAAGAACGGTAGTGGGACCTGCACCACAGGCATACACCCTCTTTTTTAAGGAAGCCGTGAACCGAGGAACAGTCGAAGCAGCCATCCGAAAAAATGCCCAGGAAGAGACCAAAAAAGAGGACTTGGGTTTCGTGGAGCCGATTTTTACGTTTCACTGGGTGCACGAGCGTCAACTGCAATTGCTGGCGACTCTTCCTGATACACTTGCCAAAGATAGAAGCTGGACGGAATATGTTGTAAACGTAGCAGGAGCGAAGACGGTAAAGGGAACTGTGTTTGACGATACGAATGAGTTCTCGGCGGTGGTGTTTGTTCCGTCTCAGATTTGGCGAGTCTCAGTCGATGGCAAGGTGAAAGAAAAAATGACGGACTTTGCCGTCAGGACTCCCATGGAGTTTATCGACCCTGAGGAACGGTATGTGCTGCTGGAGCGATTTACAGAATATTGTGAGTGCGATGCCCGTTTCCCCATGCTGTATTCGATTTATGACACACAGACAAAAGAACTGACCGCGTATCCAGTGGAGCTGACTGACAATTATAGCGGTGCAGGCGACTTCATGGCAGATCGTCGCGGCTTCTTTTTCGCTCATCCACCGAAAGGGACAGATGTACCGAAAAGCGAGTTTGCCACTCGTGTCAAGGTAGATGGATACGTACACGGAGCCAGCTTTAGCCATGATCGCAAGTATGTATTGATGGCAGTAGGCAAGACCGAACAGAAAAAGGATCTCGATCTGGTCGTGTACGATTTGGCAGCTGGAAAAGAACGGCGCCTCCCAGGTGTCATCAAAGGATGGGTTCCAACAGACGAGATGAATGGGCAAGTCCAGCCCGTCAGTTTTATGGATGATGGTCGTTACGCGACGTTTGAAATGAGGATAGAGGAAGAAAGCTTTGAAGAGCTCCGTCAACGCTACGATTGGCAGTCAGGCAAGGTGATCAGCTGGAATCCACCGGTTCCCAAAGAAGCGTGGTCTGGCTATATCCAGTCGACAGATGGCGCCTATCAAATGTATTGGAATGCAGGGGTGTTTAAGGGCAACGTTAAACTGATGGAAATGAAGCCAGAAGCGATATGGATTCCAGGCACTCACCATTTGGTTTATATCGATTGGGAAAAAGCTGAGCAGGGAGCGGAGTCTTTGTCGTCGCTCTTCCTGTTCGATGCTGATCGCAAGCAACAATCTGTGCTGGTGAAAGGACTGCCAGCAAGTGTATCGATTTTGGGAGCTAGCAACGACGGAAAATGGCTGTATGTCACGACTCCGGACGCATTTGTCCCCTAGGCGTCATATTCCGTTGCCAGCATCGATAAAATGATCAAGGATTCATAAGTATCCCCTGATTTCAGGCAATCGCGCAAGGTGCCCTCTATGTGAAACCCTTCCGATAGGTAAAGGCTGCGAGCGCGGTCGTTCGTTTCTTTTACATCCAGCCAGAGTCGATGGGCTTTTTGCTCGATGAATGCCCAATGCTTGATCTGACGCAGGATGTTGCGACCGTAGCCTTCCCCCTTCGCTGCGATCGTAATACGCATAAGTTCAATACTTTGATGAGGATTGGTCAGCCCGGCGATGATGACGTAGCCGACGGGGTGGCCTGTTTCTTTTTTTTCGGCAATCATATGGAGGATGTCCGGGTCGCCAAGAGCGTTGTGGTGCCGAACTTCGCTCCACGGAATAATGAACGGGGTATTCTCTGGCGCATTTTCAACTTCGCAAACGAAGGGAATGTCTGCCGGTGTAGTGCGGCGCAAGTGGATGGTCATACGTGTATCTCCTCTTCCGTTTAACATTGGCTTACCATGATCAGATTGCCGTCGGGATCGCGGAAGTTGAACCAGTGGCCATGCTGGATAGGAACGACGACTTCGACTCCGCTCTCCTTGAGAAATGCATAAGAGGCTTCAATATCCTGTGTGTTGAAATGAAACAAAGGAGCATCATCTATGATGCGCTTCGGAAAGATTTTGCTGTCCAGAATGAGTGTCAGTCCGCTTTGCAAGGGAATGCAGTATAGATGCCCGAACATAATCTCACTGTCTGCGGGAATGCCCAATAGACGGCAGTACCAGTCGCGTGCGCGCTCGATGTCGCTGACGGCTACAAAAATGGCTCCGATTTGGGGGAGCAGGGGGGAAGTGGTTGTCATTGCGATAGAGCTCCTTTCAATAGGTGTTTTTCACAAGGTCGACCCGTCATAATCGTGCACGAAATGTCGGATCGCCCGATTTTGCATCTGCTATTCTGAGGGAGAAAGGGAGGTCATTACCATGGATTTGCTTGCAAAGCTGAATGAGGCTCTGGACTACATCGAAGCCCATTTGACAAGCGAGATTGACTACAAAGAAATCGCTCGGGTGGCTTGCTGCTCCGAGTATCACTTCAAAAGGATGTTTTCTTTTCTCGCTGGTGTTCCGCTATCCGAATACATCCGGCGTCGGCGTATTACGCTTGCAGCTTTTGAGCTTGCGGACAGCAACGAGCGGGTTATTGACATTGCGATCAAATACGGATACGGATCGGCTGATTCCTTTGCCAGAGCTTTTCAGAATGTGCATGGAGTCACTCCGACAGAAGCCAGACACATTGGCCATTCCTTGAAGGCTTATCCGCGAATGACCTTTCATCTATCCATTAAAGGAGGCAGTGCCATGAACTACCGTATGGAAGAAAAAGAGGCATTTCGCATTGTTGGTTTGAAAAAAAGAGTCCCGTTGATTTATCACGGGGTCAATCCGGAGATTGCGGCCATGTGGGCTTCGCTCGATATGGGGACGATTCATCAATTGAAATCGCTATCCGATGTCGAACCATTAGGACTGCTCAGTGCATCGACGAACTTTTCAGAAGGTCGGCTGGAATATGGCGAGCTCGATCACTATATTGGCGTAGCCACTACAAAGGAATGTCCGGAAAATTTGACAGCACTGGAGGTTTCTGCTTCCACCTGGGCCGTCTTCGAAGTCGTAGGTCCTTTTCCCGATACGCTGCAAGATGTCTGGGCCCGGATTTATTCGGAATGGTTTTTATCCTCCGGTTATGAACAGGCTGAGGGTCCAGAGATTTTGTGGAACGAAAATAAAGACACTTCATCACCAACCTTCCGAAGCGAAATTTGGATTCCCGTCATGAAAAAGTAACCCCTTATTGGATTCGCTCTCGCTTGCGGAACCCCTACCGATGTGTGCTTATCCGGGAAGAAATAATTACCAACTTTTTTTTACCCGAGACAGGCATAAAAGCGAACGTTTGTTTGCTATAATAAGAACAAAGCAACAAGAGAACATAAGTTCTTATTTAGGGGATGATCGTGTGTCCAATGCGAACAAGCGGATCGTGTTTTTGATCGACATGCAGAGCTTTTATGCCAGTATCGAGAAAGGGGCCAATCCAGCGCTGCGAAACAAACCGATTGTCGTCGCGGGTGATCCAGAGCGGCGCAGCGGAGTCGTGCTGGCAGCGTGTCCGATTGCCAAGTCATACGGAGTGGTCGCGGCCGAAGCGCTGTGGCAGGCGCAGCAAAAGTGTCGCCAGCTCGTCGTTGTTCGTCCGCGCATGGAGATGTACATTCGCATCTCCATGCAAATCACTCGCATATTCGAGGCATTTACTGACAAGGTGGAGCCGTACTCGATCGACGAGCAGTTTCTCGACGTGACAGGCAGCGTCCATCTGTTTGGTGATCCGTTGCAGATGGCCGCACAAATTCGGCAGCGCGTCTGGATGGAGACGGGAATCAACTGTCGGGTAGGCATCGGAGAGAACAAGGTACTGGCCAAGATGGCGTGCGACAATTTCGCCAAGAAACGGGAAGAAGGCGTTTTTTGGCTCAAGCGGGAAACGTTAGCGGATACGCTCTGGAAGCTTCCAATTGAAAAGCTGTTCGGGGTAGGCTCACGCATGAAGCGTCATTTTCATCGAATGGGCGTCTATCAGATCGGGCAGCTTGCAGATATGAGGCCAGCCATCCTTACCCGACATTGGGGAGTGAATGGGGAAGTGCTGTGGCGCACGGCTCACGGAATCGATGATTCACCTGTGGCTTTGGATTCCTATGATTCACAAAAAGGGATCGGTCATCACATGACGTTGCCTCGGGATTACCATACCGCAGCGGAAATCAAAGTAGTGCTGCTCGAGCTGTGCGAGGAAGTGTGCCGTCGGGCGCGGAAAAAGGAGCTGATGGGCTCCGTTCTGTCTGTGGGCTGTCGTGGAGCCGATTTGGCTGCTGGAATGGGCTTTGGTCGGCAGATGAAGCTCACGGAACAGACGAATGATGCCATGACTTTGTACGAAGCGGCCTGCTTTCTGTTTGACCGTCACTGGCAGGAAACGCCCGTCCGCAGTATCGGAGTCAATTTGGGGCAGCTTGTCCCTGACAACGTCGTCCAGCTGAATCTGTTTACGGATAATCACAAGCGGCGTTCGCTGGCACAAGCAATGGATGACATCCGGAGCCGATACGGTCAGGACGCGATTTTGCGTGCTGCCTCTGTCATGGAAGCGGGACAGGCGAAAGAGCGCGCACGTAAGATCGGAGGACACTACAAGTGACGGAGCCGATGGTGTCAGACGAGCAGGAATTGATACGCCAGTATATTTTATTTGGCATTTTGTTTCGGGCAGTCATGGCCGATCTGGGGCAGATGCGGATTGTGCCGTTGAAGTTTTCTTATCAGATGATGTTCGATGAGCTTTCGCGGTGGGCGGAACGACAGCATCACCAGCTGCGTCGCATCTTGAGTCAGCGAGGGTGCACAGTCGTCAGCTCACGACGTCAGGGACATATGTATGTCGTCCACTATCGACAACGCGGGTACGTGCGAGAAGCGATCTATACGATTGAGGTATTGCGGGCAGAGTGTCAGGAGCTCGTCCATTTGTGGACCCGATATGAACAGCGAGGAGAGAACAAGCGATGAGGGAAAAACGCGTGTCCAAAAAGGAAAATGTATTCGTGGCCAGTCGGTTTGTACTGCCGGAGCATCGGGAAATGTATTTGCGCATAAAGGAAGAAGAGCGCCGCTATGTACCGCCCGAGCTGGATCAGGAGCAGCTCAGTGCATTGAGCGAGCTGGTATGGCAGGCGTTCCAGACAGAGAGCATCCTGACGCTGACCTATTATGACGGGCGAGAGCCACGACGCCTGTCCGCCCACGTTATCCATATTGATCAAGCAGCGCGACGCCTCAAACTTCGGGCAGGCTCCGAGATTCACTGGGTTCCTTTTGCCCGACTGCTGCATGTGGAACTGGCAGCGGTTTTCTAGGCGCTCTATACATGAGACCCTGTCTAGTCGGGAACCCTTTGACAAACATCCAAAGGAGTGTCACGAATTGGAAAGGACAGGGAAACTGTTTTTGGCCGCCTTGCTCGCAATGTCTTCAGGCTGTACGGCTCCGCAGGAGGGAATGGAACAATCCCAGCTTTCCGTTCCGCATGCACGCATGCAGCAGGAAAAGACGCCATCCTCTTTAAACACGGAACAGAAAGCGAGACCAGCGAAAATGATTCTGGACGTTCCGATCATCAACCAGAAACCAGAACTGAAATATGGATGTGAGGTAACGAGCCTGGCGATGCTGCTCCAATATGCGGGTCAAAACGTAGATAAGCAGCTGTTGGCCGAGCAGGTCAAAAAAGATCCGGAGCCATTAGTACAAACAAAGGGTGACATCAAAGAATGGGGAGATCCGAATAAAGGGTTTGTCGGAGACATTACTGGCGCTCGCAAAGGGTTTGCTGTTTATAACAAGCCATTGGAAGAGTTGCTGCGACGGTATATGGGCGAACGGACGGTCAATTTGACAGGAGGGTCGTATCAGGCTCTCTTGGATAGTGTTGCAGGGGGGCATCCTGTCGTCGTCTGGACTACCGGGGATTTCAGATTGCCGACGGAATGGGAGAGCTGGTACAAGGACGGGAAAAAAGTGGTCGCTCCTTTTGATGAACATGCCGTTCTTCTGGTCGGATATGACGAAAAATACGCCTATGTCAATGATCCGCTTACCGGAGTCAAACAGCGGCAGGTGCCCCATACCTCCATGAAAACGAGCTGGGAAGCACTGGGTAAACAGGCTCTTAGCTATCTATAATGAAAAAAAGGGCGCCTTTGAAAAAGGCAAGTCGCAAAAAACTGCGTGCCATGCTGAAACGGTGTGTGCGAAGAAGATGTGAGATTCCTGAAACGAAAAGCGGTCAAAAACAACCGTTTTTCGTCTTTTTTTGGCTTACACGGATTTTGCCAGAAGGGAGGTTTCCCTGTATTGTTAGATTATCTTTTGAAGCATATATTTGACGGATAGAACAAAGGAGATTTTGCATGCTAGCACAAGAAATGGGTGTCATATTCACCAAGCACGCCGATCAAATTACTTCCAAACGTTGGGGAGAATTCATGCAACAATTGGAGGAAAAAGGCCTGTACGTGCTCATTGAGACAGACACGATCGGAAGAGTGATGAGTCCATTGGGCGGATTGATGCCCATGCCGTGTAAAAGTGAGACGCTCCATATTGTGACAGCTGAAGAGCTGGAGCAGCGCGGCTTGCCGCTCGGTCACCACATCGTAACGAAAGCGAAAGAAAAAGTAGTCCAACCATAATTGAAAAACCAACGCAACCTTTCCTGTGGGAGCTAGCCTCCAAGTGGGAAAGGTTTTTTTGTGTGAAAGACGTCTCGACGTTTTTCATAAAGGTGGATGCAACCGCTTGCGGTCAAACAAAACGGTCATGACCGTTTTGTTGTTCCTAAAAAAAGAATACTCCGGCTAGGGGCAAGATCTATCCGGCAATCGGCGGTAGAAGGCAGAAGGTCACATTATGATAAGGGGTAGGACAAAAGAAGCAAGCAGGAGAGAGGAGAACAGGAATGACGACAATGGAGAGCAAAGAGGGGATGCAGCCAAAAAAAGGCGTGCGTCGCTTGCTGGAGATTGCGGATGAGAAGCGCGGATTGCTCGTCGTCTCGGCAATATTGTCTTCCTTGAGCGCAATAGGCATGTTGGTACCTTATGCATCCGCCTACTTCATTTTACGCGAACTGTTAACGCATGCAGCGTCTCCCGCGATGGCAGACGGGGCGTACATGATTCGGTGGGGAGTTATTGCGCTTTTGGGACTCGTGGGAAGTCTGGTCATGATGTATGCAGGCGGGATGGTGTCTCATATCGCTGCGTTTCGCATTTTATACGGAATGCGGGTCAAATTGGCTTCGCATATCGGCCGTTTGCCGCTTGGCTGGCTGAACGGAACGTCTACCGGTGCAGTCAAAAAAACATTGGAGCAAAATGTGGAAAAAGTCGAGACGTTTGTCGCGCATCAGCTTCCGGATTTGGTGCATGTAGTCGTGACGACGGTGCTCATGATCGGCGTGATGTTTTACTTGAACGTCTGGTTGGCGCTGGCCTGCGTCGTGCCGATCATCCTAGGACTGATTGTGCAGATCATTACCTTTTCCGGGACAAAAACAAAAGAAAATATCAAGAGGTACTACGATTCACTAGAACGGATGAACGGATCTGCTGTCCAGTATGTACGCGGAATGCCAGCGATCAAGGTGTTTGGGCAGACGGTTCATTCCTTCCGGCGTTTTTATACGGATATGATCAGCTATCGAGACTATTGCGTCAAGCATAGCGATGATTTTCAAAACGGATTTTTGGTGTTCAAGGTGATCCTGAGTTCATTTGCGGCCTTCATTCTCCCGGTAGGGGTGTTCATGCTAAGTCAAGACCCGCAAAATGTCGCGTTTGCATCAGTTCTGCTCTTTTTTCTCGTAATGGCGCCAGGTGTATCTGCACCGATGTTTAAGCTCTTGTTTTTGACCTCTACTCTGCGTGACATTGGCGAGGGGGTGGAGCGCATGGATCGGATTTTGGCAGAGCAACCCGTTGCTGAACCGATTAGCTCCCAGCGTCCACAGAGCTTTGATGTCGCATTTGAAAACGTCTCTTTTTCTTATGCAGCAGAGGGAAGAACAGGAGGAGAGGCACTTTCTCGCCTATCTTTTTTGGCGAAGCAAGGGCAGGTGACAGCTCTGGTCGGTCCATCTGGTGCAGGGAAATCTACGGTAGCGAATCTCATTCCGAGATTTTGGGATGTTTCGGAGGGAGCGATTCGCATTGGGCAGGTAGATGTGCGGGAGCTGTCGAGCACGGATTTGATGAACACTGTTGCTTTTGTCTTTCAGGATACGTTTTTGTTTTACGACACGGTTTACAACAACATTGCCATCGGATTGCCGGATGCAACGCCAGAATCGGTCTATGCAGCGGCGAAGGCAGCCCAATGCCATGATTTTATTCAAAAGCTCCCGCAAGGCTACGACACCCTGATCGGAGAAGGGGGAGTCTACTTGTCCGGGGGAGAAGAGCAGCGTGTGGCGGTCGCACGGGCGATCCTGAAAAACGCACCGATTCTTGTCCTCGACGAGGCGACTGCCTTTGCCGATCCTGAAAATGAGTATGAGATGCAACTGGCTCTGGCAGAGCTGATGAAGGGCAAAACCGTCATTGTCATCGCCCATCGCCTGTCAACGATTCGGGATGCAGATCAAATTCTGGTGCTGGAGAAAGGGCAGCTGATCGAACAGGGCAGGCATCAATCATTGGTAGAGGCGAATGGGCTTTATGCCCGGATGTGGAAGGCTTACACCGATGCGCAAGACTGGAAAATGGGCGAAGGAAAGGGGAGTGTGGATGCAGATGAGTATGTTGAACAATATCACAGCAGGTAAACCGCGGGCGCTGATCAAACCCGTTGTTTACACGACACTTGCCAACCTTGCGCAAATATTGCCGTTTGCCTTGCTCGTGGAGGCTGCTCGATTGATTTTTGAGCCGTTTGCCCAGCCGGGTGCCCCCTTGAACGGCGAGCGACTCTGGTGGGTATGCGGATGGATGGTCGTCTCGTTGCTCCTTTTGTTTCTATGCGAAATTCCAGCGTATCGCTCGCAGTTTCGCGGTGCCTACAGTACGGCTGCCGAGGGGCGAACCAAGCTCGCAGAGCACCTTCGCAAGCTGTCACTCGGTTACTTGAACAAAAGAGACCCAGGGGATTTGGCCAATATGATGATGGGAGATTTTACGATGGTGGAGCACGGTATTTCCCATCTCGTACCGCAAATGTTAGGGGCGATCATCATGCCTGTCATGGCGATCGTAGGTCTTTCTTTCATGGATTGGCGCATGGCACTGGCCTTGTTTGCTGCGTTTCCCATAGCAATTCTCTTGGTGCTGATGACATCAGGACTTCAACGCAGGCTCGGAGCGACGCACATGCGGGCCAAAATTGACGCCGCCAATCGCTTGCAGGAATATTTGAACGGCATTCGCGTCATCAAGGCGTACAATTTGACGGGTGAACGCTTTGTACGGCTGGAACAATCCTTTCGGGAGTTCATGCGACAGAGTATACGGATCGAAGGGTTGCTGGGATCGATTGTGCTCGCCGCCATCGCTTTTATCCGAGCTGGCCTTACACTCATGGTCATGGTCGGCGTGTATTTGCTCGTAGCGGGTAGCATAGACCTGATCACGTTTGTCATGTTCCTGCTTGTTGGGACACGTATTTTTGATCCATTGACAGCTGCACTCGTCAACTATGCAGAATTCCGATACCACGAACAGGCGGGAGAGCGGATTGTCCAGTTGCTGGCGGAGCCGATCATGACAGGCGTGCAGCAACCGCCTGCGGAAAACGACGTGAAGCTCGAAGGCGTCTCTTTTGGCTATATCGAAAAGAACGTATTGAACAACGTGAGCATGCACATGCCAGTCGGTTCATTTACAGCGTTGGTCGGGCCGTCCGGCAGTGGAAAAAGCACCGTGATGCGGCTGATTGCCAGATTTTATGACCCGTCGAAAGGCACTGTTCTGCTAGGCGATCAACCACTTGTCGATATGGACCCGGAAGCACTCCTCTCCCGCGTGTCGATGGTGTTTCAGGACGTGTATTTATTCCAGGACACGATTGCAAACAACATTCGGTTCGGAAAAAGGGATGCGACACAAGCTGAGATCGAGGAGGCGGCCAAACAAGCGTGCTGCCATGATTTCATCATGAAGCTGCCCGATGGCTACGATACGCTCGTAGGAGAAGGAGGAAGCACGCTGTCAGGCGGGGAGAAACAGCGCATTTCCATTGCCCGAGCGATCTTGAAAAATGCGCCGATCATTCTCTTGGATGAAGCAACAGCCTCACTAGACCCCGAGAATGAGGCGCAAATTCAGAAAGCGATCGATACGCTTATCGAGGGAAGAACGGTTATTGCTATTGCTCATCGTCTGAAAACCATTCGTAATGCTGACAACATCTACGTGTTGGAAAATGGCACGGTCGTCGAATCGGGACAGCATGATGAGCTTGTGATGAAAAACGGTTTGTATGCACGGCTGTGGAAGCTGCAGCAAGCGACAGGCGGCTGGAGACTGTCTTCATAAATCAGTGACAAAACCCGCGGGGCAAGTCAGCCGAAGCGGGTTTTGTCATGGGCGAACTCTCCCTATCAGTTATCCGTTTTTTTAGTCGCAGGGACGTTGCGGAATAGCTTGGTCATGCACACCCACGCGATGAGTGGGCCGATTCCGATACACAGGATCAACCAGTTCAGCGTAAGAGGAGAGACGCTCAAGGACGTTACCAGAAGAAAGACCAGAATCCCCACCAGCCGACCAACGTCCAGAGCGAACTCTCGCAGCACGACATACTCGACCCGATTGCGTGCGCTCTCTTCGTTTGTGCCAATCAGATCAAAAATCGTAGAGAGCATGGGCACAGAAAACAGCGGATACGCGATGGACACGGCAATCCCGAAAATAAGCAGTGTCGTAAAGCTCACCTGCCAAAAAAATACGAAGAGAATCCCCCACATAATGACAGAACCAGTGAGCATTCCCCACTTGCGATAGCGAGGAGCGAACCATTTGGCGATCAGGAAGTAGCTCACAAGTCCGACGGCAGATGTAGTCAGCCAATAGTTGCCGAGAGTCATCTCGCTTCTCGTGGAAATGTAAACGAGTAGGCCGATCACAAAGCCGAATACGCCTTCACGCAGTCCTTGACCAGCCAAAGCGCCTGCCGCCCAGCGCCACTTGGGCTCCTCTCGCAAGCAACGTAAGGAAAAGCTCCAAGAATACGTCCCTTCCGATTGGCGTTTTTTCAGAAAAAAGCTGATGAAAACGCCGACGACAAATAGCGCAAGCGAGATCCCGAAAATAAGGGAGTAGCCGCTATTGCCCGGAAGCCGCGTAATGAGCATACCTGATATCCATGGAGCGAGCATGCCGCCAATGGAAGCAAGCAACCCGGCCCAACTGTTGAAAAGGTCGCGGTTATCGGCATTCGTGATTTCGAAGTACACCACATTAAAAGAAAGCCAGAAAAAACCACTCGCCATGCCCTGAACGAGACCAAGTGGGACAGCGTAAGTAACAGCTTGGGGACCCGCCAAAAGAACGAGCAAATAAAAGAGGGCAGAAACCGCCATCCCAGCACGTAAGACATTCATTTTGTTCAGTTGCTTTACATACCAGCCTGCAAGCCAGAAGGTCAGAGCACCCGCGAGATGGGCGGAAAAAGTAAACCATGCAATCGGAGCAAATTGACTTTTTACCTTCCACAAATAGACGTTTACAAACGTACCAGAAAGGGCGCCAGCGGCAATGAATACAGCGTTGACCAAAAGCAGCAGCTTGGCTTGATTGTCCAGACGACCTGATTGCTTTTGCTGAGAAGGCTCGTCGCGGGACACTTTCAGACCAATGGACTCCTGAATTTGAAGGAAGGATGGAAGGCGTTTTTTTGTTTTTTGCTGCATACGTTCCCTCCGCGCAAAAATAGGACATGAACATAACGTGCCCTACCGTTGCTGCTTTCAACAGAGAAGTGAGTGAAGACCATGTTTTTCCAAGAGGAAAAGCGAAGATCGCAATTTTTTGAACGTTATTTCTTTTCAGGGAGGAAAACGACTAGCAGCAAACAAATTAAGAGAGGATAGTCATACGAAAATACAGAAGCGAACAGAAAAGAGGTCACGAGATGGCGACAACCATTTTCCGAAATGGACGCATTTACACAGGAGATTCCAGGCATTTGTTCGTACAAGCACTGGTCGTTCGAGATGGAATTGTACATGACTTGGGCAGCGATGCGGACATGCTTCTTCAATACGGAGGCAGTGATGCAACGGTCATTGATCTGCAAGGATATACCGCTACGCCGGGATTGATTGACAGCCACCTGCACTTGGGATGGCTCGGTCTCACCTTTTTGCAGCTGGATTTGAGTAAAGCTCGCTCCAAGGACGAGATGCTGTTTCTCTTAAAAGAAAAAGCGCAAGCCACACCTGAAAATGTGTGGATACAGGGCTACGGCTGGGATGAGAATTTGTTTGCGGATGGCGGCGGCATTCCTACCATCGAAGAGCTTGATCAAGCTGCACCGCATTGCCCGATTCTACTGGCACGAATATGTGGACATGCGAATCTGGTAAACAGCAAGGCATTGGAGCTATGTGGCTATCATCGTGACATGGAGGTGCCTGCGGGGGGAGTCATTGTACATGATCCTGTAAGCGGAAAGCCAACGGGGATGCTATTAGAAACAGCCTCCAACCTGATTACGAAGCATATTCCGAGACCTGACTACGATCAGTTAAAGCAAAGCCTGCGCAGCTCGATTCGCTATGCAATGGCGCATGGATTGACAGGGGCACATACGGAGGATCTGCGTGAATTGGGCGGACTTGCGCAAACGTATCGGCTCTATGATGAGCTCATCAATGGCGAAGAGCTTGCGCTGCGCAGCAACCTGCTTGTCTACTATCCGCATATGCATGAACTGCGCGACTTAAACATGACGGCAGGTTACGGCAACGCTCATGTGCAAATTGGTGCGGTGAAAATTTTCGCAGATGGAGCATTGGGACGCAGGACGGCTTATCTGTCTGCTCCATACGCTGATGATCCGAGCACCAGCGGTTATCCTGTGCATGAGCAAGACGAGCTGACAGAGCTGGTTCGACAAGCGCGTGGACTCGGAATGCCCATTGCCGTACACACCATTGGAGACAAAGCACTGGAAATGGTGCTGGACAGCTTGGATCAGTTCCCGGCAGTCGCCTATCGGGATCGCCTCATTCACACACAAATCTTGCGGCCAGACCTGCTGGACCGCTTGAAGCATCCTCATCGGATCGCAGATATCCAACCGCGTTTTCTTGCAGGAGACTTCCCGTGGGTGATGGATCGCGTAGGACAGGAGCGGATTCAACACTCGTACATCTGGAAAACGATGATGGATTACGGAATCATTTGCGCTGCGGGCTCGGATACACCGGTAGAACCAATCGATCCTCTGTTGGGAATACACGCAGCAGTCACACGCAAAGCACCGGGTGAAACACACGATGGCTACTTCCCGCAGGAGAAATTGACGATGGAGGAAGCGATTCATCTGTTTACATTGGGCAGTGCGCAAGTGACGAATGAGGAGCATGTCAAAGGCACACTGTCTCGTGGAAAATATGCGGATATGACCGTCTATTCGAAGCACCTGTTTACCATCGATCCAGACGAGCTGCTCTCGACAAAGGTCATGATGACCATCATTGGCGGAAAAGTTTGCTACACGTCTTGAAAACATAACCCGAAAATCAGAGCAGCGGCTGCCCTGGACAAGAAAGTAAAGTCCTGGACTGCCGCTGTTTTATGGTGGGATCTACTTTTCAGACGTACTTGCCAGATGCTCCTCAAGACGATCCATGGTCTGTTCGGCACCTGGGACGGCATATGTTTTCACCTTATCGAATACTGCGGCAGTTTCTTCAATCGATTCGCTCAAGTTGAACGATCTCGACGAAGACATTGGTGTTGGGAAAATCAACGCCATCAGGACCGTGCATGATAAACTGCCATGTACCGCCCGGGTTTAGAGTAAACTTCTGTCCCTTCAGGACAAGTGAGTCGGGTTTTTGGTCAGCTGCTTTCCGCGCAGCAAGCTCTTCACATCGATTTCTGCAATCAGCACACTGATCAAAACGAGACCTGCGCCTATGTACCCGCGAACAGACAGTGTTTCGCCTGTGACCAAGAAGGCAAACAGGGCAGCAAAGACTGGCTCCAAGGAAAAAATAACACCCGTGTGCGTGGCGGTCGTATATTTTTGGGCCACCGTTTGTACCACAAAGCCAATTGCGCTGCACAATACGCTAAGGGCGAGCACGGCGATCCAAGCCTCTGTCGTCTGCGGCAATGTAGGAGTCTCCAGCGCAAATGAAAAAACAATGCCCAGCAGAGCCGTAAAGCCAAGCTGGTAAATCCCCAACTGGATCGTATCCGATTGATTGGCCCATCGACCTGTTACGGTAATATGTGTAGCGTAAAAGAGGGCGCCAACGATGCACAAAAGGTCTCCTTGGCTGATGCGAAAGTCAGCGCTTAGTGTGAGCAGGCCGATGCCGATCATAGCCAGTCCAGCGCCTACAAAGACTCTTTTTTCAGGACGGTTTCTTAAAAGAATAGATAAGAGCGGAACAAAGATAACGGTCAAGCTAACGAGAAAGCCTGCCTGGGAAGCCGTCGTTGATTTCACTCCGTTCGTAATGGTGGCAAAAACCCCAAAAAGGAGAGCACCAAGTACGAATGCATGAAGCAATGTTTTTCGATTCGTGCTACGCAAGCGTTTATGGAACAAGGCGGCTGCCAGTAGAAAAGCAATGCCAAAGCGGATGCCGATCAGATTGAAAGTCTCCAAATCCTTCAATCCCATTTGCATAAACACATACGAGGTTCCCCAAAACAGGGTGACCAAAATCATAGCCAAATCGGCTTTCACTTGCGGTTTCATGATGGATAAGTCTCCTTCCCCGGGAAAAAGCGGGTCCTAATCAGTGTTGCGCCATAAACAGTATACGAGTATCGTTTAAATAAGAAAAATGAATGTTTGTGATGATTTTCATGAATCGGATTCATGTAAAGGGGACGAAGAAAGGTGAGTTTGAACAAGTTTGAGGTAGTGATCACCGTTATTGAGTCGGGGAGCTTAACCAAAGCTGGAGAAATATTAGGTCTGACACAATCAGCGGTCAGCCATGCGATAGCGAGTCTGGAGCGGGAATTTGGATTTTCACTTTTGACCAGAGGACGATCAGGCATTAGCCTCACGAGTAATGGGGAGCGACTGCTTCCATACATGCGTGAGACTCTGCGCTGTCATGAGCGTATGAAACAAGAGGTGTTTGCCATCAACGGGTTGGAGGTCGGAACGGTGAGAATTGGAACGTTCACGAGTGTATCCACGCAATGGCTTCCCGGAATCCTCAAGCGGTTTCAAGATCAGTATCCGGAGATCGAGATTAGGCTGATGGAAGGGTATTACGATGGAATTGAGAGCTGGATTCAAACAGGAGAGATTGATTTCGGCTTCGTCTCCTTACCAACAACAGAGGATTTGGAATGTATCCCTTTAAAAAAGGATCAGATGTATTTGCTGGTGACAGAGGAACACCCGCTCTACAAAGAGGAGCGGGTGCATGTGAGCCGATTGGCCGAAGAGATATTTATCATGCCGAAGACAGGCTGTGACAATGATATACAGCGCTTGCTGGCCCAGTATCAGATCGAGCCCCGAATCAAATATGAAGTGGGAGATGATCACGCGATTATTGCCATGGTGCAAAATGGACTCGGGATCAGCATTCTTCCGGAAATGATTTTGTTCCGTTTGCCTGCAAATATACGGATGATCCCGCTTGAAGGGGAGCATTACCGTTCGCTGGGGGTGGCAGCAACCTCTTTTTCCAAGCAATCACCGGCTGCCAAACGCTTCTTGCAGTTTGTAACCGATTGGGTAAACGAGCAGCAGGCGTAATTCAGACAGACAAATCGCTCCTGACTTCCTTCGCCAGTGGCTGCTTTCGGACAAAGGGCAGGTACAGCAAGAAAAACAACGCGAGCGCTACTCCTTCCAACGAAACGATGTACCACGGATACGGGCCCAAAAAGTCAATCAGACTGGGATTGTCCGGTTTGCGCGAGACAAATAAATAATTTCCGCCCGTCCATTGGTTGACGAAAAGTGCGACGAGCAAAAGCAGGTTTAAAAAGCCCATCGTTTTCCAAATCGAACGGACAGTCGGACGGTAGCCTTCTACCCACGTCATGTACAGGCAAGCAAGAATGATTCCTGCGTGGGCTACAAAAAAATGCACAAAGCGAAAATGCGGAAATGGATAAAACAACTCGGGTGTAAGCAATGCCTGCATGGCACCGCCAATCCCGGCAAAAAACGTAATCTCATACAGCCCGTAGCTTCTCGTCATCAGCATCACGGCAGATAGAAGGAGAGTCACGCTACACAGCTGCAAGGGCAATGTGTAGGCAGCTGTCCAGCTCACGGTATAAACATGCCAAAGCTGATAACAAGCCTCTGACAAAAGTAAGACACCTGCGAGCACGTAACGTGTGGCGAGTCGATTTGTCGGGGCTTGGAGCTTTTGCCGAAATAAATAGGTGAGAACGACCAGACAGAGCACAAGAATCAAGGTGATAACGTGTGAAGTGGAAAACAGACGAAACGGCTCCCCTGTCAGGAAAAGTGACAAATAGGGTGAGGTCATGATGAGCTCCTTTTTGTTTATTATTTTTTATATTTGAAAATTCACGAAATTTTAACAGATAACTATTTTTCTGATATAAATCTTTGGTTATAATATAAATAGACTACGTTACATCATTGAGAGGAGATATAGTCTTGAACTTAGTGCTCACGGAAAAACAATGCAAGTCTTGCCAGGCTCGCTTGACCGAGTATGAAATCGAGAACAATGGTGCGCTCTGCATGGAATGCTTCAAGGAAGAACAAGGCGAATAAAAGTAAAGCAAGGCATACGGCAACTGACTGTCTACTGCTATCTAATAATAGACCCTTTCAATCAGGCCCTCTCTTTTTAATTGAGAGGGCCTGATTTTTTTGCAGGCCTTATTCCGGGAGCGGGATGATGAGTTCCATTCTTCGGCTGCCGTCTTTCATGCTTGTTTCAAACAAGATCAGTGTCAGTGTGCTGTTCGGCTCCGCTTTTTTCACTTTCAGTGTATGGGTAAAATCTCCCCAATCAGGAGCAGCGGTCGAAGCTTGCACGAAACCTTGCGTCAACTCGTTATGTCCATCTTCTACGACATAATTGAGTACAGCTTCGAACACGCGCGCCTGTCCTTTGATTTCGAATGTGTCTTGGGCGGTTTTCTTCACAGTGACATTGCGGAAAATATCATTGGCATAGACAGTCTCCTGTTGAGCTGGTTGTTCCGTTGTTGGCTTCTCAGGCGTTGTAGGTGGTTGCGTGGTTGCGGGTGGCTCAGAAGCAGGTGTCTCGGGCTCGGCTGCAACGGGTGGCTTCTGTTGTTCTGTTGGAGTGGATGGGCTATCTGTGCCACTCGTGCATCCTTGCAGCAAGCCGATCGTCAACAGCAGCAAAAGCATTTTTTTCATGGTATCCCTCGATTCTGTCTGGTATGAAATGGTACCTACAAATAATAAGACGTAAAAACAAATAAGAGTGTTTCAGGTGGATGAGTCTTCCTGCATAAACTATGATAGAATGGAGAGGAAGTAGCAACCATTATTCCTAGAAGGCTGGTCTGATAAGAATGGAACAACAGACGTTTCGAGTGGAAAAAGACTTTCTTGGCGAGAAGCAAATTCCAGTAGATGCTTATTATGGCGTGCAAACGATGCGAGCAACGGAAAACTTCCCAATCACCGGGTATCGTCTTCATTTTTCCCTCATCAATGCAATGGCAATGGTAAAAAAGGCAGCTGCGATGGCAAATATGGAAGTTTCCAGATTGAATCCGCGGTTAGGCAATGCGATTGTTGCTGCGGCGGAAGAAATCATGCAAGGAAAATGGCATGATCAATTTATCGTCGATCCGATCCAGGGCGGAGCAGGTACTTCTATTAATATGAATGCCAACGAAGTGATCGCGAACCGCGGTCTTGAGATGCTTGGTGAGAAAAAAGGCGATTATTTCCACTTAAGTCCAAATACACATGTCAACATGTCTCAGTCGACCAATGATGCTTTCCCGACAGCGATTCATATTGCAACACTGACCCTGTTGGAAAAGCTGCTCGTGACGATGGATAAGATGCATGATGCATTTGGCCAAAAAGCAAGAGAATTCGATGATGTCATTAAAATGGGCAGAACGCATTTACAGGATGCGGTTCCGATTCGCTTGGGCCAAGAATTCGAAGCATACCGTCGTGTGCTTGAGCGCGACATCAAGCGTATCAAGCAATCTCGTCAGCATTTGTACGAAGTCAATATGGGAGCGACTGCGGTAGGAACGGGATTGAATGCTGACCCTCGTTACATTACGACAGTAGTCAAGCATCTTGCCGATATCACAGGCTTCCCGCTGACAGGTGCGGAGCATCTCGTGGATGCTACACAAAACACAGATGCGTACACAGAAGTATCAGCAGCACTGAAAGTTTGCATGATGAATATGTCTAAAATCGCGAATGACTTGCGTTTGATGGCATCAGGACCTCGAGCTGGACTGGGAGAAATCTCCTTGCCAGCACGTCAGCCGGGCTCCTCGATCATGCCAGGAAAAGTCAATCCTGTCATGGCAGAACTCATCAACCAGGTAGCGTTTCAAGTCATCGGAAATGACCATACGATTTGTTTGGCATCCGAGGCAGGTCAGCTAGAACTGAACGTGATGGAGCCTGTGCTTGTCTTCAACTTGCTGCAATCGATCAGCATTATGGACAATGCATTCGATGTCTTTACGCGTCACTGCTTGGAAGGAATCGAAGCAAACCGCGAGCGCATGAAAGAATACGTGGAAAAAAGCGTAGGCGTCATCACTGCGGTGAATCCTCATCTCGGATATGAGACTGCTGCACGCATTGCCCGCGAAGCCATTTTGACAGGAAAGTCTGTGCGTGAGCTGTGCTTGCAACACAATGTACTGACAGAAGAAGAACTGGATTTGATTCTCGATCCATTTGAAATGACTCATCCAGGTATTGCTGGAGCATCCTTGCTGGATCGCGACTAAACCAAAAAACTCCCGCGCTTTGCACATGCGAAGCAGCGGGAGTTTTTGCTTGCAAAGGAAGGGCTTGTACTACTTTTTGGGAAGCTGATCCAAGCTCTTGAATTCATAGCCTTGCTTGCGTGCTTCATCGATCATCATCCCGAGAGCCTCTGCATTGTCTTTGGAGACAGAATGGAGCAGAATAACAGCCCCAGGATGCAATTGGGCCATCACGCTATCATAGGCATATTTTGCCCCACGCTGGACTTTGGTATCCCAATCCTTATAGGCAACCGACCAAAAGACATTGGTATAGCCCAAATCTTTGGTTACAGCAAGTGTGCGATCGCTGAAAATCCCTCTAGGAGGTCGCAAGTAACGCATGTTCGCTTGTCCGGTCACCTGCTGGACCGCATCGCTTACTTTCGTCAGTTCGTCTTTGATTTTCTGATTCGATACGGTTGTCATATCGGGATGGCTCCAGGAATGGTTGCCGATCAGATGTCCCTCTTGTGCCATTCGCTTTAACAACTCGGGCTGTTCCTTCACAAAATGACCTGTCACAAAGAAAATGGCAGGGACTTTTTTCGCGAGAAGTGTGTCTAAAATCTTTGGCGTAAAGCCATTTTCATAACCGTTATCAAACGTCAAGTAAAGCTCTTTTTTCGTGGTATCTCCTAAAAAAACCGCACCGTGACGATCTACAATGCCTTTAAAGCCTTCCTCGTTGATAGAGGGTAACTGACCATTTTTGCTCTTTTTAAATCCAAAATGGTACGGGTGATCTGGTGAGGCCATAATCGAGTCAACTGGCAAGGCACTTGTAAGCAACAAGCTAATCCCGATCAACAAGCTTTTGATAAATCGTCTTTTCAATAAGAAGCTCTCCCTTCTGTAGCGAAGTCATGATGTATTTAAGTCGATTCCATCAAAAGTTTGTCCAGTCTACTTCCAAATATGTAAACGTACATCTGCAACAGCAACGAGGGCCGAAGCGCAAATGAAGCGGTATTCCAAGTTGTGTAAAAAACTTCTTTGAGTAAGGAGACAACTGTCCATACAAGAAAAAGGAACGCGTCATATAGTATCAAAGTCGACAGAAAAATGTTGGCATACCAAGTAATCATCTATAGCCAGGAGGTGTAGTTTACATGGAAGAATGGTTGGAGCAATTACGTGATGCCATCGGCGAAGGTGCAGAAGAATTGGAAGTGAAAATCGAATACGAAGATGGTACCACGAGACATTTGTACTTCGGCAGTGATGAAGAAGATGATGAAGATGACGACGAAGAATCCGATGACGAAGAATCCGATGATGACGAAGAATCTGATGACGAGGAATCTGATGACGAGGAATCTGATGACGAAGACGAGGACGAAGATGAAGATGAAGACGAAGACGAAGATGACGACGACTAATCGTTTGTATGGTTGAAAAAAGATACGCGTACATGCGTATCTTTTTTCTGTTGCATTCTGTAATATTAAACATATTTCATGATGAGGATGGAACAGAAAATGAGCTTTCAAGTGAGTCATCAAACGATAAAAGAATGGTGCGGTCGCCTTTCTTATGAAAGAGGAAAGACTTTTTACCGTTCTGGGAACGTGCTTGTGGAGCATTTTCAACAGGAGCCTGCCTGGATCAAAACGACAGTGAACGCAGGAAAAAATAACTATCAAGTCACGATTGAACTGGACGAGTCTGGCATGGCAGCCGTGTGCAGCTGCCCTACTTTAGCGTCGTATGATCATTACTGCCAACATATCGCAGCATCGTTGTTAACTATGCGTGATCTGCAAGTAGATGAGCATCCTGGCAGCTATTCCACTTCCTTTGCAACGAGACAAGCAGGCATGACAACACAGGCCGATTCCCAACTGACAGAGGGACTGTTCGGCTTGTTCGTGGACCGGCCGATTCGGACAAGCCATAATCGCGTGTTACTGGATTCGCGAACAACGCTTGCCTTGGAAATCATATGTAAAATCGTACCGTACGGCTTTCGCAAGAGCATGATCGGAATAGAGCTGAAGCTAGGGCCAAAGAGGTTGTACATCGTAAAGGACATTCGCGCGTTTTTAGACCGGGTCGATAAGCAGCAAGTGTATCGTTTCTCTAGCCAATTTACCTATGATCCGAATTTGCATCGCTTTTTGCCAGAGCATGAAGCCATCCTTCGTGAACTCCTGCAAATTTACCGCACGGAAAAAATATATCGAGAGACAGCAAGCTACCATTATCAGGAACAGAAGCATGTGGGTGGGGAACGGGTTCTACTTGTTCCACCATTTACCTGGGAGCGATTATTTGCTTTGCTACTTACCGCACCGTCTGTTCACCTTCAGCATCATGACCAAATGTATCCAACGTTTGCATGTATCGATGAGCCGCCACCACTCCACTTCGAATTTGACCAGACAAAAACTGATCAATATCAGTTGGAAGTCCAAGGATTCAAGCGAATCACTGTCTTGGAAGCTTACGGATTGTTGCTCGTAGATGGCAAATGGCACCGACTGCCAAAGGAACAATGCCACAGTTTGGCAGAGCTGAAGCACTTGTTAGAATCGCATAGCAGTGAGCGGATTCACATTCCCGCGGAAAAAATCGAGCCATTCATGGTGCAGGTTATCCCGGCCTTGATGAAACTAGGGAACGTGCAAGTTGCAAAGGCTGTCTCGGAACGAGTCGTGCAATTCCAGTTAAAAGCCAAGCTGTATTTGGACAGGGTAAGGGACCGGCTGCTGGCGGGGCTTGAGTTTCAATATGGTGATATCGTCATCAATCCGCTGGAAGGGTATGAAGGAGGAGGGCAACGTGGCAGTGAGCTGATTTTGATGCGTGACGGGGAGAAGGAGCGGCAGATTTTAGAGCTGATGGAGGAAAGTGCCTTTACCCGCACGGAAGGAGGGTATTTTCTAGATGACGAGGAAGCTGAGTACGACTTCCTTTACCACGTCGTCCCTAAGCTGGAAAAGCTGTTAAAGGTATACGCGACAACTTCCGTAAAAATCAGGATTCAGCCTCTCCATCTACCACCAAAAGTAAAAGTGGATGTCGATGAGCGAACAAATTGGCTGGATTTTCGCTTTGATATGGATGGAATACCCGAGTCCGAGATCCGAAGTGTGATCCAATCGGTAGAAGAAAAGCGCAGATATCATCGGCTGTCGAATGGAGCGCTTCTGCCGCTTGAGACAAAGGAATTTGAGCAAATCAATCGTTTCCTAGACGAGATGGGCATGCAATATGCTGAGCAAATGGGAAGTGGTTTTCAACTTCCTGCTTTTCGCGGGCTGCGCTTGCTCGATATACCTATGCAGGGACAGTCTGTTCAGCTAGGCAAATCATTGCGCCAGTTTTTGGAGAATATGCGTAACCCTGATAATCTGGACTTTCCAGTACCCGAGTCTTTGCAGGGGACACTTCGAGATTATCAGAAGTTTGGCTATCAATGGATGAAAACACTGGCACACTACGGCTTTGGGGGAATTCTCGCAGACGATATGGGCCTGGGGAAGACATTGCAAAGTATAACCTTTCTTCTCTCTGTTCTGCCCGAAATCCGAGAACAAAAGCTCCCAGCGATTATCGTGGCTCCTGCCTCTCTTTTATACAATTGGCACAATGAAATCAAAAAGTTCGCGCCAAATATCCGTAGCGTTATTGTGGATGGCACGAAGGAAGAGCGGAATCAAATCGTAAACGAACTGTCAGAAATCGATGTGCTCATTACTTCGTATCCGCTCCTGCGTCGTGATCATGCCAAGTTCGAGGAGCATTCCTTCCACACCTTGATCTTGGATGAAGCGCAGACCTTCAAAAACTATGTCACTCAGACAGCTCAGACAGTAAAGCGTATAAAAGCCAAGCATCGCTTTGCCCTTACAGGAACACCTGTGGAAAACAGGGTAGAGGAGCTGTGGTCCATCTACGATGCTGTTTTCCCTGAGCTTTTTCCGGCACGAAAGGAATTTCTCGAATTGCCGCGAGAGACGATTGCGAAGCGGACGCGTCCATTTTTATTGCGCAGGCTCAAGACCGAGGTACTGAAGGAATTGCCAGCCAAAATTGAAACACTGCAAAGCGCAAGACTCTTGCCAGAACAGAAAAAACTGTATGTGGCCTACTTGGCGCAGCTCCAACAGGAAACAGTGAAGCACCTGTACAATAAAGGTTTTCAAAAAAATCGGATCAAAATTCTCGCAGGCTTGACGAGACTGCGGCAAATATGTTGTCATCCAGCGTTGTTCGTCAAAGAGTATGACGGAGGGTCAGCCAAGCTCGAACAGCTATTCGAGATTATCGGTGAATGCAAAAACGCTGGGAAGCGCGTTCTGCTCTTTTCTCAATTTACGGAGATGCTAGGGATAATCGGACGCGAGCTGGGGTATCACGGTGTCCCGTTTTTCTATCTGGATGGACAGACGCCAGTAGCAGAGAGACTAGATTTGTGCAACCGATTTAACGAGGGAGAGCGGGATTTGTTTCTCATGTCTTTGAAAGCTGGGGGAACAGGATTGAATGTGACGGGAGCGGACACCGTGATTTTGTATGATCTGTGGTGGAATCCCGCTGTGGAACAACAGGCAGCTGATCGTGCCCATCGCATCGGACAAAAAAACGTCGTTCAAGTGATCAGGCTTGTTGCAGAGGGAACGGTCGAAGAGAAGATGTACGAGCTGCAACAAAAAAAGAAAAACTTGATCGAGGAAATCATTACACCGGGGCAAGAAGCAATCTCATCTTTAACCGAGCAAGAAATACGCGAATTGCTGATGATTTAACACGAACAGCTTGACTATAGCTACCATGCGAGGAGTCAAGCTGTTTTTTTGCGAGACTTTATCCCTGTGCGAATAACGAATTGGCAGACTCCCAATGATATTTGTCCGGTTCGAGAAAAGAACAGAGCGAATAGCTTATGGAGAAGGACGAAGGCATCACCACAGAAGTGTGGGGGGAATGGAATGGAACACTATGTGATTAAGCCATGGGATACCCGAGAAGGGAATGTGGAAACGCCGGCTAACTGGGATTTGACAGTGCCACCGGAAGTAGATGCGATCGCAGAACAAGTGATCAAAGAGTATGACATGTCGGTGAAGAGTCGTACGCTCATTACTTCCAAGCCAGACAAAGGCGGGGCTATTTGGCGCATCGAGACAGATAAAGGTCCGCGCAGCCTAAAGGTACTGCATCGTACGCCTGAACGCAGTCTCTATAGTGTGGCTTTCCAAGAATACGTCGTCAAACAGGGGGCAAGGGTACCAGCACTGATTCCTGCCCGAAATGGCAGTCTTTATGTGGAAAAAGGCGGGAAACTCTGGATTGTTACCGATTGGATTGCCTTGCAACCGGCAACAAAAGTAGATTTGGTAGGCGCGCAAGAGCTTTGCTATGGTCTTGGTGAATTCCATCGTCATTCGAAAGGCTATGTTCCGCCCGCAGGAGCCAAAAACTCTTCCCGCTTATATCGTTGGCCCAATCACTATCAAAAGATTGCCAAAAAAATCGGGTGGATGCGGGAAGTAGCGAAAGCCTACAGTGAAACCCCAGCAAGTAAATCCATTTTGGCCGTCGTCGATCACTATGAACAGCAAGCATGGGCAGCCTTAGAGAAATTAAAAACATCTGCCTATCCGAAAATGATCAAAATGGGAGAGGCGCACTGGGGATTGGTGCACCAGGATTACGGCTGGTCAAATGGTCAAAATGGTCCCGGAGGGCTTTGGGTGATTGACCTGGATGGCGTGTCATACGATTTGCCGTTTCGGGATTTGCGCAAGCTCATCACCAGTACGATGGATGATATGGGAGTCTGGGATGTTACCTGGATGCGCGGCATGATCGAAGCCTATCATAAGGCAAATCCACTGGATCGCGAATCGTTCGAAGTGCTCTTAAATGATATGGCAGTACCAAACGAATTTTATAAGCATCTCAAAGAGATGTTTTATGATCCCGAGATCTTTTTGTCGACGGAAGCAGAAGGCATTCTGCAGCGAGTTTTGACGGGGGATAAAACGAAAGATGCGGCATTGGCAGAGCTCGCGAAAGACATCAGCAAATACGAACCTGGCAACTATGACCAAATAACGGAAGTGGTAGAACCGCAAAGGGTGGCATCAGGTATCAAGGAATTCTTACCTGTTGCGGTGTCTACACCAGCAACAGAGGCTTTGGTCGAGAAACCGAAAGACAAAAAGTCTACTAAGATCAAGGTGTCTAAGGATAAGGCGTCTAAGGATAAAGTGTCTAAGGATAAAGAGTCAAAGGTCAAGGGATCCAAAGACAAAGAGTCCAAAATCAAGGAGCCTGCACGCGAACAGGTAGCCGCTTCACTTCCGACTTCCGAGCAAAAGCCAATTAAATCGAAAGAAAGCCAGCAAAAAGGGGCAGAGTCAGAACAAAGCAGCACTACCCGCAGAACTCGAATCGCATTTTCGGGAAATGTTCCTTTTACGCCATCAGCGCCACTCGTTACAACAGAACCACGAAAACACGTTGGTCGAAATAAAAAGCGGGTAATAAGCTCTACTGTTTCAAAAAGCAACAGCAAAAAGTCAAGTAAGACTCAAAGCAAAGTAAAGGTCTCTATCAATGTAAAGGCCAAATCTCCACAAGCAAAACCCGCAAGTCAAGCAGAGAAAAACAAAAAAGGATCTGTGTGGACATCTAAAGAGCAGTCCCGGACCGTCACTTCGAACAAGAGCAAGAAGGTTGCCAAGTCGGCGAAACCAAGCCGTAAATTCATCAACAATCAGATGAAGAAGCAGCGTCAAAAATCAAAGAAGACGAGAGGCAACTAATGTAAGAAGTCGGAACGGGAAAGGAGAATTCGGATGAAAGTTATCATGGTCTGTACAGAAAAATTGCCAGTCCCTCCTATTCGAGGGGGAGCGATTCAGACTTATATTTCAGGGATTGCAGATATTTTAGGGAGACATCATGAGCTGACGATCCTGGGAACGTCGGATCCCACGCTACCGAAGGATGAAATAGTTCGCAATGCGCGTTATGTGCGGGTAGATGGTCAAGGTGTGTTCGAGATCTATGCGCGCGAAGTAGCCGCTTTTCTGAGTGCGAACAACTATGATGTCATCCATGTTTTTAACCGACCACGGATGGTTCCCATCATTCGTGAGGTATGTCCGAACGCCCGTATCATCTTAAGTATGCACAATGATATGTTTGATCCGGTAAAAATAGGGCAGGCAGAAGCTGCTAGAGCCGTTGCTGAAACAGAAAGCATCATCACCATCAGTGATTATGTCGGCCGGGTCATTGCCTCGCTGTATCCCGAAGCCGCAAATAAGCTTCGTACGATTTATTCAGGTGTGAACCTGGAAACGTTTGTTCCGGTGGAAGGATCAAAAACGGCGCAAAAGATTCGCCAGGAACTGCGGGCGACGCACAATCTTGGCAACAAACAAGTAATCTTGTTTGTAGGACGATTGACGCCGAAAAAAGGGGCCGACATTCTGGTTCGCGCGATGAATGAACTCCGCTCCTACCATTCCAACATCGCTCTCGTCTTGGTTGGAGGGTCCTGGTACGGAGAAAATAAAATCAGTGACTATGCAGCATATGTACGCTCATTAGCGAATCGTTCGCCTGTTCCGGTTATTACAACGGGATTTGTTCCGGCAGATCAGATTCACCACTGGTTCTGGGCAGGTGACGTTTTTGTCTGTCCATCGCAATGGGAGGAACCACTGGCACGTGTCCATTATGAAGCAATGGCCGCCGGTCTGCCCTTTGTCACGACAAAGCGGGGAGGAAATGCTGAGGTGATCATCGGAGGCAATGGACTGTTGGTCGAACAGCCGGAGGACCCTCAAGCGTTTGCAGTACAGCTGAAACAACTATTGTCCAGCCGCGATCTCCAACGTCAAATGGGGAGAAGCGGGCGCCAGCTTGCCGAACAAAGATTTACATGGGATCGAGTCGCAAGAGATGTGCTAGACGTATGGAATAACAGGGGTAGGTAAAACCAAAAAACGAATACTAGCAGCCCACTTCCCTGAGAAAGATCGGAGAAGTGGGCGTTTACTTATTCCTTCGGGACGAAAGAGTCATACAATGTCCTGCTAGAGTGGACAGACCAGTCTGAACAAATGGGCTTGTCTCACATTCGTATGCACGAAATGGGGAAAATGCGGGGAATCTACTACGCACAGACTCCCCGCATCTTCAGGCAATCCTTAAGCCTCGCAGAATATCAGCTTGTTCAATTGGGTTCTGCATTTGGAATAATCGCGACGATGTGGGTGATAGGAATAAGGATAGAAGCTCCGTTTGTGCGTGAAGAGGGTAAGGTCTGTAATTCAATGATTCCTTCCTCCACTCTAAGAAGCTTGCCGATTCGGTAAGAACGACTCTCAGGTCCCCAATCCGTCGTCAATAAGACCTCCACAAGTTGATCATTTCTCATGCATTTGCTGAGTTCTTGACGAAGCCCTTCTATACATGCTTGTTCCGCTGTTTCTTCCGTTTCGACATCTACCTTCACGACTGGTGCCGGGATGACGATTGGCTTCGGAGCTTCTACTTGTACAACAGGTGCCTCTACTTGTACAACAGGCGCTTCTACTTGTACAACAGGTGCTTCTACTTGCGGAGTGGGGGTGGTCACATTCACTCGAGGTGCACGTACGTGGATACGCACAAAACGGCGTAATTGCCTGAGCAGATTATTGGGTTTGCGTCTGGTAGATCGCTTCTTGCAGCGGGCTTGCTTTGCTTTTAGCTTCTTCTTTCTCAATGCTTTCAAAGTCAACTCCCTCCTTCCTATGCATGCAATATCATATTCAGAAGGGGGGCGACCGCATTGGACTAACACCTGATTTGACAAAATCAGGCAGGAAAACATTAGCAAAATTAGATGATTTTTTTAAAAAAACAGGGAAATCGTGTATACTTATCAGGTAATCTCAAAAAGAAAGATGGAGGTTTCTCATGAATCGTACGCCGATTGCCCCCATGGGAGTGGGGAAGCTGTTGGACAAGAGCTTTTCTGTGTATCGCCAGCATTTTGGAGCATTCTTTTTGTTGGCTTTAATTTGGTTCGGTCCATTATTACTCCTGCAGCAACTACTTCTGGTTGACCTTACCAGAGTGCCTTTGCTCGCACAAGATACAGAAGGTCTTGACTTTGCAGAATCGTTAGGCGCAAGATTTGCCGGACAAGAAGAATTTATGACACAAAGCCTTCCTATGTTGCTCATATTCCTATTCCTTGTCGCACCGATCCTTTTGATCATCGCCTATCCGCAAATGATTTCCGGTTCGATTTTACTCACGAAGGCTGCTCTTGAGGGAGAGACCTTGAGCTTAAAAGATGCCTTGAAGGGAGCACTTCGCCGATTTTGGCCGCTAGCGGGCAGTACTTTCCTATATGGAGTAATCGCGTTTGCAGTGTCGACAGCATTTGTCATCGCATATGGACTGATTTTCGTTATGATCGCCTTCGCCGGTGGAATGACATTGGAAACCATGTTTGATCCGTCAGATGAAGGCAGCATTGTGCTTATGATCGTTCTGATTTTATTTGGCTATTTATTCTTAATTGCTGGCATGATGCTCGTACCGGGCTTTTTCATGCTGCGTTGGGGTTTTTATATGCCGCTCGTTCTGTTCGAACGCGATGGTATCGGGATCGGCCAGAGCTGGAATTTGACAAAAGGAAACTTTTGGCGTATATTCGGTATTTTTGTAGTTCTCAGTGTGATCTACTCGATGTTCTCTAGCGGCATGCAATTAGTACTCACTGGTGTCTTAGGTACATCTATCCTCGCGCAAATTATTCTGGTTGCACTTACCTGCCTCTTGAGCCCTTGGATGGCCATTGTTTACGCTTTGGCTTACTTTGATCTGCGCGTGAGAAAAGAAGGGACAGATTTACAAGAGCTAGTAAGCCGTCAGCTTGCCACATCTGCACCAGTAGAATCAGCAACTCCTACCCCTGCACAAGAGCCGGGAGTTACACATGATTAGCACGAGTCCTTGGGTAGATGACAAGGAGCATTTACAAGAGATTCTAGCCAGAGACGAGTTCAATTTGCCTCAAGGCAGTGGAGAGAACTGGATTCAAAGAGCGATGGATTTTGTAATCGAGTTGATCGCCGATCTTTTTGAGTGGACCAATATTCCGTCTGGTGCGGCTAATACCGTATCTACACTCGTGCTCATTATGGCAGTACTGGGACTGGTCGGCATCATTTACTGGTTGTTCCGCAGAATGATTTGGGAACAGAAGAAGCATCGACCGCTGTTTATGGACGGTGAAAAAATACGTTCTCATGCAGACTATTTGCGTGATGCGAAAGAAAAAGCAGCGCGAGGAGAATGGCGGGAAGGAGAGCGCTCGTTGTTTTTGGCGTTGTTGGTTTATTTGCAAATGAAATCATGGGTGCGTGTGGAGAAATGGAAAACGAATTGGGAATACGCAGAAGAAATTGAGGAAAATCAGCCGAGCTTACGCGATGTGTTCGGCCGCTTCGCACGTGAGTTCGACGCTGTTTGGTACGGGCAGGCGCTTGTTGATGAAGTGTCGTTCTGGCAGCGTGTAAACGAACTGGAAGGCATCTGGCGCGAGGAGGGACAGCATGAATAGTTTGCGCACCTATCGTGTCGGAATCGTTGTGGCTACCTTGCTGCTCGTCATCGTGGGCTGGTTGATCGTCAAGCCTACAGCTGAGCCTCTCCCGCCGTACTTGGCTTCGTCTGCACAGCCAAGCGGAATCAAGGCTGTGCTCGTATTACTGGAGGAAAAAGGCAAGCAGGTAAAGGAATGGCGGCAGCCTATGCGTTTTTTACCAACAGCAACTGGGCAGGCCATGCTCGTAGTAGAGCCGGAAAGACTGATGCCAGAGGAACAGATAGACATTCTGGATTGGGTCAGTGAAGGCAATGATCTAATTCTCTTTGACTCGAGACCAGAGTGGGAAGAGCTTCCCTTTTATACGGAGTTCATCCGGGGTAAAGAAAATCAGGAGCGAAACATTCAGGGACCGCTCGTTCAGGGCAGGTTCATGGGCAAAGCAGAGACCTCATTGAGATTTTTAGAAGATGATGACATGGAGCCACTTCTCTACGACGATCAGGGGATACTCGGGGGAAGAACGGAAGTGGGAGATGGCAGTGTCACGTTTTTTCTTGTACCGGAATGGCTAACCAATCAAAAAATTGATCGACTCTCCCACTTTGAAGCGATCTGGCCGTATGTACAAGGAGATTGGTCCGTTCTTTGGGTAGACGAATACCATCACGGCTTGCAAGAAAAACCAGGCTTTTTGGCGATCTACCCTGGATGGCTCATAGCCGCCTGCTTTCAACTCGCGATCCTGCTTTTGCTGTACGTGTGGTGGAGAGGAAAACGTTTCGGACCGGTCTATACGCTTAGGGAATGGACAGTTCGCCGTGGTGATGAGACGTTGCTCGCTGTGTCTAGCTGGTATGAGCGAAGAGGGCTGGCAAAGGATGCGTTGCGACATCGAGAAGCGTACATGCGACAGCTGTTGTACGATCGGTGGGGAGTGCACCAACGGGCTGATCGTGTGGAAATCGTGCGATATGCCAAAACAAGATGGACTAATCAAGAGGTAGAGAAATTCGCTCATCTGCTGGGACGACTGGAGCAGGCAAAAAACGAAGGGCGATACTCAGCAAAGAGTTTGCTTGCAGACAGTCTCTTGTTGGATGAGATTACGAAGCGTCTGGAGAAGGAGTGACAACTACCGTGGAGCAATTGTTGCAACAAATGGAAAAAGAGCTGGTTGGTCAGCGGCAAAATGTTCGGTTACTGTTAACAGCTTTGGTTGCCGGCGGACACGTCTTGCTAGAAGGTGTACCCGGTATCGGAAAGACGAAAATGGTAAGGACTTTATCGGAATTGATGGGGGGCGTGAGCAAGCGCGTCCAGTTTACGCCTGACATGATGCCATCGGACATTATTGGTCATGTGGTGTTCAATATGCAGCAGAACCAGTTTGAGACAATCAAAGGTCCTGTTTTCGCTAACTTATTGCTGGCGGACGAGATCAACCGGACTCCCCCGAAAACCCAAGCGGCCCTTTTAGAAGCAATGGAGGAGGGGCAAGTGACGATTCATGGTGTCACCTATCCTTTGCCAGATCCGTTTTTTGTCGTCGCTACGCAAAACCCGGTGGAGTATGAAGGAACGTATGTGTTGCCAGAGGCACAGCTCGATCGCTTTTTGTTCAAGCTAACGATGTCGTATCCTTCCCATGAAAATGAAAAGCAAATCCTCGCCAAACATATTCCCAACAAGCGCAGCCACGAACGTGATCAAGAGCCGCTCTTTACATGGGATGCGATTTTGGAGAAGCGACGCCAATTAGAAGAAGTGGTTGTGGATGATTCGATTCTGGAGTACATTACGACACTGATTCGCAATACACGCGAAACGAAACGATTGCTCTTAGGTGCCAGCTCTCGTGCCGGAATCGCCGTATTGATGGCGAGCAAAGCATGGGCACTTTTGGACAATCGCAAGTTTGTGACGCCTGATGACGTGAAGATGGTGGCCCGTCCTGCATTGCGGCACCGACTCATACTGTCACCGCAGGTAGAATTGGAGGGGGGTACCAGTGACCACATCATCGAAGAGACGCTGGCGGCTATTCCAGTTCCTCGCTGATTTTTTGGCAGACCGTTTTGTCTTGCCATCCAAGCGGCTGCTTGTGGCAGTTTTGCTAGGCACACCTATCGCGATCGTCGGATTTCTACTGGAGATTGGCTATTCGATATTCTTTTTGTACAACGGTTTACTCCTGGTCGCTAGCATCTTGGATTGGGTTACCATCCCCAAACGCCGAGACTTGTCGATCCGGCGAATCTTGCCGGAGCAGACGGATATCGGACAATCGTTTTCGATCGAGCTAGAGCTTGCGAACAGAAGCGGGCAATCCGTTTCGTACTCCATCGTGGATGATCTTCCGCTGTCATTTGAAGAAACCGGACCGGTCACGGGTGTGATGGAGCAACCCTTAACCAACATAAGTTTTGAAACAAGAGGAAAAGAACGCGGAGAGTACGTGTTCCGCTGGCTTTACATGCGCTGGAATGGCAAACTCGGCTTGTGGTATCGTCAAAGCCGTTTTTCGTGTGAACAAACGATCAAGGTATACCCCGACCTTTCAGCCGTTCGTGGCTATTTGGCTTCGTTGCAGGAGAGCTTGATCGTCGACGGGAAAAAAATCATGCGCAGGGCGAAAGCGGGTACGGAATTCCATGCGATCCGCGATTACGTGCCTGACGATGATCCTCGGATGATTAACTGGTCTGCTTCAGCACGCTCCCGACGTCTGATGACGAACCAATATCGACCAGAGCATGGCAAGGTGATTACTATTCTGATCGATTGCGGAAGGTTGATGGGCGTCGAGCTGGATAACCAAACGAGACTGGATCGATCGCTGGAGTCTGCGCTCACGTTAGCGGCAGTGGCATTGCGTCAAGGAGATCAGGTAGCGCTACTAGCCTATTCGCATGAAATCAAGACGTACATACCTCCAGGCAGAGGATTGCGCCACTTGCATACCCTTTTGGAGGCAACCTACAACCTGACAAGTGATTTTGTAGAGGCAGATCCGGCGAAGGCGCTTGAATTTTTGAATCGCCAGCAGAAGAGAAGGAGCTTGGTGGTTCTTTTCTCAGATATGGAAAACTACCTCGTCGAAGATCAGTTGAGCAATTACTTGTGGCGGATGCGCCGTTCGCATTTGCTCTTGCTGCTGTCTTTGGCAGATCCGCTTCTGCATGAATGGAGTCATATAGACACGAGCAACAGCAGCTTGGCGTTTACAAAGGCGGTAGCTCAACGGTTCCAGCTCGATCGCAGGGCGTTTCAACAAAAAATGATCGGCGCGGGTATCCAGGTACTGGACGTTCCGGCCGATCAATTGACGCTGACGGTTATCAATACTTATTTGGACATCAAGTCAAGAGAAGCTTTGTGAGAATCGGGTCTGTATCCAAGGAGGTACCAGGCGATCAGCAAAAGCAACGTGCCGAAAGCTACGATGTACTTGGCTTCGAGAGAGAGACTCGATGGAGTAATATAGCCCTCAATGATTCCTGCGATGAATAAGAGTGGGATGGTAGCCAGCAGCAGATGCGCAGACTCTTTTGCCGCCTCCAAAAATTGATGTCTTCGTGCGTAGCGGCCGGGCACAAGCAGGCGGTACCCCATGTGAAGACCTGCTCCGCCAGCAATGAAGATGGCAGTCAGCTCGATCACGCCGTGTGGCAAAATGTAGGCCCAAAACGCATAGCTGCTATCTGCCTGATAGTAGACGGCTGCCAAAGCTCCAACCAGAAGGCCATTGAATAAGAGAAGGTAGATGGGGACGATTCCAAACGTAATTCCACTGACAAACGCCAGCATCGCCACTTTGATGTTGTTGGTCATAATCATCGTGGAGATGACCGGACTGTCGAGAGATTCGTGCCCTTCTCCCAGCCTGGATGGATCGATCTGCTCAGCCATCCCTTGTGGCAATACATAATACAAGTTGAGTGGATCGACCATGACGGCGGCAAAGCCAGAAATACCACCGATGATGAAGAGAAGAGCTGCCACACCAATGAAGCTCATTCGCTTATGTACGAGACCCATCAAGTAGCTGCCAAAGAAATGCTTGAGCTGCTGCCAGCTGCCTATTCGCTGCTTGTAAGCCAAATTATGTGCACGCAAGACGAGTTGGTTTAAGTAGAGGGTGATTTCGTCTGCAGGATGATAGGAGCGTACATAGGCCAAATGAGCAGATGTTTTCTTATATAGTTGTGTCAGGCGATCAATATCGGTAGCACTGATGTGCCGAGGTTGTCGGGTAAAACGCTCCACTAATTGTTCCAGTTCGGCCCAAGAGGCTTTATGCTTGTGCCAAAACGAGGTAATATCCATGTATAATGCCTCCTTACATTAGCGCGTGTGTAATCACTAGAAAAAACCTCAAAGTTTCGAGGGGGGGAAGAAAACCATCATGAATGAACCGACATACGTCAGTGGGTCAAATCGAGAAGCGTCTGTCGTGACACCCGAGCATGTTATGCTGCGATTTCAGACGGCAGGTCTTGGCAGTCGCGCCACTGCGATGCTGATTGATACAGGAATCTTGTTCCTGGTTAATCTTACTGTATTTATAATGTTTGGTATAGTTTTATTTGGAAATGAAGATGATTTTTTCCTGGATTCTGACAACTATGTGTTGGCAATCGTCCTCCTGGTTATCTTCGTAGTGAACTTTGGCTACTATTGGTTACTGGAAGCGTTCTGGGGCGGGCAAACCGTTGGCAAAAGGCTGGTGGGAATCCGAGTCATCCGTGATAATGGACAGCCTGCGACGTTTGTTTCCTCGACGATCCGGAATCTGTTTCGCATCGTTGACGCAATGCCATCTGGTTATTTTCTCGGGGCGCTCGTCTGCTTTTTCCACCCCCGTGATAAGCGAATTGGCGATATGGTTGCGGGCACGATTGTCGTGGTAGAGTCAGGACAGCGATCGACTCTTTTTCAGAAAAAGAAAGACAAACAGTCAAACGGCTTTGATTTGAATCATGCGCTACTCGTGCTTGATGAACGCCAAAAACAGGCGATTACCCGAGAGGACTGGCAGTTGCTTTCCTCCTTCATCAGCAGATTATCTTCTTTAACTCAAGCGAAAAAGTATGAACTTGGGAATCAAATTGCCAGCATCATGCGCAAAAAATTAGATCTGTTTGACGAACAGACCACCAAGGAAGACCCGATCCTGTTTTTGCAAAGACTGTACAATCAGCTGCAAAACGAATTTCAGCTCCGAAAATAAAGCGAGGTACCGCCAAAAAAATGGCGGTATTTTCTTTATTCGACTTGTTTTTCCATTATTCAGCAAAATGCTGCTTCAAAAACTTTCTATGTTATAATGAAACCTCACTCTATGTCACAGAAAGGAGGAGGGAGCCGATGGACGACAAATACATGGGAGCGTCATCGACTTCGTCACCCACACTGCCACTCCCGGCAAACGGGAAGCAGAAAGGAAGACGCAGAAGAGGCAGTCTTTTTCAGGCATTGATTCCCTCCCAGACAGAAGGTAAGCGTCCTTTACTACCGATCGTTTTGGCCGTTCTGGTCTGGGGAGGACTTGCCTATGCTGGATATGCCTTTGCTGTTCATACGTTGGACAAGCAGCAGCAATTTGTGAACCAACGAATTGATCAAGTTCAAGAAGATAATCAAAAGCAGATGAAGGCATTGGGAGATCAATTGACTCTGGTGCAGGAAGAAATGCAAAATGTCCAGAAGGGTCTGGGAAATCTGGAAGAAGATTTGGCATTGACGGGTGAAACCATTGGTGGCACTAACAAGACCAAAGAAGCTCTGCAGGATCGGGTTGACCAGCTTAACAAACAGCTGGTTGATTTGAAAACATCTCTGAAAAAATTGGAGGATGCTGCCCGTGCTTGGTAAGATAAACCGTTTCTTTCTCTTTCTGATGGCGCCTGCTCTCGGTTTTTTGGTCGCTTTTGCGCTGGACAATCCAGTGGACAAGCTCCAGACAGAAGGCCTGAAGCTTCCTTCTGCCGTAGCGAAGAGCCAAGCAGATGAGCTGGGGGAACGGCTCAATGACACCAAGGTGCAGCTTCGAAACGTAGAATTCGTCATTGAAGACATCCGGGATCGCTCGAAAAAGGAACAGAAAGAATACGAGCAGCAAAACAAGAAGATCAGCAGCGCACTTGAAGCGAGCAAATCCCAGACACAAAAATCTGCGGATGTATTGGACACGATTTTGTCCAACATGCTTGGCAAGCCGATCGGTCAACACTTCGGGAAAAACTCGACAGTGAAAATCTATTCCTTGCAAGAAGGAGGATACCGCGGTTACATGGCCAAAGTTCGCCTCAATGATCCGAAAGCGCTGAAAATGGTGCTGGCCAACAACTCCGTGAAAAGTAAAGGAGAAACGACGAGTCAAGCCGGTAAGCGCACAGGAGCTATTCTTGCGATCAATGCAGGCGGCTTTATGTCGGACAAGCAGGGCAATCTGACTCCGTTAGGCATTACGGTTGTTGACGGCAAGATTCGAACCTTTTCCAATAATGCGAAGCTGAGCTTTGTCGGATTTAACAACAAAGGTCACCTGGTCGGAACAAACATCAAGACGCAGGCGCAAATTACACAACAAGGGATATTGCAGGGAGCGAGCTTTTTGCCCCGTCTTTTGCAGGACGGAAAGCGATTGTCTATTCCTCGTGAATGGGCGAATGCACGTCAACCGCGAACACTAATCGGCCATTTCGACAACGGCGATTTGCTGCTGATTGTCATTGATGGAAGACGAGATGGCTGGAGTAATGGTGTTACGCTGGAGGAAGCGCAAAGAAAGCTGCAAGAGTGGCATGTCGTGGATGCGTATAACCTCGACGGCGGCGGCTCCAGTGCGTTTTATTACAATGGCAAGCTGTTGAACAAGCCATCTGGGGGCAAAGAACGACGCGTGGTGAGCAATTTGGTCATCATGCCATAAGCAAAAATCGGAACACTCTTCTGGGAAGACGAAAAGTCTCGATGCAGAAGAGTGTTTTTTTCTGTAGAGAAAAGTTTGCCTAGGCAACTGTGAATGTGGGTTGACCTTAAAAAATGCTGAAAATTATAATAATAGTAGAAGTTATGAAATCGAATAGGAGGGATCGCATGAAAAAAGGGATGTTGGTTGCCCTCTCAATTGTTTCCGTGCTTTCGTTTCCTCATTTTGCTGTGGGAAAAGTCCCAGGTGTGCCAGCAGGTGTGCAAGGAGCTACAAAAGGAATTGTCGCGGTCTCTCATCCAGCAGCGGCGCAGGTCGGTAGAGATATCTTGGCAAAGGGCGGCAATGCGATTGACGCTGCGGCTGGGATCCAATTTGCTTTGAATGTGGCAGAACCGTATATGTCCGGTATCGGCGGCGGTGGTTTCATGATGATTTATGTGAAGGATCAGAACAAAGTGACGGTGATAGATAGTCGGGAAGTGGCGCCTGCCAAGGTGACTCCCGATATGTTTTTGCAGGCAGATGGTACGCCGATCCCATTTGAGGAGAGACATACGAGCGGTCAGGCCGTAGGTGTCCCAGGTACCTTGCTGGGCGTAGAGCAGGCGTTGGAATCGTATGGAACATGGGACTTGGGAAAAGTGATAGAACCTTCAATTGAATTGGCGGAAAAAGGAGTTCGCGTCAACTGGGTGTCCGCTCAATTTATTGCTAATTCCATGGAAAAGCTGAAAAAGCATGAGACTGCTGCACAAGTGTTTGCGCCAAACGGAGTTCCACTCAAAGAAGGCGAGATGCTGGTTCAGCCCCAATTGGCGAAAACGTTGAAGATCATCCGCGACAAAGGCTCAGATGCCTTGTACGAAGGGGAAATCGGTAAGGCTCTCGTCGAAGAAGTACAGAGGACGGGTGGCTCCATGACACTCGATGATTTGCAGGCGTATCAAGTAAAAGAGCGTGAACCGGTCCGCGGCATGTATCGTGGATATGAAGTGATTTCGATGGCACCACCCAGTTCTGGCGGCTTGACACTCATTCAGATTTTGAAGCTGATGGAAGGCTACGATAACAAAAAGGACGGAATCGGGTCTGTAGCCTATTTGCATCATCTGATCGAAGCCAATCACCTCGCCTACGCAGATCGGGCGGCGTTTATGGCGGACGAGGACGTGTATCCGGTACCGAAAAAGGGGCTGATTGCGGACAAATACATCAAGGAAAGGCGTCAGCTCATTCGCGAAGAGACCGCGAATGCCAATGTAGTGGCAGGAGACCCTTGGAAGTACGATCCCGGCAAAAAGCCAGAGGTGTCCATGAAATTGAGAGATCAGTCTCCGGTCAAGCAGACCACGCACTTCTCTGTGATGGACAAATGGGGGAATATCGTTGCGTATACGACGACCATTGAAGATATTTTTGGCAGCGGTGTGATGGTTCCGGGTTACGGCTTCATGCTCAATAATGAGCTTACTGATTTTGATGCGATTCCTGGCGGTGTCAATCAGGTAGAGCCCGGCAAGCGTCCACGTTCGAGCATGACGCCAACCATGGTGCTAAAAGACGGGAAGCCTTTTTTAGCAATTGGCTCACCAGGTGGGTCGACGATCATCGCTTCTGTATCACAGACGATTCTCAATGTGATCGATCATGGAATGGAGATTCAGGATGCCATTCGTGCACCACGCATTTTTTCTAGCAGCTATCCGAGTGTGACGTGGGAAGCGGGCATTGACCAAGACGTTATCCTGCAATTGATGGCAAAAGGTCACGTTTTTGCTGAGGAACCAACAAACATTGGCAACGTCCAAGCGATTGTGTACGATTTTGAAACGGGAAAAATGTACGGCGGAGCGGATAACACGCGCGAGGGTACTGTACTCGGGGTGGATGCCATTGCATATACGGCTGCTCAGCCAAACCAGTCGACAAAAGAAAAAGAAGGCCCCTTTGATTTACGAGTAAACGGCAATGTCTACCCATATACAGCAGAGCAAAAAGTGATGATAGATGGAGTGGCCTATGTTCAAGCCAATAAGCTGCTGTTAGGGTTGGGACAAAAAGTGACGTCCTTCCAGACTGATGTCGTCATGGTGAAGGGAATTCCTTACTTGCCTGTCAAAAAAGTTGGCGAGAAGCTGGGCTATACGGTCATGTGGAAGGAAGGAGAGCGGTCTATCGAGTTGAATAGCAAAAAGTAGGCTGATCAAGGAAAGGATGTAGCAAAAAATGAAGAAAGTGCTTGTACTCGGCGGAACGCGATTTTTTGGAAAGCGATTGGTGCAGCTTCTCGTTGAAGCTGGGGTAGACGTTACGGTGGCAACGAGGGGGCTTAGCCAAGTGGAGTTGCCTGCTTCTGTTAAAAGAATTACGCTTGATCGCGATGACGTCCATTCTCTTGCTGTTGCTGGAGAAGAGCAGTGGGATGTGGTTTACGATAACATCTGTTATTCCTCCCAAAATGCTATGGATGCGTGTAAGGTTTTTCGGGGGAAAGTAGGTAGGTACGTTTTGACCTCTACCTTGTCCGTCTACGATTATGCCGAGGAACAACTACAGGAAGAGGCATTTGATCCATACACGTATGCAATCCATCGGAAAACGAGAGACGAGACAACCTATCAAGAGGGGAAGCGTCAAGCAGAAGCCGTCTTTTTTCAGGAGAAGGCCTTTCCTGTCGTAGCTGTTCGTTTTCCGATCGTGCTAGCGGAAGACGATTACACACGTCGGCTATGGTTTCATATTGAGCAAGTGCAAGAGGAGCGGCCGATTGGTATGATGAATCCCGCTGCCCGTATGTGCTTTATTCATGCACAGGAAGCGGCACAATTTTTGGAATGGGTGGCGACAACGTCCATCACAGGGCCTGTGAATGCGTGCTCGGATGGGATTGTTTCGCTTGCTGAGCTGATGCAGACAATTGCGCAAACAGTCGGAAAGCCTGCCCGAATCGAGCAAACGACAGATGCTTCTGATGCGTCTCCCTTTGGATTTGTAGCATCGTTTTACATGGATAACAGCAAGGCTAAGGCCGCGGGCTTCCCATTCTGGTCGCTGGATGAATGGTTGCCGGCGCTTGTCAAAAACCTAAACGAGGAATATACCTCCGAAAAAGCGTGACCTATCTACCTTTTCTTTCGTACTACTCCATGGTAAGGTAAAGCAGAACATATGTGTCTGTAAGGAACCAGGAGGATCGATCATGAACAAAAATCGCACCAGCAGTTTCGCGATCATCGCAGCACTATCAGTAGCACTACTCAGTGGATGTGAACCTCCCTCATTGAGTGGATTGTTATCCAGCGAGTCGAATGGACAGTCCGCGGGAGAGGGAACGCAGTCAACGACAGTTGAACCAAATAACGAGGAGACAGCACGTCCCCAACGGGCATCTCTTGCAGAGACGATAAAAGATGTGGATGGAGTGCCAACCGTTACGAATGCAACAGATCTCTCGGTTGTCGTAAATAAACAGCGGGCATTGCCTGCCGATTATATTCCACCGGATTTGGTAGAGCCAAATGTGCCGTTCCCTTTTGATGAAAAAGTAGAGAAGCGATTGCTGAGAGCAGAAGCTGCACAAGCATTAGAAGAACTGTTTGCCAAAGCAAAGACAGAAGGTATTGAACTGTACGCCGTTTCTGGCTACCGCTCGTATAAGACCCAAAGATCGCTGTACGAAACGTATGTAAGGACGCAAGGTGCTGAACATGCAGCTGCCTACAGTGCCGTACCTGGAAAGAGTGAGCATCAGACTGGCTTGGCAATGGATGTGTCTGGCTATGATGCAAATACACGCTTGGAAGAATCATTTGGTGAGACGCCTGAAGGAATATGGCTGGCAGCCAACTGTGCGGACTTTGGGTTTGTCATTCGTTATTTGAAGGGCAAGGAAGATACGACTGGATATGCGTATGAGCCTTGGCATTTGCGTTATGTAGGGAAGGAAATGGCGAAAGAAATTATGGCAGGTGGCCTCACTTTGGAGGATTATTTATCTGAAGCGGCAATTGCCCACAAATAACGCCATCGAAAATGAAAAGAGCCGCCCCGATCTGGAGCGGCTTTTTGCTGCCTGGAAAAGGTTAACGCGGGAGGCGAATCTGGGATAGCGGCCAATAAACGACCTCTGCACGTCCTACTACATGATCCAGTTGAACAGGGCCAATGACGCGGCTGTCCATACTGTTGTTGCGATTATCCCCCATAACAAACACACTGCCCTCAGGAATCTTCACAGGATCAAAATCTTCGGTTAATGTCACACCTGCTGTTGAAGCTTTAAGCTTGTTTTCGACCAAATACTCTTCGCTGAGCGGCTGGCCATTGACATACACTTGATCATTTTTGGCTTCAACCGTATCACCAGCTACTGCGACCACGCGCTTGATCCAGTTGTCGCCAGTTGCATCCGGATGAACGATGACGATATCGCCAGGCTGCGGTTCTTTGAGGTAGTAAATCGCTTTGTTTACGATGACACGCTCGCGGTCATGCAACGTACTTTCCATGGAACGCCCTTGGACGACGTAGGGAGCCATGACAAATACGTAGATAAAGGCAGTCAATCCGCCAATCAAGACAAACGATTTTAACCAATCAAGCAATTCTACTTTCCATTTTGGTGTAGGGTTGGTTTGTTCCATTGAAATTCTCCTATGTATGTGGTTTCTGTGGCAAATATGCCTGAGTCAAATGCCTCGTGTGTGTAAGGCTGTCTTCCCATTATACATGCTTTACGAATAGATACGAAAGATGATTCAAGGAAATAATTGGCTTCGTAGGTGTAGTTCGAGAAAGTCGTAACATTATTTTGCAAGCTTACCTATTGTCAGTTTTTCCTGTTTGAGTTAAGATGTTCTTGAAATAAGTTTTACAATAAAAATATTAAGTGGTAAACACTTTGTCTGGCTCATACATATCTTTCGTGAAAAGAAATAATTTCGGGAGTTCTCTTGATCTTCCAGTACTTAGGCTATATAGTTTTATAGTAAAAGTACTTATATTATTAATTTTCCGAAAATGGGTGATGTTGTGAGCAATATGTCCCGTGCCAGTAAACTTGAGGAACTGGATCGAGTATTTGTCGAAATTGCTCGTTTCTTTATTAACAATTGGCTAGAAGAAGAGTCAATCAGTCCGAAGCAGTTTATCTTGCTGCGTGTGCTACATCAAAAAGGACGAAGCACAGTTTCTGAGCTGGCGACCATTTTGAAACTGTCCAATAGTGCCACCACCATTGCACTCAATCGGTTAGTGAAGGCTGGTTTTATCGACCGTATCCGAGACGAACAGGATCGACGTGTAGTGTGGGTCACGTTATCACAACAGGCGATTCCGACTCTGGAAGGACTTTTGTGCGACAGGAGAGCGCTAGTAGGAAAGCTGCTGGAGAATCTGAACGACGACGAGTTAGAGCAGTTTACTTATTTCCTCAGGAAAATGCAGCAGTCCATATAGACATGCCATCAAGTTCGGGTCTGGGGACATTCTTGCAAGACAAAAGTGCGTACCGCGGGAATGGGAGTGTACACATATGAAAAAGAAAAGCACACTGATCATGAGTTCTTGTATCTTAGGAGCTGCTCTGTTTACACAAGCTGCATTTGCAGAAGAGGCAGTAAAAGCTACTGAAACGACTACTGCAACAGAAGCAACAACAACAACTACAGAAGAAAAACCTGCAACTGACGAAAAGCCAGCTACTGAAGCACCTGCAACTGAAGAAAAGCCTGCTACTGAAGAGAAGCCTGCAACTGAAACAACAACTGCACCAACAACTACACCTGAAGTAAAACCTGCAGCGCCACAAACCGTTAACCCAATTCAAGGGCTGACTCAACAAGGTGGCTGGATGATGATGCCAGGTAAAGATGAGTTCGTACTGGTGAGTGGCCAATACGTTCCAGTAATCTCTACTGTAGCTGGATGGACAATGATGCCAGGAACAGATCAATTTGTTACAACTAATCGCATTACTCCTGTAAATGCTCCAGCTGCTGGTTGGACAATGAGTGCACCTGAATCCGATAACAATAAATAATTTCCTTTATAAAAGACGCTTTGTCCCTCGATTGGGCAAGCGTCTTTTTGTTGGCTAAATGTGGAGATTCCCGTACAAACTAAAGCGGATCGAAAACCAAAAGGAAGGAGGAAGGAAAATGGCAGGTTATGATAAAGAGCAGGCTCAATCCATGGCGAGAGAGTTGGACAGTGAGGATGCAGGCGGAGCCGTCTACTATCAAGAGGCAGACGAATATACAGCTGGACTGGCAACGACGCAGGAGCTGGTCAGTGACATGTACAAGATGGGAACCATTGAGGACAAGGAACAGACGATGTAAAGACATAGGAAAAGAGCGAGGCCAGCCTGGATGCAAGGAGGCTGGTCGCTTTTTGGTTCGTTGATAAAAAATTTTTTATTGACTTAGTAGATTGTATCGGTAAAAATACAAGAGGAATCAGAAAATTTAAAAAGGGTGTGCCAGGAATGAGAGACTCACGATTAGATCAATTAGCGTACAATCTGGTTAACTATTCTGTACGAGTACAGCCAGGGGAAAACATTTTGATCAACGCGAAAGGGGACACACCGGATTTGGTGCAAGCCCTCGTGCGTGAGATTTACAAAGCAGGCGGCAGTCCTTATGTTCAATTGATTGATCCCGCCGTAAGCCGAGAAATCGCAATGAATTGCAATGAAGAGCAGTTGAAGACCATGGCTCAACATGAGGTTGAACTCATGGAGAAAATGCAGGGTTACATCGGAATTCGTGCAGCGAACAACATCAATGAGATGGCTGATGTTCCAAGTGACAAGCTCGGCATCTATTCTCGCTTGTATGAGCTGCCAGTGATGAACGTGCGCGTGCCTAAAACGAAGTGGGTTGTTCTTCGTTATCCAAATCCTTCTATGGCACAGCTTGCGAACATGTCTACAGCAGCTTTTGAAGATTTTTACTTCCAAGTATGCAACCTGGATTACGCGAAAATGGACAAAGCAATGGACAGTCTGGTTGACTTGATGAATCGCACAGACAAGGTACGCTTGGTAGGACCTGAAACGGATCTCACCTTCTCAATCAAGGACATTCCTGCTGTGAAATGTGCGGGCCTGCGCAATATTCCAGATGGTGAAGTGTATACAGCGCCTGTGAAGGATTCCGTAAATGGTGTTATCACTCATAATGCGCCAACACCATACCACGGCTTTACTTTCGAAAATGTTCGCCTGACCTTCAAGGACGGTAAAATTGTGGAAGCAACAGCGAACGATACCGAACGCTTGAATCAAATTTTGGATACGGACGAGGGAGCGCGCTTCATTGGGGAGTTCGCTATCGGTGTGAATCCTTACATTCGCAACCCGATGAAAGATATCTTGTTTGATGAAAAAATAGACGGAAGCTTCCACTTCACGCCTGGTCAATGCTATGACGAAGCATACAATGGCAACAAATCGTCTGTGCACTGGGATATGGTTTCCATCCAGCGTCCGGATTGGGGCGGAGGGGAAATCTGGTTTGATGACGTCCTGATTCGCAAAGATGGTCGTTTTGTCATTGCAGAGCTTGAATGTCTGAATCCAGAAAACTTGAAAGGGTAAGGCAAAGCTTACCCAAATCATTTGTCGTACTGACGGAGCCTTTCGTGGGCAAGCATAATATCCATTTCTAGCTGAAATAGCATGTGCAGATTGCTTGAAGGAAGAGTAACTCTGCGTGCCGCGTGGTAGAGAAGTGGCTTGTTTTGTTTGACGACCGTCATGATTTCAACAACCGGAGGAACGACTTGCTTAATTCTTAGTAGGCTTTGCAAATAGCGAAGAAAAGTTTGAATAGTAGCCTGGTCATCCTTATTCGGTACCGTTTCAATCAAAGCGAAAAAGTCTCGGACGATGATACGCTTCGTCTCCTGAGGCTCCACTATGGTTGTACGATTCACTTGATCCACCTCACGGGAAAGAGTAACAGCTTCTTTTCTTTTCCCGCGAAATGACAAATGATAAACCTTTTGTTCGATAAAAAGTCTTTGGCATGTGCATGTGCCAAAGACTTTTCGTTTTTATGACTCGCTATGACCATCGTAGACGCTTGCTTCTTCCAAGGGAATCCGTATGCGCAGGAGCAGCCAGGCATTCAAAAGAGAAAACGTCAGGGCAGTTGCCACAGCGGAAAATGTAAGAGGGAGTAGGAGCAGCTCAAGCGATACGACCAAGTAGTTGGGGTGACGAATGAAGCGATAAGGACCTCGCTTGATCGGAGCCTCGCCCGGGAGTATGAAGATGCGGGTATTCCACCGTTTGCCCAAACTGTGAATACACCAGTAACGAAGCCCTTGCGCGATCAAAAACAGGCTGAATGGAACCGCCCACCAAGAGGGCAGAACCACGGCGCTGTCTTTTCCCACCACTTCGAAAATAAGCGAGAGAAAAAAGAGAAGATGAAGCAGGACGATATATTTGTAATAACTCGCCCCAACCTCGTAGCCTCCTTTTGAGCGGATATAGCGGGCATTCCTCACGGCAATGAGAAGCTCGACCAGTCGCTGCAACACGACTGCAGCCATGACGAATCCAAAGAAGAGCAACATGACTATTTCGCCTCCAGAAGTAAGAGCTCCGAGCTAAATCCAGGTCCAAGCGCAGCGACCAAACCGCGATCTCCTGGCTCCCACGCCTTCTCCATGCTTTTTTCCAAGACGAACAGAACCGTAGGGGAGGACATGTTTCCAAAATTGGTTAGGACATCTTCAGAAAAACGAGTGGCTTCTGTGCCAATGCCCAAAGACCGCTGGTAAGCCGTTAATACCTTGGCTCCCCCTGGATGGAAAATGAAATGACGCAGATGATCAATAGACACCCCATGCGGTGACAAAAAGCTCTCGACGTTTTCTCGCATCGAAGAACGAATGAGAGTAGGGATGTCGCGGGAGAAAATGACTTTTAGCCCCGGATCGGTCAATTCCCATCCCATGACATCTACAGTGTCCGGCCAAGTTGTCGTACGTGCATCGCAAAATTGAACCTTAGGTATGTCCGAAGAGGACAAGACTTGATCTCCTTCTATTAATACGGCTGCAGCTCCATCTCCAAAGAGGCACGTTGCGACCAAATTGCTTTTGGACAAATCTTGTCGGATGAAGGTCAAGCCACACAGTTCTACGCTTACAAGCAATACGCGCCGCGTCGGATAAGCCTGGGTGTACTCACATGCACGCGACAAGCCCATGGCTCCCCCGGCACAGCCCAGGCCCCACAACGGGACACGGGTTGCTTGCGAACGGAGTCCTAAACGGTGTATCAAGCGGGAATCAAGGCTCGGGGTCGCAATGCCGGTGCTTGATACAAACATCAGACAATCGATAGATGACGGCTCGACACCAGCCTTCATCAAACACTTTCGGGCTGCTTCCTCTGCCAAGGCTTCCGCATGTTCGATATACAATTGATTTTTCTCTGCAAACGGACGATCCTCCAAAAACCAATCCATTGGCATACTGAAATGTCGCTTCTGAATGTGACTGTGTGCAAATACGTGTAACAACCGGTCTATGTCAGGAAAAGCATCTTGAAAAAATAGGCGTGCCAGCCTCATGGAATCTTCTTGTGTAATCTCGTGGGAAGGTACTGCTGTAGCCACTGCTTCAATACGGGGCATACATTCATTCACTCCCGTCTATTTTTATTAGCCATTAGCTTATCCCTTCCAATTGGTTCCAATTCATGCTGCACCATGTCCTAGAAACCCGTCTGGTTGTCAGGATTTTTCCAAGATTCGTTTGAATGAATAAGTGACAGTTTCGTGGTTTTGCTTGAACTTGCAAAAAAAGATAGGTAAAATATTCCTGATTATATGAAAAAAGACCTGATTTAGATTTTGGTAGATAGGTCTAAAGTATGAATCGAAAGAGGGTTACATCGGATAGATCGGGGGTAGTGTACTTTGGGCTCACGCTGGATTAGCTTGGGTGTGTCCTGTGTGATCATCTCGGTTTGGCTGATCGGATACGGATTGCCGACGGATGAGAGTATGATTGTCTTTCTTTTACTTGTGGCTGTCATTCAGACGCTTGCTGCCTATCAAATAGGGAAGTATGTAGATCAGTTGCGGCAGATGGCTTATCACGATTCGCTTACAGGCGTTCTCGTCAATCGCAGATTTCTGGACAAGTTAGTCGAAGAAGTAGAGTTGGCAAAAAGCAATCATCAATCTGTTACTTTATTGTTTATTGATTTGGATAATTTCAAAATATTCAATGATTCATATGGTCATTTGGAAGGAGACCGACTCCTTTGCCAATTTGCAAGACTTTTGCAAGCAAGTGTACGTAAACAAGATACGGTTGGAAGATGGGGTGGGGAAGAATTCGTCGTTTTGTTAACGCAAACAGACACAAGAAGAGGACTGCAAATCGGGGAACGAATTCAAAATCAAGTGAGACATGCTCTTTCAGGTGTCACGGTCAGTATCGGAGTAGCCTCGTATCCACACCATGCTTCAACAGCGGAAGAGTTAGCGAAAAAAGCAGATATGCTTATGTATGAAGCGAAAAAAAGGAAAGATTGCATGATGGTCGCTTCGAATGAAAAGATAAATATTGGCAAGACTAACACTCGTCATCTCTCTTGACACGGGTGTTTTTTTTATTGTAAAGAGCCTTTACAAAAACTTAATAATTCCTTAAAGAAAAATATACACACTTGACCTTGATTTTAAATTTACGGAAACAATAACTTTCGATATAATCACTTAGGTGTCATTTAATCAAAGGAGTGAAGAAGTCCCGTATGTTGAAATCAAACAAGTATATCTTCTTTGATCTGTTCGAGCAGCAGATTGCCACTGTGCACAAAGGAACGCATCTTTTCTATGAAATGATAGGAAACTATCAAGATCTAGAAACAAAGGTTAAGGCAATCAAGGCTGTCGAGAAAGAAGGAGACGAAATCGTTCGTCGCATTATGAACGAGTTGAACTCTACTTTTATCACTCCGCTTGAGCGTGAAGACATTCACCAACTCGCTCATACGATGGACTCGATGATCGACTACATTGACGGTGTCGCTGATCGTATGTATTTGTATCAAGTGACTCAACCAGATCCGCGTGTACTGGCACAAGCCAATATTTTGGTGAAATGCTCGGCTAAGCTGATCGAGCTGATTCGCACACTGCGCAAGCTGGATCATAAAGTCGTTACACAAATCGCTGGGGAAATCAAAGATTTGGAGCATGAATCTGACTCCAACTACCGCAAAATGGTATCTGATTTGTTGAATTCTCCTGATACCAACCCAATGGAAGCGATCAAACTCAAAGAGATTTACGATAAGCTCGAAGACTGTGCTGACTTCGCTGAGGACGTCTCCAACCTGGTAGAAGGGATCGTGTTAAAGAATGCCTGATCTTTCGCCAGAGGTGATTATTCTCGTACTCGTCGTCATCATGGCGCTAGCTTTTGACTTTATCAATGGTTTTCACGATACGGCGAACGCGATTGCGACCTCTGTTTCGACGCGTGCATTAAGTCCGAAAACCGCGATTATTATTGCATCCTTGTGTAACTTGATTGGTGCACTCTCGTATACAGGTGTAGCGAAGACAATCGGGGGAGGCATTACCGATCCATTCAAGCTGGAAAATGGATTGGTCGTCGTTTTGGCTGCATTGACATCTGCGATTTTATGGAACCTAATCACCTGGTGGTTCGGAATTCCTAGTTCGTCCTCGCACGCGATTATCGGCGGCGTCGCAGGTGCTGCTTTTGGTGCCGCAGGAAGTGGTGCCATTAACTGGTCAGGATTCATTAGCATTATCCAAGCGTTGATCGTATCACCGCTTGTTGCCTTTGCTGTTGGTTTTGTCGTGATCAAGCTTGTGTCTTGGCTTGTTCGTAACTCAGCGTACCACAAAACCAATCGAGGCTTCCGTTCGATGCAAGTTGTATCAGCGGCTTGGCAGGCCTTCAGCCATGGAGCCAACGATGCGCAAAAAACAATGGGCGTAATCACCCTTGCTCTGATTTCTGGAGGATTCTTGATACAAGAACCGGGCGAATTCACCATTCCACTGTGGGTAAAACTTTCAGCTGCTATTGCAATGGCTTTAGGTACAGCCTTTGGTGGATGGCGTATCATCAAGACCTTGGGTGGTAAGATTATGAAAATCAAGCCAATTTCCGGTTTCTCAGCAGACCTGTCTTCTGCCTTGATTATCACAATCTTTACAGCTTTGAAACTGCCGGTGAGCACAACGCATGTGATCACATCCGCCATTTTGGGGGTTGGGGCATCGCAAAAGCTGAACGCAGTAAAATGGGGCGTGGCTGGCCGAATTTTGGTCACTTGGGTCATTACCCTTCCGATTACCGGACTTTTGGCTGCTGCATGCTACGTCGTGTTTGACGTATTCCTGTAGAGCTACATCTTTATACAACAGATAACAGACACCTTTCCGTGGAGAGTACGCGGGAAGGTGTCTTTTTCATTAACTTGATCCAGTTAAACGCTCCCATAAGCCTGGCTTGGGCTTAATTTGCACGAGGCGTACGGCAGAGAATGGGATATAGTCCAACGAACCATCCCGCTCTTCAATTAAAATGCCATTGGGGCTGTAATCATACAACTTGCCTTCTGCAAATGCGGATAATCCTTGTCCGATCATATCAGGAGCAAAATGAATACGTACATGGCGATCGAGATACTCTTCCAAAATTCCATCATCCATCTGATTCCCCTCCTTTTTTCAGTCTATCTCCTAGTTATTGCCTGCATTGCGACAATTCAGACAAGGCAAAGAAAAAACCACCCAGTCGGACTGACCTGAGTGGCAATGGATATGGCATGTTGACGTTATTCGATCGAGTTTTGGGAATGTCTTGCCTGCTTGCTTTTGCGTGCAAACACGAGCATCAAGATGACACCGGCAGCAATTAAGCACAGACTGACTAATTGAGCGACACGCAGAGTATCGGCTATCAACAAACTGTCTGTACGCATGCCCTCAATGAAGAAGCGTCCAATCGAATACAGGATCATGTAGCTGAACAATATCTGTCCATCGAATTTTTTGAATCGGTACAGCATGAGCATGAGAATGCCGAAAACGACAAGGTTCCATATCGATTCATACAAGAATGTAGGATGGTAATATTGTCCGCCGATAAACATTTGCTCGCGGATGAATGCGGGGAACTTTTCCATGAATTCGGCAGAAACAACATCACCATGTGCTTCCTGGTTGATAAAGTTACCCCACCGTCCGATGGCTTGACCCAAAATAACACTCGGCATAAAAATGTCAGCCAAACGAAGGAACGGCAGATTATGTTTTCGAATATACCAGCTTCCTGCCAGAACACCACCGATTAATCCACCGTGAATAGCCAAGCCGCCTTGCCATACTGCGAAGATGTCCAGTGGATTGTCTTTGTACTGCTCCCATTCAAACGTAACATAATACAATCTTGCACAAACGATGGCTGCAGGAATGATCAGAACCACCATGTTCAAGACGTGATCAGGATCAATGCTAGAACGTTTGGAATTGTAGCGCGCGAGATAAGTACCCAAGAAAAACGCCAGCCCCATAATAATGCCATACCAGTGAATCTTTAAGGGGCCGATTGCAATTGCGATCGGATCAATCATGAATGTGCCTCCTTGCCTCAAAACATCTGTGCCAAGTATAGCACAAATAGACTGCTGGATTCCAACTAATGGCTTATTGGGACTGCAAAAAGCCGAGGATGGCATCAAGGGAGGCTCGTTTCGTCGGAGCAGATATAGATGAGAATAAATCTCCGAATGTTTGCAGCCGTTCGGGCACCGTATAAACAGTGAAGTCTGTGGGATGACAATGGGGAACCTCTTCCCACAGGAGTGGCGTTGATACGGTTGCCTGTTCTTTTGCACGGGTTGAATAAGGGGCTGGCAGTGTCTTTCCCCGCCAGTGTTGCAAATAGTCAATGTACAGCTTATCACCCCGATTCTTCACTAAGCGCTCAATGGTTAATAGCGAGGGATGCTTGCTGACCAAATAGGATGCGATAAAATGTCCGACCTGGCGCGTCTGTTCAAACGTATAGCGAAGTTCGATCGGGACGTATACTTGCAAGCCGCTGGAACCAGATGTCTTGACCCATGAAGGGAGCTGTAATTCATCGAGCAGCTGTTTCAACAAGAGGGCAGACTCTATCACAACAGCAAAATCATCTGTGGAAGGGTCGAGATCAAAAACGAGCTCTGTCGGAGTCTCATCCTTGGCGAGGTGAAAGGAGACGTGCCACTCCAATGCTGCTTGATTCGCCATCCACACGAGTGTCGCCCGGTCATTGCACAGTACGTATCGAACATTTTCCCATGTATGCGTTTGTATCCAGTCGGGCGCATAGTCAGGAGCGTTTTTTTGATAGAAGTGCTTGTCACCGATTCCGTGAGGGTAGCGAATGACGGTTAAGAGCCGATCCTTGCTATACCGTAGGAGTGGGGCTGCGACAATCAGCAAGTAGCGCAAGTAATCTAGCTTGGTTACCTTGGCTTGTGGCCATAGAGGCTTGTCAGGATTTGTAATGGACAATGTGTGATTATCGATCGTCAGCTCGTACTCTTTTGTTGCAGGACGCAATGACGTTTTCACCTTCTTTTGAAACGGTATAGGTGTTCCTACTATCTCCTATCCGCGTTTCTCTATGTAAAAGGAATAGCTCTTTGCATATATTTCCTGTCAATCAACCATAATACGGGTAGTTTTCCAGTGGTTGGTGATGAAATGAAATTCAAGAAGAAAGATAAAATGAAAGAACTGATTGAGACAATGAATTCCTGCAGCTTGATTGAGCTGGAGGGTATACCGATTTCGCCTCGATTGGGAGAGAACATTGATCTGTTGAAAAAAATGTTCGCTGATTGCTCCGATTTTGTCATACGAGAATTCCGTCAAAAAAACAGTGTTCGTGCGATAGCTGTTTTCGTAGATGGGCTGATTGATACCAAAGAGGTCAATTCTGCACTGAAATCGTTAATGGTGCTGGAAGACGGCGATGAAGATATAAAGGTGATAGAAGAGGCACTATTGCCCGTTTCTCAGATGGGAAGAGTAGATGATTATAAAAAGCTGCTACAGGCTGTGCTTTCAGGTGATACGGGCATTCTCGTAGAGGGAAATACAGAAGCACTGACGCTCGGCATTCGTGGAGCAGAAAAACGCTCCGTCAACGAACCAGAAGGAGAAGCGGTCGTACGGGGGCCACGTGAGGGTTTTATCGAAAATATTCGCACGAACACGTCGATGCTGCGGCGCAAATTGCGAACACCTCGATTGAAAATGAAGTCCTTGGTTGTTGGACGTGAGACGAACACCAATCTGGTGGTTGCCTTTCTTGATGGGATTGCTGATCCAGAGATCGTACAGGAGGTCACTGGTCGAATCAGCAAGATCAATATGGATGCTGTGCTGGAAAGCGGATATATCGAAGAAATGATCCAGGACAACACGTACTCGCCTTTCCCTCAGGTCATGTATTCAGAGCGCCCGGATACGGTTGCAGCGGCATTGTTGGAGGGGCGTGTCGCGATATTTGTGGATGGGACACCGATGGTTTTGATAGCGCCCGTTACGTTTTGGATGATGATGCAGGCAAGCGAGGATTATTACGAACGGTTTCAAATGGCCACCCTTGTTCGGCTGCTGCGCTACATATTCCTCATCATTTCGCTCATTACCCCTGCCTTGTATGTGGCTATTACAACGTATCACCAACAAATGCTGCCAACGACGCTCCTTTTGAGTATTGCGGCTGCTCGCGAGTCCATTCCTTTTCCTGCTATTGTGGAGGCTCTTATCATGGAAATTTCCTTTGAAGCCTTGCGAGAAGCGGGGATTCGTCTTCCGAAAACGGTGGGGCAAGCCGTCAGTATTTTAGGCGCACTGGTCGTTGGTCAGGCAGCCGTGCAGGCAGGGATTGTTTCTGCCCCCATGGTTATCGTCGTATCCTTGACAGGGATTGCCTCGTTTACCATCCCGCATTTTAATGCATCGATTTCACTGCGAATGCTGCGCTTTCCGATTATGATTGCGGCTTCGATCCTTGGCATCTATGGGATGCTGGTAGTGTTACTGCTAATCCTCGGTCATATGGCCAACCTGCGCTCTTTTGGTGTGCCTTATTTATCACCATTAGCACCAATGTCGATCGGCGATCTCAGAGACGTACTGATGAGGGCTCCATGGTCGATGATGGAAAAACGCCCCAGCTTTTTAGGGGGGCAAAATGCAAGGCGCATGAACGATGGTTATGCAAATTCAATTCAGCATAGAGGAGGGCAATCAGGAGTGACAGGCAACCGTCATTCGAACGAGGAGGGGCAATCGTGAAGGCTGTGACCCGCATGCTGGTAGTGTCGCTCTGTATGTTCCTAGTATCTGGATGTTGGGATCGCCGTGAAGTAAATGATATGGCCATCGTTATTGCGATGGCGATGGATAAGGAACCAGACGGCAGGTATCGGTTATCTATCCAGGTTCCACTGGTTAGCAGCCTAGGTGCGCAGTCCGGAGGAGGTGGGGGGACGAGTGGTGACAAGAGTTATTACGTAGATTCCGCAGTAGGCAGGACAATCCGGGAAGCGAATGGATTGATCCAGGCAAGAATGTCACGAGAAATTTACTACTCCCATCACCGGATGATCGTCATAGGCGAAGAATTGGCGAGGGACGGCATGTCTGAAGTGCTGGATATCGTCGCACGTTTTCCTGAAAACAGATTGACAGCTTATATCATCATGACACAAGGCAAAGCCATCGAATTACTAACCGCCCAACCGCAATTTGAACGTTTTTCAGGGGAAGCGATGCGTGAGTTGGTCAAGATGGGGGGGATTACGGTAACGCTGAAGGATGTAGCCCAGATGCTCAGTACACCAGGGGTTGATGCTATTTTACCCGTTCTGGCAGCAGTGGATTCCCATCCAAAAGGAAAGTCGAAAGAAGTAGAGGCAACAGGGGTAGGTTTGTTTCGACACAACAAGCTCATTGCCATCGCGAAACCGAAAGAACTGACTGGCTTGCGGCTGTTCCAACGCGATTTTACACCGTTTTCTGTCGTCCTGCCCCTTAACAAGAAAGAACGACTTACGATTAGCTTCTCGAAAGGAAGAGCGAATATTACGCCCGAGATCAGGAAAGGCCACGTCCATTACAAAATTGACCTCTACGCATCTGCTGTTGTGGTGGAGAATCTGTCAAACCTCGATCTTGAAAAAGAGAAAAATATCAGAATGCTGCAAGGAAAGCTCGTCGAGCAAATCAATAGCGGTGTGAAACATATGATGCAAACGATCCAACATCAACGATCAGACTTCATTGGGTTAGGAATCGCATTGTCAAGGAATCATCCACGTGAATGGCGAGACCGGTATCGGAACAGGTGGAATGAGGAGCTTCCGAAAATCACTTATGAAATCCGAACCAAAGTGAACATGGCCAATATCGGACAAACAACGAAAAATATTACCCAAGGTGAAGATGGTCATGAATAGAATATTTCTGGTCTTTTTTGTCTTCATGCTGATACTTTCGTTTGGAGAATTCATCTTGAAGCGAAAAGGCATGGATGGAAGACAGCAGCGAGTCATTGTTATTTTCTACACCTTAACCATTGCATTTCTTATTGCTTTGCAATTCCAGTATTATCAATTGCTACCTACGAGTCATATCATGAACATTTTATCTCCCTATGTTAAGCGGTGGGTGGATCAGTTCGTATAAGGAGGCCCGAGAATGATTCACAAGCAAGTGATCAATCACAGACAAATTGCTTGGCTGGTCGGCAGTGTCTTGATGACAGGAATGATGATCAGTTTCTTGCGGTCGGTCGTTCAGGTAGCAAGGATGGATGCTTGGTTCTCTCAAATGTTACCCATCTTTTATGCGATTCTGATCGCCTACGTTTTGAGCGGGCTGGTTGAGGCGTACCCAGGGAAAAATATCTTTGAAATCTTGTTTATTATTGGCGGGAAGTGGATTGGTGGAGCTATCAATCTACTCATTTTGTTTTACATTTGGATCATCCTGGCGATCGATATTAAAGGGGTTGCTGATTTTTTACATATCTCGTTATTGCCAACCACGCCATTGGAGATCATTCTCCTCGTCTTCGTCCTGCTGATGATGTACTATGGCAAAACAAGTCTTGAGGTGGCGGCACGGGTGAATGAGTTATATTTTCCTCTTTACTTCATCATGTGTATATCGCTATATTTTCTCTTGATTAATGAATACAACGTAGAGCGCTTGGAGCCGATCTTAACCAGCAGCTTGGACCGGATCGTAATCAGTAATTTTATGCCGTTGGGTGTATATGGGGATATTTTTCTGATCGGAGCGTTTTTACATGCCGTTGTAGAACCACGACTCTTTTATGCTGCGATGAAGCATGGGGTTATCATTGTTGGATTTGGGACGACGATTCTGTTGCTCATCTTGCTCGGGGTGATGGGCTTCATTATCGCCGGGCGGCTGAATTTCCCCATCTATATTCTCGTGCAGCAAATCCACGTGACAGATTTTCTGGACAGGGTCGAAATGATTCTCTTTAGCGTATGGTTCCCTGCTTTTACGATCAAGGTCATCGTCGCATATCTGGCATTTTTAGTGGGGGTTGGATCGTTTGGGGGACAGCAGCATTATAATACACTCAACGCTCCGTGTGGATGGTTTATGGTTGTATCGTCCATATTCGCTTTTCCAAATGTAGCACATATCGATCAGTTTATAAGTTATAGCTTGCCGATGATCATACTCGTCTTCCAATTGCCGTTGGCGCTCTTTTTGCTGATTCATGTAAGGCGAAAGAACAAAGGAAGAGTGCAAAGCCTCATTCCCGAAGGAACGAAGCTTTATCGATTTTACCGGTCGATGGTGTGGAGCACGACAGTCTGTTTGATTGGTTGCGTGCTAGTGATTTTGATTGGGGACTTTTTTAAAGATAAATCAGCGGTAGGAGGGGTTGCGACAGCCGTTGTTTATATTGCCTTGTTACTGATTGCGTTGTTGACGAGCTACGGGGAGATGCAGGCTCTCAATCATGGCAAACAAAGGCTAAGGAGGGCAAGGCAGGCTGGTTCATTTCGACAATAAGGTCGAGAGCCAAGGGGGTTCAATTATTCCAAAACACACTGGTGGGGAGCGACATCAACAAAGCCTTGTATGCTTGGCTGTCGCAAGGAATGCCCTTCCTTCCACTCCGCAAATTTGATTTTGACGGTGATTTCCGGCTGTATCCATAAGGTATTGGCTGCGCGTGGTGGCTTGTTAACAAAAGCCATCTTCTGTTGGACGAGGGGCTGTATTCTCTCCGTTAAAGCACGCCAGTCCGTTTGCGTCAATTTTCCAGTACCTGCATGACCGATGTACCAAAAAGAACCTTGTTGATCGAAGAGTCCCAGAAGCAACGAATTGACAATCTGATTCCGAAGCGTAACGCCGCCTACGACAGCGATGAGATCCCGGTAGTACTTTTTCTTTCTCCAGCGTTGATCTTTCCCATTGATCAAGTAGCTGCTTGACGCATCCTTCATAATGATTCCTTCCATGCCTTGAGCTTCTACGACACGGTAAAGAGCGTCTCCATCAGGAAAGTTTTCAACTAGCTGAACATGAGAAGTAGGAGTGATGATCTTGCCCAGTATTTGTTGTCGCTCTGATAGTGGATAGGAAGTTACCCATTCATGATTGCAGTACAGTACATCAAAGACCATGTATGTGACGGGGACAAGCTTTTGTATCTGGGGGACTTTCTCTAAACGGCGCAGCCCGTCTCTTCTCATGACCTCGTAAAAAGAAGGCTTTCCGTCCGAGCCGAGAGCAATGATTTCGCCATCCAAAATCACAGAATCGGCACGACAATACGAGCGAAGATCAGTCACTTCTGGATAATGGAAAGTCCGTTCATTTAATTTTCGGTTGAACAGTTTGACCTCCTGTCCATCGTAGTAGGTAAGAATGCGAACGCCATCCCATTTCACTTGGCCTATCCATTGTGGTCCCACAGGTATGGCTTCCGTGCTGGTAGGCTCAAAAGGAAAAAGCGGGGTCAGTTCCATAGCTGCCACCTTTACGTTTAGTTGGGACTTGCCCAGTTTTCTAATACAGTTTCACGGATGGGCGTGATCTATACGAGTGGTGCTGGTGGATGAATTTCCTGTTAGAATTTTACGAAACTTTTTTATTGATTAAGTATTGAATTCGAGCTATACTACATGTATCTAAAGTAACTGATGGGTTACCGGATTGGGCTGTATCTGGTTGAACTGCTTCCTCCTTCCGTGGTACGTCCACCACACCTCATGGGAAGGGAGCTGTTCTCTGATATGGCCCTCTTTGTGTCTCGATCCGGTTGGGAATGTTTGTTGTTCACTTTCTTTAACCCTTTTTTCATTGATATACAATTAGAGACTTGTTTATAATGACTGTGCGAACTCATTTACGAAAGAAGGAATTGACTTGCCGTTTCTTCGGTTTAAAGGCTTTGCAAAGCAAGACATAGAGCCCATTTCTCAGATTCTTATAGAAGAGTTTTCCAAAATTGCTGAGGTAGCTCAGGAAAAGGTGAAATTGGAGCTGCTTCAAGTAGAGCAATTGACGAACAGTCCTTTGTCTGTAGAGATCATGATGTTTCCACGTGAACAAAAGCAGCATGACGCGATTGCTAGTGCCATACACGGTATTTTGAAGAAGCGAGGCTTTCCGCATGTCCATATTTTCTTCATTCTGCTATCGCCCACTCTCTATTATAAAGAAGGACTTCCGTTGCAAGTCGGAATGACGAAATAAGCAGAAAAAAGGTCGAGATCCTCCAAAGGGATTTCGACCTTTTTCTATTAATAATAGAGGCTTTCGGTTTGCAGGCACTTGGAGCATGTTCGCGTAAGTGGAGTTTCGATAAAGACGTGGCTGCAGTCCTGTTGAATCAGCCGCAATTGTTGTTTAGACTGCTCTAGCTCAGCCTCTAGTCGAATGATCTTTTCGCGTAAACGACTAGCTTCCTCCATATCCATCCCCCTTGATTACGACTGGTACAAACGGCTTCCCTGTTCGCGGAACTCACGCGATTTTTCCTGCATACCTGCAAGGATGGCGGGATCTTGGGCAGCCCCTTGTTCATTGGCGATGTGACGAATGTCGTGCGATATTTTCATGCTGCAAAATTTAGGCCCGCACATGGAACAAAAATGGGCGGATTTGGCGGCTTCTGCTGGCAACGTTTCATCGTGATATTCGCGTGCGCGTTCTGGATCTAAGGACAAATTGAATTGATCATTCCAGCGAAAATCAAAACGAGCTTTGGATAAGGCGTCGTCGCGCTGTTTTGCCCGCGGATGTCCTTTTGCAAGATCAGCGGCATGCGCTGCGATTTTGTATGCGATTAAACCGTTGCGGACATCCTCTTTATTGGGTAAACCGAGATGCTCCTTGGGCGTTACGTAGCAGAGCATCGCTGTTCCGAACCATCCAATCATGGCAGCGCCAATGGCTGAAGTAATGTGGTCATAGCCGGGGGCGATGTCTGTCGTGAGCGGCCCAAGTGTGTAAAAAGGAGCCTCATGGCAAATGGATAACTGTTTATCCATATTTTCACGAATGAGATGCATGGGGACGTGACCAGGGCCTTCAATCATGACTTGTACGTCGTGGTCCCACGCAATTTTTGTGAGTTCTCCCAATGTTTCAAGCTCCGCGAACTGCGCCTCGTCATTCGCATCCGCGATAGAGCCAGGACGTAGTCCATCTCCGAGGGATACACAAATGTCATAGGCCTTCAGAATTTCGCAAATTTCAGCGAAATGCGTATACAAAAAGTTTTCCTCATGGTGGGCCAGGCACCATGCAGCCAAAATCGAACCGCCGCGAGAGACAATACCGGTAACACGGTTAGCTGTCATGGGGATGTAGCGCAAAAGAACACCAGCATGAATCGTGAAGTAATCGACGCCTTGTTCCGCTTGCTCAATCAAGGTGTCTCGGTAAACCTCCCATGTCAAATCCTCGGCTTTCCCATTTACTTTTTCAAGTGCTTGATAAATCGGAACAGTACCGACTGGAACAGGACTATTGCGGATAATCCACTCCCGTGTGGTGTGTATATGTTTTCCCGTTGAGAGGTCCATAATGGTATCGGCACCCCAACGGACCGACCAAATCATTTTTTCGACTTCTTCTTCCATCGAAGAGCTGACGGCTGACGTTCCGATGTTGGCATTGATTTTGACATGAAAGTTGCGGCCAATGATCATCGGCTCGCTTTCAGGATGATTAACGTTAGAAGGGAGGATCGCACGTCCAGCGGCGATTTCTGCCCGTACAAATTCAGGGGAGACACCCTCGCGAATGGCAACGTATTCCATTTCCGGTGTGATGATATTTTTTCGGGCATAATGAAGCTGGGTAACATTTTTCCCTGGCTTTGCCCGTTTTGGTTTGTAGCCCTCTCGAGGGAAAGTAGGGAGGGTGGCTGCCTTTTCTTCGTTTCGGATGCCGTCATCAACTAGTTGTGGTTCGCGACCGACATACATTTCTACATCATTTCGCTCATCGATCCATTTGTGGCGGATGGAGGGCAGTCCTGCTTGAATGTCAGGGACGTAACCCGTTGCGGTATACTCGCCACTCGTATCGTATACGCGAAGAGGAGGATTGGGGATGGAGCCAGACAATCCTTCGGTAGGATGAAGGGAAATCTCGCGCATCGGGACACGGATGTCCGCACGACTACCTGTTTCGTATACTTTGCGACTGCCTGGAAAAGATGAGACCAATGACATAAGAAAAACCTCCTTGTTTTGGTTGCACGAAAGCGAGAACCGTTTAGGGAGGCGAAAGAAACTGCCCGCGAAAAAGCGCCGCATAAACAACATGCGACGCCAACGCGAGAGTAGAGAAGAAACGGGTATCCTAAAGATACACGCATCTTTCCGTGTCGTATATGACATTCCTCCGCTGGCATTACCCAGTTCAGGTTCAACGGTCGATGGCACAGTACCATCCTCTCAGCCTGGTGATTTCCAAGCTCCCGTGCTTTTCTTATTTTGGATTGCAAGAATAGGATAACGGGAAGCCCATTTAATTTCAAGGGAAATTTTCTCAGTGAAAAAATTGCGGGCGTGCAACACATTTTCCTTCCCCCTATTCTCATGAATCGGACTAAAACTGTTTCTGTAGACCCACATGAATCCTATCTGTTACGATGAAGTTCGAAAAAAAGCAACTGCTTCCAGCGCCTTGATTTTCCTCGTTGTCGAAGCAGGACGGAGAAGTATTTTGAGGTGATGAGGAATGGATGTTTATTCGGATCTAAAACAAGGAGAACGTGGAGCGTGGGTGAGTATTTTCGCCTACATTTTCTGCTCTGTATTAAAAATAGGAGTTGCGTATGTCACTGCGTCGGAAGCTTTAATGGCCGACGGTCTTAACAACTCAACGGATGTCGTTGCATCGATTGCTGTTTTGATCGGGCTGCGTATTGCAAGGAAACCACCTGATAAAGATCACCCGTATGGCCATTTCCGGGCGGAGACGATTTCAGCACTTGTCGCATCATTTATTATGCTATTTGTCGGAGTTCAAGTCGTTACGAATGCCGTACCATCCTTGTTTGACCCACAACATTCGGCTCCTGACCTGTTGGCAGGGTGGACAGCACTTGCGACTGCAGTCATTATGCTTTTCGTTTATCGCTATAATAAAAAGCTCGCCATCAAAACAAACAGCCAAGCACTAGATGCAGCGGCCGCTGACAACCGTTCAGACGCATTCGTCAGTATCGGGACGTTTATCGGGGTAGCTGGCGCACAATTTCAATTGCATTGGCTTGATCCTTTAGCTGCTTTTGTTGTTGGTCTCATCATCTTGAAGACTGCTTGGGACATTTTTAGGGAAGCAACTCACCGTTTGACAGATGGCTTTGACGAGAGTGAGCTTGCGGATCTGCGGGCTACCATTTCCTCGATTTCAGGAGTAAAGGATATCAGTGACATCAAAGCCCGCTACCATGGAAGCAGCGTACTGGTTGATGTTGTGATCCATGTAGATCCCGGTCTGAATGTGGTGGAGAGCCACACCATCACCGAGAAAATTGAAGAACAGATGCGCAAGATTCACCGGATTAACGCCGTTCATATCCATATTGAACCATGCAGGAAGATGGCGCCTAGCTAGATTCCATGATACGAATACAAAAAAACCTGTCCAGAGTGGGCAGGTTTTTTTGTGGAGCCTAAACTGTGGTAGCCTTTTTTTTGCGTAGTGTTTTGGTTGTAGTCGTAGTCTTTTTTGGACTGGTTACGGTCTCCTTTTTCGATGCCTGCTCTTTTTCGGACGTAGAGGCAGCGGTGGTGCGTTTTCGCGCAGGCTTTGACGGAGTCGGTTCAGGCTCGATTTTAATGGGCGCTGCGCCTTGACCAGCTGTAGACTCCAAGCTTTCTTTTAGGGCCTGCATGAGATCAATTACATTGGTTCTTGCCACAGTAGGTGCAGTAGCGATCTCCTGACCCTCCAGTTTTTTCTCGATCAGTTTTTGCAAGTCGGAACGATATTCATCGGTATATTTTGCGGGATCAAAAGGGATCGTCATATTGCTAATGAGCTCCGTTGCCATCTTCAGTTCGTTTTCAGCCAACGGTACAGTGGCTTCTGGCAAGGCAGGCACTTGACTGACGGGACGTACTTCATCTGGATAGAAGATCGTCTCCAGCATGATGCAATGTTCATACAGTCGGATAACTGCCAGGCTTTGCCGATTGCGCATCGTCACCTGTGCAACGCCAATCTTTCCTGTCTGTTCCATAGCGGATCGCAGCAAGGCGTATGCTTTTTCGCCAGTGTCTTGGGGCGATAAGAAATAGCTTTTATGAAAATAAACGGGATCGATCTCCGACAAGTCTACGAAGTCGATAATTTCAATGGCTCTGCGTGTTTCTGGCGTAATGGCTTCCAGATCATCATCGTCGATCATGACAAAATGTCCTTTTTCGTATTCGAAGCCACGGACGATTTCGCTCGTATCGACCTCACGCTGGCAGTGCGGGCACATTTTCGTGTACTTGATCGGGGTATTGCACTCTTTATGCAGTTGGCGAAAGCGAATATCACGCTCTTCCGTTGCAGTAAACATGCGAACAGGTATATTGACGAGGCCGAAGCTGATTGAGCCCTTCCACACCGTATGCATGCGGATACCTCCTTCACAGCTATTTTATATAGTATCTGTATCTGCATAGAAGAAGTGCCGAGGGAAATGAAGGTGGAAAAGTAAAAAGCCAGCCGATTCGATGCGGCTGACTTCGTATACAGCTACTGCCCATGTTTGACGATGTCCGATTGATCTGCACGCGATTGCATGTCACGCGCCAGCTCGACATCTTTGCCAGTTCGGTCCGCAATGGACTGGGCTTCGGAGGCCTTCAGCTTTTGTGCAGACGGTCGCTTCTCTGCCATGAATGACTCACTCCTTTCAGGCAATGTACATGTAGAGGGTGATGCACGTACATGTAGTATGCGCTGGACACAAAAAAATACCCCATCGCCAAATGACGAGGGGCAGCCGTTCAACTCCTCCCGATGAAGGGAGCGATGGCACGAAATGCTCCTATCAGACACGTCGTGCGCCAAAGTGAACAGCCTTTCAATTATGGGAGAGGAGAAACCGGAGGAAGAGCTTATGGGGAAACGTAAGTCTTCTCCGCGGTTGTCAGCGACACCGTTGCGTCGCTATTCATCATCTTTTCCAATCGAATGGGGTTGTATACCTTTCTTGCACATAAATTTTTCCAGTTGCTAATTTTACGGGTGTATGCAGTTGTGATAGTATGATATCATTCTCAGTCTTGGAAAATCGCGTCTAACGCTAGACTTTTTGAACAACCTCATACAACATACATAGGAAAGCAGACAGGTGAAATGAGTATGCGAGTAATCTCTGGAGAACACAGAGGAAGACGGTTGGCAGCAGTTCCGGGCAAAGGAACCAGACCGACAACCGATAAAGTCAAAGAATCGATTTTTAATATGATTGGTCCGTATTTCGATGGCGGGTGGGCATTGGACCTGTACGCCGGAACAGGTGGTCTCGGGATCGAGGCATTGAGTAGGGGAGCGGATCGGGCTGTTTTCGTGGAGCGAGATCACAAAGCATTTGCTGTCGTAAAACAAAACGTCAGCACTTGCAGGCTGGACGATTATGCCGAGCTATATCGGATGGATGCGGACCGGGCTATTCGCACACTGAGTACGCGCAATCAAAAATTTGATCTCGTCTTTTTGGACCCGCCATACGCCCAGCAAAAGATTGTCGAAGAAATTGAGATGTTGCAGGAGCTGGGAATGTTGGCGGATGGAGCGTGGATCGTGGCTGAGCATGATATCACAGACACCTTTCCGGATGCGATTGGTCATTGTGTGAAGGATCGAGCGGCTAAGTATGGGGATACAGCCGTTACCGTGTATTATTACGATTTGGAGCAACAAGCCTAACTTTCAAATCAAGGTGCAAAAGAGCACTAAGGGAGGATAACCCGCTATGGCAATCGCTGTATGTTCAGGAAGCTTCGATCCTGTTACTTATGGGCATCTCGACATTATTGCGCGGGGTGCCAACGTTTTTGATAAGGTCATTGTCGCTGTCTTGATCAATTCGAAGAAAAACTCATTGTTCAGCGTAGAAGAGCGCGTCGAATTGCTTCGTCAGGCGACGGCTGGCATGAAAAATGTAGAAGTGGATTCTTTTGACGGCTTGTTGATTGACTATATGAACAAAAAGGGCGCACAAGTGATTATTCGTGGTCTTCGTGCTGTTTCTGATTTCGAATATGAGATGCAAGTTGCCTCCATTAATAAAAAGCTTGACGAAAATATCGAAACGTTTTTCATGATGACGAACAATCAATATTCGTATTTGAGCTCAAGTATTGTAAAGGAAGTTGCGAAATACAAGGCGAGTGTCGCCGATTTGGTACCGCCGAACGTAGAAGAGGCACTGAAGCGAAAAATGGCCGAGTAAATTATCGGGTTTTGCTACGGTTCATGTGCGAAAGAGTCAGGCTGGTACACAAAAGAATCACACCGACGCCAATGGCGATTCCTCCTGATAGTAGCAAGGTCTCCCACCAACTTGACGCAGGGATCTTCGATTTCGCTTGCACAAATACGGGGACGGCTTTCTCCACGAACCAGGAGCTGACTGTGGCAAGAGGGCCCCAAAAGACAAAGGTCAAAATCGCAGCTAGCAAAGCATGAAGGGCTCTGGCAATCAAGTAGGGAGCGACACGAATATCCGTTTCACTCAAGATGCTCGCAACCTGCGCGTGAACACTCAAACCGCCCCAAGACAATACAGCGCTGGCAATGGCCGCTTTCCAGACCAAGGAAACAGCATCGGGTACAATGCTCGCTGCCTGTGCGCCGAGGGTTACTTCGAACAAACCAGCCACGATTGCTTGCGAAAAGGCTGGTGGGAAACCAAAGGGACCGAGAATAATCGAGAGAAGCGTGCTGATGATTTGTGTCAGTTGAATGGTGGAGAAAAGTTGGATTAATACCGAAAAAACGATGATAAAGCCACCGATCATAAGCAATGTATTCAGAGCGGATTGTACCGCTTCCCCCATTAATTTTCCGAACGGACGTCCATCGCGGACACGTGCCCGATGCATCGATTGCAAGGCACGTAAAGGAAGAGGAAGTGAATTTTTCTCCAATGGGGCTGAAGTAATGGCAAAGGGCGCATGAAAACGATAGATCACACCCATGAGTACAGCTGACAAATAATGAGTCAGAGCTAGAATGATGCCCATTTGCTCACTGTGAAAAAAGCCGATTGCCACTGCTCCCATGACGAATAAAGGGTCTCCCGTCGTTGTAAAAGAGACGAGACGTTCACCCTCAGCCTTCGTCACATTGCCTTGCAGACGCAGTCTTGTTGTCAGCTTTGCGGCTACTGGATAGCCGGACGAGAAGCCCATAGCCAGTACGAACCCGCCAGTACCCGGAACGTTAAACAGCGGGCGCATTAATGGCTCCAGTAACACGCCGACGAAATGAACGACGCCCAGACCCATCAACACCTCAGACAGCACAATAAAGGGAAGGGTAGAGGGGAAAACTACCTCCCACCATATTTTCAGACCGCGTACGGCAGCTTCAAAAGAAATCTGCGAGTATGCAACCAACGAAATAACAATGGAAACTGTCGAGAGGGCGAGCAACAAAGTAAGTACGGGTGAGTGGCGTGACATGGATTCCTCCTGAATCGAAGAAAGGTAGTAGTACATGTCTACGTGGCAGGCGGGAGAACTATGCGTAAGCTTGGTCGACGAATATCTCCCAAGTGTGAAAGGAACAGCGGTTTACCACATAGGCTGGTTACAGGGAGGGGTTTTTCCATGCAGACAAAGCGTAAACCAATCGTGGGTGTAGCCCTGGGTTCTGGGGGCGCTCGCGGTTTTGCGCATATTGGTGTGTTGAATGCGCTAGAAGCACATGGCATCCAAATTGACATGCTGGCCGGCTCCAGTATGGGCAGTCTGATTGGGGCTGTCTATGCCAACGGAATTGAACCGCACATGATGGGAAAGCTTGCTCTAAATTTAAAACGCAAGCATTGGCTCGATTTGACCGTACCCAGCATGGGTTTTGTTACAGGGGAAAAGATCAAGCAATTGATTCGCCTGTTAACGCACGGAAAGCGCTTGGAAGAGCTGAACAAGCCGCTTGCCATTGTGGCGACGGATATTGAAACAGGAGAGCGAGTCGTATTTCGTGAAGGTCCGATTGATCAAGCGGTAAGGGCTAGCATATCCATTCCAGGTATCTTCGTGCCTGAAAAAGTAGGGGGGCGGCTTTTAGTAGACGGAGGAGTCATTGATCGTGTGCCCGTGACGGTTCTGCGTGAAATGGGTGCCGATATCGTGATTGCGGTAGATGTCGCCCAATTCGATACACGGATGGAGGTCAAAAGTATTTTTGATGTCATCGCCCAGACGATTGATGTGATGGAAAGGGAAATTCTGCGACATCGAATCATTGCAGCAGACATCGTAATCAGGCCGGATGTTGGACACTATAGCAGTATCGCGTACACGGGTATCGAAGAAATTATCGAGCTAGGCGAACGTGCGGGTACTGAGCATATCGAACGCATTCAGGAACGAATTGCAAGTTGGGAGGCACAAGAATGAGTGAGGAACAGCTTTATGCCAATAGACGCAGATCTACAGGAACCAGAGGCTTTAGCTGGATACTTGCCTTGGTTTTTGTCTTGTTGGGCATTTCTTTTTTTGTACCGACGAATTATTACGTGAGTCGTCCGGGTTCAGCGATTGAGTTGGGACCGATGATTCAAGTGGAAGGCGGCAAGAAAGATGAGACCGGCTCCTTCATGCTCACGACGGTTCGAATGGGCGAAGCGAATTTGCCGTGGTATTGGTATGCAAAAATGGCGCAGGATGTTGAGTTGATGCCCAAGGAGCTGGTTGTCAGCAAGGGAGAGGACAGCGAAGATTTTATCCGTCGAGAACAAGCGATCATGGACAATTCACAAAAAATTGCGGAGGCAGTCGCATTCCGTCTGGCCGGCTTCGAAGTAAAAATCGAGAAGCAGGGAGTGTGGGTGATGGGTACTTTGGAAGGGTTCCCTGCCCATAAAGCATTGCAAATTGGTGATGTCATTACGTATGTAGACGGGGTTCGCACGTCGGAGGCAAAAGATTTGCTGACAGCTCTCTCCACAAAAAAAGCAGGCGATCAAGTCGAAATTGCGTACACAAGAGATGGACAAGAGGCCAAAACGATGTTAACCTTGGAACCACTACCTGAATCCAAGTCAGTTGGAATTGGTGTACGCCCTGACAACAAACAGGAAATCATCATTCCGAAAGAAGTAACCATTGCCTCTCAAGGGATTGGTGGCCCTTCTGCTGGATTAATGATGACGCTGGAGATTTATGACCAGTTAAATACGGAGACGGATTTGACAAAAGGCTATAAAATTGCAGGAACCGGCACGATTTCGTTAGACGGAAAAGTAGGCAGGATCGGTGGCATTAATCAAAAGGTAATCGCAGCGGACAAAGCGGGCGCAGAGATCTTCTTTGCTCCGCGGGATACGCCAGATACGAACTCCAATTACGAGGAGGCGTTAGCGACTGCCAAGCGGATTGGAACTTCAATGAAAGTGGTTCCAGTCAAGACGGTAGAAGAAGCGATTACGTACTTGAATGGACAAAAACCGAAATCTACCTGAGCAAACTAGCTGTCAAGCAAAAATGGTTGACAAAGCTTTGGGCAGGGTCTATAATCATCTTTGTTGTGCATGAGGTGAAATGCTATGAACATTAAGTTGGCAGAGTTAGAGCACCGAAAAGGAGAGCCGTTGCCATTTCAGGTAACCCTGGATGCAGATGAGCTGAAGAAGCGCCATCATGAGATTCGCGGGATTACTCCTGTGACTGCGAGTGGTGAAGCCGTACAGCTGGGCAATCTCTATTACGTAAAAGGAAGCATGAAGGCAGATGTGAATTTTGTTTGCGCGAGATGCTTGAATCCTTTTATCGATCAGGCAACAGTAGATTTCTCTGAGACATTTGCTCTTGCGGATGATCCGATCCTGCAAGACGACGAGGACAGTGATATCCTTCCTCTGGAAGGCGATGAAATCGAGCTGGACTCGCTGCTGCAAGAGGATTTCTTACTGGCAATGCCGACCTTCCCGCTCTGCGAGGAGGATTGCAAAGGTCTGTGCCCGACTTGCGGTGTGAACTGTAATGAAGTGGCATGCAGCTGTAAGAATGAGCGTGTTGACCCGCGATTGGCTGGGTTGGCTGACTTTTTCAAAGACAGCAAATAAGTTTTCTTACTGTATTCAAGATGATTCGCCGACCATTCGTGGCAGCGTCTCATTTTTGAAGGATGGCATAAGCTTTTTGCCTATACTGTCCACCCAATAGAGCTTCTTAGCATTTGTCAGTTGAAGGAGGTGTAAGGAAGATGGCAGTACCTCAACGGAGAACTTCCAAAACCCGTAAAAGAATGCGTCGTACGCACTTCAAATTAGAGATTCCAGGCATGATCAAATGCGATAATTGCAGCGAATACAAGCTTGCGCATCGTGTTTGCCCAAGCTGCGGTCACTACAAAGGCGTGAAAGTAGCGAAGTAATATTCGCTGCTAAGAAAGCAAGGTGAGAAATCGCCTTGCTTTTTTTGTTCCTTTCTATTGCTTATGATTACTTACAAACACTTATTATCGCTTGCATCGTTTGCTTAAATGACTTATAATGAAGGCGAGATAAGGATGGGGTTGAGGCTTCGTGTTTCAAGAGGAGAGGCTGGCTGCAATTCTTGCGTATTTGCAGGAGCACCAGCGAATCAGTGTGCAAGAGGTAGTTGAGCAGTTTGGGGTTTCCCGTGACACAGCTAGGCGTGATATCGTCAAGCTGGAGGAGCAGGGGCAAATCCTGCGGACCAGAGGAGGAGCAGTATTGCCCAGCCTCAACAAAAAGAACTACTCCCATCAGGAACGAATGCAGCTTGATTTGACAGGAAAGCGAAGTATTGCAGCAGCGGCGGCCCGTCTGATCAAAGATGGCGATTACTTGCTGCTCGATGCGTCCACAACTGTTCAGTTCACGGTGGAATCCTTGCAGACCCGCGACCATGTCATCATCACGAATTCATTAGCGACTGCCTCCAGTATGTCCCGTAAAGAAGGCGTTCTTGTCAAGCTTTTGGGCGGAGACGTACATGCAGAGGATCAATGTGTGCTCGGTACACGCGTGATTCAAAACCTCGCTGATTTTCATGTCGACAAAGTATTGGTTGGTGCATGCGGCCTTACAAAGGAAGGGCTCATGTCTACGCAGGAAGATCACGGTTTTCTGATCAAAGAAATGATCAAGCGCGCCGATCAAGTGATCATACTTACCGACCATACCAAATTCGGAAAAAGCATGCTGTATCGCGTTGCTGGTTTTGATCAGATCGATATTATCGTGACTGATAAGCTGCCTGAAAAGGAAATAGCTGAGGCCTTGCATGCCAATGATGTAGAGGTGATTGTAGCTTCCACATGAAGCTATTGATCCATAAAAAATAGGATAAGTTCCATTTGGCTGGCGTGAATGGGTAACCAGCGTGACAGCAAATGGATTTATCGAAAGAGAGTCCTTCAAATAGGAAGGGCTCTTTCTTTTTTTCTTGCAATTGTGTAGAGCCCCTGCTATTCTGGTAATCCTGACTTTTCCAAGAGGAGGGTTTTATGGTCTATTGGCGGATTATTCGCAAGAGCTATCGTCGAAATCTTCAGTATCGTTTATCGCATGTCGTCAACAACTTCGCAAGCTCGATTTTTGGGCTTGTTTTTATTGCCATTTGGACGGGTGTCCTTTCTGGAAAACAAGTATACGGCCCCTATGATGTCAAAACGATGGGGTATTACATCGCGATTTGCCAAAGTGTTCTCTGGATGACAACATTTATGTCCCCAGGTCTGAATGTGCAAGTAGCGGTAAGAAGCGGGGCTGTCAGTCTGGATATGATCAAGCCTGTTCATTATCTCTGGTACATGCTCAGTCAGGAGTTTGGACGACTTGTGTACAACGCTTGTTACAGAAGTGTTCCGATCAGCTTGCTGCTAGGATTAGCGGTAGGCTTCTTTTTTCCCTCCCATCCGTTCACTTACTTCTGGTTTATCCTCTCGCTACTGCTCGGAACTTACGTAGGCATGTTGCTCTTTTATCTAGCGGGCATTTCCTCCTTCTGGACGACAGAGATTCGCTGGGTACACCTCATTCTTTTGTCTTTGATATTTGGGTTAGGTGGACAAATGATCCCGCTGGACTTGATGCCCGGGATGATTGGAAAGGTAGCGCCTTATTTGCCCTTTTCAGCGATGATTTACTATCCGGTCATGACCTTGCTAGAGCTTGCACCTCCTTATGGCATGCTTATACAAGCTGGCTGGGCGCTCGTTTTAACGGCAGTTGCTTTGTTGGTGACGAACATGGCAAGAAGAAAGCTAGAAATTCAAGGAGGATAACCACATGTTTGCCCTCTATCGCAAACTGATCGCGGCCAGCATTCGCTCGCAAATGCAATACAAGATAAATTTTGTCACGAGCGCTGCCACGACCGGAATGATTATGGTGCTTGATTTTATTATTCTCTCTGCGATTTTGTACCGATTTCACGATGTGGTCGGGTGGAATATTTACGAGGTTGGGATGCTTTACGGGATATCCTCGGCATCTGTCTCTTTGTATCGACTGTTCGCCCCGGAAATCAACGACTTTGAGAAGTACATCGTACAAGGGGAGCTCGATCAGTTGCTCATTCGTCCTGTTTCACCTTTGCTTTTGCTATTGACACGCAATCTTGACTTGTCGAGAGTGGGAGGGTTGGTTCAAGGGGTGTCCGTTTTGGTCATCTCTTTGTCGGGTCTTGCGGCGGAAGGGAAAACGATCATGGGGTTGGTCCTATTCTCACCGGTTGCCATTTTGTCTGGTGGAGTGATCTACTTCTCCATTGGACTTGCTACCGCTGGGGTCGCCTTTTGGACACATCAGATGAAAGACATGCTGACCTTTACCATTTATGCGCCAGCCAATGCTTCCAATTATCCAATCGGGCTATATCCAAACTGGCTCAAATGGCTGTTTTTCTCAGCGATTCCGATCGCGTATATGAATTATTTGCCAATGCTGACGCTGTTGGGCAAAGGGGGCGAATGGTTTTATCCGATACTCACCCCGGTAGCTGCAGCGATTGCTTTTTATTTCTCTCGTATGCTGTGGAATGTCGGGATTCGACACTACCATAGTACAGGGAGCTAAGGAGGGGTAACATGATTGAAGCAAAGCATATCGAAAAATCATTTTTCCTGACAAAAGCGAAAGAGGGGCGCTTTGCTTCTCTACGAACACTCTTTTCTCGTGAACGAAGGGAAGTCAAAGCCGTCCATGATATCTCCTTTTCCATTGACAGAGGCGAGTTCGTGGGATATATCGGGCCAAATGGCGCAGGAAAATCGACGACAATTAAAATGCTCGCAGGAATTCTTCATCCCAGTCAGGGAGAAATACGAATAGGCGGATATAGTCCACAGCGGGAAAGAATTCAAGTAGCCTCACAAATCGGAGTGGTGTTCGGGCAGCGAACACAGCTGTGGTGGGATCTGCCAGTCAGAGATTCCTTCGAAATTTTGCAAGCGATGTACAAGATTAACGACACGGCATATCGGCGATCGATGGAGGCGTATCAGGAACTACTGGATCTGCATGAGTTCCTTGATACGCCAGTACGTAAGCTGTCATTGGGTCAGAGAATGAGAGCTGATTTAGCTGCGGCTCTGCTGCATGATCCGCCGGTCCTGTTTTTAGATGAGCCGACGATTGGGCTGGATGTGGTCGCGAAGACTCGCATCAGAGCATTTTTGAAAGAAGTGAATCAGTCCCAGAAGAAGACCATTCTACTAACGACTCATGATATGGACGATATCGAGCAACTCTGCAACCGAATCATCGTGATCAACCATGGCAAAAAGATGATGGATACGAGCTTGGCCGATTTGCGACGACAGATAGGGCTGCCAAGCCTCATTCGAATCGAATTTCGACAACCGCCCGAAAAGCTTTACGACTTAGAGGGAATCGAACGGATGGAGCTATCAGAGAATGTACTTTCGATTTACTTCGACAAAGGGAAAATTTCTTCCCCGCGAATCCTTGCTGAAGTGGCGGGCTGGGGTGAGCCTCTGGACATTCAGATGAAAGAACCGGGGATTGAGGAGATCATTCGGCTCATTTACCGTTAGGGATGGCTGCCTATTTTCGTAACGATACTTGTAATTCCACATCTTCTCCCTTATACTGTGTTTTGGTACCAGGTATTAAAAACAGATCGCAATCATACATAGTACAATTGAATCCTGCTTAAGGGGGTGTTCGGCATCGCCCGCTTGCCAAAAAAAGATCGCCAGTCCCGCTTGGTGCAGTATCTGGCGGATAATCCATTTGCGACGGACGAAGATCTGGCTGAGTTATTTCATGTCAGTATTCAAACCATACGTTTAGACCGACTGGAATTAGGAATACCGGAGCTCCGTGAACGTATCAAGACAGTCGCAGAGAAAAGTCTTGATCCTGTAAAATCATTGGGCATCGATGAAATCATCGGTGAAATGGTTGATCTACAGCTCGATTCACAGGCCATTTCCGTATTGGAAATTAAAGAAGAGCACGTTTTTTCAAAAACACAAATTGCCAGAGGGCATTATATATTTGCTCAGGCCAACTCATTGGCAGTAGCAGTAATCAACGCAGAGGTAGCGTTGACAGCTACGGCGAGAATCCGCTTTGTCCGTCCTGTGCGAGCAGGGGAAAAGCTGGTTGCCAAAGCAGTGGTGAGAAGCCGTAACGGCGACGAATGCAAGGTGCGTGTAGAGACGAAGGTCCAAGGTGAGTTGGTCTTTACCGCAACGTTCCGTGTGGTTGAAATGTCGAGCTACCATAACAGCATGGATGAGGAGTAAGGAGGAGTCACGGTTGCGAATTGCAGTGGATGCGATGGGCGGCGATCACGCACCGAAGAGTACCGTATTAGGGGCGCTTGCTGCCATCAAGGAAAACCCGGCCATTACAGTTGTATTGGTGGGAGATGAACAGGCTATTCGGAACCACTTGCCGCAGGATATTCCGGCAAACATCGAAATCGTTCCTGCAGCGGAAGTGATTTTACCAGATGATGAACCGGTTCGAGCTGTTCGGCGTAAGAAAAATTCTTCGCTGGTCGTAGCTGTTGAGATGGCACGCGAGAAAAAAGTCGACGCGATGATCTCGGCTGGAAATACAGGCGCATTAATGACAGCAGGCTTGTTGTACGCAGGTCGGATGGATGGAATCGAGCGCCCTGCGCTTTGTGCCTATATCCCGAATACAAAAGGCCGTGTAACACTGACGCTGGACGTCGGAGCCAATATGGATGCCAAGCCGCATCAGCTTGTACAATACGCGGTGATGGGTAGCTTGTATGCTGAAAAAGTGTTGGGCTTCGAGCGTCCGACAGTAGGCTTGCTCAACGTCGGGACGGAAGAAGGAAAAGGGAACGAATTGACGAAAGCTGTTTTCCCGCTCCTTCAAGAAGCAGACTTGAACTTTGTAGGAAATGTGGAAGCACGCGATGTTATGCAAGGAAACTGTGATGTGCTGGTATGCGACGGCTTTGTAGGAAATGTTTTGTTAAAGGCCGTAGAGGGTGCTGCCTCCACAATCTTTTCGCAGTTGAAGCAGGAGTTTACTTCCAGCCTGATTAATAAGCTAGGAGCGGCGATTCTGAAACCTGGATTAGTTCGCTTTAAAAAGAAAATGGATTATGCGGAATACGGTGGTGCACCCTTGCTCGGATTGAAATCCCCAGTAATTAAGGCCCACGGTTCCTCAAATGAGCGTGCGATGAAAAACGCGATTGTGAGTGCTACGCGGTTTATTCAGCAGGACGTGAACGAGGTTATCCAGCAATCATTACAGAAAAATACTTTGGGAGAAAGCGAGTGAAGCAGATGAGTGCAAAGCGTTCAGTAGGGATTTTGTCTACAGGCTCTTATACCCCGGAGCGGGTGTTGACGAACTTTGATCTGGAGAAAATGGTGGAAACCTCTGATGAGTGGATTGTTTCCCGTACTGGAATCAGAGAACGCCGCATTAGCTCACCGGACCAAGCTTCCTCCGACTTGGCTTACGAGGCTGCCAAAGAAGCGCTCGAGAAAGCAAACATCAGCGCGGAACAGCTGGATATGATCATTGTAGCTACCGTAACGCCTGACATGTCGTTCCCGTCTACTGCTTGCTTGCTGCAAGAAAAGCTGGGTGCAACACGTGCGGCTGCCATGGATCTTTCCGCGGCCTGCACAGGCTTTTTGTATGGAATTACGACAGCGACTCAGTTCATCGAAAACGGTTTGTATAAAAAAGTGTTGGTCGTAGGCGTTGAGACCTTGTCCAAAATTACGAATTACAAAGATCGAAATACATGTGTGTTGTTCGGAGACGGCGCAGGTGCAGCTGTTATCGGTGAAGTTACCGAAGGCTACGGCTTCCAGTCCTTTGAGCTCGGCGCAGATGGATCAGGCGGATCTCTCTTGTGCTTGCCGGCAGGTGGTTCTAGAACGCCTGCATCTGCGGAGTCTGTCGAACAAGGACTGCATTATCTCTACATGGCAGGCGGAGAAGTTTTCAAATTCGCCGTTCGTGTGATGAATTCAGCAACAGAGGCTGTCTTGTCCAAAGCGGGCGTATCGAAGGACGAGATCGACCTGTTGGTGCCGCATCAGGCAAACAAACGCATCATTGACTCTGCCGTACAGCGTTTCGGTCTGTCTGAGGATAAAGTAGCAATCAACCTGGATCGCTATGGAAACATGTCCTCTGCTTCTATTCCTGTAGCGTTGGATGAAGCAGTTAAGGCTGGTCGCGTAAAAGAAGGCGATAACCTGATTCTGGTTGGGTTTGGTGGCGGCTTGACTTGGGGAGCAACGCTCTTGAAGTGGTGCACGACGCCGGCAGAAGGGAGCAAGTAGGAATGGGAAAAGTAGCCTTTGTTTTTCCGGGGCAAGGTTCACAATTTGTAGGAATGGGTCAAGCTCTCTCCGAACAATCGGAAGCGGCCCGTCACATATTTGAGCAGGCGGATGAAGCGCTCGGCTTTTCCTTGTCGGGACTGTGTTTTGCAGGGCCAGAAGAGGAATTGAAGCTGACAGCTAACACACAGCCAGCTATTTTGACAGCAAGCATCGCTGTTTTGGCAGCATTGAACGAAAAGTTGCCTGACTATAAGCCTGCGTTCGTAGCGGGTCACAGCTTGGGTGAGTATTCTGCTTTGGTTGCAGCTGGGGCCTTGTCCTTTGCAGATGCAGTCAAAACAGTGCGAGCTCGTGGTCAGTTCATGGAAGAGGCAGTGCCAGCGGGACAAGGTGCAATGGCCGCAGTCTTGAGCATGGATCGCGCGGCACTGCATGCGGTTTGCGAAGAAGTAACAGCATCTGGACATCCTGTTCAATTAGCGAACATGAACTGCCCAGGGCAAATTGTCATCTCTGGTTCTGCTGAAGGTGTGAAGCTGGCCGGTGAAAAAGCGAAGGAAGCGGGCGCAAAGCGTGTCCTTCCATTGAATGTAAGCGGTCCGTTCCACTCGAGCCTGATGCAGCCGGCAGCAGATAAACTGCAAGAAGTTTTGGCTGGCGTTACGGTACAAGAAGCGACTGTGCCTGTTGTGGCAAACGTAACGGCTAGACCAGTGTCTGAGGCGACCATTATTGTAGATCAATTGGTTCAACAAGTTTCCGCCCCGGTTTTGTGGGAGGATTCTGTACAATGGATGGTCGAAGCAGGCGTGACAACCTTTGTTGAAATCGGTCCAGGAAAAGTTTTGGCCGGTTTGATCAAGAAAATCGCATCAGCGGATACGACGATTATCTCTGTACAGGATATGGATTCGCTTACTGAGCTTTTGAACGGAGGGGTACTATGCTAACAGGAAAAACAGCCCTGGTCACAGGGGCTTCCCGTGGTATTGGGCGTGCGATTGCATTGAAGCTGGCAGAAGCTGGCGCTAATGTGGTTGTCAATTACGCAGGTAGTGAAGCGGCAGCAAGCGAGACTGTTGCGCTTATTAAAGAAATGGGCCGCGATGCCATCATGATTCGCGCGAACGTTTCTTCTACAGAAGATGTCAACGACATGTTCAAAGCTGCTTTGGATCATTTTGGTGCGATCGATATTCTCGTGAACAACGCGGGAATTACTCGCGACAACCTGATCATGCGCATGAAAGAAGACGAGTGGGACGATGTCATTGCGACGAATCTGAAGGGTGTATTCAACTGCGTAAAGGCAGCGACCCGCCCAATGATGAAGCAGCGTTCAGGCAAAATCATCAATATCACTTCTGTGGTAGGTGTTTTGGGGAACGCAGGACAAGCTAACTACGTGGCGGCAAAAGCTGGGGTTATTGGCTTGACGAAGACGGCTGCTCGCGAGCTGGCTAGCCGTAATATCACGGTGAATGCTGTTGCGCCAGGATTTATCGATACAGAAATGACTGCTGTATTGCCAGAGGATGTCAAAGCAGGACTCACAAGCCAAATTCCGCTTGCCCGCTTGGGACAAACTGATGATATCGCATCTGTAGTACTGTTCCTGGCATCCGACGCAGCCAACTACATGACAGGGCAGACCCTGCACGTAGACGGCGGAATGTACATGTAGGAAGAAAACCTCAATCGAGCGTTTTCACGAAAACTGGTTTTTTGAAAGCTCATCCACTATAATACGGGAGAGGGGGTGAAGCAAGATGGCAGATACTTTGGAGCGTGTAAAGAAAATTATCGTCGATCGTCTGGGTGTAGATGAGTCCAAAATTACTTTGGAAGCTTCTTTCAAAGAAGACCTGGGCGCTGACTCCCTGGATGTGGTTGAACTCGTAATGGAACTCGAAGATGAGTTTGATTTAGAGATTTCCGACGAAGATGCTGAAAAGATCACTTCTGTTGGTGAGGTTGTTAAATACATAGAATCTCACAAGTAGTTGATCTGTTGGAAGTCCCGTACCATACGGGACTTCTCCTTCAATAGCCACCTGTACATTATCCAAACAAATACACGTTTTGCATGCAGTGAATGTAAGAAGCTGACTGCTGACTTTCATATAGAGGTGATTGCAATGAAACGCAGAGTGGTGATTACTGGCGTTGGTGTCGTTTCTCCAGTAGGGAATGACGCGCAGACTTTTTGGAACAGCTTGCTGGAAGGAAAATCAGGCATTGACCGTGTGGCTGCCTTTGACGCTTCTGATTATCCAACACAAATTGCAGGCGAAGTGAAAAACTTCGATCCTGAACAGTATATGGACAAGAAAGATATCCGACGTACAGACCGATTCGTTCAGTTTGGATTAGCTGCCGCCAAAATGGCTGTAGAAGATGCAAAACTGGAGATCACGCCAGAAAATGCGGAACGAGTGGGTGTATACATCGGGTCCGGAATCGGTGGTCTGACTACATGGGAAGAACAGCATTCCGTCTTGTTGGAAAAAGGACCGCGTCGCGTGAGTCCGTTCTTCATTCCGATGCTGATTGCGAACATGGCGTCTGGTGCAGTATCCATTCAATACGGTGCAAAAGGACCAACTTCCAGCGCGATTACCGCTTGTGCGACAGGTACAAATGCAATCGGTGATGCACTGCGTCTGATCCAGTTCGATCACGCTGATGTCATGATCGCAGGTGGAGCAGAAGCAACGGTGCGTCCAATGGGATTTGCAGGCTTTTGCTCAGCAAAAGCGATGTCCACCAGAAACGATGAGCCGCAAAAAGCAAGCCGTCCGTTTGACCAAGATCGCGATGGCTTCGTAATGGGCGAAGGTGCTGGTGTTCTGATTCTGGAAGAGCTTGAGCATGCGAAAAAACGTGGAGCAAACATCATCGCGGAAGTCATTGGCTACGGAATGAGTGCAGATGCTCATCACATTACTTCTCCATCTCCCGGTGGCGAAGGGGCAGCGCGTTGCATGGCAAGCGCACTGAAAGACGCTGGCGTTGACCCAACGGAAGTCCAATACATTAATGCACATGGTACTTCTACTGACCAAGGAGACATCGCAGAAACACAAGCGATCAAGAGTGTGTTTGGCGAGCACGCATACAAACTGGCTGTCAGCTCGACCAAATCGATGACAGGCCATTTGCTGGGTGCTACTGGCGGTGTCGAGGCAATCGCGACGGCATATGCGCTGCGTGATCAAATACTGCCTCCAACAATCAACTTGGAAAACCCGGATCCAGAATGTGATCTGGACTATGTTCCGAACCATGCGCGCAAGGCGACCGTCAATGTGGCTGTTTCCAATACATTTGGATTCGGCGGTCACAATGCATCGATAGTCTTGAAGCGATACGAAGCATAAATGAGCCCTACTGATAGAAAAAGTAGGCAGTCTCCTGGAATGGTGGTGAGGGTGATGAATTTTGCACAGCTGCAAGAAATGATAGGCTTTCGCTTTCGCGATGAAAGTGTTTTGCGGCAGGCATTCACCCATTCTTCCTACGTGAACGAGCAACGCGGCAAACGAATATCAGACAATGAGCGGCTAGAGTTTTTGGGGGATGCTGTGTTGGAGTTGACGGTCTCCCAGTTTTTGTATAAAACTTTTCCGAAGATGAGTGAAGGGGAAATGACGAAGCTGCGTGCAGCCATTGTCTGTGAACCTTCTCTCGTCAAGTTTGCTGAACTGTTGAATTTTGGCGATCTCGTATTGCTGGGAAAAGGGGAAGAGCTGACAGGTGGACGTCAGCGACCAGCCTTGCTAGCGGACGTTTTTGAGGCGTTTGTAGGTGCGCTTTACTTAGATCAGGGGTTGGACGCAGTTTTTTCCTTTATGGAAAAATACGTGTACCCGCGCATCGACAAGGGAGAGTTTGCCCAGGTAACCGACTTCAAGAGCCAGTTGCAGGAATTTGTTCAACAAGACAATCTGGGAGACATCCATTACCGAATTGTAGAAGAAAAAGGACCAGCTCATAATCGAGAATTCGTATCTGAGGTGCTTTTGAACAATCGTTCGCTTGGCATCGGCTCTGGCCGCTCCAAAAAAGAAGCGGAACAGCAAGCTGCTGCACGAGCATTGGTCAAGCTGGGGGATAAATAATCACTCGTCAGCGAGAAGGGCTGCATCATCTGCTACAAGATGGTGCAGCTTTTTCTTACGGGTGGGAAACATAGGGAAAATACTGCGAGATGACCGCTATCTATGATACACTTACCTACAGATGACCAAGTAGGCTCGTAGTAGGTAGCTCCTGTTCGATGCAGGGGCTTCTTTTCGGGTACCATCCGATCCTTGCATGTTTTCAATCTGTCAATTTGGCAGGCAGTCTTGGATGGTTTCTTAAGGAGGACCGTACGTATGTATTTGAAACGCCTGGAGCTGGCTGGATTCAAATCCTTTGCCGATCGCACGGAATTGGAATTTGTACCAGGGGTAACAGCCGTAGTGGGACCGAATGGAAGTGGGAAAAGTAACGTTTCTGATTCGATCCGCTGGGTGCTGGGGGAACAGAGCGCGAAGTCGTTGCGTGGAGCGAAAATGGAAGACATTATTTTTGCCGGCAGTGACAAGCGCAAGCCAGTGAATTTCGCAGAAGTGACACTCACCTTGGACAATACAGATCGTTCGCTCGATGTGGAATATTCGGAGGTATCCGTTACCCGCAGAGTGTATCGTTCTGGTGACAGTGAGTACTACATAAACAACAGATCCTGCCGTCTAAAAGACATCATGGAGCTGTTCATGGATACCGGGCTGGGTAAAGAAGCGTATTCCATTATCGGTCAAGGTAAAATTGAGGAAATTCTCAGTACCAAGTCAGAGGATCGCCGTGGAATATTTGAAGAAGCAGCCGGAATCGTCAAATACAAAACACGCAAGCGCGAGGCTGAGAAAAAGCTTGATGACACCGAGCAAAATCTGGTGCGTATTCACGATATCGTCAGTGAGATTACGGAGCAGATCGGACCTTTGCAGGAGCAGGCAGAAACGGCCAAGACGTACAAGGAGCTTCATCGCCAACTGGTTGAGCATGAAGTAGCCCTTTATGTGCAGCAAATTGAAGCAGCTCATACGAAGTGGGAAGCAGCCACAGGACGCGTAGAGGAACTCAAGCACCTGTTAATCGGACAAACGACCGAAGCATCCAAGCAAGAAGCTGATTTGGAGCAGGCGCGTTTTCATGTCACCCAAATTGACCAATCTATCGAAGAACTGCAACAAGTACTTTTGACAGTCAGTGAAGAGACCGAGAAAGTCGAAGGACAACGTGAGGTATTGCGGGAGCGTATGCGCAATCTCAATGCCAATCGTCAGCAGACGATGGAGCAGATGCATCGGATTACCGAGAAGCAGCACGGGCTTGAGGCAGAACTGGCAGAAGAACAAGAACGGGCCAAGGAAGCGGATCGCCGAATGACCGAAGCCCACGCTTCGCTGCAAGAAGCAGAAGGTCAGTTTTTTTCCATGGTGCAATCACTGACAGATGACGTAGAGCGTTTGAAGAGTGATTACTTCGAAAAGCTCAACGAAATGGCGAATCTGCGCAACGAAAATCGCCATCAAGAGCAGCTTCTCAAGACAAGCGAGGCCAGAGTTGAACGTCAATTGTCTGGAAAAAAACAGCTCGATGAAGAAGAAGAGCAGCGACTAGCTCAGCTGAGCCAGCTCCAAGATCAGCTGGAGAAGATCGTTTCTACCATTCAAGAAACCGGCGTCAGATACAAAGAGCTGGTCGAGGGCATGCGCGAAGGACAAGCCCGCCTAGAAACAGCCCGTCGAGAGCTGCGCCACTGGGAACAAAAGCGGGAAGCAGCGAAGTCGCGTTTTGACCTGTTAAAAGAAATGCAGTCGGAGTTCGCAGGGTTTCAGCAAGGGGTAAAAGAAATTTTGAAAGCACGCGAGCGTGGCTTCAAAGGAATCCATGGAGCGGTCGCTGAGCTCGTTGTCGTGCCACAGCAATACGAGACAGCGATGGAGGTCGCATTGGGTGGCGCATTGCAAAACGTCGTCGTGGACAACGAAGCATCCGGTCGCGCAGCCATTGCTCACTTGAAGCAGCACAATGCAGGTAGGGCGACTTTTCTACCGCTTGATGTCATCCGTCCTCGCACCTTGCAGGCAAGTGATAAGCGCCTGCTGGAGGCGGAGAGTGGAGTCGTCGGAATCGCGAGTGAGCTCGTGACCTTTGAGGAAGCATACCGACCCATCCTCGAAAGTCTTCTGGGCAACGTCATTATTACGGAAAAGCTGGAGCAGGCAAACCGTGTGGCCCGTACGCTTGGCTACCGCTATCGTGTCGTGACGCTGGAAGGCGATATCGTGAATGCTGGTGGTTCCATGACAGGGGGGGCCTTGAAAAAGAACAGCACGAACCTGCTTGGACGCAACCGTCAATCAGAAGAGCTGGAAGCGCAGCTGGTAGAAATCGACCAGGCAATTTCTGGGCATACTACCCTTATGGAGCAGTTGACGAAGGAAATGGCGCAAATGCAGCACGAGCAAGAAGCTCTGCGCACAGAAGGCGAGAGTCTGCGACTGAAAGAACAGGAAGTAAAAGGGCTCTTGCAGCAAAAAGAATCGGAAGGCAGATCCTTGGGCGAGCGGGCAAAGCTTGTTGAACAAGATATTGAAGGCTATCGCCGCGAGATGGAAGAAGCAAAACGCAAGCAAGAGCAGCTGCAAGCCTCTTTGACCGCCATGGAACAAGAGGAAAAAGAGCTAGGTGAGCGTATTGCAGAAGCAGAGGCGAAACGCCAAGAGCAGCTCGAATCCAAAGAAGAAATGAATCAAAAAATAACAAGTCTCAAAGTACTGAATGCCCAGGTCAAGCAAGAGTATCAATCTCGCTTGGAGCAAACCGAACGCTTGCTGGAGCAAAAGAGCCAATTGCAGCGCGAATGGGAAGAACAAAACGCGAACTTGGCATCTCTTGATGAGCTGGAGCGTACGAACGAATCATCCGGGCTTGAGCTGGATCAGCGCATTAGCGAATTGCGTCAGGATAAAGACCGTGTAGCTGGCTTGATTCAAGAGCGGCGAAGTGAGCGGGCGACTCTCTTTTACAAACAGGAGCAAGTGGAACAGCAGGTGAAGGAAATCCGCCGCGAGGTCAAATCACTCGAGGAAAAGCTTCATCAGGAAGAAGTAAAAGTCAACCGCAACGAGGTAGAGCTCGATCATTTGTTGAATAAACTCTCCGAAGAATACGAAATGAGCTACGACCTGGCGAAGCAAAAATATCCGGCACGTGGCGAGATTCAGGAAGAGACACAAGTGGTCAATCGTCTCAAAAAGCAAATTGGGGCACTTGGCACTGTGAATCTTGGCGCGATTGAGGAATATGAGCGCTTGTCTGAGCGTCAGCAGTTCTTAAGCTCGCAGGAAGCTGATTTGAATGAAGCAAAAGACATGCTCTATCAAGTGATCCAAGAAATGGACGCAGAGATGTCGCGCCGCTTCAAAGAAACATTTGATGCGATCTCGGAGCAGTTCCGCGACGTGTTTGTCCAACTGTTTGGGGGAGGACGCGCAGATCTCGTACTCTCCAACCCAGACAACCTGCTTGAGACGGGCATCGATATCGTGGCGCAGCCACCTGGCAAGAAGCTGCAAAATCTTGCGCTCTTGTCCGGGGGCGAACGTGCTTTGACTGCAATGGCCCTGCTTTTTGCCATCCTGCGTGTGAAGCCAGTGCCATTCTGTGTATTGGATGAGGTAGAAGCCGCTTTGGATGAGGCAAACGTTAACCGTTTCGCCGAGTACATGCACCATTTCAGCAACCAGACACAGTTCATTTGCGTCACACACAGAAAAGGCACAATGGAGAGCGCAGATGTGCTATACGGTATCACGATGCAGGAGGGCGGCGTGTCCAAACTCGTCTCCGTGAAGCTGGAGGACAGTGACAAGTTTATCGAATCTGCCTCTTAATCGGATTTGCCATTCAATTGATACTACCCGCAAAGGAAGATGAACATGAGTTTTTTCAAGCGCCTTCGTGATGCTATTGTCCAAAAGTCCGAAGAGGTCACCCAGAAGTTTACGGATGGCTTGGCTAAGACGAGAGACCTGCTAGTAGAAAAAGTAGAGGATCTGGTACGTCGCTACAAAAAGATCGACGATGACTTTTTCGATGAATTAGAGGAAATTTTGATTACGTCCGATGTGGGCGTCAATACCGTGATGGAGCTCATTGACGACTTGCGGACAGAGGTGCGCAAGCAAAAAATCGAGAATGCGATCGACCTGCAGCCCATTCTCTCAGAAAAACTGGTTGCCCTTTTGAAAAATGATGATGCTGCTGATACGACTCTGAATGTAGAGGACGGTCGTCTGAACGTCATTTTGTTCGTAGGGGTTAACGGAGTAGGGAAAACGACTACGATCGGTAAAATGGCGCATATGTTCAAGCAGCAAAATAAAAAAGTGCTGCTGGCAGCAGGTGACACATTCCGTGCAGCAGCGATTGAACAGCTGGAGGTCTGGGGAGAGCGTGTAGGAGTTGACGTAATCAAGCAGCAGCAAGGCTCTGATCCAGCTGCAGTGATCTACGATGCGATTCAGGCAGCGAAATCCCGACAGGTCGATGTGCTGTTGTGCGATACGGCAGGCCGTTTGCAAAACAAAGTCAATCTCATGGAAGAGCTGGCGAAGGTTCACCGCGTATTGCAGCGCGAATTGCCAGGAGCTCCGCACGAGGTCTTGCTAGTTTTGGACGCTACGACTGGGCAAAATGCGCTTTCACAAGCGAAAACGTTTGGACAGTCTGCTGGTGTAACAGGTTTGGTCCTGACCAAGCTGGATGGTACAGCAAAGGGCGGTATCGTCATTGCGATTCGCAACGAGCTGAACATTCCGGTGAAATACGTCGGCTTGGGTGAAAGAATGGATGACTTGCAGCAGTTTGATCCCGAGCAATTTGTTCATGCGCTGTTTGCTGGATTGATCCAAAAAGATGAAACAGAACAGCAGGAAAACGCGTAAAACATAGTGTTTCGAGGATATAAAAATGATGTCAATAAAAAAGCTTGACACTAGGTGTGGAATTAGGTACTATAATCTACGTGCTGTAAAGAAAAAGTCTTTACAGTTTGAAACGAGTACCTCATAGCAAAGGATTGGTTTCATGTTAGAAAAGACCAATCAAGTTAATCTCTTGTTTGACTTTTACGCGCCGCTACTCAAGGGCAAGCAGCGAGAATATCTTGAGCTGTATTATCTGGACGATTTATCGCTCGGAGAAATTGCCGAGATGCATGAGGTCAGCCGCCAAGCTGTCTATGATCATATTAAGCGGGCAGAGAAGCAACTGTTTGAATACGATCAGAAGCTTCGCCTCGCTGAGCGTCATGAAAAGCGCATGGACGTGTTGAATCGCATGACCGAACTTGTAAATGAGCTTTCGGAGAGCGAGACAAGAGACGAGCTGAACACTTTGCTCCACCAACTGTCAGAGATGGATTAGGAGGGCTCGCATGGCGTTTGAGAGCTTAGCCAATCGGCTGCAAAACGCGTTTGACAAACTGCGCGGCAGAGGGAAAATAGACGAGACCATCGTGAATGAAGCGATGCGTGAGGTTCGTCTGGCCCTGCTGGAAGCAGACGTTAACTTTAAAGTGGTAAAAGACTTCGTTGCTCGAGTCAAGGAGCGCGCAGTCGGTCAGGAAGTCATGAAAAGCCTGACGCCTGGTCAAATGGTGATCAAGATCGTGAACGAAGAGCTGGTCGCTCTGATGGGTGGCAACGTCGCTCAGCTCACGATGGCGCACCGCCCGCCGACCGTCATCATGATGGCAGGTCTGCAAGGGGCAGGTAAAACGACCACAACTGGTAAGCTGGCCAAGTACTTGCAAAAGCAAAACCGCAAGCCGCTTCTGGTAGCGGGAGACATTTACCGTCCTGCTGCGATCAAGCAGCTTCAGGTTTTAGGGGATCAATTGAATGTTCCCGTCTTCACTCTCGGTGATCAAGTCAGTCCTGTCGATATCGCTCGCCAAGCGATTGAACACGCGAAGACGAATCATCTCGACGTAGTCCTTATCGATACCGCAGGTCGCCTGCATATTGACGAAGCGCTGATGGATGAGTTGAAGCAAATTCGCGAAGTAACCAAGCCCGATGAGATATTGCTCGTCGTGGACGCGATGACAGGTCAGGATGCCGTCAATGTAGCAGAGAGCTTTAACAGCCAGCTCGAACTGACTGGTGTGGTTCTCACGAAGCTCGACGGTGATACCCGAGGCGGTGCGGCACTGTCCGTCAAAGCTGTCACTGGCAAGCCGATCAAATTCGCGGCGATGGGTGAAAAGCTGGATGCGCTCGAGCCGTTCCATCCGGATCGTATGGCTTCCCGTATTTTGGGTATGGGTGACGTACTCAGCCTGATTGAAAAAGCACAGGCATCCGTGGATGAAGACAAAGCACGCGATATGGAACGCCAAATGCGTCAAGGTGAGTTTACCTTCGACATGTTCCTGGATTCCATGCAGCAGCTTCGCAACCTGGGTCCTTTTGAAGACATTCTCGGCATGCTGCCAGGAATGAACAAGATGAAGGGCAAAATGAACGTGGATGAGAAGCAGATTGCCCGCGTTGAAGCGATCGCCAAATCCATGACCAAACAAGAGCGCGCGAATCCTGATTTATTGAATGCCAGCCGTCGCAAGCGCATCGCAAGCGGAAGCGGAACGAGTATTCAAGAAGTCAATCGCTTCCTCAAGCAGTTCGAGGAAATGAAAAAGATGATGAAGCAATTCTCAGGCGCTGCTGACAAGATGGTCAAGAAGTCGAAGAAAAAAGGCTTCGGATTACCTTTCATGGGAAAAGGCGGAGGCAACAACCAGGGCGGGATGAACTTCCCTTTTAACTTCAAGCCACCGTTCAAGTAAGTAGGCATGATCTCTTCGCGACACTGACTTGTCAGCTGGCCGCGATGGTTCAGATATAGTAGCACCAACGCAGATGCTCTTCTAGCGTTGATTAATACAGGAGGTGACACAACATGGCAGTAAAAATCCGTCTGAAGCGTATGGGTTCCAAGAAAGCTCCTTTCTACCGTGTAGTAGTAGCTGACTCCCGTTCCCCACGCGATGGCCGTTTCATTGAAGAAATCGGTTACTACAATCCGGTTGCTCAACCGGCAGTGGTGAAAATTGATACCGACAAAGCGGTACAATGGATCCTGAATGGTGCAGCTCCAACTGACACCGTTCGTAACCTTCTCTCCAAAGAAGGCGTACTCGCAAAAGTACACGAAACCAAATACGGCAAATAAGTCGGTCATCTGGAGGTTTGATGATGAAAGCGCTGGTCGAAACGATCGCTAAAGCTCTCGTCGATCATCCGAATGAGGTTCGTGTTAACGCAGTGGACAAAGAGCGAACTCTCGTCTTTGAATTGTCGGTACACCCTGATGATATGGGGAAGATTATTGGCAAGCAAGGTCGAATCGCGAAAGCCCTGCGCACGGTCGTGATCGCCGCATCCGTGGAAACGGACAAGCGTGTCACGGTTGAAATTGTATGAGAAAAGGCTGGGAGCTTTCCCAGTCTTTTTTCTAGTATCCAGGATGCTCATCAACCATGATGGTTTTTCCGAAAGGAGTGGCGAAGGTGCTTACTATATTTCGGACGGTACAGGTTAAACTGATCATTACGGAAGCATCACGGGCTGCTCTCATTGATCAGTATAGCCAACGACTTCGTTTGCAGCGTAAAGAGTGGGAGCAGTGGCAGTTTCAATCGAAAAAGCTATTAACCGAGGCGAAGAAAAAGTCTGCGGATACATATGCGTTGGCGCAGGAAAAAATCGCGCAGGAAGAGCGTCGGCGCAAAGAAAAGATAGATCACCTGACATATACCCTCCAGCAGGTAGAAAATCTCCCAGAGGGAAGCGAGATCGATTACCAGACTGTCCAAAGCCCTGTCACGATTCAAGAGGGCGATGTATGGGATGAAATTATGTCCGGAACGGAAATCATGATAAAAGATGGCCTGGTGCATGAGATTCGACTACAAACGAAAAATGGGAACAAAGAAAAGGAGGAATGAACACGTTGAGCCAAAATAGTTTTTACGGGGTAGGCAAACTGGTTAATACGCATGGCCTGCGTGGTGAAGTACGTGTAACACCAACGACTGACTTTCCAGATCAGCGTTTTCGCAAAGGAAATGAGCTGTACTTGTTCCATCCGACACTCAGTGAGCCGCTCAAATTGAAAATCGCTTCTCGTCGCTCGCATAAAAATTTTGAGATTGTGAGCTTTCAAGGCTATGAGCATATTAACGATATCGAAAAGTACAAGGGCGGAGAGTTGAAAATTCCAGAGGAAGCGCTGATGGAATTAGAAGAGGATGAGTTCTACATTCATCAGCTGGTCGGCTGCGTCGTCGTAACCGATGAGGGCGAAGAACTGGGGAAAATCGTGGATGTCATGCAGCCGGGAGCAAACGATGTATGGGTAGTGAAGGGAAAACGCGGAGAAATCTTGCTGCCGTATATCGATGACTGCATTAAGGAAGTGGACATCGCGAACAAACGTGTGGTCTGCCATCTGATGGAAGGCTTGCTGTAGGAGGAACTTCTGATGCGGATCGATATTTTTACGCTCTTTCCCGAGATGTTTACAGGTGTTTTGTCCAGCAGCATTTTGGGAAAGGCAAGCGAAAAAGAACTGGTTGATTTTCACGTCACCAATTTTCGTGATTTCTCTGAGAGCAAGCACGGTACGGTAGACGACACCCCTTATGGTGGTGGCGGTGGAATGGTTTTGAAGCCAGAGCCGTTGTTTCGGGCCGTAGAAGCCTTGACAGGAGAGAAAAAGCCCCGAGTGATTCTGATGTGTCCACAGGGTGTGCCTTATCATCAGAAGCTTGCAGAGGAGTTAGCGCAAGAAGAGCACCTTGTCTTCATTTGCGGTCATTATGAAGGGTACGACGAGCGAATTCGGGAGTATCTCGTCACGGATGAGATCTCGATTGGCGACTACGTCCTGACTGGGGGAGAGCTCGCGGCGATGGTGGTCATTGACAGTGTCGTTCGTTTGCAACCAGGGGCGTTGGGCAACCAGACGTCAGCTGTTGAGGATTCCTTTTCAACAGGACTGCTCGAATACCCTCATTACACAAGACCGGCTGAGTTTCGCGGCTGGAAGGTGCCAGACGTATTGTTGTCGGGTCACCACGCCAATATTGAAAGCTGGCGGTTAAAAGAATCGTTGCGTCGAACAAAAGCACGGCGTCCAGATTTATTGGAAAAGCTTGTGCTGACAGATGAAATGAAAAAGCTATTGGCTGAATTGGAGCAAGAAAAAAAGTAGGGCACAAATAGGAGAAGAACCTTGTAGTTTTGTACCCACTGTGTTAATATATTTCTTGTGGCAATTTTGCCCGCTGACTAAGGCGGTCCGCTACTCGTAACGCAGCCTAAGCGGCTGGACCTATGGGTTAGACGAGTAAGAACGTCTATCGGAAGGAGGAAATTCAAATGAACCAAATTATCCGTGAACTGGAAAAAGCGCAATTGAAACAGGACATTCCTGCGTTCCGACCTGGTGACACTGTTCGTGTACACGTTAAGGTTATCGAGGGTCAGCGTGAGCGTATCCAGCTGTTCGAAGGCGTATGCATTCGCCGTCGCGGTACAGGTATCAGCGAAACATTTACAGCTCGTAAGATTTCTTACGGCGTAGGTGTTGAGCGTACATTCCCAGTACACACGCCTAAGATCGACAAGATCGAAATCGTGCGTCATGGTAAAGTACGTCGTGCGAAACTGTACTATCTGCGCGATCGCGTAGGTAAAGCAGCTCGTATTAAAGAAATTCGTCGATAAGCGTAACGCTTAGAAAGAGGACTGGCCTGCTTGCCAGGCCTCTTTTTTCCATTTAACGATCTTGAAATAAAATAGTTCATCTTGACATATGTTACAGCTAAGGTTGGACGAGTTCTCATGGGAGGATCGTAAGTCATGAGCGAAGAAATTACCTCCAGTCATAAGAAGAAAAATGAACTATGGGAATGGATAAAGGCACTTGGGATCGCTTTAGTCTTGGCGTTTCTCATTCGTACCTTTTTGTTCGCCCCGTTTATTGTAGAAGGCGAATCCATGGAAAGTACATTACATAACAGCGAAAAATTAGTTGTGAACAAAGCTATTTACTTTTTGCAAGGTCCGAAGCCTGGTGAAATCATCGTGTTCCATGCTGAAAAGGAACGGGATTACATCAAGAGAGTCATCGCTGTTGAGGGTGATACAGTTGAGGTCAAAAGCGATCAGCTGCTGGTCAATGGCAAAGTGGTAGAGGAACCGTATCTTACACAAATAAAAGAACAAGCGAAGCAGCAGGGAGAGCCGTTCTTTACCCACGATTTTCCCCCGGTCCAAATACCAGCAGACCATATCTTTGTGATGGGCGACAACAGGCTGAACAGTCATGACAGCAGAGCCATCGGTCCTGTTGCCGTCAGTACGGTTGTTGGTAGAGCTGAGTTTACATTTTGGCCGGTTGCGGGAATTCGCTTGACTAGATAACGCAAAGCTTCAAGGTAGGTGAGACATCATGACGATCCAATGGTTTCCTGGCCATATGGCTAAAGCACGTCGTCAAGTAACGGAAAAGCTGAAATTAATCGATGTAGTCATTGAGCTTCTCGATGCACGTCTGCCGCTTTCCAGCCGTAATCCGATGATTGACGAGATTGTCAGTGATAAACCACGTTTGATATTACTTAACAAAGCAGATTTGGCGGATGAACGGGCAACAGATGAGTGGATTGCTTATTTTCGCAAACAAGGCATTCGCACATTGCCGATTGATGCTCTCAGTGGAAAAGGTGTCAGCAAGCTCCCAGAAATGTGTAAGGAGCTAGCTGCTGACATGCTGGCAAAGCGCAGTGAGCGGGGGATGCAAGGGCGTGCCATCCGCATCATGATTTTGGGAATCCCCAATGTCGGCAAGTCTTCCCTCATTAACCGATTGTCCAAGCGCTCGGTAGCGGCAACAGGTGATCGTCCGGCAGTAACCAAGGCGCAACAATGGGTGAAAATGGGCGATACACTGGAGCTTCTCGATACGCCTGGTATTCTTTGGCCGAAATTTGAAGATCAGATGGTAGGTCTGCGATTGGCGGCAAGTGGGGCAATTAAAGACGAGCTCATCGATTTTACGGAGGTAGCATTATTTGTCATCAGCTACATGATGCACTACTATCCGGAACGCCTGATCGAACGCTTCAAGCTAAAAGAATTGCCTGAGGATCGAGTAGAAATGCTCGAAGAAATCGGGAAGAAGCGTGGATGCCTCGTTTCTGGCGGAAATATCGACTACGACAAGGCAGCGGAAATTTTCCTGCGTGAGCTGCGTTCCGGCAAGCTGGGAACGATCTCTGTCGAGCGCCCGATTGACTGGGAAATGGACGAACCGATTGGTAAGCCGGTATCTTTTCCAGAATAAGCTTTTCCAGCCATCAAAAACCTGTCTATCGACATATACGGTAGGCAGGTTTTTTACTATGAGGATCGGTAAGGAGAAATGAGTCAATGAATCTAGCGGATATGTCGATAAAAGAAATACGAGTGACGATGGAAAAGTTGGACGAGGTACCCAAAGATTTTTTACAATTGCTGAAAGAAGATAAAAGAGCGGGTGTACAGGCTCTGGCGAAGCAGATGGAAGCAGCGATTGCGCGTCAAGAAAAGCTCGCACAGATGTGGGCTGACATGACCGTCTATGAGAAAGCGATGTTTGAGAAGGGGCATCAGTACATATTCGGGGTTGATGAGGTCGGAAGAGGTCCATTGGCTGGTCCAGTTGTCGCGTGTGCCGTGTGCCTGCCCAAGGATTTTTACTTGCCAGGCCTGAATGACTCGAAGAAGATACCCGTATCCACCCGGGAGGCTTTTTGCGAAATCATTCAAAGAGATGCACTTGCTGTGGGAATCGGAATTGTCGAAGCAGCAAGAATTGATGCGATCAATATATTAGCTGCTACAAAAGAGGCGATGAAGCTGGCGATCCAACAGGCAGGTAAAGCACCAGATGCATTACTGATTGACGCTGTGCAGCTAACCGGAATGGATTGCGAGCAGGTTCCGATTATTGGGGGAGATGCCAAGAGTGTCTCGATTGCAGCCGCATCGATCGTAGCGAAGGTCACCCGTGATCGATTGATGGCGCAGTATGCCGAACAATATCCAGCCTATGGCTTTGACAAACACGCAGGCTACGGCACCCCTGAGCATCTGGCAGCAATCGCTCGATTTGGCCCTACGCCGATTCATCGGAAGACATTTACTGGCGTAAAAGAACACGCCTAAAAAGTGCTAGTAACATACGAGCTACAGGAGGAGGATCTGCATGTTTTCCCCGTCGCAACTTATTCAATCATTCGTGCAAAAAGCACCCATATCCGCTCCGAAGCCGGTTGAGCTTACTCCCGGTCAAGTGTTTAAAGGCACGGTAATCAAGCATTACCCGGACAATATGGCGCTCGTACAAGTCGGGGGAATGCAGGTTCAGGCTAAAATGGAAGCAAGTCTGGAACCGGGCCAGAAAGCTTGGCTGCAAGTCCAGCCATCAACAGGTGTCGTCACGTTGAAGGTTTTGGAAAGCGTCGGGGACGGAGCTGGAAAAGAAGCATCTCTAGAAGGGCTAATGCGTTCACTGGGGATTGCCGATACAAAAGAGAACAAAGCAATCGTGCAAGCTCTGCTTGGTGCCAATCTTCCTGTGAATAAGGAAACCATACAAGCTTTTTCAGCCGTTGCTGGGAGATTAGGCGTAGACAATGCCACTATCGAGGCATTCCTGACTGCCATGAAACGAAATTTGCCACTGTCTCCCGATACAATCGCAGGGCTCAAGGCTTTTTTATCGGACAAGCCAATGGGGCAGCTCATACAAAACCTGCTGCAGCAAGCCTCGCTCTTTTTAGAGGGAGAGGGCCAGCCTTCCCAGACGACAGGGCAGGTGCCTCAAAGCCAATCACAGCAAGTACCCGGACAAGCTAATGCAGCAACGGGAGATGTCAAACAGCTTGTCAGTCAGTTAAAAGAAAAGTTGACGGGACTCTCTTTCCTTATCCAGGGCAACGATGGTACAGACGAGGGACTGGCGGTCAAACAAATGCAACAAGGGAATCAGCCCAATCAAGGTGCTTCGCAAAACGCGACTGGAGGAAGCCAGACTCAGCCTCTGCCTGCGCAGAGCGGTCAGCCTTCATCGCAAGTGCAGACATCGCCCCAATCATCAACACAGGCTTTCAGTACCATACCATCGCCATCACAAGCTGTTTCGTCATCTGTTTCCACTGAGACAGTACCTGCACCAAACACCGCCGGTAAGCAGGTGGAATCGCAGCAAAACGCCATGACTGGTAAGAGTAATCAGTTGGTGTCGAACCAGACCAGTGGTGCAAGAGTCGAGTCAAAAATTGCTCGAAATGAGCCCTTGCCTATTCCTCAGTCAACACAGATGAATCAGGAGTCGATCCAAAACAAGCAGACGGCAGAGCAAAGGACCGTAGTGACAGACGCGGGACAAAAAGTCATGCCACAAATGGTGTCTCAAGCATCTGGTGCGGTGAATGGAGCCACAGCTGCTAACCCGATTGCTGAATTGTTTCGTCATTTAGGCGTAACCCACGAGAGAGAATTGATGGGACAGGCATTTTCACAAGGGGCGATCGATTCCCATTCATTAAAGCAGATGGATACAGTCAAATCCCTCTTGCTCCAAATCAGTCAGGCGCCAGCTCAAGCAATTCCAACCGCCTTGCGTGAAGCTGCAGATCAACTGCTGCAACAAGTGACCGGGCAACAGTTGATGATGGTACAGCCCGCTAACCAAGCTTTGTCTCAAATTGTGATGCAAATTCCGATTCACCAAGGTGAAGGGGATGAGACGGCTTTCGTCCAAATTGAGTCGAAAAAGAAAGGCTCTGGCCAGCTTGATCCGGAGAACTGCCGTCTATTCTTTCATTTGGAACTCCAAAGCATGGGGACAACCATGATTGATGTAAGTATCGTGAATCGAATTGTTAACCTGCAAATTTTTAACGATACACCATGGGTGGAAGCACTCATTCAAGGGTCCAAGGATCGTTTTGCTGACCAATTACAGGACGTCGGTTACCATCTATCGGCTATGCGGGTCCAGCCTGTCCCGGCCGAGCGCGGCAAGTCAACAAGCCCGATTCAAACCAAAGGCCCCATCTTGGCTGACTATAAAGGGGTTGACCTTCGCGTATGAAGCCACCATCCTCTTCAGAACAAAAACGCAAACAGGCAGTTGCGCTAAAATACCAGGCGGGTATCATGGAAGCGCCAAAGATTGTAGCAAAAGGCAAGGGGTACGTGGCTGACAATATACTGAAGACAGCAAAGGAGCATGATATACCCGTACAAGAGGACCCATCACTTGTAGAGGTTTTGGGCAAGCTGGATTTGGATCAACAAATTCCTCCGGAGCTGTATCAAGTTGTGGCAGAAATCCTTGCTTTTGTCTATCGCATCGATAAAGGCGGAGGAACCAAATCATGAGCGATCGCCGCCGCCTTCTTGGTCAAAGAGGAGAACAGCTTGCTGAAAGCTATGTAGTGAACAAGGGCTTCCGCATTGTCGATCGAAATGTTCGAACAAAACGTGGGGAAATGGATTTGATTGCTCTAGACGGAAATTGTTTGGTTTTCATTGAGGTTCGAACGAGGAGCAGCCAATTTTTTGGAACAGCGGGCGAGTCCATTACGTGGAAGAAGAAACAGAAGCTGCGTGAGCTTGCCATCGAATATTTGCAAAAAACCTCACAGCCAATCCCGGCCTTTCGTTTTGATGTCATCGCGATTTACACCGGTACATCAACGCAAGGTGGAGACTTCATGAAGCCGGTCATTGAGCATTATGAGAGTGCGTTCTAGGAAAAACGGGCTCTTGACCACGAATATATTGGGGATACGTCTACAGCATCAGTCGCAGAGCCAGCGTACTATGTACTGTACTCGACGCGATGAAACTCCTCCAAGCATCAATATCCGCTTTCCGGCTCAAAAGCTGGGAAGCATTTTTTTTGATGACATGGATCGATTTGTACAGACAAGCCCATAACTAGTATCTCTTTTGCTTTTAAATCTGGGGTATCAACAATTGTTTGAAAGAAAAACAAATATTTTTCAAAAAAATAGCCGATATGGTGTGACATTTTTCCATCTCATACGTCAATACAAGTATAGGAAATAATTTGGAGGTAAAAACATGAAAAAGATCAAAAGCAACTTAATGAAAAACGTCTCCCTAGCGGTTGCAACTATTTGTACTGTTCAGTTTTCAGTTACAGGTATTGCTTCAGCTCAAGTCGTAACACCACAAGCTTTACAAGCTTATAGCGTGGTAGCAAGCACTTCTGGCCTAAAAGCCAATTCGAGTGCAATGAATATCTCCGTAGGTTCAACGCAAACGATTCGCCTTACTTATAATGGCAACTCCATCGATAATGGACTGGTTGACTGGGAAATAGGTACTTCTAGTATCGCTACTGTTAACAATGGAGTCGTGACAGGAAAGAAGGCAGGATCGACTATTGTTACAGCAAGATACAATGGACATAAAGTAACAATCAGAGTCACCGTTTCAAAAGCTGAGATTTTGGAAGCAAATCGTACTGAAATCAATATTAAAAAAGGTAAGAAATCAACAATTAGTTTGAAATATGCTGATAAGACTCTAGCTGGATCAAAGGCAGATTGGAGTACTGAGGATAAATCCATTGCTACTGTGGATGATGGTGAGGTAAAGGCTGTATCTTCTGGAAGCACAATCATTACTGCGGAATATAGAGGCCAAACAGTAGAAATTCGAGTAAATGTTGATCAAAGCAACTCAGATGGGAAACTGGAAGCAGACGTCTCTCGACTCAAGATGGAGAAAGGCGATAAAGAAACAATCAAATTGACTTATGACGATGATAAACTGTCTGGTTCCAAAGCAACTTGGAAATCGTCGGATACTTCTGTGGCAAGAGTCAGTGATGATGGGGTCGTTACTGCTAGAGCCAAAGGCACAGCTACGATTACTGCCAAATACAAGGGCGACGAGGTAGAAATTGACGTCTATGTCGATACAGATGCCTCAGGTAGACTGGAAGCGGATGATACTAGTATTTCTTTGAAAGACGGACAAAGAGAAACTGTTCAGTTAAGATATGACGATGAAAGATTGTCGGGTTCCAAAGCAACTTGGAAAACATCCAATTCGTCTGTCGCAACTGTAAGTGACGGGGTTGTAACAGCTAGAGGTAAAGGAACTGCTTACATTACAGCTGAATACAAGGGTCACAAGGTAGAGATCCAAGTAAAAGTTGATGCAAATACTTCAGGTAAGCTGGTAGCGGACGACACCAACCTCTCCATGAAGAGAGGAAATCGTGAAATCATTATTTTGACTTACGATGGTGCTGTGATCAGTAATTCCCAAGCAACCTGGAAAACTTCTAGATCTTCCGTAGCAACTGTCAGCAGCAGCGGTACTATTACAGCGACAGGTAAGGGTAAGGCAACGATTACTGCCGAATACAGAGGCGAAAAAGTAGACATTGACGTAACTGTTGATGGTTCCTCCTCATTGCTGGAAGCTGATGATACCAGCCTCACCATGGATAAAGGTGACAGAGAAATCGTTGTATTGAAATATGATGGCGACATCATCAGTGGTTCTAAAGCATCATGGAAATCCTCTAAAACTTCTGTAGCGACTGTCAGCAGCAGTGGTACGATTACTGCAAAAGGAAAAGGAACGGCAACGATTACCGCTACGTATAAAGGTGAAAAAGTGGAGATTGAGGTAAAAGTTGACGGATCTGGCTCAGGCAAGTTGGAGGCAGATGACGACACGATTACAATCAAAAAAGGTGACTCCGAAAAGATCAAGCTCACATATGATGGCGATGATATCAGCGGTTCCAAAGCTACATGGAAGTCCTCCAAGTCTTCTGTAGCCACCGTATCAGACAATGGAACTGTAAAAGGGAAAAAGAAAGGTAAGGCCACTATTACAGCAAAATACAAAGGCTATACAGTTGAAATTGAAGTTACCGTAAAATAAGATAGGACAGAAAACTCGCTGAATCTTAATTGGTTCAGCGAGTTTTTTTCAAAAGTAAAGGAAGCACTGTTATTTGTTGTGGAGGAGGAATGAATCTTGAGAGAGATCATCTTGGAAAAGTTAAAAGAAATCGAACAAGTGCATGACTTGAAAATATTGTTCGCTGTTGAATCAGGAAGCCGGGCATGGGGATTTCCGTCCAAAGATAGCGATTTTGATGTACGTTTTGTTTATGTGAAGAAACCGGAATGGTATTTGTCCATTGACGACAAACGGGATGTTGTGGAAGTACCGATCAATGACCTCTTAGATATAAACGGCTGGGATATTCGAAAAGCGCTCAAGCTATTTCGAAAATCGAATCCACCCCTACAAGAATGGCTTGTGTCAGACATTGTTTATGTTGATACATTAGGCTTTCGAGATGAGCTGGTAAGGTTGCAAGGGGAAGTATTTTCGCCAAAGGCTTCCTTGCATCATTATCTTAGTATGGCAAAAGGTAATTTTCGGGACTATCTGCAAGGCGAGCAAGTCAAAATCAAAAAATACTTCTACGTGTTACGTCCCATTCTCGCATGTATCTGGATTGAAACATATCATACGAATCCCCCCATTGGATTTGATCAGCTAGTTGCAGAGCTGATAACCGATTCTACGTTAAAAGGTAAAATTTCTGAGTTGCTCCAAAGAAAAATAGCTGGGGATGAGTTGAACCTTGAGCCAAGAATCGAAGAACTTCACCATTTTATTGAGGATCAAATAGAGCGTCTAACTGCACTGACAAGCCAATATACAAATGATCTGGAGGACCCAACAGATAAGCTGGATGAGATATTTCGGAAGTATCTACAGAAGGCATGGATTGTTAGTTAGTCATTATGGAAACGTTACGATAGATAGGAGGTACAAATATTCATGCAGGATCATATCCGAAAACATATACAGCAACCTATCGAAATTCATTTTGATCAACCAGACAAACCGTACGGCTGCTTCTCCAATTTCTCCAGTCATCCAGTAGAGCTGGAAGGGGAAATATGGACAACCTTGGAATACTATCTGCAAGGCAAGAAAGTTTCAGGGACTACCCTTGAAAAAGAGAACATGCGCAAGGCATTACAAGCAAAAGTAGAACAGCACCCTGTCATTCGTGAAATCCTGCTCTCTACTGGGGATGCAGCCTTAATCGATCGTACGAGTAACGATCCAAACATACTAGGAAGATTGTGGATGGAAGTACGTGAAAGCCTAGAGGGGTATCAACCACATTTCTATTTGCCGCCATGGATAGTGTTTCCAGAGGAGCATCCTTATAGTTTGTTTTGGCGGATGGGTTTTGGTGAGGACTATGTCATGCATTATTGGCCATGGCTAGAGGAAATGAGCGAGGATGCCAGGAAAGAGTATGACGCTTATTTTCCGGTACCAGAGGAATGGAAGTTTGAAGATTTGGATGAGGAGGAAGAATGAAGCTACTGTTCATCTGCAGCAGAAATAAATGGAGGAGCTTGACGGCAGAAAAGATTTTTCAAGGAATCAATGACTATGAAGTAAGATCAGCAGGTACGGAAACTGGGGCGCGTATCAAAATAACAAGTGGTCTTATTGGCTGGGCTGATCTCATTTTTTGTATGGAGAAAAAACATGCAAGGCGGTTACAAGAAAAGTTTAGCTTGGAACTGATGGATAAAAGGATCATTTGCTTGGGCATTCCTGATGAATACATGTACATGGATGAGGAACTGATCGAGATTTTAAAATCGAGTGTTTCCGCATATATAGAGATTCCCGATTAGGCTGTGATCACCCGGTATCGATGTGTACCGGATTATTATGTATAATGGGGATGATATGGCTCGATTGCACTATCCATACTTATCGTAAAGCGAGGATTTTCACCATGAAGAAAAAACTTGTACTGGTTCTAGATGTTGAAATAGCAGACAAAGCTGATATGCAGCAGCTGGCCGATTCTATGTCCACAGCAATTCAATCCGTGGAAGGGATTGCCTTGCAAGACCTGGTTATGTTTGATAATGATGAAAACAATGCTGACAAGCTAATTGCTAACATAAAAAAAGAAATGTCCTAAAAAGGAGAGCAGTCCTGTGTTTTTCGTTTATGTTCTGGCTTACCTGATCGTTGCTCTCCTCTATGGATTTTGGACGATGAAAAGCCAAAAGCTCTGGGTTCGACTAACAGGAAATTTCATCGTTCACCTATTTATTGCTGCAATAGTGAGTCTCAGTTACTTTTTTGCGTAAAGAAGTGACTATGACCTGTAAGGGGAGATGAGTGTATGGATTATCAAAAATTGAGTAAAGAATTGTCCTATGCGCTTCGTCATGCACCCCATGAATATGAGCTTGAGTTAGACGAACAAGGATGGGTTCCTATCAAGCAATTGCTTTCGTCACTTCATGAACAGCGCAAGTGGCGAGCGGTTACCGAAAAAGATTTACATACGATGATTGCGTTATCAGAAAAAAAGCGCCATGAGATCAATCAAGGCAAAATTCGCGCTCTCTACGGACATTCAGTGCCGCAAAAGATTCAAAAGGAAGAAAAAGAACCGCCTGCGTATCTTTTTCATGGCACGCCGCAAAGATTCCTCGAATCTATTTTGGCTAGCGGTCTTGTTCCAAAAGGAAGACAGTATGTGCATCTGTCTGAAGACGTCCAAACAGCACAGCAGGTTGGGAAAAGACGAGACGATCATCCCGTACTTTTGCGAATCGATGCGAGGCAAGCTTGGCAAGATGGTGTGAAGTTTTACCATGGAAATGAGCTCGTTTGGTTAGCAGATCACGTGCAAAAAGAGTACATCTCTGTCTATTAGAAGTAGCTCGATTTGCTCAAGAAGAAACAACACAGCATGAGAAATGACTCGCATTCGATCGCGGGTCTTTTTTATATCAACATGAATCATAAGGAGGTAAAAACGGCATGGATTTGTTGTTTGCTATTCTACTGCTGGCAGGACTTTTTGCAATCTACGATGCGATTCGGAAGCTGAATCAAAACATAGTAACGCAAGTCGATCAAAACCAACGAATCATTGAACTACTGAATGAATTGAAGAGAAAGCAGTGAGGTTAAGGGTGACTGAGCACGACTGCGCAGTTGTCGCAATAGGGGTGGAGTGAGCAGTTTTTTTACGTATTCCGCATGATGATTACCAGAGTGGTAGTAAACTTCTCCAGCGACTTTACGTAAAACGGCTACATATTTGGGAATCAGGACCGAGATGACAAAATCCGGATTGTATTTGTCTTGTTCGTAGTCAATGAGTGGAAAATCACTAATCAGGAGTAAACTGTAATTACATCCATCTGGAACGGTGTGGTCCCATTCTTGAAGATTTGCAGAAAGATACGGCCAAGGCATATATTGATCTGAATGTGGTCTTGATCATAGGTCCAGGACCAGCGATTATCGTTTTCCCCATCGTATTCAAATGGTTTCAGCAATAATACTCGTTCTAAATCATTGGAAATTTTCAATTCAGTTCACCTTCGTTTTTACGCTTTTTCATAAAGATAAAGAATACCGTCGTCGATCGACCAAATACGTAAAGAATGCCTCCAATCGCTTGTTTGCGAAGGTAAGTATTTTTCGAGGTCATTTACGATTTTTTCCCAATCTTGATCACTATCATTAATCTCGATATACTCACCGTAAACCAAGTCAAAAACGAGGTAACCCATTTCGTACTCAATGCAATCGATCTTATAGTAAGAGATACTGTATACTTCGTCCCAGTCGATCTGAACAGGTTCAGCATGTTCGTAGTGGATGGAAATTTGATGGCGATCAACCGTAAAAATCAAATAGAACCAACTCCTTACCTGTTTATTTGCAGTATACCTGTTGGAGTGAAAGTTTTCCATAAATGTATGGAGGAGTGGTAGCTGCTTGGGGGGAGTGTAGATCTTTTTGGTCAACTGCCTCGAAAAATCAGAGAGATTCGTGTGTTGGGCGTAGGGTCGGGTGAGAGGAAACTTGAAACTGCATTCCGTTCACAAACAGGAATGAATCAATAATAAATCCAGAGGAGATGTAAAATGGACAATTGGATTCCAATTTCGGATGTGCAATATCGTCTGGTTTGGGGAAGATTTTATAAGGATTTCAATTTCAAACCTAGTGTCCATAGCAGTGATTGGCCTTCCTTTCATTTACCGATTCCTTTTGTTACTTTTGATATTACTGAATATACGGATGAGGATATCGATGATCTTGAGGAGAAGTGTGTTACGAACCTGAGAGCGGTGACTGGGTCTGACGAATTTATCTATGCACTTGATTGGCATCATGACTGCTACCTCTATAATCCGCATCTAGAGAATAGCAATGCAAGTAGAAGGATAGGGTTTTACCCAGATGGTGACTATAGCTTCTATTTACATAAAGATTTTAAGTGGGGATACTTAGGGCATCCCTGGGAGCAATCAATAAGCATCTTTGGAGAAGAACTGATTCATCATTTTGAAAGAAATAGACCAACTATATTTGGAAAGATAGTGCGTAGCAATCGATGAAGTATTTGATGGAATGCAAGCAGTGTTTAAATCAGAAGGAATTACGGAGCGAGAGTAGACGGAAAGTTATTATGTGATGAATGTTTACCTGAAAACCATAGGTGGGCTTTTAATAAATGTTCAATAGAATTGGCATTTCATTAGAAAAGGGGGAAGTAGATGAGTACTTTAGAAAAAGCGATTGTTATTGCAACCAATGTCCGTGTAGATAATATCCTTGGCAAAACAATACTGAACGGTGACTGAAGCACGTGGGCGTTTTGAACCTACGCTAGGGGTTGTATGTACCTGGATGCGTTGGACCAAAGCCTTCACAATTTCACGTCGCGTTTCGAATGAGGGATTGTCATCTAGTTTGTTTCGTAGAGATGTGAGTAATTGAAAAGCATTCATTACCTTAGTAGAGTAATCGCGGTCAACTTGTAGCGAGGTCCGTATTTCTTTTATCCGTTGCTCGAGGATCTCTTTCTCTTGATTGATTTTATGGATCTGTTTCTCTAAATCGGTAAAAGTAATGATGCTTTTACGGAAGAGGTCCAGGATACTCTGTCGTTCTACATCTTTATCATCAATGCTCTTTTGAATAAGTGTTATTTCGGTCTCCAAATCGATCTTCTCAGTCTGCTTTACTTCCCTAGCTGCAGCAATTTCCTGAAGGGCTTCCCCTGGCTGATTAATAAAGGCCAAGCAATCTCTCCACACAAGGTCTTCTATCCAATATTGCGGCAAATTCTTCGAAGTACATTTCCCTTGCATTGGGCCCTTATATACTTGTTTACCAGTACAGACATAGAATCCTTTCAAAGCTCGTTTACTTCCAGGATAATGAATCCCCACATACGTTAATCCGCAGCACTGACATTTTAGTAGGCTTCGAAGTAAATACTGATTCTTGGTGTTACGCATAGCTTCTATTTGATTACTTCGGAGGACTGCCTGTGCTTTTCCCATGTTTCTATATCAACGATGGCTGGAACTTCACGTTCTATCAAATCGCGTTTTCTTTTGCTCCGTTTTCCATAGATATGTAATCCATAGTAAGTGGTACTCGTAATGATCCCACGTATTCTTGAGGGGCGCCAAATACCCGCAGTTTTCTGTTTTCGTTTTCCTCGAGTAACTTTCCGATCATCCCTTGCGTAAGCCGTAGGAACACCTAAGGCATTTAAGTATTCTGAGACTTTTATGCATGAGTGGCCTTGGTTAGCAACCATATGGAAGATCAGCCTAACAACTCCTGCCTCAGTCATATCTGAGTGGGGGAGTAGCTCTTCACAAACCACCAGATAGCCTTCACTGTCTACGCGGTATCCATAGGGGACAATACCTCCAAGCCATTTACCAGCCCGTGCAGCGCGGTTTGCACCGTACCACAGACGTTCTATGATGGTCTCACGCTCTAAGTCAGCCACCCCTGCTAGAATGGTTAAAAGGAAACGGCCAGACGGATCTCCGGTATCAAATGGCTCCGTCATAGAACGAATTTTAACACCGTCACTTTCTAGATCGTGAACGGAATTTAGGATGATTCTAGCGGAACGTCCAAGTCGGTCTAAGCGGTAGATAAGAAGGAGATCGATAATTCCATTCCGTCCTTAGCATCTTGTAACAGTTCGTGGCCGGCTGGACGAGCTTCTAGAGGGATTGTTCCAGTAACCCCGTCATCCTTGTACCACTTAACGATTTCTAATTGATGGAGATCCGCGTACTTACGAGCAAACTCTAGCTGATTTTCGATCGTACCACGTTCTGCTTGATCATCTGAACTTGTTCGTGCATAGACAGCAAGGCGCATCTTTTTTCCTCCTCATTTTTGGTTAAGAACGTACGTTTGATAAATAGACTAAAAGAAAAGCCCGATCGGGCTGATAATGAGAAACATTAAGAACTATAACAAGTAACACGAGTCTTTAGTTTATCTAGAATTACATTATTTAGATTTATGAATAGTGATAGAGGAGTTCTTAACGGTGTAGGGGGTTCCCCAATGATATTTCGTAATGAAAAATTCGATGTACTCTATTTTTGAAACTGGGAGAGAAATCTTATGATAACAAAGAGCAGGCTCATTTTTATCTCCCAACAAAATCTGGTTACTATGAGTTGGATGGAGAAGATAAGCATCTCGAATGACTTGACCATTCGATAATCGTATTTTTACCTTGATTTCTTCGGAATCCATTTCTGTAAAAAATCTAATCGCAGGTTTAAGAAACAACCAATATAAAACTGTAATAAAACATACTACTAAAATAGCATCAACTGTTTTTGATTCGAACGCAGCGTCTAGGATTGCAGAATAGCCCAAGCCGAGACAAATGCAATAGTAGCCAGAACTAAAAACTAGTAAGAGCCTAACCCAAATATTATTACTTGCTTTCCATTTTTCTTCTTTTTTTGAGTTAAACCATAGTAAAGTTAAACCAATTGAAGCTAAGATTAACAAGTATATATCAGATTGAAAAAAAGGCGACGTTACTATTGCTGCTTTGAAAGACTGAAACATCGAAAAAGGAAAAAGATAAGCTAACACAATGTATTTTACAAAGTAAAGAATTTGCCGAAGTTCCTTATTCATTAATAATCGTTCACTCTTAGATGCTGTAAAGATTGTAATAATACCTGGCTTTAACACTATGAATAAGAAAATTGTACTCACAATAGGGAGTAATAACCGCAATATTGTAGCATCTGATACAAGTTTTGATAGGTCCATAAGATTCCTCTTAGAATAGGCATATTTTAGTGGTTACTCATATATTAATGTTTTATAGGTAAAAAATCCGTCGTATTATGTCGAAACTTAGGAATATTATCATATATACTTTTAAATGATGACAAGAAATGAAAAAACCTGCTATAAGCAGGAGAAGGTTAGATTACAGCAAGTTTTAATCTATTATGTATTTTTTATAATCGCTCTCCGCATAGTTGCGGCGTCACTTTAAACTGGTCCGATAAAATGTCTAGGATATCAGGCTGCTTGAAATCGTATGCAGTAATCATATGGAGTGGCAGTGCAGCATATCTTGTAAAGTTCCTTGCATCCCATTCCTGTAGCTCGCGGAATGCCGCTGGCATTATTAGCTGGCGGCCAGAATGACGTAGGATATGGCATAGCTCATGGTAAAAGTGCTCCCTTTGCATAAGTGAAGGGAGTCTTTTGTCTATCGTTATACTTTTGAAACGGCCAAACTCATATGCCATTGATGGCATCTCTTTGTAAACGAGATGGATGCCTAATGATCTAGCTATACGCTGTTCATCCATTTCCTCGGGGGTTTTTATCCTAAGTTGTTTGTAGAAGTGGCTTATCCAGATTTCAAGTGGGGTAGGAGAGTAGGACAATTTCATCAAATCACCTCTTGGGAACGTTTGTTCTTGCTGCGTAATCCTACCATGTGTTCAGTCTTCTTACTAGTGACAATAAATTGTATAATTTCTGGATGGATGACCAATTGGAGGAGAAATATATGATGATTGGGAAATGGTCAATCGATGTGATGTATGGACCGGGTGCTCAGGAAGACACAGAGATTGTTTTCTTACCAGACGGAACGGGATGGATTGCATTCTTTCACTATGAGTTATGTGAGTTAGAGACTTTTCGTTGGAGAAACAATGAAAATGGCAGTATTAGAATCAGCGGAGAAATATATCAAACGATAGGTGAACCACAGGAGAAATCAAATTTAGAAATGAATGAGCTGTTCTATACGGTTAAACTAGAAAATACTCCCTCTGGTGAGGAAATGAAGGTGATCACATTTTCTAAACCGATATGGTGTAATGAACAAAAATTTGGTTTGTTAACAGATAACATCGAAAATGAGAAACTACCATCATATAAAAACGAAGCAGAGAGTATAAAACAACTCATTCAATTCCTGCACTTGGATACTCCCGAAATATTTCAAAATGAAGCAATCGAAAAACTAAAACATGCTTCAGAAGAATATTTGGACATGTTAATACAACCTTTCGATAAATCATATTGGGATAATGCCGCAGTAGTATTATCTAGCATAGACCATCAACGTTTAAAAGGGCATATACCAAGTCTTCTAATGTGGTTACAAGATATGAACTGGCCGGGTGCTGAAGTAATCGCAAAAATACTGGTTGAAATGAGGGAACTGGTCATTCCTCATTTAAGACCGGTTTTACTCGGCAATGATAAATTGTGGATTTATTGGATATTGATAGCACTGGTGAAACATTGGCCTACAGAATTGATTCTTGAGTTAAAAGATGAGCTTATAATCCTATCAAACAGGCAATCACAAGAGGAGATTGATGTGATTGCTAATGAGATCCTAATACAGCATCGCCTGCTGTAATAAATTGAGCTGGAAAGGTGGGCTCAGCAAATGAATCTTATTGATATTCAGATAAAATTTAGCGAGGTTTTAAAAAAGAAACTAACCATAGAGGACTTCGAGCAATGGGTGTATGTGACTTCGGAGATTGAAGAGCATTATGGGAGCGCCTTCTATCTGGAGCTTATCAGCTTAGATTTCAAGGGGAGATATATTGATCTGGACTTGGAGCAAATGTTAACGCCGGTAATACCTTTTGGAGATCTTGAGTACCGAAGAGTCAAAGAGGAATTAGAAATAGTAGCTAGTGATGCGAATGATTTAGATAGGGTATTAGATAACATTTACGAGGACTATTGTGATGGATATAGTTTCTTGCGATTCTTGGGTCTGTCTTTTGCATTATTAAGTGGTTCTAATGGAACGTTGATTCTCAATGAAGGCATAAGTGAATTACTAAGGGAAGAAGCCAAAAGGATATTAAGCTTTATAGAAGTAGATAAGATCAGAATTACTGGAATGTTTGAGTACGACGACTTCAGAGACAGTGAAGATCGGATAGAATTAACAAATGTGGAACTTATGCTGCGGAAATTGGAGGATAGGATCGCAGGAAGCTGATATTAGTATTAACCGTAATTAGAACAGATTTTTGCAGCCTCTTGATCACTGATCAGGAGGTTATGTCGTTTTATGTCGAATGATGATGGGTGAACAATGTAGGTATTTTGCTGTAAATAGCGAATTATGTAAATGACAATAGAATGTAAAATGAAAACAGTCATAGGTTACCAAAGGGCATGGTTAAATATGTATAACAATCGAAAACTTCGACATTCAAAGAAACAAAAGACAACTCTCAATGTGAGTATGGCTGAAAAAGTCATTAATTTATTTGAACAAAAGGGATGGGAAATTGAAGATAGTTTAGAAATGGAACATAGTTTATTTAATCGTTTTTGTGTTATGCTAGAGAGCTTAACAGAAGAGCAACAAGAACTCGTTTTAGAATTATCTGAAAATTTCCTAAGGATCGCTTTGCCACAGTATAGTCTTGAAATTAAAAACCTTTTGATAAGAGTATATCAAGAAGATACTGAGTTAAATAAATTTAATAAAATCTATGTTATGCCATTATTGGCACCAAAAGATATTGGCAAATCCAAAAGTTCAACATTAATGGCATATTCATTCATAGCTACTGATTTACAATATTCAGTTTTTGCGTCAAAGCAAGTTATACTTGCAAATACGATTGATGCTTTACCTAAGAACATTAATAGTTCGACTTCGAGTATAATATTATTAGTAGATGATTTTATAGGTACAGGTGAAACAGCAGAGGATGCACTGAAACATATGTTTGATAATGATATTGCTAAGGACAAAATCGTTTTATTATCTTTAGTTGCTCAAAAGGAAGGTGTTGAGAGGATAGAATCCCTAGGCGTTAAATGTTTCGTGACTTATCTACAGGAAAAAGGGATATCAGGTGTATTTCCACCAGACGAGGCTAAAGAGAAATTGAAATTGATGCAATTGATCGAGCAAAAAATAAAAGTAAAAGCTAATAATAATTTGGGTTATGGAAAATCAGAGGCTTTGGTAGCAATGGCTAGAACTCCTAATAATACCTTCCCAATCTACTGGTATGAAAACGGAAAGAACATTGCTCCTTTTCCGAGGAGATAGCACACATGGTTAAAGATAGTGTTATGATTTTGATACTACAGTTAGTAAAAAATAATGGTAGTGTAGATAGATTATTAAATTTAGGGCTAGAATATTCACAAATAGCTCGTTGCTTATCGTTTATTAAGGAAGAAGGGTTTGCTGAAGGTACTGAAAGTGGACTTGTTTTATCGGAGAAGGGGAAGGCTAAATTAAAGGAGCTGAATAAAAAGTTTGACAGAAGTAAATCGGCAGAATGGATTTCTCCTCTAGATGAATTTAAACTAGACAAAGTTGGAATATATGAGATATATTTGCCTAGTAAAAGTGTGGTAAAAGAGCTTTGATGAAAAATATTAGACTTACGTTGAGAACACGTTGTCTGACGAGTCGTCAGGCGGAGAAGGACTTAATTTCAAGCCATCTTTACAAGCACTAAGCTTCAAACCGGAGCTTTTCGCTTAGTGCTTGTAAAGTCCGCTGCGCTTCAAAGAAGCTTGCGGGGCACAAGACCTCGCATAAATTACATTTATGCAAGCTCTCGTGCGAATGATAAAATTCAATGATTGGTAATATTTCCAATCAAAGCTCTTTACCAATGCAAAAAAGGAAAGAAATTATGAACTGGGAAACTTATAGAGTAAATTTCACATTACGTGCAAAAGAATTTGAGTATGACGAAGAATATATCAATAAATGTTTGCAATATTCAAAGAATCTATTTGATCGTTCATTGCCAGTGATATATGATCAACAACATCTATCAGCATTACTAGGATATAAGTATTCTTTTTTATTGAAAGTATCAAATTCAGCAAAGAACTTTTATCGTAATTTTGCTATATCTAAAAAAAATGGAGGGTTTCGAAAGATATCTGAACCCTTACCAAATCTTAAGGAGATCCAGAGATGGATTCTAGAGGAGATTCTTTATAAAAATAACGTAAGTGAATTTGCTAAAGCATACTTAAAAGGAAAATCGATTAGAGACAATGTTAGGTTTCATAGAGGGCAAAAATACGTAATTACTATTGATATAAAAAACTTTTTCCCATCAATTAGTGAAGAAAAAGTTTTTGTATTATTTATAGAAATGGGGTATTCCAAACCTGTTTCAGTTATGTTAGCAAAGTTATGTTGCTTGAACGGAAAATTACCACAAGGTGCTGTAACAAGTCCAATGCTTTCTAATATAATCATGAAAAGACTAGATAAACGTATTGCTGCCTTTGCTGTAAAAAATAGAGTAAGATATACTAGATATGCAGATGATTTAACATTTTCTGGAGACATTGAGCCTGGAAAAGTAATAAATTTCGTGAAAAAAGTTCTTGATGCCGACAATTTTAAAATCAATGATTCGAAGACAAGAGTAATGACAAAAAATCAGCGACAGCTTGTAACTGGAAGCGTCGTAAATGAAAAACTACAAGCACCTCGAGAAGTCCGAAGAAAAATTAGACAAGAATTATACTATATTAAAAAGTTTGGGCTAGCATCGCATTTAGAAAAACTCAATTCCTATAAAGCAAACTACTTAAAGCGACTCTTGGGATTAATCAATTACTGTCTTTTATTAAATCCAAAAGATGCTGAACTTATTAAAGGGAAAAACTACCTAAAAGAATTATTATAATAAAAAGGACGACCAGACATTGTTTTATAAACATCTGGTCGTCCTTTTTATATGTTATTAACCAGTATCCAAATAATAGCAGAATTTTATTATGCAATAACAAAAGGTACGCCTTAACAGAGATGTCTTTATCTTATTTAACAACTAGTACTTTAGTTGGTTGACTCACTGAAGAGTAGTTCGTACCAGACTTGGTTGATTTTTGTCCCTCAATAGGTTGGAGACCGCGATTTCTTAAAAGATCCATTAGTTCAGCTTTCTGGCTTTGGGTTGTATTATTTGTCATAATGAAACACCCCTAAAATCATTTGATGTCTTTATTATACTCTAAATTGGTTGCTTTGTTAATCAGCTCATAAAAATCATCTTGTAATGATTGTAGCAGCTCATTAGCATCTTTTTCGTTTAGAATATCTGGATCTAGAGTAATTAAAAAAACGTAATCACTCCCCAGTATATTCACATATCTTGTTACATAAAGACGACCTTCTTTATCACCTTTACCTGAGTACTCAAATTGATAGAATGTTGATTTAAAGGATAAGATTCCTTTAAGGATACCTGTTCGTTTAATTCCTTGTTCCTTAATTTTCCTTACTAATACTTCGTCAAGAGTTCTCCCTGTTATGACTCCATACTTACTTTCAAGCAAGTCGTCCGCAAGCTCTAAAAAACTTAAGATCATCAAATCAGTTCTTTTTATGTCCAGTATTTTCCTTTCTTTTAATTTATTATTATATGTTTGGATAAAGTCTACAATAGGTACGAAATCACCCTGCTCCAATTTTTTTAATGCATACTGAAAATTTTTAAGTATTTTTTATCGACAACAAAATAGAGTTGCAATAAAGCATTTAAATTAATCTCTTCTTTAACATATCCATCTAAGTGTTCTACTTTTATTTTGGAAATATTGTTGAGATGGTGCCTTATAGAAAATTTGTATAATTGTACTGCGTACACACTTGGCTGACTGTTTGTAAAAGAGCTCATTGCTGAAAGGAAATTGCTTCTTGCTTTTAGCGTAGCAAGTTCAGAATTTATTTTAATCATACTTGCAGCTTGCGAATTTATGTCATCTTCTTTTTGTCTTATAATATCCGTATAAAATGCAACAAGTAACATAACAATTAGAAGGGAGTAAACAACTGGTAATTGAATATAATCAAAAAGATAGAACAATACATTATCATAAAATGATTTAGAAATATCAGAGTGCTCAACCCAATTATCAATAAAAAATATTAATAGAAATGAAACGATTAATACGAAATATTTCCACCTATCAATAACTTTTTTCCAGTTTTTAGATAATTTCATGATAGCCATACACCACCAAACTGATTCTTATTTTTTCATATCTTCCTGCTCCGCAAGAAACTGCAAATACCACTGTGCTAACAAGTAGTTAAACATTACTTCACTATATAATTATTTTCCCATAGCCATATCACAACATCCATCTGACTGTTATGACTCTTTTGTATATTAATTGCTTTCCACAAGGTTGAAGGACTTTGTGATAGGGTAGGGTCCTTCACTAGTAATGCAGCAGCCCGAAGAGCATAGGCTTTATTATCCAGTGACTTTGTATATTTGCCAGCCTCTATTCCGCGGATAAAGCCTTCCTCACAGAGCCCCAAGAATGCACCTTTAGGACAACCTTTTTTCTGTCCATATGTACCTGCGCCAAATAGCTTGGTTGACGCCTTCTCCCAGGCTTCTTGGGGAGTAGCAGCTTGATTTGATTCAATCAATTTAACTGCCAGTAGTGCAGTTTCTCCGTATTTACCCATAAATTATGCCTCCTGTTCCCTAAAACGAGACGGCTCTTAATTAGATCGTCTCGTTGTCAGTTCTTCTTACTTAAATTTTTCTAAGTATCTTGAAAATACCCAACCTCGAATCAGTGTATCGTCACTAGTCCATTCAACTAAGGACCAGTCCTTTCTAGTCTCCACAACTCTAATGAATGTCCCAAAATAAAGCGTACTTAGCTTGCTTGACTTACTACTGGGTTTTTGTCTTACGCTAAGAGTATCTGCGGAAACAAACCTGTAATCAACTAATGCTTCCTTAGAAATTTCCGATTGTGAAACAGCTGATTTTATTTGCTTAATAGATTGAGGTTTATTTTGAATAGTTTTTCTATATTCGTCGAGTGCTGGTTGAAATACCCAAAAAATCATACTTGATACCAGATTAAGTACAATGCTTAAAATGACAGTTTTAAAAAACGGCTCTTTAAATTTTAATGCAATGATAATTAGTTTATTAATAGATGATTCAAGTGATTGAATCCGCGTCAAGATTCCACTCTCTTCTAATGCTAGACGAATCACTTCACTAATTTGATCGGAACTTAGAGAATTCATTCGAACGTTCTCATCTGCTTCAACTTGTACAGTACGTAAATTTTGAAGACTTTCAATATCTATACTGTTAAGAAAGGATGATACTTGATTAACCTTATCGGAACTAAATTTATATTCAGCCTGAAAAGCTTGTAAAGAATGAGAAAGGGATAAACTTATTTCTGGACTGATTACTTGGGAAACCAGTTTAGAGTGATACTGTAAGGATTTGGTGACCTCCGCGAATGCGGGATTAATTGGACGGATAGCATTTTGAAATTGAGCAAGTACCTTGGATTGGTACTGTAGTGTTTTCGCAACCTCAGTGGTTAGTGGACGAATAGCATTTTGGAATTGAGAAAGAATTTTGGATTGATACTGTAGTGTTTTCGTAACCTCCGCGAATGCGGGATTAATTGGACGGATAGCATTTTGGAATTGAGAAAGAACTTTGGATTGATACTGCAGTGTTTTCGTAACCTCAGCGAAGACGGGATTAATTGGACGAATAGCGTTTTGGAATTCAGAAAGTATTTTTGATTGGTACTGTAAAGATTTCGTGACTTCTGCAAACACAGGATTAATTGGTCTAATTACATCTTGCAGTACTTTTGATTGATACTCTATTGATTTAGCAGCATTGGATACCATGGGATTAAATGGATTATGAAATTGAGAGAATAGTTTCGCTTGATATTCGAAAACTGCCGTAGCTTTGCCTAGAGGCTGTTTAATTGGTTTAATGGCATAATTGCCTAGAGGTCGTTTTTTTATGCTCTTAGTATAATTGTTTCTTAGAGTAGAGATTGATCTTGAATCTAATGTTAAGGTGCGGTGACCAAGGTGCTTAACTTTAAAGTTAATCTTACTCATTAATATCCCCCATAAAAATGATCATTGGATTGACAATATGTAGAGCATTCAAAAAACTGATAATAACTTGGATAAAGTGAGAGACACGTATTTTAAAATGCGTGCCTCGTGTATTACTTCCTATTCTCTTGCTCCGTTAGATATCTTAAGTACCTTACATGCTCTAAAGCCTTCTGTTTATCTTCCTCGCTTAGCTTTTCTAATTCATAGAAGAATAAGCTTTCAAATTCAGAAGTGGACTTTTTCTTCTCTACTACAGAGGCATTATCTTCTATTCTTTCCGGATCGTCACTAATTCCAAGTAGCCAATCTAGAGAGCAGTTATATACCTTAGCGATCCGAGACAACATCTCTTTGTCAGGGGATCTATAATTCCTTTCGTAGTTAGAAACTACTTGAGATGAGATACCAAGTCTCGAGGCTGCTAAGGTTTGTGTCCAACCACGTTGTTCACGTAATGCTTTTAATTTATTGCCAAGAGTCAAAGTAATCACCTCCAGTAATAAATAGTTTACCATTTATAAACGCACCGTTTAATATTATAAACGAAAAGTTTAATTATGCACTTGACTAAACGAAACGTTTATCTTATTATCTGAACAAGAGGTAAACAAAACGTTTAGACGAGAGGTGAAAGTTTTTGATTGCTGTACATGAAAGAATAGAGCAGATTAGGGTCGATAGAGGTGTAACAAAGTCGTATTTAGCTAAGAAACTAGGTATTACAGCAATGGGTTATCACCACCTGGCTACAGGAAGATCACCAATTAGTACGGACAGTTTACAAATAATTGCAGAGGCTTTAGAAGTTGATCCAAGAAATTTTTTTGCCTGAAACTAAACGATTCGGTTAGTTTCGAGGGCAATATACAATTACTAGCTTGAAAGGAGGCCAACAATGATCAAACCACCTAAAGGTATCGAATTCCACCGTGAGTTCGCACCTGATATGAAACGTATGGTCCATGCTTTGGAGGTTCTACTTAAGTCAAAACCAGCAAAACCAAAGGAAGTCACTGAGACGGATCAACCAGTAAAGAAAGAGGAAACAGCCTAAAGGAGTGCTGGACGACACTCACACAACTGCATAGAGCGCCGAAGAGCGGGAGCGGCCGAAGAAATGAGCCGCGCCTTAATACATTCCACCAATTCACCAGGTAAGGGTGATAACAAGGTCAAGGTGGGGTCACTGCCAAGACTCGACGCTGCATGCAGTTGTGTGATGAAAGTGAGGTGAAAATAATGCATCTGACTGAACAACGTATTCGTGAGATCGTGCAGGAAGAGTTCAAGGCTGCTATAGATGAGAGAGCCGCCGAGTAAGCGGCTCAAAAGGATGAATATCTAAAAGTTATATTGGAATCCTTACCCGATGTTCTAGACAAGCAAGTTGGATCAATTACTCATGACACTTTATATGAACTAGCCCAGCTGCTTACCACCACGGATAGGGCACATGAATTACCAACGTTTCATCCACGCCTGTTGCTCGTAAGTTATTAGCAAATAGTCTTTCCCGTCAATAACAGATTTCTCGATGCTTTCGACTGAATCAACGGTATGTCCCAGACCATTAAGTCGCTGTGAGCAGTTGAACCAAGGGATTGAGAAACAAGAATTATCGCCAAATCACGAGCTTCATTCTCAACTCATCCAGCTTGGAGGCTTTAAAGATTCCATTCATCAATCCATAAGAGAATTTTTCTCTATCTGTTAAAACAAGTTTTTCTACACTTTGCTTGAAAGCCTCAACACCATCAACGTAAACAGTTCCTCCCCCTACAAAGTCACCTTTTGAGAAATCAAACTTGTGGGATTTTTTGAAATCCGTTGCGGCAAAGCGAGCTCCAATAGTTGTTCTAACAGGTGTTTCAGGTATCCATTTCATTCTTTCCACCCCTTTTACTGTGAGTAGAAGAACGTCACTCGCCAAAGTTCACGTTCTTCCGACATCAGATTCGACAAGGGTCATGGAAAGTCCTACCAATTGCTTCTAGTATCGCTTTTAAAAGAAAAAGCCCCATCGCTATCCACGAGGGGAAGTCTGAAAGATGAGCAAAGTTTCATTGTAATTCGAAAACCAAATAGAAAAGAGGAGAACAGATGGGGAACAACAGCACTAGAATTTCACTATATTCTCGCGCTCGGATACATGACATCTGTGGATATGCTTATCAAAATCAGCGTACAGGCGAACAACTGACGAATGAATCACTTGGGAAGAGGCTAGGAAGATCGGCACGCTTGGTATCGGATGTAATTAATGGCCGAGCGACGCCATCCCGAGAGGATGCGGAAGCGTTCGTGAAGGAATGCGGGTTATTGTCATGACCAAGACAAAGAGAATCTTTGAAATCCAGACTTAAAGACTTTGGACAAATTGGTATCAACGTTTAGGCAAAAGCTCCAATTTACTTGCCTACCCCCTCTGTCTTTTCCTACCCTATAACCAGAGGGGGAGAGAATATGTACGCATGCAGCTACTCAGGCACTGTACTCGGCATAGATGGAATGGTCGTCACTGTAGAAACAGACATAGCAAATGGCTTACCTCAATTCGATTTGGTCGGACTTGGCGGCTCCGCAGTAAAAGAAGCGAGAGATCGTGTTCGAGCTGCCTTGCGCAATGCAGGATACGATTACCCAATGCAGCGGATCACCGTCAACCTGGCACCAGCTGACCAGCGCAAAGAAGGCTCAGGTTTCGACCTTGCTATTGCATTTGGAATTTTACTAGCCTCGAAGCAAATGCTCCCTAGACCAGAGAGAACCCTCGTTCTTGGAGAGCTGGCATTAGACGGTTCTCTTCGCCCTGTAACGGGTGTACTCCCCATTCTGCTAGAAGCTAAAAATGCAGGATTTACCCATGTGATCCTCCCCGAACAAAATGTATCGGAAGCACGGCTCGTCGACATTATCGTATTGCCTGCGAGCAATCTGGAAGAGGCTGTGAGCTACTGGAAAGAAGGACTTCATAGTAAGAACTCAGACTTGATTTTTCCCGAATCGGAGAAAGGCAAGACAAATGCCAACCAACTGCCCCCAGACTTTGCCAATGTTTACGGACAGCAATTTGTAAAACGTGGCTTGGAGATCGCTGCAGCTGGATTTCATAATGTGATATTGGTGGGGCCTCCAGGTTCAGGGAAAACCCTTTTAGCTACTTGCCTGCCTGGTATCATGCCGAACATGACCATACATGAATCTTACGAAGTGACGAAAATATACAGTATTGCTGGTCAATTGAAGCGGGAGAGTGGGCTTGTCGAGGAAAGACCTTTTCGTGCCCCGCACCATACAATTACAGCTACTGCACTGATTGGCGGTGGTGCGCAAATCCCGCGTCCCGGAGAGTGTAGCTTGTCTCACGGTGGTATCCTCTTCCTTGATGAGATGCCCGAGTTTTCTCGGCATGTATTAGAGGTACTGCGCCAGCCGCTGGAATCAGGGGTTGTTACGATTGGACGATCCAAGCAGGTTTTTACCTTTCCTGCTCGGTTTCTGTTAATCGGTTCGTGCAATCCATGTCCTTGCGGATTCTACGCTACTCGAGAGAAGCAAACCTGCTCATGCTCTCCCCAACAAATCTACAAATACCGGTCAAAGCTCTCGGGTCCCCTGCTAGACCGCATCGACCTGCACATCGAGGTGCCGCGAGTGCCAGTTCAACTTCTTCACAACAGAAAAGCAGAGGAGTCCTCGAAAGACATTCAACAACGAGTAGAACAAGCGAGGGCTGTTCAATGCGCAAGATACCACTACCGACCGGGATGTCCTTTTAACAGCGTGATGAATGGCGAAGAACTGCGACAATTTGCTCAGCTGGATAAGGAAGGACAAGAGATGCTGCAGCTTGCCTTCGAGACATTAGGTTTGAGTGCAAGAGCCTACGATAGAATTGTGAAAGTGGCGAGAACGATTGCAGATTTAGATGGCGCTTCCCGTGTAGATGCTGCACATGTAGCAGAAGCGATTCGCTACAGAGCCTTGGATCGAGGGCTACTTTTTTAAGAGTGCTAGATATACAAAAAAACCGATAAGTTTAAACGTCTCAGTGCCAATACCTCAAAGGTATGAACATTTAACATCCTTGCTAGTGTAGAAAGAAAGAACATAGATGCGATGAGGAAGAACCAATTATTTTCATTTTTTATGCCCTATAGATGTAAATGTTAACCTCATTCAGACTCACTAGTTTCATCAAACAATGGCTTATCCTTAGCAGTAAATTCTAATCGTAAATGAATACGGTACAAGATTTCAATTCCTTCAGCAAATCCAAGCAAGAATATAGAAGGAATGACGGAATAAAACACACTGGTTAGAAAATGGAGAAAATTATCATTAAGATCGTCGAACCAAATAAATAACCCAACGATAAAACCAACTATACTAATAACAAACGCGAGAATCCGAATCCAACGAGCGTATTTATTTGTATAGCGTTTGAACAATACTCTCAGCTCCAAAGTATCCAATTTTGTGGAAAGTAGAAATCCTCATCATTTTGATTACGAAAACAGAATAGCGCGTAGTTATCACTCACATCATTACATTTAGTCTCAAGTCAGTGGCATCCACTTTTTATCTTTTTCGTCATCGTATGTAGGCTTTCTAACAAATGGTCTGCCGTGATCGTCGCAGGCTCCAAAACGAATAAAGTTTCCCTGTGCCTTTCGTAGGGATACTTTGTTTGCGCCCCTATCTGAATCTGGTTCCATAAATTGAAAGGGATCATCCTCCCAGAAACAAATTGGACAGATATCGAATTCTCCGTCATGACAGAGCGTTTTATAACCGCAACATGGACAAGTGAATTTTGCATTCATTTGATTTTGCTCACTTCCTAAATCCAAGAGATAATTCTCCCAACAGTGAATAAACTATCTTGCCATAATGAGCAATCCATAAGAAAAAAAGATCCATACAATCAGCAACGATCCAAAGACTGCATTTCGCCTATAATCCTTATTGTTGACAATTTTCTTCATAATAAATGTAAAGTTAACAAAGAACAAAATAGCCAGAATAGGATTAAGGTATATCGCAGTAAAAATAATGAAACCCATATTAATCACCTCATCCAAATTATACCATATATGCCTGGGTGATTATCAATATGCGCTCAGTTAGTCTGCATGTGCCTCGTAAATGAACGCACCACATACAGACTAAGCACTTCACTACCGAGCAATGGGTATTTTCTACACATAGCCCTATACAACCGTAACCACATAAAACACAAACTCCCCGCAATCCCCACTATCCCAAGGCCGACAATACTTCAAAGAAATCGACGTCATTCCTCGCCGTAAAGCCTGGAAAGATATCACCTGATGCCCCTCTTGCCCAATACGAGCCGGTGATGATGGAGGAACAAAATGATTCGCATGCAACGATAAAAAGCGAGCATCGACTGGATTAGACAAGTCCCACTGGTAGCCGGTTGAGGGATTTGCCACTAGCGAAATTGTGAACAAGTTGCCTTCCTGAACTTGTAGTGTATACGTTGAGGTCTTAATCACTGGCCTTCCTTCCTCCTTTTGGATGAAGTGGTAACCCATTTTCCATACCATATGAAAAAAGTTTTGATAGCTGCTAACGACAAAACAAACAGTTAAAATTTTATTTTCATTCATTTCATGAGATCCAATTCGTTTACAAGTTGTGGAATTGCTTGATACATCTATCATTTAGCGAAATGATTATGATGGAAAATAGCCATTATACGGACAATGTTCCTAATTAATTTGAAACAATTAGTATGATCTGGAAAGGAATATGCAAGATGTTGGCGAATAAGTAGGGACAAAGACATATATTGTCGAAATGTCTGCTGTTATTTGTAATCTTTATTACCTAGTTATTGTTATGGCTAGAAATATCCAGAGTGAGTAGAATTTCTTTTGCTCGTGCATGTAGGTACATTTCCCAGCACTTCCATGGCGCAGAATATCTCGCGCATGGAAGAAGCTTTTTCTTTGTGTTCATACTTGCTAGGAAAGGGAAAGGAAAATTGATGGAGAGCATTGCAGAATTATTTAAGAAAAAAGAGTACTACCACGCATTTCAGCCTATATGTCAACTTCCTGAGAAAAGTAGGATAGGGTATGAAGTATTACTTCGCAGTAAAGCGGGGATCCATCCAGAGGCATTGTTTTCTTTGGCGAAGGAAAACAAAATGCTGCCAGAACTCGACGTCCATTCCCTGCATCATGCACTCTCGACTTTTTTTCATTCGTCGCTTGAACACAAAAACGAGCTTTTATTTGTGAATATTTTTCCTTCTACCATAATAGAAGACACATTTCCTGGCTTCATTCAAAAGATCGCTCGTTCCTTCCGTCCCTTTTTAACCCAAATCGTTTTGGAGATCAACGAATCGATTATGGAAGGAGAATGCTGGAGCGAACCCATTTTTACACGACGCATAGCTGAATTGAAAAAGATGGGGTTTCTAATTGCACTGGATGATGTCGGAGATGGCGCGAACATATTCAGTAAAATTGAAGATATTTCGCCAGATTACATCAAGATTGATCGCTTTTTTTCGCAAGAGCTCTCGAGTTCATTAGAAAAGCAAAAGACTGTAAAATTGTTTGTCGATTTTTGCAAAGATGCACCTCAACTCATTCTCGAAGGAGTTGAAGAAGAAGAAGATTTTGCTTGCGCTTCTTTTTTGGGCGTTGCAATCGGCCAGGGATACTTGTTTGGTAAACCAGGCAGCTTGCCGGACGAATAAGAGGACAATGCAGAATTGGAGGAATTTTTATGGCTAGTGATAACAACGTATATTCTCGGAAGGCAACGCTTTCCTTAAAAATATCCGAGTTTGAAGTCCCTCCGATGCAGGATCTGTTGATCATCGGACGGAAAGCACCAATTGGTCCTGAGGCTGTAAGGAGAATGGCGGATGCACTTTCACCAGAGCAGTTTACATTACTGAAAATGGATCATCCAAAGATTGAGGCGGTTTTGTTAAGGAATACCCTTTTGCAAATGATTGATGAAAAATTATTGATGAAAATCATTCTGGAAGAGGCAGAGCGTATGATTAGCGACTCTATGGTTCTGCGATCTGAGTTAAAAATAGCATTGTCTGTTCAACGAGAGGTGGATCTTTTATGAACATCTCCGACATCATGACGACGACGATTTGTACCATCACCTCTGACAAAAGTGTCTCTTATGCGGCGGAGCGAATGAACGAATCTCATGTTGATTCGTTAGTTGTCATGGATCACGGAGAGGTACTAGGAATGGTTACGACGAGAGACGTTCTGTCAGCTCATCCTAATCGAATCGTTGCCGATGCCATGAGTAGTCAGCCGTTCTATCTGTCAGCCAATCACAACGTTTGGGAGGCCTATCACGCGCTTCATCAAGAACAAAATGGGCTTGCTTTGGTCAAACAAGAAGATCAAGTGATCGGATTCGTCACAAAAGAAATCGTAGAGATGAAAATAGCAGAATATCGAGACCCATTATCGGGTTTGTATCGCGCTCCATACATCCAGTTTATTGGGGAAAATTTTTTAAAGGAGCGAAAACCTTTCCATTTGCTTTTTATCGATTTGAACGACTTTGGCCGAATTAATAAGCTGCATGGTCATCCATTCGGGGATGATGTCATCCGGACCTATTCTTCGGTTCTCTCTTCTTTGGCTGAAGATCAGGGGGATTATTTATGTCGTTATGCAGGGGACGAGTTTGTTTTGATCTCTACGATTTCCGATGAACAAATTCAGGAATACATTACGCTCATTACACGTCCAACAAACGTTCTGGATATCTTTGTATCTGCAGCGGTTGGTCATGTGAACGGGTACCAAACACCAGACTTCTTCGCTAGATCATGGCGGGAATTAATCGCTGAAGCAAGTTTAGGCTCTTCAGCTGCCAAGTTATCCAAAACACTTTCTTCCACAGTGGGATAGGAAAAGTATAGTTTGCTGGCAATGCGCATACACTTTTGGACAGGTTTAGATCTTTCTTTGCAACCGATTATTTTATGGTACGTAATACATATTGTAAATAGATCGAAATGAGGAGGCAATGACATGATCGTAACTACTACCAGCATGATCCAAGGAAAAGAAGTGGAAGAGTATCTGGATATCGTCAGCGGAGAGGTAATCATGGGCGCAAACGTAGTCCGTGACTTTCTCGCAGGGATTACGGACATCATCGGAGGCAGAAGTGGCTCGTATGAGAGCAAGCTCTCAGAAGGTCGTGAACTGGCCTTGCGTGAAATGAAAGAAAAAGCACGAGTATTAGGTGCAAACGCAGTAATTGGGGTTGATCTCGACTTCGAAACATTGCGAGAAGGTATGATGATGGTTATTGCCACAGGCACAGCAGTCCGTGTGAAGTAAGCCGGTAAACACCCGGCTTTCTTTTTTTACCGAAAGCGGCCCTCATACATAGCAAGCAAGGAGAAGTGAGCATGCAGGTACAAAACACTCTTCAGGATTTATCGAATAGAATAAACGCTCAGCCACAAGGAATCGCTGGATTACATGCGGTTTACCATTTTGTCCTAAGTGGAGAAGAGGGGGGCACCTACGAGGTTGTGTTTGCTGATAATCAAGCGGACTACAAGATGGGTGTGACAAGGGAAGCAGGCTGCAAGCTGGAGTTATCTGACAAAGATTTTATTAAGCTCGTAGAGGGACGCTTGAATCCTACCGTTGCTTTTGTAACAGGTAAGCTAAAAATTAGCGGAGAAATGGGACTTTCGTTTAAATTGCAAACAATCTTGCATCACTATCAATCACAAAAATAACGAAAAAACTAGTCAATTCGGAAAAGGTTACGTTAAAATATGACCAAACAATGACACCTACTCCAACACAAAACGAGGGGAAACATGCGCCATATTTGTTCACTGATTGCGATGGTAAGCCAACTGGAAGAACAATCTGTGCATTTTGATTTTTATCAAGAAATCAGACGACCCAAGCCAGAACGTCAGTTATTAAAGCATCATGTACAATTACCGCGTCATTATTTCGATTATTTAATTCATTCAGGAGTATTGGAAGTAGAAACAGATGCCCCTTATCAGCCGGGGAAGATCATGCCTGCTTCCATCGGTATGAACATACGCTCGCTCGGTGGAAACGTATTGTTTGACATGTGCTTTGCTCCACAAACATATAAATTGTGGCAAAACACGGATGCAAGCATAGAAGACCTTTCTTTGCCTGCTGATATATTTGAAGAATATGTCTATCGCTTAGGCGCCATCAGTCGCTTTCGCTATTTAGGCCGAATTGATGATCCCGTAACCGCAACAAAACTTGGTGAAAACGACATGATTGAATTCAAACGCGACTTTCTTTATTCGAAGACGGGAATTATTAAGTCTATTGTGGCGTTTGCGAATTCAAACAACGGGAATTTATTTTTAGGTATCACAGATGAGGGGACAGTGTGCGGGATTGACCATGAGATCGAGCAGTATGGAGACCCGGACAAATACATTCTTGCCATTACGCAATATATCCAAGATAAGACGTCACCGTTTGTGACCCCATTTCCAAAAATTTCGTTGAAAAAAATAGATGGGAAAACGGTTGTAGCTATTTTTGTAGAAGCCTCGTCTGATTTGATTTGTGGTTTGGACAAAAATAATGAAAAATATGTGGTTATTCGTACGAACAATCGCTCCGTTGTCGTGAAAGATCCGCACCAAATTGGTGAAATTTACGTGAAACGAAAGCTTGGCAGTGAGATCAGCCGTCGATTGGGACTTCTGTAGCGTTATCTTACAGGAACATACGAGGAGGGTTACTGCGTGATATCGTCTTTACGTACTTGTCTACTGGTTATGATGGTGAGTAGCTTGTTCGTCTCTGGTTGTGCACAGCCAGGCAAGGTTTCTGAAGACATGAAAGATCATATCGAGACAGAGCTAGGTGCGGTTGAAAAAGTAACGGTGATGTCAACGGATGGACAGGAAGTATTATTGGACATGCGCTTGTTTTTGCAAGAATTGTCCGGACAGGGACAAGATTTACAAATATCATCCGAGCCGTTAAAGCAAGAGGATGTACGTTTTACGCTTGTCTTGTACCGGACACAGCAGGCTCCACTTGTCGTGACGGTGGGAGAGTCGGCAAGTGAATTTGGCGGACACACGTATCGTGGAGCGGGTGCCAGCTTTTTTTATCAGTGGGTAAACAAGTTAACTGGCAAAGGAGTGCTCTCACAAAAAATTCAAAGCGTGCGGTTGGCGGCAGAGGACCTTGGTCAGGCGCGCGTGCTGAACGAAGCAGAAGCAGAATACATCAGGAAAGTAATGGGATCGGCAGTCCCGGAGGCGGACAGTCGTAGCAAGCAATATCCACTCTATCCGAACTATCGGATGAGAATGAATTCTGCTGACAAGCCGGTAGAAGTGGCCATTTTGACGCCGACGCTGATTGCGGTTCCCTTTGGGAGAGAAACGTTTTTCTTTCACGTAGAGGGTAGCCTCTTTTCGCGGTTAACGGAATGGATGCCGCCAAGCAATCATAAGGAAGACAGGATCGACCAGTTATTTAAATCTACAAGGATTCGCATCGCAGCTAATGGCGAAATGAACGTCCAAGACTCAGAGTTGGATGTCACCCAAACGACGATCGAACAAGGAATTGCCCATCAAGCTGTCCGATTGCTAAAAAATGCAGATCCACTAAATGTTCCACCGAAAAATCCGGGCTTAAAACAATACGAACTACATTTTTTTGTGAATGATACAGAGCAGAAAATTGAACTTTATCCACGATACTTTAAGTATGACCAAACTTGGTATATTCACGATGAACTCGCTGAAAACGAGTGGAAATTGTTTCAATCTCTACGAAAATGAGGGATTTCCTCATGAAGTTTCGCACTTCTGGTCACGATAAAAAGAACATATTACTACCACTTTTGCAGTTTTTGTCGTAGAATAGTTACGTTGCACTGATAGTGGAGGTTATGACTGGAAAAAGACAGACGTCTTTGAACCGGTCTAAAAGCCTGCCGATCTTTATCTGCCATAGGAGGATGGAGAATGAACATTCATGAGTATCAAGGTAAAGAGATACTTAAGCAGTACGGTGTAAAAGTTCCTGAAGGACGCGTAGCTTTCACAGTGGAAGAAGCTGTTGAAGCAGCGAAAGAACTGGGCACCCAAGTAAACGTAGTAAAAGCGCAAATTCACGCTGGTGGCCGTGGAAAGGCTGGCGGGGTAAAGGTTGCAAAAAATCTTGATGAAGTTCGTACATATGCCAGCGAAATTCTTGGCAAAGTACTGGTTACTCATCAAACAGGTCCAGAAGGTAAAGAAGTTAAGCGCCTTCTGATCGAGCAAGGCTGCGACATCAAGAAAGAATACTACGTGGGTGTAGTTGTTGACCGTGCTACTGGAAGCGTTGTAATGATGGCTTCCGAAGAGGGCGGTATGGACATCGAGGAAGTAGCAGCAAACACTCCAGAAAAAATCTTCAAAGAAGTAGTTGATCCAGTAACAGGTCTGAATGGCTTCCAAGCTCGTCGCCTGGCTTACGCAATCAACATTCCAAAAGAATTGATTAACAAAGCTGCCAAGTTCATGATGAGCTTGTACCAAGCTTTTGTTGATAAAGATGCTTCTATCGCTGAAATCAACCCACTGGTTGTAACTGGCGACGGTGAAGTAATGGCACTGGATGCGAAACTGAACTTCGACAGCAACGCTCTCTATCGTCACCCTGACATCGTAGCTCTGCGCGACCTGGATGAAGAAGATGAGAAAGAAATCGAAGCTTCCAAGTTCGATCTGTCCTACATCGCACTTGATGGTAACATCGGTTGCATGGTAAATGGTGCAGGTCTGGCGATGGCAACAATGGATATCGTGAAATTCTACGGTGGAGACCCAGCTAACTTCCTTGACGTTGGTGGCGGAGCTACTGAAGAGAAAGTAACGGAAGCGTTTAAAATTATTCTCCGTGACGAAAAAGTAAAAGGTATTTTCGTCAACATCTTCGGCGGCATCATGAAATGCGACGTTATCGCAAACGGCGTAGTGAATGCAGCAAAACAAATCAAATTGGACAAACCTCTCGTTGTACGTCTCGAAGGTACAAACGTAGATTTGGGTAAGAAAATCCTCAATGAGTCCGGTTTGAACATTGTAGCTGCAGAATCTATGGCGGATGGCGCTGAGAAAATCGTATCCTTGGTGAAGTAAGCTATTTCGAGTAGATACGTAAAAAAAGGTGGGAAAATTACGCGATGAGTATTCTCGTTAATAAAAATACAAAAGTAATTACGCAAGGGATTACGGGTGCAACTGGTCTGTTCCACACTCGCGGAGCCGTTGAATACGGTACACAAATGGTGGGCGGTGTAACACCTGGTAAAGGTGGAACCGAAGTTGACGGTATTCCAATTTTCAACACAGTAAAAGAAGCGGTTGAAGCAACTGGTGCAACTGCATCCGTTATCTACGTTGCTCCTCCTTTCGCTGCTGACGCGATCATGGAAGCAGTTGATGCTGAACTGGATCTGGTAATCTGCATCACTGAAGGTATCCCAGTTCTGGACATGGTGAAAGTTAAGCGCTACATGGAAGGCAAGAAAACCCTTCTCGTAGGTCCTAACTGCCCTGGCGTAATTACTCCAGGTGAGTGCAAAATCGGTATCATGCCTGGTTACATCCACGTTCCAGGTAAAGTGGGTATCGTATCTCGCTCCGGTACCTTGACTTATGAAGCAGTTCACCAAACTTCTACTCGCGGCCTTGGTCAATCCACAGCTGTGGGTATCGGTGGAGACCCAGTAAAAGGTATGGAGTTCATCGACGTACTGAAAATGTTCAACGAAGATCCAGACACAGAAGCAGTTATCATGCTGGGTGAAATCGGTGGTACTGCGGAAGAAGAAGCAGCAGAGTGGATCGCTGCTAACATGAAAAAACCAGTTGTAGGTTTCATCGGGGGACAAACTGCTCCTGAAGGAAAACGTATGGGCCACGCTGGTGCGATCATCTCTGGCGGTAAAGGTACAGCTGCTGAGAAAATTGCGAAGCTCGAAGAATGTGGTATTCGCGTAGCGAAAACACCTGCAGTTATCGGTGAAACACTTGTTGAATTGCTGAAAGAGCGCGGTATGCTCGAGAAAGTAATGGGCAAGTAAGCAAATAAGAAAGAAGTGGACAGCCTTAGGCTTGTCCACTTTTTTATTTTTGAAGCAGCCTCTTTCTTTCGATAGAATAGCTTTCAAAACCGTCCGCTGTGACAATTGTGATCGGGATGAAGGAGGATTTTGGATTGGAAAAGGCGAAGCTCGACGAGAGAGACTGGCTGTATGTATTAACGATGATATCAGGGTTGGGAAGAAAGAAAATCCGAGAAATTTTTGAAATCACAGGTTCTTTTCAGGTTGCCATCGAAAATTGGCATGAGCTGGCACGCCAGCTCAGATTGACTTCCTTGATCACTAGGCAGGTTGACAAACAAAGCAATGAAGCTTCAGCTATAGCACTATTGGAAAAGCGTGAAGAAGAGCGAACGCGCTTCTTATGTCCTTTTGACGATACATATCCTGTTTCGCTCCGCAATATCCCCGATTCTCCGTTGACGTTGTTTTACCGTGGCGATCACACATTATTGGAAAAATTGTCGATTGGCGTCGTTGGTTCGCGCAAACCGACACCATATGGAAGAGCGAGCTGTAGCTTTTTTGTCCGAGAGCTGGTACAAGCAGGTCTTGTTATTGTCTCAGGGGTCGCGTATGGAATTGATGCGGAAGCCCACCAAGCTACGTTGAAAGCAGGGGGCAAGACCATTGGTGTGCTCGGTTGCGGTATGAATCACGTTTATCCTTCTCGGCATCGAGAACTTTATCGTGAAATTGAATCTTTTGGCCTACTCCTCAGCGAATATCCACCTCATATTCCACCTGTTTCAGGATTGTTTCCAGAGCGAAATCGTATCATAAGTGGACTATCTATCGGTGTATTAGTGGTAGAAGCAGCAGAAAAAAGCGGATCTTTGATTACGGCAGACTGTGCACTTGAGCAGGGCAAAGAAGTTTTTGCAATTCCTGGTCCAATTTTTTCATTGATGAGTGCGGGACCGCATAACTTGATCAAACAAGGTGCAAAGCTAGTAACGTGCAGTAACGATATCTGGGAGGAAATTAAGCATCATCTTCCAGAAGCTGAGCAGATGCAGCAGGTCGAAAAAAGAAAGACAAACGATGTTGTTCCCTTATCTAATGAAGAAAAAGCGATTGTGGAAGCCCTAACATATGATGGCATTCATCTGGATGAGTTAATGAGCAGTTTAGAAAAAGACCAACGCAGGATGCTGCATCAGCTGGTCATTCGTTTGGAAGCAAAAGGGGCTATTGTGGCACTTCCTGGCGGTTATTTTGCACGGCGATAGCATATCCGCTAGCTTTTTGGCAACGCCTAGAGGCACAAGTGTTTGACAAACCGGATGAGGGTATTTAATAATAGGGAAGATTCCTTACTAAAAGGGGAGGAAAAAAATGGCTGATACGCTAGTAATCGTAGAATCCCCTACGAAGGCCAAAACCATTGGAAAATACCTGGGTAGTAAATATATCGTGAAAGCGTCTATCGGGCATGTACGCGATTTGCCGAAAAGTCAAATGGGTGTAGACGTTACGCGTAATTTTGAACCCAAATACATAACCATTCGCGGCAAAGGCGATGTATTGAAAGGCTTAAAAGATGCTGCTAAAAAAGTAAAAAAAGTATATCTCGCAGCCGACCCGGATCGCGAAGGGGAGGCAATTGCTTGGCATTTGGCACAATACTTGGGACTTGATTTGAATCAACCGCTTCGTGTGGTATTTAATGAGATTACCAAAGATGCCATCAAAGAAGCATTCAAGCATCCACGACACATAAACATGGACTTGGTAAATGCTCAACAGGCACGTCGCATTCTCGACAGACTCGTGGGCTACAATATCAGTCCAATTCTATGGAAAAAGGTTCGAAAAGGCTTGAGTGCCGGACGTGTTCAATCGGTTGCGGTTAAGCTTATCATGGATCGTGAGCGTGAGATCCAAGAGTTTATCCCGGAAGAGTATTGGACGATTGCGAGTACATTAATTAGCGACGGAAAAGAAATTAACGCTAAGTTCTATGGTTATGGCGATGAAAAGGTTGAGCTTCATTCGGAAGATGATGTAGCAGCGGTATTGAAACGAATGAAGAACAAACCCTACGTGGTACAAAAGGTAACGAAGCGTGAGCGTAAGCGCAATCCTGCACCTCCTTTTATCACGAGTTCTTTACAGCAAGAGGCAGCGCGTAAGCTGAACTTCCGCACTTCTAAGACCATGCGAATTGCTCAAGAGCTCTATGAGGGGATTGACGTTGGCAATAAAGAAGGCGCAGTTGGTTTGATTACCTATATGCGTACAGACTCTACTCGCCTATCTGCAACAGCACAGAACGAAGCAAGAGAATACATACTTGAGAAATATGGGCAAGACTATGTATTATCTGAGCCACGCAATCAGGCGAAAAACGAAAATGCTCAAGACGCTCACGAAGCGATTCGTCCAACAGGTGTGATGCGTACACCAGATGAGATCAAGGAATACTTGTCGAGAGATCAATTGCGCTTGTATCGATTAATCTGGGAGCGTTTCCTTGCCAGTCAAATGTCATCCGCTGTTCTTGATACGATGAGCGTAGATATTGACGCAGGTGGAGTTACCTTCAGAGCAACAGGATCAAAAGTGAAGTTCCCAGGATTTATGAAGGTATATATTGAAGGAAACGATGATGGCGCAGAAGAAGAAAGCTTCCTTCCGCCGATTGAAGAAGGACAAATCCTCGAACAAAAAGAAATCGAGCCGAGTCAGCACTTTACACAGCCACCACCTCGATTCTCTGAAGCGCGCATGCTTAAAACGATGGAAGAGATGGGAATTGGACGTCCGTCTACCTATGCGCCTACATTAGAGACCATTCAAAAGCGGGGCTATGTGGCATTGGAAGAGAAGCGATTTGTCCCGACTGAATTGGGCGAGATTGTGATCACGCTTGTCGAGGAGTTTTTCCCGGAGATTCTCAACGTAGAATTCACTGCGCATATGGAGTCGGGTTTAGATAATATCGAAGCAGGAACCACCAATTGGGTGCAGGTGCTGGACGATTTTTATCAAGACTTTGCAAAGCGCGTAGTTGTTGCAGAAGAAGAAATGAAAGAAGTAGAGCTGAAAGTCGAAGAATCGGATGAATCATGTGAGCTTTGCGGCCGTGTGATGGTTTATAAGCTTGGTCGATTTGGCAAGTTTTTAGCTTGTTCCGGATTCCCGGATTGTCGTAATACGAAGCCGATTGTAAAAGAAATCGGCGTAAAGTGTCCGCAGTGTGAAACCGGAGAGATTATCGAACGTAAATCTAAGAAGAGTCGTATTTTTTACGGCTGCAATCAATATCCGGAATGCGATTTTGTATCGTGGGACAAACCGATTGCCAGACCTTGTCCAAAATGCTCCAGCATGCTCGTGGAGAAAAAGCGCAAGAAGCAAGGAGTTAGCATTGTTTGCACCAAGTGTGATTATCAAGAAGAGGCAGACTCCTAAGCAGCCTGATTCGATTTTGTAGTTTGGAGGATTAACAGCATGTCACAACCAACAATTACAGTAGTGGGCGCTGGCCTCGCTGGTAGTGAGGCAGCATGGCAAATCGCGCAGGCAGGTGTAAAAGTAAAGCTATATGAAATGAGGCCGAAGACACAAACACCTGCTCACCATACCGATAAATTTGCAGAGTTGGTATGCAGTAATTCATTGCGTGCTAACACGTTGACGAATGCAGTGGGTGTATTAAAAGAAGAAATGCGTCGATTGAACTCTGTCATTATTGATTCGGCAGATCGTTGCGCGGTTCCAGCTGGAGGCGCGCTTGCCGTAGACAGACACGAATTCGCGGCTCATGTTACAGATGCTGTTCGTAATCATCCTTTGGTTGAGGTCATTTCGGAAGAGATTACCGAAATTCCTGATGGGATCGTAGTAATTGCGACGGGGCCACTTACTTCTCCAGCTTTGTCTACAAAGTTAAAAGAACTGACGGGTGAAGAATATCTGTACTTCTATGATGCGGCTGCGCCCATTATCGAGAAAGACTCGATTGATATGAACAAGGTATTCGTTGCTTCCAGATATGATAAAGGGGAAGCAGCCTACCTAAACTGCCCGATGACAGAAGAGGAGTTCAATCGTTTCTATGATGCGTTGATCTCTGCAGAAACAGTTCCATTGAAGGAATTTGAAAAGGAAATCTTCTTCGAAGGCTGCATGCCGATTGAAGTATTGGCAAAGCGTGGGCACAAAACCATGACATTTGGTCCCATGAAGCCAGTAGGCCTGGTTGATCCGCGGACAGGCAAAAAGTCTTATGCGGTTGTACAGCTTCGTCAGGACAATAGTGCTGCGACATTGTATAACATCGTAGGTTTCCAGACCCATCTGAAATGGCCGGATCAAAAAAGAGTCTTTTCACTCATTCCTGGGTTGGAAAACTGCGAAATCGTTCGTTATGGTGTCATGCACCGCAACACCTTTATCAACTCGCCAAAACTGTTGAAGCCTACGTATCAGTATAAAGATCGGGAAACTCTTTTCTTTGCAGGTCAAATGACTGGTGTAGAAGGATATGTGGAGTCAGCGGCATCTGGTTTGCTTGCGGGGATCAATGCAGCACGACTCGCAAAAGGGGAAGAATTGATCGAGCTTCCGCCAGAAACCATTATGGGCAGCATGGCTCGTTACATTACAACGGCAGATCCAAAGCATTTCCAGCCAATGAACGCAAACTTCGGGTTGGTACCGGAATGGCCAGAAAGAATCCGAGACAAGCGTTTGAAAAATGAAAAGCTCGCTGAACGGGCGCTAGATACAATTCAGAATTTTACACAAGAACGACACAATTAACATTGATATCCGATTTTCGTCTGTGTTACTATATAGGTGCTTCGAGGAGGGTGCATCCCGTATGGACATTTCGCATCAAAATTCTGCGGATATTGAGATGTTTACCCGCTATTTGCGAGTTGAAAAAAACGCCTCTCCTCATACGGTGAAGCAGTATGTGGCAGATATCAGCGAATTTGTCTCCTTTATGGAACAGCACCAAATCCCCGTATTTGCTGCTGTTTCTTATTTGCATGGTCGCTCCTTTCTCGCGCAATTGGCTGGCAGGGGGCTTTCCCGGCGAAGTATTGCCCGCAAGCTATCCAGTTTGCGTAGCTTGTACCGATTTCTGTTGCGTGAAGGTCAACTGGAACAGAATCCATTTCAACTAGTCTCCACTCCCAAAATGGAGAAGAAACTTCCTTCCTTTTTATATCCGCAAGAAGTTCAAGCTTTTTTCGATCTGCCTGATACAACCACTCCACTGGGAATTCGTGATCGGCTGATTTTTGAACTGTTGTATGCAAGCGGCATGCGTGTTACGGAGCTCACCACTTTATCTGTGAATGATGTGAATCCGAGCATGGGAGTCGCCTTGGTTTATGGAAAAGGAGCGAAAGAACGGTATGTGCCGGTTGGAAGTTATGCCTGCGACGTTCTTCGGCAATACCTAGAATATGGAAGAGAAAAACTGTTGGCTGGAAAAGTAGAACACGGCAATTTGCTGGTTAATTATCGGGGAGAACCGTTATCCGACCGCAGTGTTCGGCGGATTGTAGACAAATACGTAGAAACGTACGCTCTTCAATTGCGGGTTTCACCACATACCTTTCGTCATACGTTTGCGACCCATATGTTAAACGGCGGCGCTGATCTGCGTACCGTGCAAGAATTACTGGGACACGTCAATGTTTCGACGACACAGGTGTACACGCATGTAACCAAAGAGCGACTTCGGCATGTATATGACACCGCTCACCCACGAGCAAACCCGGGCAATACAGGTTCCGCCAATCGGACATAACGGGAGGAATCAGTGATGGAACAGTTTCACGCAACAACCATATTTGCTGTACAGCACAATGGGTCTGTAGCGATGGCCGGAGATGGTCAGGTTACTTTTGGCAACAGCATGGTAATGAAGCACGGTGCCAAAAAAGTAAGACGTCTATATCGCGGCGAAGTTTTAGCAGGATTCGCTGGCTCTGTTGCTGATGCGATTACGCTTTTTGAGAAGTTTGAAGGAAAGCTGGAGGAGTATCACGGGAATCTGCAGCGAGCTGCTGTAGAGCTGGCGAAAGAGTGGCGCATGGATAAAATTTTGCGTCGTTTGGAAGCGATGATGATTGTTGCCAATAAGGAGCATTTGCTGCTTATTTCCGGAAATGGCGAAATCATTGAGCCTGATGATGGGATTCTTGCAATTGGTTCTGGCGGTAGCTTTGCCCTTGCAGCAGGTCGTGCATTGAAAACATATGCGCCTCATCTCGGCGCACGTGAAATTGCGGAAGCATCGCTTCGTACCGCTGCTGAAATTTGCGTGTTCACAAACAACAATCTTGTTGTGGATGAGTTGAATTGAGCGAAAGGGAGGAACCTACTGTGCTGAATCTTGAGCAATTAACCCCGCGTAAGATCGTAGAGCATTTGGATAAATACATTGTCGGGCAGGCACAAGCCAAGAAAGCCATCGCTGTAGCGCTTCGCAACCGCTATCGTCGCAGTCGTTTGCCAGAGCAAATGATTGAAGAGGTTGTTCCAAAAAACATCTTGATGATCGGACCTACTGGTGTTGGAAAAACGGAAATTGCACGTCGGATTGCAAAGCTGACAGGTGCTCCTTTTATTAAAGTCGAAGCAACGAAGTTTACGGAAGTCGGTTATGTAGGACGAGATGTGGAATCGATGGTCCGTGATCTGGTCGAAGCTTCTATCCGTACGGTCAAACAGGAAAAAGTAGAGTCGGTGAAAGAGAAAGCCGAGAAGCTTGCGAATGAAGCGATTGTGAACGTACTTGTCCCATCTCGCAAGCAGTCGAACTCGTTCAAAAATCCGTTGGAGATGTTCTTCGGTGGACAGCAGCAACGCAGACAAGTCATGTGGCAATTGACGAATGGCCAGTTAGAAGAGCAAATGATTGAGATTGAAGTCGAAGACCAATCACCTTCGATGTTTGACATGTTCCAGGTTCCGGGTACAGAACAAATGGGGATGCAAATGCAGGATATGCTCGGTAGCCTGATGCCTAAGCGGATGAAGAAACGAAAATTGCGAATAAAAGATGCGCGAAAGGTATTAATTCAGCAGGAAGCGCAAAAACTGGTGGATATGGACGAAGTTACGCAGGAGTCAATTCGTCGAGCCGAACAACACGGTATTATCTTCATTGACGAAATTGACAAGATTGCGGGTAAGGATGGGCGTGGCCCGGATGTATCCCGTGAAGGGGTCCAGCGTGACATTTTACCGATTGTGGAAGGCTCAACTGTCATGACCAAGTATGGTCCTGTCAAAACAGATTATGTTCTGTTTATTGCAGCTGGTGCTTTTCACATGGCAAAACCATCAGATTTAATTCCTGAATTGCAAGGTCGTTTTCCGATTCGGGTGGAGCTGACTAGCTTGCGCGTTGAAGATTTTGTCCGAATTTTGACTGAGCCTAAAAACGCGTTGCTTAAGCAGTACGTGGCCCTCTTGGAAACAGAAGGTGTGCGTGTTGAATTTACACCAGAAGCCATTCAGGAACTTGCTCGTCTCGCTGCTGAGGTCAATCAGAGCACAGATAACATTGGTGCTAGACGATTGCACACCATATTGGAGAAGCTACTGGAGGATCTCTCTTTTGAAGCCCCAGAAATCCACCTAGAAGTTGTACAGATTACCCCCGATTATGTCAAACAGAAATTAGGTACAATCGCGGGGAACAAAGACTTGAGTCAATATATTTTATAAACATTGGATAGGCAGCACATATAATTAGGAGGAAATACAGATGGATCTACTGTCAAAAACAAGAAGAATTAACCGCATGTTGCAAAAATCCGCGGGTCATGCCGTGAACTTCAATGAAATGTCCCAAGTTTTGAGTGACGTTATTGAAGCAAATACTTATGTTGTAAGCCGCAAAGGAAAACTTCTTGGCTATGCGATTCATCAAGAGATGGATAACAGCCGTATGCAGAAAATGCTGGAAGAGCGCCGCTTTCCAGAAGAGTACAGCATGGGGTTACTGAAAGTAGATGAAACATCTGCGAACCTGGATGTAGATAGTCCATACACCATTTTCCCAGTTGAAATGAAAGAAGTATTCCGTACAGGTTGGACGACGCTCGTTCCAATTATGGGTGGAGGAGATCGTCTCGGTACGCTGATCTTGGGTCGTATTAACGATCAATTTGTCGATGACGACCTGATTCTTGCAGAAGTAGGGGCAACTGTAGTAGGTATGGAAATCTTGCGCGAGCGTTCTGAAGCAATCGAAGAGGAAGCACGCAGCAAAGCGGTTGTACAAATGGCGATTGGTTCCCTCTCTTACAGTGAGTTGGAAGCAGTTGAACATATTTTTGAAGAGCTCGAAGGCAAAGAAGGCTTGCTCGTTGCCTCCAAAATCGCGGATCGCGTAGGAATTACTCGCTCCGTAATCGTAAACGCACTGCGTAAGCTGGAGAGTGCGGGTGTTATCGAATCCCGTTCTTTGGGGATGAAAGGTACCTTCATTAAAGTGCTGAATGAAAAGCTGTTGCCTGAGCTCGAGAAGCTCAAAACCTCGTAATATATACCTTGCCAAAAGTTACAAGAAAGTAAACAAAAGGTGTAGCAACCCATGTTGCTGCACCTTTTCTCATGGGACTTTAGTCCTAATTATTGCAAAAAACGACACATTATTACCATAAATTATATATTGATTTTTTATGCTTGCTACGAAATAGGCAATGGTTTGAATATGGATTCCTTGTAAAATGCAGTAAAAAAACAGGAAAGATAAGGGATTTAGTCCCATTGAATCATTTTGAAAAACGTCATGAAAAGGGGCTTTTTTGTCCAAATTGATTTTGCTATGATTGAATCGTATTAGGGTGTCGAAAATACAGGAAATATAGGTGGTTTTAGGGAAAACAATTGACTCATATTGGGGGAGAAGGAAAAATGCTGGATAGTTACCATCTGCAGGTCCTGGAGAGATCACTCGACGCTGCAACATTGCGACATAGAACGATCGCAAACAACCTTGCCAACATAGACACCCCTCAATTCAAAAGTCAACAAGTCATCTTTGAGAGCTTTTTGCAAGATGAGTTGAACGCAAGAGCGGGACATGGCAAGTTAGAAGCGTATCGGACCAATCAACGACACCTCCCGTTTGGAAATGCAGGAGGCGTTGCAGTACCACAGGTTGTGTCCAATCCGAATAACTTCATTCAGAACAGTGGCAATGATGTTGACTTGGAAACAGAAACAACAGAATTGGCCAAAAACCAAATTTGGTACAGCGGTTTGACGCAATTGACAGCAGGACATTTTCAAAAGCTACGCAGTGTAATTGAGGGTGGAGGTAAATAAGGATGAGCTTGTTTCAGGGAATTAACACAAGTGCTTCTGCCTTAACAGCTAACCGCTTGCGATTGGATACGATTGCTTCCAATATTGCGAATGCGGAAACCACTCGAGCAAACTTCGTAGATGGCGCCTGGCAGCCATATCGGAGAAAAATGGTGGAGTTGTCACCTCAAACAAATGGAACATTTGATAACTTCCTGCAAGCAGCCGTAGGGACGGTCTCAGGAAGTCGAGGTGGACAAGGTGTGAAGGTCACAGCGATTCAAGAAGACAATACTCCTTTTAAGCGAGTGTTTGATCCATCTCACCCAGATGCAGATCAAGACGGATATCTCTTGATGCCGAACGTCGACCCGATGAAAGAGATGGTGGACATGATCTCCGCATCAAGATCATACGAAGCCAACGTGACAGCATTGAATGCTTCCAAATCGATGATGCTAAAAGCATTGGAAATCAAGTAAAGCGGGTGAGAGTAAGGTATGGAAATGAGTGCAATCTCCCAACTAACGCCAATTCGTACACCGAGTGTGAACAAGCCAACCCCAGCTGAAGTTTCCCAAGAATTCTCATCGTTTCTATCGGATGCCATGAATAAAGTGAATCAGGCGCAAGTAGAATCGTCGAATCTTGCCGACAAGTTTGCAGCGGGAGAAATTACCGACTTGCACCAATTGACTGTTGCAGGTCAAAAAGCTTCCGTGATGCTACAAATGACTATGCAGGTCAGGAACAAGATGATTGAGTCTTATCAAGAAATCATGCGCATGTCGATTTGATCGTTGTTGGTATCCTTTGAGAGGTGAAACATGAACGAACGTTTAGCAGTATACAAAGACCAGTTTACGTCAAAATGGAACCAATTTTCCAAGAAACAAAAATGGATGATTCTCGGTATTTCGCTCTTCCTCTTGATATCTCTTGGTCTATACATATACATCGCTTCTCAGCCGGTGTACAAACCACTCTACAACCAAAAATTGAGTGAACAAGAAATCGGGACGATCAAGCAAGAGTTGGAAGCTTCACAAATCCCTTATCGTATCACGGGGAATGGTACAAGTATCGAGGTTCCAGAAAAGATGGCACAAGATGTCATTGTCGATTTGGCTGCACAAGGTATTCCGAGTCAGGCAGGAATTAATGCAGAAATTTTCTCCAGTACCCTTGGAGTTACAGATCGCCAATTTGATGTCATGAAGAAAGAGGCTTTACAACAAGAGCTGCGCAAGATGCTGGAACGTGTAAAAGGTGTACGTTCCTCACAAGTGATGATTACATTGCCGCAGGAAAGCGTTTGGGTGACAGAGACTCCAGATACAGCGACTGCTTCCGTTATCGTCGATGTTGAACCTGGAACAACGCTTGATCAAAAGCAAATTAACTCGCTTTATCTGCTTGTTTCCCGAAGCGTTCCGAAATTGCCGATGGAAGCGATCGCGATTACAGACCAGTATTCCAATCCGCTGGAACGTTCCGAAGGCAATGAAAACGAAGGCACATTGAGTAGCTTTAAGCAACAGGAAACAATCAAGGCAGATGTTGAAAAGAAAATTCAACAAAACCTGTACAATTTGTTGGGTACAATCATGGGACGCGATAAAGTCATCGTCCATACGTTCATCAAAATGAACTTTGACAAAGAAAATCGCGTAGAGAACATAGTCGAGGCACCTGACAAAGAGAATAACGAAGGACTTATCATTTCTTCTCAAAAATTATCAAAAGCCTTCTCTGGGCAAGGTCAACCTCCAGGGGGAATTGCAGGAACCAATAACAATGCAGTTCCTAACTACCCGGGAGCTACCCCGCAAGGAAGTAACAGTCAATACGAAGAGTTGAATGATACGATTAACCGTGAAGTAAATCGCATCACACGAAATGTTACATCAAGCCCGTACAAGATCGAAGACATCACAATCAACGTTGGGGTAGAACCGCCAGATGGTGCAACGTTGGATGCTGCTACGCTCGAGAGCATCAAGCAAGTGTTGCGCAATGTTGTTCGTGTCACTTTAAGTGATCAGGCTTCTGATTTAACGGATGCAGAGTTGGACAAGCATATTTCTGTACTCCCTCGTCAGTTCTCAGGAAAAGCTGAGATTGAGGATTCCAGTGCACTAAGTCCTGCTGTTCTTTGGACAGTTGGTGGTATTGCAGTCTTGGCACTTGCTGCTGTTGCCTTCCTCGTTTATCGCAGACGCAGTCAAGCGAAGCAACAAGAAGAAGAAGAGGAATTGCCAGACTTGCTGACACCGTTAAACGCGGCCGAAATACCAGACTTGATTTACCAAGAAGATGGAGACCAGGTAGTGGTCAGAAAGCAACTTGAAAAATTGGCGCGAAGCAAACCAGATGAGTTTGTTGTTCTGCTTCGTACTTGGTTAGCAGAAGATTAAGGAGTGAATGGTATGGCTCGCGGCGCTAAAGAGTTGTCAGGACGACAAAAGGCAGCTATCCTCCTCATCTCACTCGGGCCAGAAGTTTCTGCCCAGGTGTTCAAGCATTTGCGTGAGGATGAGATCGAGCAACTGACATTAGAAATCGCCAATGTGCGAAAAGTGGATACAGATGAAAAAGATAAAATTTTATCTGAATTTCACCAGATAGCAGTTGCCAAAGAGGTAATTGCACAAGGCGGGATTACGTACGCCAAAGAAATATTGCAAAAAGCTTTGGGTGAGACCAAAGCGATGGATATTATCAATCGCTTGACGGCAAACCTTCAAGTTCGACCGTTTGACTTTGCTAGAAAGGCTGACCCAGGTCAAATCCTTAACTTTATCCAAAATGAGCATCCGCAGACGATAGCTTTGGTGCTTTCCTATCTGGAGGCTCAACAAGCAGCCATGATCCTGTCCGCTCTTCCGCAAGAACGTCAAGCAGAGGTTGCGAAACGTATTGCGACTATGGACAGTACTTCACCGGAAGTAATCGCTCAAGTAGAGCAGGTATTGGAGCAAAAGCTTTCTGCCACTGTTACCCAAGATTACACGCAGGCAGGCGGGATCGAAGCGATCGTGGCTGTACTCAACGGTGTCGATCGTGGAACCGAACGCACGATTCTGGATTCCCTCGAAATTCAAGATCCAGAGTTGGCAGAAGAAATCAAGAAGCGTATGTTCGTCTTCGAGGATATTGCTACACTCGACAACCGTTCGATTCAGCGCGTTATCCGCGATGTGGAAAATGCCGATTTGCAACTTTCTCTCAAAGTATCCAGCGAAGAAGTTCGGGAAGTTATTTTCCGGAACATGTCCAAACGGATGGCGGATACCTTCAAAGAAGAAATGGAGTTTATGGGCCCAGTTCGCCTTCGCGACGTCGAAGAGGCACAATCTCGTATCGTTGCAATTATCCGTCGCTTAGAGGAGGCTGGTGAGATCATCATCGCCCGCGGTGGAGGAGATGATATCATTGTCTAGGATCATCAAAAGCGCCAATTATCGGCCTTCTGAGGAATCTTTTCTCCTCTCGGTAACGCCTGTACCACTTAAGACGGAAGAAGTTGCCGAAAGGTTGCAAGAAAATCAAGAAATTTTAAATCAAGCTGAGATCGAAGCAAAAACGATCATCTCAGATGCAGAAGAAACCGCGCAAAACATCTTGCAGCAAGCTGCTGAGCAAGCAGAGCAAGTAAGACAAGAGACGCTTGCTCAGATGGAAGAATGGTGGGAACAAAAGCGTCAGGAAGCTGCGCAACTGTTTCAACAAGTACAAGAGCAGGCTATAACGGAAGGGCACGAGGCAGGTTTCGAAGCGGGTAAACGTGAGGCGTACGAGGAGCAAACAGCTACACTCAGCCAAGCAAAAACCATTATGGAACAGGCGTTTGCTGAGAAAAAACAGATTATAGCTGAGGCAGAGCCTTTTGTAGTGGAACTCAGTATGGAAATCGCTAAAAAAATCATTGGACAGGAATTGCAACAGCATCCCGAGCAGGTCCTGGAAATGACCAAAAAAGCACTCCGCCGTTCCCGTGTTCATGGTGAGATTACGGTGTGCGTCAACCATAAGTATTTCGATTATGTGCTCGAGCATCGTGCTGGTTTTCTGGAATTGTTGGACGGACAAGCAGAACTCTCCATTTACCCTGACTATACAGTACAAGATGGCGGATGTGTCATCCGTACTGCTTTGGGAAGTGTCGATGCCCGCATCGATACACAAATGGAGGAGATTAAGCAGGCGCTGCTTACGATTGCCAGAGGAAGTGAGGCTCCATGAGCATCCTAGATCTCTCGAAGTACAAGCACATGCTGCATGGATTAGATCCGATGCGCGTGAATGGCAAAGTGACACAGGTTGTTGGACTCACCATTGAGTCGCAAGGGCCTGAAGTGAAATTAGGCGAGATATGCCATCTATATCCGACTAACACAAAGGAACCGATCATCGCAGAAGTCGTTGGCTTTCGGGAAAACAAAGTGCTGTTAATGCCATTAGGTGAATTGACCGAAATTGGTCCAGGTTGTGATGTGGTTGCGACAGGACGTTCGTTAGATGTAAAAGTTGGACCAGAAATATTGGGTTCGATCCTCGATGGACTGGGCCGCCCCTATCAAGGTTCACTCCCATTTGGGTTGACGTCCTATCCTACGAACAATATGCCGCCAAATCCAATCCTTCGACCACGCATTCAAGAACCATTGAGTGTAGGTGTTAGAGCAATAGACGGTCTCCTTACCATCGGGAAAGGTCAGCGGGTCGGCATCTTCGCCGGATCAGGGGTAGGAAAAAGTACATTGATGGGAATGATCGCCAGAAATACTACGGCAGATATCAATGTCATCGGTCTCATTGGAGAGCGTGGCCGTGAAGTCATGGAGTTTATTGAGCGCGATCTTGGGGAAGAAGGACTAAAGCGGTCTGTTGTTGTCGTAGCTACTTCCGATCAACCTGCCATGATTCGAATCAAGGGAGCAATGATTGCGACTTCCATAGCGGAATATTTCCGAGATCGTGGAATGAATGTCATGCTCATGATGGATTCCGTCACGCGCTTTGCCATGGCACAACGTGAAGTGGGCTTGGCAATTGGAGAACCGCCGGCTACGCGTGGTTATACGCCATCGGTGTTTGCGATGCTGCCAAAGCTGATGGAGCGCGCAGGAACAGCGGACAAGGGAAGTATTACAGCCTTTTATACCGTATTGGTTGATTCTGACGATATGAACGATCCGATTGCGGATGCGGCGCGGGGGATTTTGGACGGTCACATCGTTCTTGACCGAAAAATCGCTCACAAAGGTCACTTTCCAGCTATTGATGTGATGGCGAGTGTAAGTCGTGTCATGAATGAAATCGTCGATAGTAACCATTTGGATGCTGCTCGTCAACTGAAAAAGCATTTGGCTACGTTTCGTGAAGCGGAGGACCTCATAAATATTGGGGCGTACAAGCCGGGAAGCAATCGGGAAATCGATGCGGCTATTCGCTATCGTGATATCATTTCTGGTTTTACGGCACAAGGAACGCATGAGCCATCTACTTTACAGAGCGCTATCCAAGCGTTGACAGCTCATTTCGGAGGAGTGAACTAACGTGCGTGTTTTTCAGTTTCATCTCCAAAAGGTTCTTGATTTAAAGGAAAAAGAAAAAGAACAAGCAGAGTGGGCTTTCGGAAAGTCGATCCAACGTAAAAACGAAGAAGAGTGGAAGCTTTCTCAACTAACTGAGCATCATGACGAGATGACGATGAAGCTCCAGGAAGTACAGATGCAGACATGCAGTGCTGCGCAGCTCATTTCCATTACGCAATATCAGCAATCTGTTGCAAGATCCATCCAGAATCAGCAACGAACCTTGCACGGTTGTGTACAGGATGTGGAACGCTGTCAGTCACGATTGACGGAACGTATGAAAGAGTCCCAACTATGGCAACGCCTTCGGGAAAAGTCGCTCCACCAATTTCTGGACGACCAGAAGCAAAGAGAGCAAAAAGAGTTGGATGAGATCGGTACGCAGCTCTATCTTCGCCGAAGCTACTGAGGGAGGTTCCAAATGGAAGAAATCCAAGAAGAACGGGAATACGGCAGGTGGGAATGGTTCTTTTATATGATTGTCATTCCTGCACTGTTTGCCAGCCTCCTTGGCGGTGTGCTCCTGAGCTTGCTCGGAGTAAACGTGTTAGGGACTGTTCTCCACTGGGCAAACTCCATACCGTACGTGGAAAAATTAGTCCCGGACGACTATGCAGCAACTCCCGACTCAAAAGAACAACCTGACATGGACAAACAAGTGGCAACCCTACAGCAAGATCAAGCAAAAAACCAGCAGCAGATTGCCACTTTACAAGAAGAGTCAGCAAGGAAAGACGCTACCATTGCGGCGCTGGAAAAACAGCTTGATGATGTAAACAAGGCAATGGAAGACAAACGTGCGACTGAGGAAGAACGTCAGAAGCAGTTTGCTGATTTGGCAAAAGTTTATACAACCATGTCGCCAAAAAATGCGGCAGCCATCATTGGAAATCTCAAGCTGGAAGAGTCAGTGGCGGTCATGACCAAAATGAAACCTGCCCAACAAGCCGACATTTTGGCCAAGATGGAACCGAAGAAAGCCGCGGATATTTCCATCTTGTTAAAAGATTCAGTAGTGAACAAAGATGATGACATTGCTGCTCTACAACAACGTGTAGATGTTCTTACAAAGGCGCTCAGCAATACACGTGATGGGTCTGAATCGAATGAGGATCTAAAGAACACATTTACTCAATTGCCGCCAGCGGATGCTGCTGCTATCATTCGTTCACTCATGAATACTAACAAGGGGCAAGCCATTGCTTTAATGAAAGATTTGCCTGCAGATAAACGGGCACAAACTCTCTCAGTGATCGCCAATGACGACAAGAAAGAAAAAGACAATCTGGCGGCTCGCATTACGACAGAGTTGCTTCGAAAATAGATTGAGCAATCAGCTGTTTTCGTTCCTATAAGCAACAATTCAAAAAGAGGAGGTGAACGAGATGAATGTGGCCAATTTGACTCCTGCCGTAGGATCAGCAGGATCTGTTACAGCGACACCTGTAGCAAATGCGGGAGGAACTGGTTTAGGTCAAATGTTTTCCATGCAATTGATGCAGGTGTTGGATCAGGTGGGGACCGCAGAAGAGACTATGGTGGCACCAGAGGGTTTAAGTGATGAGGAAATGCTAGCATTAGCTGATCTCATGGCATTATTTGCCCAACTGCTTAATTCTGGTCAAACTACGCAAGATGAATTACCGCCTGACGCCCAAGAAAAATTTGCAACTGCAATTGAACAACTCTTGGGTAAAGCACAAGGAAATGCTGGTCAAGTAAGTGAGGATTTGAAGCAGATTCTAGCTAACCTGAAAAAAGGGGAAGCAACGCCAAACGAACTGGACAAGCTGGCAGCTCTTCTCGAATCCCTGAAGAATCAAAAAGGAAATGCTGAGGAGTCAAAACGAAGTGGACTGAACTTGCGATCCGATGTGATAGCAAACATGAACACAACCCAGCAGGACACGTTTAAAACGATTTCTCCACTGCGGTTGAACCAAGGTCTCTCGGCTTACAAGCTAGAGGCAGGGATTCAGTCCCAGACAGTACAGTCTACCCTTCAAAGCGGCCTTTTGAATCAAGAGGGCAATGCACAAGAGGGCATGTTGAATGGAAATGGTCAGACGCCGATTATTGCTTCATCTAATACGCAAACACAATCTGTACAGACCTTTCAGCAACAGTCGGTTCCAACTCATCATGTGAACGCCAATCAATTGACACAGCAAGTCACGCAGCTTTTCGTGTCCAAAATGCAGTTGACGCAACACAATGGCGTACATGAGGCAAGGCTGATTCTGAATCCACAATCTTTGGGCCAAGTAGATGTAACGATTACTTCCCAAAATGGCGTGATTACAGCACAGTTCCATGCTGAAACACAGGCTGGAAAGGAAATGCTGGACAATCAGCTTCCGCAGCTTCGAGCTGCGTTGACACAACAAGGCTTGCAGGTTGATCGCTTGGAGGTAAACCAGCAGCAGGATACAGCTTTTAACTTCCAACAGCAGCGTGAACAAGCGCGACAGCAACAAGAGAATCGACAACAGCAAGATAAAGACGAGCAAGAATTTGCTCTCGATGCCCTGGTAGACAGTAATGAATCGACAGAAGTGCTATGGAATCGATTGCGGGAAACGGCTCGCGGCATTGACGACATCGTCTAGGATTGGATATAAGGAGGAAGCGCCATGAACCATTTTCGTGTGGGGCAACCCTATTTTCCTCCGAAAACGAATCACGTCGCAAAAGCTACTACCCAAACTGCTCCAGGAAACAACAAGCTATTTCAGGAGTATTTGACGGAATCGATTGGCGCTGCAACCAAGACTCAACCACTTAGCTTTAGCCAGCATGCCGTCAATCGCTTGCAGGAGCGGGGCATTACGCTAGAAAGACAGCAGATGGAGCGTTTGGAATCCGCTGTGCAAAAAGCAGCAGCCAAAGGCGCCAGAGAGTCTCTCGTTATGATGGATAATGTGGCCTACGTCGTGAGCATCGTAAATCGGAAAATTATTACCGCCGTGGACGATGGCAGCATGAAGGACAACGTATTTACTAACATTGACAGTGCCATTTTCGTGTAGGTGGCTGTTTACTGGGCTGGACCTCCTTTTGAGGAAGCCCATTCGGCTACCGACTGACAGAGGTAGCCGCTGTAAATGAGAAGGTAAAGGAGGAAGTTAGTATGCTTCGATCTATGTATTCAGGTATTTCAGGCTTGCGTGGATTTCAAACGAAATTGGACGTTATTGGTAATAATATTGCGAACGTAAACACAGTTGGCTTTAAAAAGGGGCGTGTGATGTTTCAAGATATTTTGAGCCAAAACGTACAAGGGGCCGGTGCTCCTACAGATGGTGGGAAAGGCGGTACAAACCCGACGCAAATCGGCCTTGGTTCTTCCATTGCTTCGATTGATACGGTTTTCTCTGCTGGTAGCCCAATGACAACGAACCTGCCGACAGACCTTTCCATCGAAGGGGACGCGTTTTTCATGGTCAGTCCGGATGATGGGGCAACTATCTATTACACGCGTGCTGGGAACTTCACTCGTGATGCCCAAGGTTTCTTGGTGAACTCTCAAGGAATGAAGCTGATGAACACTGACCCGGCTCCAATCCAAATCAACCAAGCAGATGGAATTGTTTCTTACTCCATTGGCAAGGATGGCGTAATTACGACTGTGGATGATACTGGAGCACTTGCTTCGGACAATACCATTGGCGTCATGACCTTCAACAACCCAGGTGGTTTGAAGAAGATCGGCAACAACCTCTACGAAAACACAGTGAACGCCGGTGCACGTGATGATGATCCAATGACTCCTGCTACTCCAGCAGATGCACGAATCAGCATTATCGCGGGACAACTGGAAATGTCCAACGTTGACCTTTCTGAAGAATTTACAGAAATGATCGTGGCACAACGCGGTTTCCAAGCAAACTCTCGGATCATCACGACATCTGACACCGTACTGGAAGAACTGGTGAACCTGAAACGATAATTTCGTTTAACGGAAATAGCTGGGGAAGTGTTCTAAGCCTTCCCCAGCTTGATCCGGAAAGGAGCAGCCAATGATTAAGTTAACGCGGTTTAACGGCTCTACATTTTATCTGAACATCACTCACATTGAAACTGTTGAAGCAACTCCGGATAGCGTAATCACGCTGTTCAACGACAGAAAGTACATCGTGAAGGATTCGGTGGAATCCATCGCTGAACGTGTTCAGGCTTTTTATCATAATGTTCCTCCGGCAGCATCTGTACCGAAAATGCCGGGTGATTCAAATGAATAGCGGGAGGCATTAGCGATGTTTCAAAATCGATTGTTTAACATGGCTCTAATCATTATCATCGCGATATCGCTACTGGGAGTGATCTCGTTCGTTCTCTGGCAAACGTATCTCTCTCCGGCTGCGCAAACAACCACGACGGAAGAGCAAGAAGTGAAGCCGCTCACGGCAGAGGAAATGAAAGAGTTCTCCGTTGACACGGGCGAAATTACTACGAACTTGCTAACAAATAATTACATGATTGTACGCTTTAGCATTACGGCGGACAGTGCTGATGCCAAAACAGAGTTGGAGCAGCGTTTGCCGCAAGTCAATCAGGTGATTATTAAAACATTGGCGGGGTTGACACCAGAAGACATAAAAGGAACTGAAGGTGTGAACAAGCTGGAAGCAAAAATCATGAATGAAATCAGCTCCCTGATGCAAGAAGGTAAGATTGTTCAAGTAGTGACAACCAAACGCGTCTTGTCATAGGAAGCGATTATGGTATACATAGCAAGGAGGTGACGACATATGGCCGAGGTTCTCTCACAGAGTGAGATTGATGCGCTGTTGGCCGCCCTATCTTCGGGCGAAATGGATGCCAACGAGCTGAAAAAGGAAGAAACTGAGCGTAAAGTCAAGGTATATGATTTCAAACGCGCCCTGCGGTTCTCAAAAGATCAGATCCGTGGTTTAACGCGAATCCATGAAAACTACGCGAGGCTGTTGACTACGTATTTTTCAGCTCAGCTCCGTACCTTCGTGCAAATTACGGTTGCCTCCGTCGATCAATTGCCGTATGACGAATTTATACGTTCTATTCCCAAGATGACCATCTTGAACATCTTTGAAGCTCCTCCGCTGGAAGGACGAATGGTTTTGGAAGTGAATCCAAACATCGCCTATACCATGCTGGATCGACTTCTGGGAGGACAGGGGGCGATTCCGGAAAAGATGGGCGCCCTTACGGAAATTGAAACAACGGTGATGGAACGCGTATTCGGCAAAGCGCTGGATACTTTCCACGAGGCATGGAAGCAAATCATTGAGCTAGATCCGTACCAGGAAGGCTTGGAGATGAATCCACAGTTCATGCAGATCGTCTCACCTAACGAGATTGTCGTGGTAATCTCCTTTAGTACCAAAATCGGCGATACAACGGGAATGATCAATCTCTGTTTGCCTCACGTGGTACTGGAACCAATCATGACAAAGCTGTCTGGACAATACTGGTTCTCCAAACAAAAGAAAACGCGGGATGAAGAAGAGCGTCTCCGTGTAGAAGAGCGAGTAAAAGTTGCAAAATTGCCGATTGTTGCTGAAATGGGAACAGCTACGATTACAGTAGGAGATTTCCTGCAGCTACAAAAAGGCGATGTCATTCAATTAGATCAATCGATCGACAATAAGTTGAAAATTAAAGTAGGCGACCACTTAAAGTTCTTGGGTCAGCCAGGAACACTTAAAGGAAGAGTCGCCGTACAGATTGATGAAGTCATAGAGGAGGGGGAGGAACAAAATGAGTAGAGATATGCTTTCTCAAGACGAGATTGACGCGCTGTTACGTGCGAACAACTTGGTTGAGGACGAAGAGGAAGCTGTGTCGGCAGTGACCCAGGATGTTGCCGATTTTCTGTCCCCGTTTGAACAGGATGCACTCGGAGAAATTGGTAATATCTCCTTTGGGAGCGCAGCTACTGCGTTATCTACTTTGTTAAGTCAAAAAGTAGATATTACAACCCCTACTGTTTCGGTAGTCAATGTCGATGAATTGGAAAGCGAATTTCCGATTCCTCACGTGGCAGTCCACGTGGAATATACAGATGGTTTCAAAGGAATTAACCTGTTAGTCATTCGCATGGAAGATGCTGCAGTTATCGCGGATCTGATGATGGGCGGAGACGGCAGACCGGCGAACACTGAAATGTCTGAGCTTCATATCAGCGCGGTTCAGGAAGCAATGAATCAGATGATGGGTTCCGCTGCTACGTCCATGTCGACGATTTTCAACCAGTTCATTAATATTACGCCACCAGGCATCGACGTAATGGATCTGGCGCAAGGCAAGGGTGGGGACAGCTTCTCTGATGATGACAGTCCTCTAGTGAAAGTATCTTTCCGCTTAAAGGTAGGAGAGCAAGGCGAACTTATCGATTCAAATATTATGCAGCTTCTCCCGCTTTCCTTTGCGAAAAAGATGATTGATAGACTAGTGGGAGGTTCAGAGGATGAAGCAGCAGTGGCGGCCCTCATAGATGAGATAGAGATGCCTTCTCTGCCTGCTATGAGTCTGTCGGCTCCTTCTGTCCAGCCAAGTGTGCAAGAGCAACCACAGAGCCACGTACCGCCTGTAGCGCCGCCACCACAGCAACAGCCGATGTATCAGCAACCACCGGGTTACGCTCAGCCAATGGGCTACCCAGGACAGCCGCCGATGTATCCTGACGCGTATGGACAACAAATGATGCCACCTGGCTACGCTCCGTACCCAGGTATGTATCAGCAGCCTCCAATGGCTCCGCCAACACCACAGCATTTCGGAGGTCCTGCAGCAAGTCAGGCGAATGTAGTACCAGCACAATTTGCTCCGCTTGGAGGTGCTCCTATGTATACAGGAGACATACAGAACTTAAACTTGCTTCACGACATTCCATTGCAAGTCACAGTTGAGTTAGGCCGCACGAAAAAGCTTATTAGAGAAATCCTTGACTTGTCCGCTGGATCGATTATACAGTTGGACAAGCTGGCAGGTGAGCATGTAGACATTTTGGTGAACAACAAATTAATTGCCAAGGGCGAGGTTGTCGTCATTGATGAGAACTTTGGGGTTCGTGTTACAGACATCATCAGTCAGATAGATCGTGTTCAAAAATTACAATAATCCAATCAAGAGGGAAGCATTAGGGAGGAGCTATTCATGTCTAACAAAGTTTTAATCGTCGACGATGCAGCGTTCATGCGTATGATGATCAAGGAAATTCTTTCGAAAAACGGGTACAGCGTCGTAGGGGAAGCAAGTGACGGTGCACAAGCAGTTGAAAAGTACAAAGAATTGGGACCTGATCTCGTAACCATGGATATTACCATGCCAGAGATGGATGGAATTTCTGCATTGAAAGAAATTAAAAAGTTGGATCCTAACGCGCGTGTGATCATGTGCTCCGCGATGGGACAACAAGCGATGGTAATCGATGCGATCCAGGCGGGCGCAAAAGACTTCATCGTAAAACCATTCCAGGCGGATCGCGTTCTGGAAGCGATCAAAAAGACAATGAGCTAATGATGATGATCCGGAATGCAGGGGCAAGACTCATTTTAGCCTTCAGTCTGATCCTGTTGCTTTTCGTCTCCTCCCTGGCGAGTACCGCTTTTGCGGAAGGTTCAGTAGCGGATGCGTACAACCAGGGAAAAGTGCCAACTAGCAATGCGCCCGCCGGCAGTGAACAGCCGGCGGCCATTCCGGGCAGCGGAACAGGAAGTATGATCGGGTATCTAGTTCAAGTCATCTTTTCGCTAGGCTTTATTGCAGTATTAATCTTTTTACTGCTCCGTTTTCTTGGTCGACGTCAAGGGGCTCAGAGTCATGGACCAATTAAAGTGATTAGCGCCACTGCGCTAGGCAATGGCAAAACACTTCAGGTTGTTATGATCGGTGAGTCATTGTACATCGTGGGAGTGGGAGAAAACGTTCAATTGCTTCGTAGGATCGAACCGGGTGAAGAGGTAGATTTGATCTTGGCTGACGCAGAGATCAAACCGATGAAAAGCCCATTCTCGCTAGAATGGCTCCCGTTCGGTAAGAAAAAGCAGGCAGAAGAAGAAATCTTGTTTTCTTCTGATATGGACGGCAAAAGCTTTCAAGATCTGTTGCAGGGTCAATGGAACGACTTGAAAAATCGTCCAGACCATACAGAACATTGGAAGGAAGAGCAAGCTCAGGACAGAGGGGACCAAAAATGAAATATTTTTTGCAGGTGCTGATGCTTGTCGCAGTGTTGCTATCCGTACCTGATATGGTCATGGCGGCGCCAGCGGGAACACCGCTTGTTCCGAGCATTGATTTGAAGATAGGCGGCGGAACAGGAACACCGCAGGAGACATCGACGGCCATTCAGCTGTTACTGATTTTGACAGTACTATCTGTAGCTCCAGCGATTTTGCTTTTAATGACCAGTTTTGCGCGAATTGTTATTGTGTTGTCTTTTGTTCGAAATGCGCTGGCAACTCAACAAATGCCACCGAACCAGGTTTTGATTGCCCTTGCGTTGTTTATGACATTTTTCATTATGGCTCCGACACTCGGACAAGTAAACGAAACAGCCGTGCAGCCATTTATGCAAGGAAAGCTAACGCAGCAGCAGGCATTGGACAAAGCGGTCATCCCCTTTAAGGAATTTATGGCAAAGCAGACGCGTGAAAAAGATTTAGCACTTTTTCTGGAATACACAAAAGCCGAACGACCAAAATCGATCCAAGATATTCCGTTGAATGCTCTCGTACCTGCTTTTGCCATTAGTGAATTGAAGACGGCTTTTCAGATCGGCTTTATGATATTCATTCCTTTTCTCGTAATTGATATGATCGTCTCCAGTATTTTGATGGGGATGGGGATGATGATGTTACCGCCGGTTATGATTTCATTGCCGTTTAAGATTTTATTGTTCATCATGGTGGATGGTTGGTATCTCATAGTGAAATCACTTTTGACCAGTTTTTAGCGACATTCCGAATGCCTCAGGAGGTAGAGCATGACACAAGAATTACTTATGCAGATTGCCCAAAGCTCTGTTTATACCATCCTGCTGATTTCGGCACCCGCACTTGGGGTCGCCTTACTGGTCGGTTTGATGGTCAGTGTCTTTCAGGCAACGACACAAATTCAGGAGCAGACACTCGCTTTCATTCCAAAGATCGTGGCCGTATTTGTCGTGATATTGGCTGTCGGCCCATGGATGCTTCGGGTACTGCTTGATTTTACGATGGGGATCTTCGGTAACCTTCATCGTTTTGTTGGGTAGCATATGAATCTTTTTCTGATGTATCTGCCCGTATTCTTGCTTGTTTTTGTCCGAATGAGTGCCTTTTTTGTAACGGCTCCGTTCTTTTCCATTCGTGGCGTACCGAATCAGTTTAAAATCGGCCTCGCGTTTATCATTGCCGTCATTAGTTTTCAATCCTTGCCGGTACAAGGCGAGATTCCGATGGATTTGACTTTTATTCTGTATGTCATGAAGGAAGCGCTTGTTGGTGTCATTCTTGGTTACATATGTGAAATGATGTTTATCGCCATTCAGGTTGCCGGCGGACTGATGGACATGCAGATGGGTCTCGCAATGGCAAACGTGATTGACCCCAAAACAGGTGCATATATCCCGGTGACAGGTAACTTCAAAAATATTCTCGCTGTCCTGTACTTTTTCAGTATTGACGGGCATCACATGCTGATACGAGGTGTGATAAGCAGTTACCAGGTTATACCGGTGGACATCATGTGGGCGGCTTTCGGAAGCGAAAACGTCATGATGACAGCAGTAAAAACCTTTCAAACGATGTTTATGAGTGCGTTTATGATTGCGGCACCGATCGTCGTTGCATTGTTTCTGGTTGATCTCTCTCTTGGTATTATCGCCAAATCTGTCCCGCAGTTTAATATCTTTGTGGTGGGTTTGCCCATAAAACTGCTTGCAGGCTTTTTACTTCTTATCGTGGTGATGCCTGCGTTCTTGCTGACCCTGAACGGATTGTTTGGGAATATGTTCCGGGCACTTGCAGAAATGATGAAATCGCTCGGAGGATCACCATGAATCAATTGAGGCTTTCTTATCAAATAGATCTTCAATTTTTTAATGGGGAAAAGACAGAAAAAGCTACGCCCAAGAAAAAGCAAGACGCACGAAAAAAAGGGCAAGTCGCGAAAAGTCAGGATCTTTCCCCAGCCCTATCTTTGACAGCATTTTTCTTTCTGTTAATGATGCTTGGCTCTACCATGCTAGGCATATTTCAAGATTTGATGCGGGAATCATTGATTACATACACCACATGGCAAGTAAATGAAGAAAATTTAAAAGTCATCGTGATGCAGCTTGTATTTGAAGCGATAAAAATTGTAGGACCTATCCTAGGCTTGAGTTTTCTTGTCGCATTCGCGGTGAACTACATGCAGGTAGGCTGGCTAATTAGTACAGAACCCCTTCAAATGAAACTGGAAAAGATCGATCCAATTAAAGGGGCAAAGCGAATTTTTTCCTTACGCTCGCTCGTAGAGCTACTGAAATCTTTATTAAAAATAAGTGCAGGCATATATGTCGCGTACGTCATTTTGTGGAGTGCAAAGGAACAAGTTGTACAGCTTTCCTTATTGTCTATCGGAGCAGTCCTATCGTTTACTGCCGAAGAGGTGACAAAGCTGGGAATCTATCTCGGGTTATTGCTTTTCATTCTCGCGATTCTGGACTACGCCTATCAGCGTTATGAGCATGAAAAGAATCTGCGGATGTCCAAGCAGGATCTCAAGGACGAGCATAAGCAAGCGGAAGGTGATCCGCTCATTAAAGGGAAGATTCGTGAACGGCAAAGAAGCATGGCCATTCGCCGTATGATGCAGGAGCTTCCCAAAGCGGATGTCATTATTACGAACCCGACTCACTTTGCTGTTGCCGTTCGCTATGACGCAAGTGCGATGAGCGCACCGACGGTAATCGCCAAAGGGCAAGACTATCTAGCATTAAAAATAAGGGAAGTAGCGAAAAAGCATCGTATCGTTACCATGGAAAACAAGCCCTTGGCCCGGGCTCTCTATAGTCAAGTTGAAGTTGGGCAACAAATTCCCGAAGAGATGTTTAAAGCGGTCGCGGAAGTTCTCGCGTACGTCTACAAGCTGCAAGGGAAAGTGAAATAAATGGAAGGAGGATAACCAGTGGGATTCAAATTTAAAGAAGTTGGTACGATCCTTTTTGTCATAAGCATTGTTGTCATGATGGTAATCCCACTTCCTTCAGCGCTACTAGATTTGCTGTTGATTTTGAATATCTCCCTTGCATTGACCATCTTGCTTGTGTCGATGTATACAAAAGAAACTTTGGAATTCTCGATCTTTCCGACGGTTTTGCTTATTACAACCCTTTTTCGACTAGCCTTGAACGTGTCGACGACGAGAAACATTTTATCGCACGGTGAAGGCGGTAAAGTTATTGAAACGTTCGGTAGCTTTGTAGTCGGAGGTAATCAAGTTGTCGGTTTCGTCGTGTTTCTGATCTTGATCATCATTCAGTTTATCGTAATCACCAAAGGTTCTGAGCGTGTAGCTGAGGTAGCAGCACGTTTTACGCTCGACGCGATGCCTGGTAAACAGATGAGTATCGACGCGGATCTGAATGCAGGAATGATCACAGAAGCAGATGCACGTGTCCGAAGAAAAAAGATTGAGAACGAAGCTGACTTTTATGGAGCAATGGATGGTGCCAGCAAATTCGTAAAAGGGGACGCCATCGCGGGTATTATCATTTTTATCGTAAATATTATTGGTGGTTTTATCATCGGGATGCTCATTCACGATATGAGCTTTGCCGAGTCTGCCTCTCGATTCACTACCATGTCTGTCGGTGACGCACTGGTGAGCCAGATCCCAGCGCTCTTAATCTCGACCGCAGCAGGTATTATTGTAACGCGTTCCACTTCTGGTGAAGGTTTGGGAGAAGACATCGTCAAGCAAATGTTCAGCTTTCCGCGTCTTCTCTATATCGTAGCCGGATGCATGCTTTTGCTGGGGCTCTTTACACCGATTGGAATTCTGCCTGTACTTCCGGTATGCGGGATAATGGCATTTGCTGCTTGGAAAATGGAGAAGAACCAAAAGATGCAAATTCAAGAATCCGCCGATAAGGTGGAAGAGCAGCAAATGGAAGAAGTACGCAGTCCAGAAAGCGTCGTAAACCTGTTACAGGTCGATCCGATCGAATTCGAGTTCGGTTATGGCTTAATCCCGCTTGCCGATGTGAAGCAGGGAGGAGATTTGCTAGATCGGGTTATTATGATTCGAAGACAAATCGCACTCGAGATGGGGATCGTTGTACCGGTCATTCGTATACGTGACAACATCCAGCTTCGACCGAATGAATACATGATCAAAATAAAAGGCAACCAGGTCGCAAAAGGGGAAATCATGCTGGATCACTATCTGGCGATGAGCCCGGGGATCGAAGATGATTCCATTGTTGGTATAGAAACCGTAGAACCTGCGTTTGGATTGCCTGCATTATGGGTAACAGAAGAGAATAAGGAGATTGCTGAGCTGTCTGGGTATACAGTTGTCGATCCGCCATCTGTTGTAGCTACACATCTGACAGAGGTCATTAAGCGACATGCCCACGAATTGTTAGGTCGCCAGGAAACAAGGGCCCTGATCGACAATGTACGGGAGACAGCACCAGTTCTCGTAGACGAGCTGATTCCAAGTCTGCTGGCCATTGGGGACGTACAAAAAGTATTGCAAAAGCTGTTGCGTGAAAAAGTGTCTGTTCGAAATCTCCACGTCATTCTCGAAGCACTTGCGGATCATGCCTTGTATACAAAAGATCCAGATGTACTGACAGAATATGTGAGACAAGCGATGGCGAGACAGATTACACTCCAATTTACGGAGCCAGGACAACCACTTCACGTGCTTACAGCTGGAGCAGGATTGGAAAAAGCAATCTCTGAACGTGTGGAACAGTCTGAGCAAGGAAGCTATCTGGCGATGGATCCGGAAACGTCTCAGCGAATTTTCCAAAACATGTCGACTGAAGTGAGCAAAATGATCAACTCGGGTCAACAGCCGATCATTCTTTCTTCACCAGCGGTCCGAATGTACTTGCGTCAATTAGTAGATCGCATGATGCCAGACGTTCCCGTTTTGTCGTACAGCGAGCTCGAACCACATGTTGAAGTGCAAAGCGTAGGGATGGTGAACATTTCGTGAGGGTAAAACGTTACATTGTCGATTCGATGCCAGAAGCAATGGAAAAAATCAGGACGGACTTAGGAATGGATGCAGTGATTCTTAATTCCAAGCCGATCAAAACAGGTGGATTGTTCGGGATGTTTGGCAAACAACGAATCGAAGTAATCGCTGCTGTCGATGAAAAGGCATCCGAGCGAGAAAATCCCACAGTAGCAGCTGAACATCGAACCAACAACGTTTTGCCCAAATCGCAGACGGGTACGTACACGGCTGCTCAAGCGTATCGAAGACCGCCTGTGACAAAAGCATCGGAGAATCAACAAGTTGAATCAACAGGTAGAGAGCAGCTCGTAGCCGCGATGGCACAAACCGCGGTTGCGGCGCCTCCAAAAGAAGAGATCTCAGATACGAGAGATGTGCAAAAGCAAGGTGAGCTAGCTGAGCAGCATGCTCCTGTCACGACCTCCCAAGAAAGAGTGTTACACGCGAGCAATCATGACGCGATTGCCACTGAAATGCGAGATATGCGTCAAATGTTTCAAAAGCTGTTAGTGCATGACTTAAGTGAACAACTTCCTCCGGCGATACAGTCTATTCGTGCACAGTTATTGAAGCAAGAAGTGACTGAAGAGTTAACAGCGGAAATCATTCGAAAAGTAATGGAAATGTCGCAACCGGGTGAAAAGTGGACGGAGGAAGAAGCGTTTGCGGTATGCCGATCAATTGTCACTTCCATGATCGAGCCATATACAGTATCTTCACCAAAGTTGGGTAAGAACGTACGGTATGCTTTCTTTTTCGGTCCGACGGGGGTTGGAAAAACAACGACCATTGCGAAGCTTGCGGCGAACAGCATGTTGAAAGAAAAACGAAAAATCGGCTTTATCACGGCTGATACGTATCGAATGGCGGCTGTAGAACAATTGAAGACGTACGCAAACATTTTGAATGTCCCGCTGGAGGTTGTCTTTTCTCCGAAAGAAATGGCGGCAGCGATGGAACGCTTAAGTGATTGTGACCTCATTTTTGTCGATACCGCTGGACGAAATTTTCGCAACGATGAGTACGTGGAAGGCATTCGTGAATTGTTGGAGCATGGAAAAGACAGCGTGAACTACCTAGTACTTAGCTTGAGCTCCAAATTCAACGATATGAAAGCGATCGTCCAAAATTTTGCGGAAGTTCCAGTGAAGCAAGTCATTTTTACAAAAGCGGATGAAACGAACAGCTTTGGCACAATGCTGAATGTTTGTCAGGAGATGAATCTACAACTCTCCTATGTAACGACAGGTCAAAATGTACCAGATGATATCGTTGTAGCTACACCCGAGCTGGTTTCAACGATGATTATGGGAGAGTAAACAGATGCGTGACCAAGCAGAGCAACTCCGTGAGCGGATGCTACAAAACAAGAAGTCACGACCAACTAGACTGGTGACAGTGACGAGTGGAAAAGGTGGTGTCGGCAAGTCCAATTTCAGCTTGAATTTTGGACTTGGTTTGATTGAGAAGGGTCATAAAGCGGTTTTGTTTGACTTGGATCTGGGTCTGGCAAATCTGGATGTATTAATGGGAATTACCCCAAAAAAGCATCTGTTTCATTTGTTAGAGCCAGATACGACTGTTTGGGACATTATCGAGCACGGGCCAGGAGGCTTAGAGTTCATCGCGGGTGGTTCTGGATTTACGCAGATTATGCAGTTAGATGATGAGAAGCTAGATCGCTTATTCTCGCATCTGGACCCGCTGCAAGGCTATGCCGACACTATCATTTTTGATACGGGAGCAGGTTTTTCAAAAGAATCCATGCGATTCATGCTCTCCTCAGACGAGGTCATCCTCGTTACCACCCCCGAACCACCAGCGATAACGGATGCATATGCAGTCATCAAGATGCTACACGCACGTAATCCCGCTGTCTCTATTCGCTTGGTGATTAATAGAGCGTCGTCGGAGAGAGAAGGGAAAATGACGGCGGACAAGCTTGCGATGGTTTCCAAACGCTTTTTGAATATGGATATTCAGTCGCTTGGATATGTTTCTGATGATCCTTACGTTTCAAAAGCTGTTAAACTGCAGCGTCCTTTTCTACTTACATATCCACAATCGCAAGCCGCGAGAAGCATACGAAATCTGGTAGAACGGTATTTGGATCGTCCGGATACTTCAGATACTTCTGTCAGTGGTCTCAAAGGTTTTCTTGCGAGGTTGAGGCACTTCATACGATGAGACATAAATGTAGGAAGGGAGCGACATTCGAATGAGCAAAATCCGGGTTCTCGTCACGGACGATTCAGCATTCATGCGTAAAGTGATTTCGGACATTTTATCTACTGATCCTGAGATTGAAGTGATTGATCGAGCCAAGAATGGACTCGAATGTATAGAAAAATGTAAAGAACTGGCGCCGGATGTCCTCACACTCGACATTGAAATGCCGGTCATGAACGGTTTGGACGCACTGGAAAAGCTGATGAATGAGTGCCCGGTTCCGATCGTCATGTTGAGCAGCCTGACAAAAGAAGGGGCCGAAGCTACAATTCATGCGTTGGAACTAGGCGCGTTTGACTTTGTAACGAAGCCTTCTGGTCCAATTTCTCTCGACATTCACAAAGTGGGCGATCGTCTTATCGAGCGCGTGAAGGCTGCGGCAGCGTCGAAAGTACGTTTGAGAAAGCAGATCCCTCGCGTAGTCAAACCGGTATCTTCCGAATCAAAACCTGCACCGGTTACACCGGCATCTCCAGTAATACGTACGAAAATACCGAGCCCGCCTGCCGTGATGCGGTCACAAGTGGGCGGAAAGGCAAGACTGGTGGTTCTGGGGACTTCCACGGGTGGTCCTAAAGCATTGCAGAGTGTACTGACTGCAATTCCGGCGAACTTTCCGGCACCAATTGCCATCGTTCAGCATATGCCAGCAGGTTTCACAAAATCGTTAGCAAATCGACTAGACTCGTTATGCCAAATTCGAGTAACCGAGGTTGTCGATGGCGAGTATTTGGAAAATGGTACAGCGTACATCGCTCCAGGAGGCTTCCATTTCGAAGTTCGTCAAGTAAATGGGAGACTGCAGGCCTATTTGCATCAAGAGGAGCCACGAGGCGGTCACAGACCGTCTGTCGATATTCTGTTTGAATCAGTCAGTCAATTGACAAATGTAGACAAATGGGCAATCATCATGACAGGCATGGGAAATGATGGGACTAAAGGACTAAAGCTTATGAAGGAGCTTGGCCGTGTCACAAGTATTGTTGAAGATGAGTCGAGTTGTGTCGTATACGGAATGCCACGAGCAGCGATTCAAGCAGGCTTGGCAGACAACGTGGCCCCATTGGAAAAGATTCCAGAGCTGTTGTGCAAGCTCTTGCACTGATTTTTGGGAGGTGGATCACCTATGGATATGAATCAGTATTTGGACATGTTTATTGAGGAGTCAAAGGAACACCTACAGGCAATCAACGCCAATTTGTTACTCTTGGAAAGTGATCCGGGTAATATTGGCCACGTCAAAGAGATTTTTCGTTCCGCACATACATTGAAGGGTATGTCGGCGACCATGGGCTTTGAAGACATGGCGAGTTTGACTCACGAAGCGGAAAATGTACTTGACCTGATTCGCAATCAGAAGTTAACGATTACCAGTGACATCATGGACGCTATTTTTCAGAGCGTAGATTTGATTGAAGGCATGGTAATCGATATCACAGAAGGTGGAGACGGTTCAGCAGATGTATCCGCTATTGTAAAGAAACTCCGGGCGATTGTTGCGGGAGACTTCTCAGCCGAGCAGGAAGTAGCAGTTGCTACGATGGAAGTGGAAGCACCGCAAGAGGAAAGTACACCAGCTGAAGATCATGAGCTCGATGATTATGCAATGATGGTCTTGAAGCAGTCTCAGGAGCTCGGAAACAACGTTTTGTGGATCAAAGTGACATTGAATGAAAACTGCTTGCTCAAGGCTGCCCGCTCTTACATGGTTTTTGATCAGTTGGAATCCATGGGTGAAGTGATCAAAACGAAGCCAGCTGTTGAAGATATTGAGAATGAGCGATTTGAACAATCGTTTGAAATCGCATATGTGACGGAGCAATCGATTGAAAAAGTACGTACTACGATTCTTAACATTTCGGAAATCCAAGATGTGACAATCGAAAACATTCAATTGAAGAGTGAAGCTCCACCTGCTCCCGTAGTGCAACAGGCACCAGCACCAGCTGAGAAAGGAGCAGCAGAAGCTCCTCAAGCACCAGTGAAGAAGGCGACGGCTGGTGGAAAAACAATTCGTGTGGATATTGAACGTTTGGATATCTTGATGAATCTGTTTAGCGAATTAGTCATTGACCGCGGTCGTCTGGAGCAGTTGGCACGGGAGATTGGAAAGAACGAACTGCAGGAAACCGTGGAGCACATGAGTCGGATTAGTGGCGATTTGCAAAACATCATTCTGACCATGCGCATGGTTCCGGTGGAGCAAGTATTCAATCGTTTCCCACGTATGATTCGTGATCTACAAAAAGATCTGAATAAAAAAGTGAATCTGGAGATTATCGGTGCGGAGACAGAATTGGACCGTACCGTCATCGACGAAATCGGCGACCCACTCAATCACTTGCTGCGTAACTCGCTTGACCACGGAATTGAGTCTCCAGCAGATCGGAAAAAGGCGGGTAAGCCAGAGGAAGGAAAAATCGAGCTCCGCGCTTTCCACAGTGGGAACCATGTATTTATTGAAGTAAAAGATGACGGAGCTGGAATCAATAAAGATAAGGTTCTCAAAAAAGCGCTTGAGAGAGGGATTGTCAATCCTGCTACTGCAGATAGCATGAGCGACAAGCAAATCCACGAGTTGCTATTTGCAGCAGGTTTTAGTACAGCGGAAGTTGTTTCTGATATTTCCGGTCGTGGTGTTGGTCTGGATGTCGTTAAGTCCAAAATTGAATCGTTGGGCGGCAGTGTCAGCGTAGATTCTGTACGCGGCCAGGGCACGACTTTCCTCATTCAATTGCCACTTACGCTCTCTATCATTTCCGCGATGCTGGTACAAGTGAAAGATGAGAAGTACGCTGTCCCACTCAGCTCCATCATTGAGACGGCTGTATTTAAAAAAGATCAAATCATGATGGCTCACCGCCAAAAAGTGATCGACTTCCGGGGACGTGTAGTGCCGCTCGTTTCGCTGCAGGACATTTTCCAAGTGCCTGATAATGGGGAAACGATGGAAGATGAAGTGGCAGTCGTCATCGTACGTAAAGGTGAGAAAATGGCAGGCCTTGTCGTCGATTCGTTCATCGGTCAACAAGAGATTGTTCTAAAATCTCTCGGCAAATATCTGGTTAATGTATTTGCCATTTCAGGTGCAACGATCCTGGGAGACGGTCAGGTCGCGCTCATCATAGATTGTAACTCGCTGATTAAGTAGAAGGAGGGGCAGCCACATGCTCGATCAAAAAGAAGTCATTAGCGAAGTCAAAGTGATTGTCTTTCGATTGAAGGACGAAGAGTATGGCGTAGAGGTTCATCAGGTTAAATCCATTGAAAAACTGGAGCACATCACAAGAGTTCCGCGAACGCCTAGTTTCGTCAAAGGGGTTATTAATCTGCGTGGCGTTGTGACACCGATTATTGACCTGCGCAATCGTTTTAGTCTCGAAGAAAGCGTCTATTCCGAAGCAACTCGAATCATTATCGTGGCCGTAGGTGAATTGGAAGTGGGTCTCATTGTAGATGCTGCTAATGATGTTATCGATATACCAGTTGATGCGATTGAACCGCCTCCAGAGGTTGTAGGAGGAGTGGAGGCTGCTTATTTGCGAGGAGTCGCGAAGCTGGATAAACGACTGTTAATCCTCTTAAACCTCGATAAAGTATTGAGCACAGAGGAAATCAAGCAGTTGGACGCAATTGAGGGGTAAGTAAAATGGGCGATTTTACGAAGTTTGGGGATTTCCAATTTGACGTTTTACGGGAAATCGGGAACATCGGTGCTGGTCACGCTGCCACGGCTCTCTCCAAGCTCATACAAAAAGAAATCGATATGAAAGTTCCACAAGTCAAGATTATCCCCTTCGACGAAGTTGCAGATTGTGTAGGAGGAGCGGAAACTGTAGTAGTGACCGTGTTCCTCCGGGTTGAAGGCGATTGTCCAGGGAACATGTTTTTCATCCTTGATTTGGATTCTGCCAAGCATCTGCTCGAACAAATTACAGGAATTAATAAAGATGTGTACGAGTGGGAAGAGCTGGAGATCTCGGCGCTGCATGAGATTGGCAACATCTTAACAGGTTCTTATTTATCATCGTTAGCTGATTTTACACAATTAAATTTACAGCCGTCCGTACCTGCACTCGCTGTGGATATGGCTGGAGCTATTCTAAGTTATGGATTAATAGCGTTGGGTCAAGCGGGTGACTTTGCCCTCACGATTGACACCGCTTTTTTCGAAGGCAATGATCAAGTAAAAGGGAACTTTTTCTTAATTCCTGATCCTGAATCGCTCCCAATACTATTTCGTTCATTAGGGGTTCCGTTCGATGGAGATTATTAAGATAGGGATGGCGGATCTCGGTGTGGCAAAGCCGCCGAGCAAGCTGCGTACTACCGGTTTAGGTTCTTGCGTAGGGGTAGTGCTCTACGATCATATCCATAAAATTGCAGGTATGGCACATGTTATGCTCCCTGAATCGTCTTTAGCTAAAGGCGGGGAGCTAACGATAGGCAAGTATGCGGATACAGCAATCCCCCATCTGATTCAGTTGATGGTGAAGGCTGGTGCGGAGACCAGACACACGGTTGCGAAATTGGCTGGCGGTGCACAAATGTTCGCATTTTTAGGGAATAATGACACCATGCGGATTGGGCCTCGAAATGTAGAGGCGTGCAAACTTGCATTGAAGGATGCTCGTATAAAGATCGTGGCAGAAGATACAGGGGGAAACTGCGGTCGGACAATAGAGTTAGATGCCACAAACGGCATTCTTCAAATCAGGACCGTAAATCAAGGTGTGAAGGAAGTATAACAAATGTTAGGAACCATTTGGATTAATTTTGGATTAGGGATGCTCGCATTTCTTGTAACGCTGGGTACGGCTGTGGCGAGTAATGTCTGGCTTGTATCACTGGAGAGAGCAGGTATCGCATTTGTCCTATTCTTCCTCGCTGCATTTCCAATTCGTTGGCTGCTCGCAACGTTCATACAGTCATCTACTCCACCAATGGTTACGGACACGCTAGAGGGGACAAGCTCTCCTCTAGCAGAAGGTGGGGTCGTTCTGGAAATTGGACAACAATTCGAACAGGAAGATCAAACATTTGCACCACTCTCAATCAACAAGATGGAAAGGATTCATCCTACTGAGGATCCAGCCACCGTTGCAGAGGTCGTTAGGCGCTTATCAGATGAGTAAAGGTTGGTGACTATTCGTGGCACGGCTAACCAGTCAAGAAAAAGCAAAAGAGTTCGATAAATGGGTCATGTGGAAGCAAGAGGGAAGTCGCGAGGCGGAGGTTGACTTGGTCACGCGGTTTTTGCCACTGGTAGATAAGGTGGCAAATCGGTTGGCAATTAATCTGCCAGCAAATGTGGACAAGGATGACTTGATTAGTTATGGGCGCTTTGGGCTATTGGACGCTTTGGCTAAATTCGATCATACCCGGGGTCTCCAATTTGAGACGTACGCCATGTGGCGGATTCGTGGTGCAATGATCGATGGACTACGCGAGAACGACTGGATCCCTCGTACTGTTCGAGACAAGGCCAAAAAAATCGAAGAAGCATACACCACCTTGGAACAGCAAATGCTGCGAATGCCAACCGATCAAGAAGTGTCTGATTATCTGGGAATAAGCAAAAAGGAGCTTCAACAGGTTTTCTTGGAAACCTCACTCGCCAGCATGGTTTCTATCGATGAGGCAGTAGGGGATGAAGACGAGCAAAAAACAGCAAGACATTCGTATATCATCGACGAGCTCACACCACGCCCTGAAAATGTGGCAGAAGTATCCAGCTTAAAAGAGGTTCTTGTAACGGTGATCGACAAATTGCCTGAAAAGGAACGACTGGTTGTCTCCTTGTTTTATTTTGAAGAAATGACCTTATCAGAAATTGCGGAAATCATGAGCTTGTCACCTTCAAGAATATCCCAGTTGCACTCCAAAGCTCTTTTCCGACTTCGTTCTGCGTTGTCCAGATGGAAATCGCAATTGATGTAAGGGGACATTACCCAAGCTTGAGAGGGGTAGAATGATGGAAGGGATCGGGAAATATAAAATAGAAGTAAGAATTTCAGCTGATAAATTGGAGGCTGAGGTACTATTACGTGTGGACGAACAAGATATCGACGAAATTGTCGTCTTGGAAACAGACGTATACAAAGCATTACAGGCAAGCAATGTGAAGTATGGAATTCTCGATGATGTAGTGCAGAACTTGTGTACCTTTCCCGCGAAGTATGCAAACGCGAAAGTAAAGGTTGCTCAAGGGATTGCACCTGTGGGCGGAACCGATGCGACTATCGAGTACCCCTATTTGGCTTCTATTAATGAAGGGGAAGGTCCAGTAGAGCTAGAGGATGGCCGGGTTGATTTTTATAATGTCACGACAATCCCTAATGTAGCAAAAGGACAACTCTTGGCGCGTAAAATATCAGCAAGCCAGGGACAACCAGGCACAGCAGTTACCGGAGAGCCCATCGCTCCCAAAGCCGGCAAGGAAATAAACATAAAGCCTGGGAAAAATGTTGTGCTCAATCAAGAGCGGACGATGCTATACGCCGCTATTGACGGACAAGTCTCCTTTACGGAACAGGCAAAAATGAACGTGTTTCCCGTATTTGAAGTAAACGGGGATGTTGATTTTGGTGTTGGCAATATTGATTTTGTGGGAACGGTGGTCATTCGCGGGAACGTATTGAATGGCTTTCGCGTAAAGTCATCAGGAGATATCCGCGTACTTGGCAGTGTAGAAGGGGCCGAGTTGTACGCGGAAGGCTCCATTGAAATCAAAAGCGGGATTGTTGCCCAGGACAAAGGCTGCATTGTTGCGGGGAAAGATATCCGGACGTCCTTTATCCAAAACGCCAATGTAACGGCTGGCAATCAAGTCATTGTTTCACAAAGCATTATGTTCTCAACCGTAAGAGCCGGCAAGCAAATCATTTGCAAAGGGTCAAAAGGCTTCATCATTGGCGGCGTGCTGCAGGCTGGGGAAAAGATTGCGGCACGAGTATTTGGGAACAGCAGTGCCACTCCTACGATACTCGAAGTAGGAGTAAAACCCGAATTAAGACAAGAACTGGCGAACATTCAAAAAGAACTGCAAAATGTGTATGAAAATTTACGCAAAACAGATCAAGGTTTAGGCGTTATTAATCAGATCCTCCAAGTCAGCAAAGAACTTCCAGCAGATAAACGTCTCATGCAAATCAAGCTAACCAATACTCGTTTGGTTCTGGAAAAAGAAAGCAAGGAATTGGAAGCACGCAGAAATGATATTGAACTCGAGCTGAAAGGGGAAGGCCCAGCAGCTATTGAGGCATATCATGTAATGTATCCAGGAATCAAAATGACGTTTGGAAAGCTGGTGCACTTTATCAAGCACGAGTATGCCAGAACGCGCTTTATTGTGCTAGACGGTGAAATTAGTACAGCAACTCTTATCTGATCCAGGATGCTTACATACTTAAGTGCGAAAAAGGGAGTTGGGGCCATATGAGTTTGAAAGCGGTTGAATTGCAGGTGGCAATACCACGCACGCTAGAAGTCAGCCGAATTCAGGAGCATCAGCAACAACGAACCATGCATGAACAACAATCAATGATTGATCAGCGAAGAGACCTGGATGAACAGATGCGCCAGCGCCCGAGCGATATTGAGCAATCAGAAAAGAACCAGATACGTGAAAGAGAAAAACAGCAAGGACAGCATGAACAACAGGACAAAAAAGAATCCACTGGGAGTCAATTGTCCGAATCAAGCGAAGGTGTATCTACGAATGCTGATCTCATGAGAGATCCATTGCGTGGACGTATTATAGATATTTCTTTATAAATGAAGTCAAGCCAGAAATAAAGGTGGACAACATGGACGTAGTGTATCCCATCCTGATTGGAGCAGGAATGATCAGCATGCTTCTTGCTTTTGTTATTAAAAAGAAGCAGCCTGTTGACTCCTTTTCCTCATTACCGACACAACGCACGACGGACAAGGACGAGCTCGAAAAAAGCGTGCAGCGTCTTCAAAAACAGGTAAAGCAAGAAACCAATCTTCTTGCTGCAGAATGGCAGGAAATGAGAGCGGATCTTCTCGAGGATATCGCTAGTTTGCGCAAGCGATTAGACAATATGGAAGAACAATGGCAAAAGAGTGAAAGTCACAAGCAAGAGGCTTCGAAGGATACGAATAGGATAGAACCAACACCTCAAGTTCAAGAGTTGGATATGCTGGCACTGCGTGAACGTTATCGCCGTGCCTTTGAGCTGAATAAAGAAGGTTTGTCTCGGGATGAGATCGCAAAACGACTCGGTGCCGGCAGAGGGGAAATCGATTTGATCTTTTCCTTGGCTGACAGGCATGAGCGAGGTCTTGCCGATGCGTAAACAAGAGCTATTATTTGGATTTGGAGCAGGACTGATTGTGGCTACCTCCATTATCGGAATGTTAGCGCCTAAACAGACTGCGCAGGCCCCAGCTATGACTGTAGATCAAATGAAAGCAGCTGCACAAGAGCTGGAAATGGTCGTTCTTACAGCAGAAGAATACAAACAGTGGCAGGAAGAAAAGAAAGTGAACGTACAGCCAGCTCCTGGAGTGCCTAAGGCGCCAGTAACACCAAAGGTGGGTCAAACAGTGGCGCCTGTGACAAAGCAACCGCAGACGCCAGATGTTCAGCCTGGAACACCTGCAGCTTCAGAGCAAAAGGTGATTCCGCCAACCAATCCAGTGAGTAAAGATGGCCAGGCTACCCCAACAGTACCAAATACGCAGACACCAACACCACCCAATACGGTGGCACCTAAAGCTCCGACAGTGGAAGCACCTGTAGCAGATAAGAAGGTATCTTTTACTGTTCCTTACAAAGCAACTGCAGAGGATGTAGCGCAGATCCTAGTAAAGGAAGGAATCCTTCCTGCCGACAATCAATTTGTGGCCCAGCTACGTGCGAGTGACAAGCTAAATCGCATTCGTGTCGGTACCTATGAAGTGTCGACCGCCTCTAAGGAAGCAGACATCGTCAAGTTGATAACAACGCCGCCTAAAAAATAGGCGGTTTTTTTCAATGTAACGAAATGTGTCCGTTTGTCGTCTGCCAAAAGGGTCAAAACTTTTTTTTACGAAATAAATGGAATTCGTTTGTTGCAATTGAAACTCCCATATGATATATTCATTTACGGTGTTGAAATCGCACGTCCACCAATTCCGGCAACGGTGCTGCCTATGGCAGAATTGCTTGGAACATGCGGTGAGGCGGAGGTAGCATCACAAAAACCATTTTTGAAGGAGGTGTGAAATATGGCAGTAATTTCGATGAAACAATTGCTCGAGGCTGGTGTACACTTCGGTCACCAAACTCGTCGTTGGAACCCGAAAATGGCTCGCTATATCTTCACCGAACGTAACGGAATCTACATTATCGACCTGCAAAAAACCGTTAAGAAAGTAGAGGAAGCGTACAACTTCGTACGTGAACTCGCTCAAGACGGCGGAAAAATCCTCTTCGTTGGTACGAAGAAACAAGCACAAGAATCCGTTAAAGAAGAAGCAGAACGCACAGGTCACTACTTCATCAACCAACGTTGGTTGGGTGGTACTCTGACAAACTTCACAACCATCAAAAAACGTACAGCTCGCTTGGCTGAGCTGAAGCGTATGGAAAACGATGGTACTTTCGCAGTATTGCCTAAGAAAGAAGTTATCGTTCTGCGCAAAGAAATGGATCGTCTGGAAAAATTCTTGGGCGGTATCGCTCACATGGATAAACTGCCTGACGCTCTGTTTGTCATCGATCCTCGTAAAGAGCGCATCGCTGTAGCAGAAGCTCGTAAATTGGGTATCCCAATCGTAGCGATCGTAGATACTAACTGCGATCCAGATGAAATCGATTATGTGATCCCAGGTAACGATGACGCAATTCGCGCTGTGAAATTGCTCACTGCTAAAATGGCAGACGCTCTCCTGGAAGGAAACCAAGGTACAGAGCAACAAGCAACAACAACTGCGTAAGCATGTGTGTTAAAGGGTGGACTGAGGGTGTCAGAACCCCCGTCCATCCTTTTTTGCTGAATAGCGTCACCAAGGTTAACAGGTGACTTGCTTTTCGATTATAATAGGATCGTAACTTTTCGAGGAGGTTTCACTCAATGGCAATTAGTGCACAAGCGGTTAAAGAACTGCGCGAGCGTACAGGCGCAGGTATGATGGATTGCAAACGCGCGCTGGAAGAAACAGCAGGCGACATGGAAAAAGCAATTGACTTGCTCCGTGAGCGCGGTATCGCGAAAGCAGCGAAAAAATCTGGTCGTATCGCAGCAGAAGGTTTGACTGGAACGGCAGTAGCTGGAAACGTTGCAGCAGTTGTAGAAGTAAACTGCGAAACTGACTTCGTAGCGAAAAACCCTGAGTTCCAAACACTCGTAAAAGACATTGCTGAGCACGTTGTTTCCCAACGTCCTGCAACAGTTGAAGAAGCTCTGGAGCAACCATTCAAAGGTGCTGGCGAGACTCTGGCTCATGTAATCAATGAGAAAATCGCGACTATCGGAGAAAACATCTCCTTCCGTCGTTTTGCACTCTCTGAGAAATCTGACGCTGGCGTATTCGGTGCTTACCTGCACATGGGTGGCCGCATTGGCGTTCTGGTAACTTTGGAAGGCACACAAGACGAAACACTCGCAAGAGACCTGGGCATGCACGCAGCAGCGTCCAACCCGCGTTTTGCTAACCGTGAAGAAGTTTCCGCTGATGAGATCGAACGTGAGCGTGAAGTTCTGAAAAACCAAGCACTGGCTGAAGGCAAACCTGCTAACATCGTTGAGAAAATGGTAGAAGGCCGCCTCTCCAAATTCTTCGAAGAATACGTACTGGTTGAGCAACCATTCGTAAAAGATACTGACAAGAAAGTAGCTGTTCTGCTGAAAGAAGCAGGTGCTACCTTGAAAGGTTTCGCTCGCTTCCAAGTAGGCGAAGGTATCGAGAAGAAACAAGAAGACTTCGCAGCTGAAGTAATGGCTCAAGTTAATAAGCAATAATAAAGGTTATAGGGAACACCTTCGTGTTCCCTATTTTCAAAGCGAGAGTTTCACTTTGTGTGAAACTCTCTGCATGTAAATAGCAGTGTGTACCTGTTCCCAATTAGAAGGAATGAAGACTGGGCACAGAGAATGATTCATGAATGGAGGCCGTTTCACATGCCACTTCCTGCCTATAAACGGGTTGTGTTAAAGTTGAGTGGGGAAGCTTTGGCGGGGGACTTAGGGTATGGTATTGACCCAAAGGTTATTTTCTCCGTCGCTAACCAGATCAAGGAAATCGTAGAATTGGGTGTACAAGTCGCAGTAGTCGTCGGAGGAGGTAACATCTGGCGCGGACTTTCCGGCAGCTCTAAAGGAATGGATCGGGCAACAGCCGATTACATGGGGATGCTGGCCACAATTATGAACTCACTCGCCTTGCAGGATGGGTTAGAAAAAGTGAACGTCCCGACTCGTGTTCAAACCTCGATTGAGATGAGACAGGTAGCAGAACCATACATACGCCGTCGTGCCATTCGTCATTTGGAAAAAATGCGTGTGGTCATCTTCGCTGCCGGTACTGGTAACCCTTACTTTTCAACGGATACGACAGCTGCTCTGCGTGCAGCTGAGATTGAAGCTGAAGTAATCCTGATGGCGAAAAACAAGGTAGACGGTGTGTACTCTGCAGACCCAAGCCTTGACCCGAACGCTAAGAAGTACGACCAGTTGACATTCCTGGAAGTGCTGAATAAAGGTTTAGGTGTCATGGATTCAACAGCGTCCAGCTTGTGCATGGATAACAGTATTCCGTTGATCGTCTTTAACATTTCTGAAGAAGGCAATATTCGTCGGGCAGTAATGGGCGACAAAATCGGTACTCTAGTGAAAGGGGAATAATTATGCCACAAACTGTGCTAAATGACATGGAAGATCGCATGAATAAAGCGATCAATGCTTTGAAAAGAGATCTGTCCAGCCTGCGTGCAGGTCGTGCGAACCCAGCGATGCTGGATCGTGTTACAGTAGACTACTACGGCACTCCAACGCCGATTAGCCAATTGGCAAACATCAGCGTACCAGAGCCGCGTATGCTGACTATCCAGCCTTGGGATAAAACGGCGCTCAAAGAAATTGACCGTGCGCTGCAACAATCGGATTTGGGAATTTCTCCATCCAACGATGGCGTGATTATCCGCCTGGTCATTCCTCCACTGACAGAAGAGCGTCGTAAAGAGCTCGTGAAGTTGGCAGGTAAAGGTGGAGAAGAAGCAAAGGTAGCGATTCGTAACATCCGTCGTGATGCAAACGATGAAATCAAAAAGCTTGAAAAAGCTGCTACCATTTCTGAGGACGATTCTCGTCGTCATCAGGAAACCATACAAAAAACGACGGATAAATTCATCGCCGAAGTTGACAAGATTGTTAAGGACAAAGAGAAAGACATTTTGGAAGTATAGGTAATGGTAATCCCCCTCGTTTGAGGGGGATGTACGTCTATATCTCTCATTACGGGGGAACACTTTATGTTAGAACATCTGGCGCGCAAATGGGGCCGCAAAGAAAAGCAATCGGAGCCAGCCGAGTTGGATCGTTCCGGTAAGATTCCGGAACATGTGGCGATTATTATGGATGGTAACGGTCGTTGGGCCAACAAGCGCAGTTTACCCCGGGTTGCCGGGCACCGTGCAGGAATGAAAGCAGTAAAAGAAGTCGTCAAGGCTGCAGACGAGATTGGCGTTCGTTATATGACCATGTACGCATTCTCTACCGAAAACTGGAAGCGGCCACGCGATGAAGTGGATTTTCTCATGAAACTTCCGCAGGAATTTTTGTCGACAGAATTGGATGAATTAATAGAACGTGGTGTCCGCATACGCATGCTGGGCAGTAAAAACGAGCTGCCTTCTCATACGCTGAAAGCACTGCTGGAAGCAGAAGAGAAAACGAAGGACAATAGCGGTCTTCAATTGAATTTTGCCCTGAATTACGGCGGGCGAGATGAACTTGCAAAAGCATTTTCAGTAATGGCAGCACAAGTAAAAGCAGGTGAGCTTCAACCAGAGCAACTGACTGAGGAATTGATATCGAGCTACCTGTATACAAGCGAAATTCCCGATCCAGACCTCTTGATTCGCACAAGTGGAGAGATTCGCTTGAGTAACTTTATGCTGTGGCAATTAGCGTATACAGAATTATGGTTTACGGACGTGCTATGGCCTGATTTTACCCGTGAACATTTTTATCAGGCAATCGTGGAATACCAAGGCCGAGCTCGTCGCTACGGGGCGGTATAGCCGAGAGGTGGAATCAGTTGAAGCAACGTATAATAACAGGCCTGATTGGTGGGGCTGCTTTTCTATTTTTGATGTATGCTGGTGGAGCTTGGTACTCACTACTGGTGTTTTTACTGGCTGTCATTGGCTATTTTGAATTTATGAGAATGGCTGGCATTCAGTCATTTTATTTGGCAGGATTGCTCGGATATGTATTGATGTTAAGCATTTTGTGGCCGTCTCTATTATTTTCGGATTGGCTCAGTATCAGCATGCCGGATCTGATGCTGCCCGTCATCCTGCTCTTGTTGATTTACTCCGTTTTACGGAAAAATCAGTTTCACATTGAACACGTCGCCCTTACGTTGGTGGGGGCGTTATACATAGGCTACGGTTTTACTTATATGGCCGCTACCCGAAACCTACCTGAAGGATTTATGCTTACGGTCATGGTCATTATGGGAATCTGGTCGACTGATTCGGGCGCCTATTTTGTCGGAAAAGCAATAGGCAAGCGTAAGTTGTGGCCAGAAATAAGTCCAAACAAGACGGTGGAAGGGGCCTTAGGAGGTCTCGTGGCTTCTGTCTTGATTGTTCTTTCCATCAATGCAAGCTTTGGACATTTTGCGATTGATCAGGCTTTGACCATCGCACTTGTTGCGGGGATCGTCGGTCAATTGGGTGATTTGGTTGAGTCGGCTTTCAAGAGACATTTCCATGTAAAAGATTCAGGACAGCTCATTCCGGGTCACGGGGGCGTTTTGGATCGCTTTGATAGTTTTTTGCTCGTCTTTCCGGTTCTACATCTATTAGGTATTGTCTAAAACCTTTTGCATATAGAAAGAGATATAGAGGGTGAAATCCGTGAAAAAAATAGCGCTCTTAGGTTCAACGGGGTCAGTTGGAACGAGCACGCTGGAAGTCGTAGATCAGCATCCTGAGGATTTTTCGGTGGTGGCTATGGCTGCTGGAACAAACGTCGATCTATTGACACGCCAGGTGGAAAAATTCAAGCCCGAGCTCGTTTCTGTAGGAAATGAGAAGGCTGCCGTTGAACTGCGAGATAGATTGGCGGGCAAGTCTCAACCAGAAATCGTTTACGGTGCGGAAGGATTGGAACTGGTTGCCCGTCATGAAGCTGCCAATTTCGTTATGACCGCTGTTGTCGGCAGTGTAGGGGTCGCACCTACACTCGCTGCGATTGAGGCGGGAAAAACAATTGGACTGGCCAACAAAGAGACACTGGTGAGCGCTGGCCCTGTCGTCATGAAACGAGCGAAAGAAAAAGGCGTATCGATTATTCCAGTAGACAGCGAGCATTCAGCTGTCTACCAATGTCTGCAAGGCGAGCGCAAGGAAGATGTGGCGCGAGTTATTTTGACCGCTTCAGGAGGTTCCTTCCGTCACCTCTCTCGCGAGGATCTACAGCAAGTGACAGTAGAGCAGGCATTGGCTCATCCGAATTGGAGCATGGGTGCAAAAATTACCATCGATTCTGCTACCATGATGAACAAAGGTTTTGAAGTGATCGAGGCTCATTGGCTGTTTGATTTACCTTATGAGAAGATCGAATGCGTATTGCATTATGAAAGTATCATACACTCTATGGTAGAATACAAAGACAGAGCCGTCATGGCCCAACTCGGTACGCCGGATATGAAGGTTCCGATTCAGTACGCCATGAGCTATCCCATCAGAAAAAAACTGCCTACGGAACCACTTGATTTGGTCAAGATCGCCACGCTTCATTTTGCAGCCATGGATTATGAGCGTTATCCTCTGTTAAAATTAGCGTATGAGTGCGGTATAGCAGGTGGTACGCATACGGCAGTACTGAATGCAGCCAATGAGGTCGCAGTTGATAGGTTCTTGAAGGGAGCCATTAGTTTTTTAGACATCGAAAAGGTCGTCCGAAAAACTTGCGAAGCTCACGCTGGTGTAGCGAGCCCAAAGCTTGCGGATATTTTTGCAGCTGATGATTGGGCACGTTCTTACGCGCTCGTCTCCATCTAAGGAATATGAGTGTTAGATACTTGACAGAAAGGTGGCTGTTCACTTGCCTTTGCCCAACCTGGATTCCGTTGAATCAATTCTCGCGATTGTAGTTGTATTTGGGGTACTTGTCTTTGTGCACGAACTAGGACACTTCCTTCTGGCCAAGAGGGCAGGGATCTTATGTCGTGAATTTGCACTGGGAATGGGGCCAAAAATTTTTCGCGTGAAGCGGGGAGAAACGGAATACACCTTACGCCTGTTACCCATCGGTGGACTTGTTCGCATGGCGGGGGAAGACCCGGAGATGGATATGTTGAAACCGCACATGGAAGTAAGCGTGGAGCGGGATGCGTTAGGAAAGGTCACACATATTTTGCTCGATGGGCCAAGTTCTGGTTCTGCTCGTGCGATCACCGGTACGGTGGTACAATTTGATTTGGAGCAAAATTTAAATATCGTGCTTGAACTGGATGGAGAGCAGAAGACGTTTGCTGTTCATCCACAGGCTCATCTGGTCAAGGATGGACAAGAAGTACAGATTGCCCCTCTGAACAGACAATTCAAAGGCAAGACCGTATCACAACGTTTTTGGGCGATTTTTGCAGGACCTGCAGCCAACTTTTTGCTGGCGTTTGTTTTGTTTATCGTGATCGGCTTCTTGTACGGCGTACCGAATGGCAGCTATCTGGGGAATGTAATTCCGGGAGGACCTGCAGCTCAAGCTGGATTATTGCCAGGTGATAAGGTGATCGCGATTCAAGGTCAGCCTGTATCCTCGTGGAAAGATGTTGTAGAGAAGATTAGCAAAGCGCCGGATCAACAATTAACCTTTGAGTACGAGCGCAATGGCCAGCGGATGACTGTGCCAGTTAAAGTAGAGAAAGATGAAAACAACGTGGGCAAAATCATGGTTACCTACGCACTCACGTTTTCCCCAGGAGAGGTTTTGAAATACGGTGCGACCTCCACATACGAGTTTACAGTGATGATCTTGAAGAGCTTAGGTATGCTTATAATTGGAGAATACGGGCTAAAGGACTTGAGTGGTCCAGTTGGCATTTTTAAGATGACTGGAGAGGTTGCCCAACAAGGTATGGCGGTTCTGTTGAAGTGGTCCGCGGCTTTGAGCATTAACCTTGGGTTGTTCAATCTGTTGCCACTGCCAGCCTTGGATGGCGGACGTCTCGCATTCTTGGGAGTAGAGGCGCTGCGTGGTCGACCTGTTGACCCGCATAAAGAAGGAATGGTTCATTTCTTGGGCTTTGCCTTTTTGATGTTGCTGATTTTGGTAGTGACTTGGAATGATCTGCAACGATTGTTCTCCTAAACACGTACTAACACGATAGAAAGAAAAACAGACATACGTAAAAGGATGGTGCAAAATGTTCAAGCGCGAGGAGACGAAACCGGTTTTTGTAGGTGGAGTGCAAATCGGGGGCCAAAAAAGCGTAGTCATCCAGTCGATGACGACAGCAGACACACGTGATGTAGAAAAAACTCTGGCCGAGATTCAGAGACTGCACGATGTCGGTTGCCAAATTGTTCGCTTGGCCGTCATCAATGAAGATGCAGCACGTGCCATCAAAAAAATTAAAGAACGCTCCCCGTTGCCGCTTGTTGCCGACATTCATTTCGACCACAAGCTGGCATTGATTGCACTGGAGAGCGGGATTGATAAAATTCGGATCAACCCAGGCAACATCGGATCGAAAGAAAAAACGCAACGCGTAGTGGAAGCGTGCCGCGAGCGCAATGTTCCGATCCGTATCGGGGTCAACTCCGGTTCAGTAGAAAGAAGGCTTTTGGAAAAATACGGTTACCCTTCTCCGGAAGCGATCGTAGAAAGTGCAATAGACCACGTTCAAATTCTGGAAGACTTGAATTACGATAACATCGTCATTTCCTTGAAGTCTTCCGATGTTCCAACGATGATTCAAACCTATTCGTTGATGGCACAGAAACGCAACTATCCGCTGCATGTTGGTGTAACAGAAGCAGGTACACAGTTCTCCGGCAGCATTAAGTCTTCAGTAGGAATCGGAACGGTATTGTCGATGGGAATCGGTGACACCATCCGCGTATCCCTGACGGCTGATCCTGTTGAAGAAATTAAAGTAGCGAAACAAATCCTTCGCAGCTTGGATATCGTGAACAACGATCCAGTGGTCATTGCATGCCCATCTTGCGGTCGATGCGCAATTGATTTGATCGGATTGGCAACAAAAGTCGAGGATGCTATTTCTACACTGAAAGTACCGTTAAAAGTAGCGGTAATGGGTTGCGCGGTAAATGGCCCTGGTGAAGCTCGTGAAGCAGATGTAGGCGTTGCGGGCGGAAATGGCGAGGGCTTGATTTTCCGTAATGGTGAAATTGTTCGGAAAGTAAAAGAAACCGAGTTGTTTGAAGAGCTGATGAAAGAAATTAACGAAATAGTAAACGAGCAAAAACCTACAACTGTAGGGTAATGCATGTGATTGCTGATAAGGCATAAGGAGGACACGCACGTGTTGAAGCAAAGTCAAATGTTGATTCCTACCCTGCGGGAAGTGCCATCCGACGCGGAGATTGCCAGCCACAAGCTGCTGCTCCGCGCTGGTATGGCCCGCCAACTGGCTTCCGGTATTTATACGTACCTGCCCCTGGCGCTCCGTTCCCTACACAAAATCCAAGCGATTGTGCGTGAAGAAATGAACAATGCTGGGGGACAAGAGCTGTTGATGCCAGCGATGCAACCAGCTGAGCTGTGGCATCAAACGGGTCGCTGGGATGTATACGGTCCCGAGCTCGTTCGCCTGCGTGATCGTCATGATCGTCCTTTTGCCTTGGGTCCAACCCACGAAGAAGTCATTACGAGTCTCGTGCGTGATGAGATTAACTCTTACAAAAAACTCCCGATCAACCTTTATCAAATTCAAACCAAGTTCCGTGATGAAGTTCGTCCGCGCTTCGGTTTGATTCGTTGCCGCGAGTTTATTATGAAGGATGCTTATTCTTTTGATACGTCACAGGAAGGTCTGGATCGCAACTTCCAGGCGATGTACGATGCGTACACGAACATCTTTACCCGTGTAGGCTTGAACTTCCGTGCGGTAGAAGCGGATGCAGGTGCAATCGGCGGAAAAGGCACATACGAATTCATGGCGTTGTGCGACATTGGGGAAGACACGATTGCTTATTCTGAAGAAGGCGATTATGCGGCCAACTTGGAAAAGGCAGAAGTCGTGTACAAGCCATCTGCGAAGCCGGCAACAGAAGCGCCAGCTCGAGAAAAATTGCATACGCCTGGCATGAAAACGATCGACCAATTGGTACAAGCCCTGCAAATCGAAGCAAAGCAAATCATCAAGAGTCTCATTTATCGCGTAGACGACAAGCTGGTTATGGTGCTGGTGCGCGGTGATCATGAGATCAATGAAGTGAAGCTGAAAAACTTGTATGATGCTACAATCGTAGGACTGGCTTCTGAAGCGGATATCGTTTCGGTAACAGGGGCACCTGCAGGTTTTGTTGGCCCAGTTGGCATTGATCCTGAAAAAGTGGAAATCATCGCGGACAATTTTGTTCAAGATGTTTATGATGGTGTCGTCGGTGCCAATGAAACTGACTATCATCTGACACACGTAGTTGCTGGCCGTGATTTTACGGTTTCCCAATACGCTGACTTGCGCAACATTACAGAAGGCGACGAATGCCCTCGGTCAGGTGGTGTTATCAAGTTTGCACGTGGTGTAGAAGTCGGTCACGTATTCAAGCTGGGTACGAAATACTCCACAGCGATGGGTGCTACGTACTTGGATGAGAACGGTCGCAGTCAACCGATGATCATGGGCTGCTACGGAATCGGTGTATCTCGCACAATTGCGGCAGTGATCGAGCAGAACAATGATGAAAATGGTATCATCTGGCCAGTATCTGTTGCACCTTTCCATGTGCATGTGATTCCGGTCAATGTTAAAGTAGAAGAGCAACGTCAAGTCAGTGAACAAATTACAGAAGCATTGCGCAAGGCTGGCGTAGAAGTTTTGTTTGACGATCGTCCTGAGCGTGCTGGTGTAAAGTTTAAAGACGCTGATTTGATTGGATTGCCTCTGCGTATTACCGTCTCCGATAAAGCAGCACAAGAAGGAACAGTTGAAGTGCGTATTCGCAAAAATGGTGAAACACATGATGTGAAGCTGGATCAATTGGTTGATGAAGTGAAAGGCCTCTTATCTCGTGTTGACCATACCGGAGCTGCCTTGTTCGGTAACTAGTTGCATGCAGGAATAAGAAGGATTTTGTCGAATTTTTACGGGGTACTCCCCTGGATTAACGGGGAGTGCCTCTTTTTCTTGTTTGAACGCTCACTTATAGGGAAGGTGGGAAAACCGTGGACCGTTTACAAGAGCAAAAACATCGCTTCTCCCTATTGGTCAAGCAAATGGAAGTTCCTGACGAATGGGTGGAGCGATTTTTTCTTGATGCTCAGATTGAAAAGCTAGAGCTGTATAAGCAAAACAAAGAATGGGTTTTTCACTTTGCCCTCCCGAGAATGATACCTGCGGATGTTTATGCAGCTTTTACCAAGCGATTGACGCATACATTTTCACATCTAGCCAAAGTAGATACCCGATTTCGCTATCTGCAAAAGCCGTCTCTCGATCACGTAGTCGAAGAGTATTGGGATGTCTTGCTGGCGGGTCTGGAGCCAACTCTGAACTCCTTGGCAGTTACGATGCGTCAAGCCCGTAAGCAAGTCGACCAACAGGAAGTCAAGGTGTACTTGCCAACGGAGATGTCCGTTGAGGTTGCCAAGCGAAAACGAGCGGATAATGAGCTTTTGGCTGCTTTCCAGAAAGCTACCGATTGTTCGATGCGCTTTACTTTCCATGGGGAAGAAAGCGATGACGCGTATAAGGCCTTTGAGGAGCAACGGAAAGAGGAAGAGCGCGCGCTCGTCGAAGTTGTGATGACTTCTGTTCAACAAGAGAACAAATCGTCTGATAAAGCTGAGGCTGTCACTACGCTCATGATGGGGTATGAAATCAAAGATGCACCGATCCCGATTTGCGAAATTCAAGATGAGGAACGGCGTATCGTCATCCAAGGAACCGTATTTAACGTGGAAGTAAAAGAGCTTCGCAGTGGACGTCATTTGCTCACGTTCAACGTTTCAGACTATACGGATTCTCTCACGGTGAAGATGTTCTCCCGCGATAAAGAAGACGTGAAAATGCTTGAATTGCTGAAAGACGGCATGTGGGTGAAAGTGCGGGGAAGTGTACAGCATGACACATTTGTACGCGATCTAGTTATGAATGCCAATGATTTGAACCAGATTGAGCAGGTCATTCGCAAAGATCAAGCGGATGAAAAACGGGTCGAGCTCCATTGCCATACGCCGATGAGTGCGCTGGATGCTGTTGCATCTGTAAAATCACTGGTCTCGACGGCAGCAAAGTGGGGGCATAAAGCAATTGCTGTCACTGACCATGGTGTCGTGCAGGCTTTTCCAGAGGCGTATTCCATCGCCAAAAAGAACAATATCAAATGCATTCTCGGTATGGAAGCGTACGTAGTCGAGGATGGTATCGATATCGTTTACAACCTGCAAGCAGACAATAATCTTTCCATTGATGAAAATACGGAATATGTTGTGTTTGATACGGAAACGACGGGGTTAAACGCGTCAGAGCATACAATCATCGAGATCGCTGCTGTCAAAATGAAGGGCTCGGAAATTGTCGACCAATGGACGGAGCTGATCGACCCGCAATTGGAAATTGGGCCAAAGACAACTGAGATCACGGGGATTACCAACGAAATGCTCCGTGGGCAAGACACACTCGATGTGGTGCTCCGCAAGTTCAAGGATTTTACAGGTGACGCCATCCTGGTCGCGCACAACGCAGAGTTTGACAAAGCGTTTATTAATGCATGCGCTAAAAGGATTGGCATGGAGCCATGGAGCAATCCATTTTTAGATACACTGCCGTTGGCGCGCTTGATGTACAAAGGAATGCGCAATTATCGTTTGGGATCATTAGCGAAAAAGTTCAACGTCGAGCTCATCAATGCTCACCGTGCGTTGGACGATACCGTGGCATTGGCTCACGTGTTCCAGCAAATGCTAAAGGACATTAAAGAAGCGGAAATCAAATCGCTGGCGGAGTTGAATGAAAAAAGCAACGAAGAGGCGGATTACAAGAGTGGACGACCATTCCATGCGACGATTCTGGTGCAAAATAAAGAAGGCCTCAAAAACCTGTACAAGCTTGTAAGTCGTTCCCATGTGGAAACATTCTTCCGTTGGCCACGAATTCAGCGAAGCCAGCTGACCAAATACCGCGAAGGCTTGCTAATTGGTACGGCGTGCAAAGACGGAGAACTCATGCAATCGATTCTCCGCGGTAAGTCACCTGAAGAATTGAAGGAAGTTGCTGCTTTTTACGACTTTTTGGAATTACAGCCGGTTGCTCATTACTCACCCCTGTTGCGTAATGAAGAAATTCCTTCGCTGGAGACGATGAAAGGCTATCATGAAAAGATCGTCGAAATGGGAAAAGAGCTCGGCAAGCTGGTCGTAGCTACAGGGGATGTGCACTTTCTGAATCCCCAGGATGAGATCTTCCGCGATGTTTTCTTATTGTCAAAAGGTGATCCAACCGCAGGCAACCAGCCGCCGCTTTACTTTCATACAACGGATGAGATGCTGGAGGCGTTCTCCTTTTTGGGAGAAGAGACCGCAAAAGAAATTGTCGTGACGAACACAAATGCTATCGCGGATATGATTGAGGATATTAGTCCGATTCCAGACAAGCTGTACACGCCGATCATTGAAGGGGCGGACGATGAGCTGCGTCAAATGTGCTACGATAAGGCGAAGTCCTTATATGGCGATCCGTTGCCTGAGCTGGTCGAGCATCGCTTGGAAAAAGAATTGAACAGTATCATCAAGCACGGTTTCGGTGTGATTTATTTGATTTCACAGCGTTTGGTAACAAAGTCGTTGAAAGACGGTTATCTGGTAGGTTCTCGTGGGTCTGTAGGCTCTTCCTTTGTAGCGACCATGTCGGAGATTACAGAGGTTAATCCACTGCCGCCTCATTATCGTTGCCCAAATTGCAAACATAGCGAGTTCATTACAGATGGTTCAATCGCCTCTGGATTTGACCTGGAGGATAAAGCATGCCCGCAATGCGGAACCATGTATGCCAAGGATGGGCAAGACATCCCGTTCGAAACGTTCCTCGGCTTTAAAGGAGACAAGGTACCTGATATTGACTTGAACTTCTCTGGTGATTATCAGCCGCGTGCGCATAAGTACACACAGGAGCTGTTTGGAGCGGACTACGTATACCGTGCAGGAACGATTGGTACGGTTGCGGAAAAAACAGCGTATGGCTACGTGCGCAAGTATGCCGACGAACGAGGCATGACGTTGCGAAATGCGGAGATATCCCGGATCGTGAACGGCTGCACAGGTGTAAAAAGGACGACAGGGCAGCATCCGGGCGGAATTATCGTAGTACCTGACTACATGGAGATTGAAGACTTTTGTCCGATTCAGTTCCCGGCTGATGATAATGAGTCAGAATGGCGCACAACCCATTTCGACTTCCACTCCATTCATGACAACTTGCTAAAACTCGATATTCTGGGACACGACGATCCGACCGTCATTCGTATGCTGCAAGACTTGACGGGAATGGACCCGAAGACGATTCCACTGGATGATAAAAAGACGATGTCCATCTTCAGTTCGACGGAAGCCTTGGGGGTTACACCTGAGCAAATCGGTACGAACATGGGGACATTGGGCATTCCTGAGTTCGGAACCAAATTCGTACGTCAGATGTTAGAAGACACCAAACCGACTACGTTTGCCGAGCTTGTTCAGATTTCTGGACTCTCTCACGGTACGGACGTTTGGTTGAACAACGCTCAGGACTTGATCCGCAACGGTACCTGCAAGCTGCCAGATGTAATTGGTTGTCGTGACGATATCATGGTGTACTTGATCTATAAAGGGCTAGAGCCTTCTCGTGCCTTTAAGATCATGGAGTCCGTGCGTAAGGGTAAAGGGGTTCCTGAGGATGATCAGGAAGAAATGCGCAATAACAACGTGCCAGAATGGTATATTCAGTCGTGCCAGCGAATCAAGTACATGTTCCCGAAAGCGCATGCGACTGCCTACGTCATGATGGCTGTACGGATCGCATACTTCAAGGTTCATCGCCCATTGGAGTTTTACGCGACGTATTTCACTGTTCGCGCAGATGACTTTGATATTCCGCTGATGGTTAAAGGCTCAGCGGCGATCAAGCAAAAGATTGAAGAGATCGAGGGCAAGGGACACGATGCACAGCCAAAAGAAAAAGCATTGCTGACTGTCTTGGAGATGGCGCTGGAGATGGTAGAACGCGGCTTCCGTTTTGCCAACGTTGATTTGTACAAATCGGACGCTACTCGCTTCTTGATCGAAGGGGATTCTCTCATCGCTCCATTCAACGCCCTGCCTGGTTTAGGGACGAATGCAGCGATCAGTATCGTGCAAGCGAGAGAGCAAGGGGAGTTTTTGTCCAAGGAGGACCTCCTATCCCGATCCCGTATATCCAAGACCATTTTGGAGTTCTTGGATGAGCAAGGTGCTTTGAAAGGATTGCCAGAATCCAACCAGCTATCCTTGTTCTAAGGCGTGCGGTCAAGGCTCACAGTCATCCAAAGGTTGTCAGCGGAGGGCTGTTATGCTATAATTTTTTTGGAAATACTGGTTTTATACGCATGGCTGATCGAGAGTGGGGAAACCCACTCTTTCTTTCTGGCTACACCTCATGGTTCAAATGAGAAGGAGGTACTTGCTTGAGCAAGGTAACGAGCATCGTCACTGAACTCGTCACGCCCATTGTTGAAGAAGTGGGCCTGGAGCTGGTTGACATCGAGTACAAAAAGGAAGGCAGCAACTGGTTTCTGCGCGTGTTTATCGACAATGAAACTGGCAACATCGACATTGATGACTGCCGCCTTGTCAGCGAGAAGCTGAGCGAAAAACTAGACGAAGTAGATCCCATCCCTACGGCATACTTTTTAGAAGTATCTTCGCCGGGTGCTGAGCGCCCATTGCGCAAGGATAAGGATTTCACGAAAGCTGTCGGCAGAAATGTGCATATCACAACAAAAGAGCCAATAGAAGGTGCAACCACGTTCGAAGGCGAACTGATATCCTATGAGGATGGCAAGCTGACAGTAAAAGAAGCAAAGAAAACGTATGTAATTTCCCAAGAGCAAATTGACACGGCTAGAATGGCAATTATTTTTTAGTTGTCGCGGCCAGTGTTAGCCCGTGGTAAGTAAAGGAGGAGGCAACGAAAGTCATGAACGGCGATTTTATCGAGGCTTTAGAAGCCATTGAGAGAGAGAAAGGCATCACCAAAGACGTACTGATCGAGGCTATCGAAGCGGCTCTTATCTCTGGATACAAACGTAACTTCAACTCGGCCCAAAATGTGCGGGTGGATGTAAATCGTCATTCAGGTATGGTGCGTGTGTTTGCGCGGAAGAGCGTAGTCGAAGAGGTTTTGGATCCGCGCCTCGAGATCTCTCAAGAAGCAGCACAAGAAATCGATCCTAACTTCCGTCTGGAGGACATCGTAGAAATCGAGGTAACGCCTCGTGATTTCGGTCGTATTGCCGCTCAGACAGCGAAGCAAGTGGTTACGCAGCGCATTCGCGAAGCGGAGCGCGGTTTGATCTACAGCGAGTTTATTGAGCGTGAAGACGATATCGTAACTGGCGTCGTTCAACGTATGGACGCTCGCAATTATTACATTGATCTGGGTAAGGCGGAAGCTGTTATGCCGATCACTGAAAAAATGCCATCCGAAGATTTTAAATCACAAGATCGTGTGAAGGCATACATCATCAAAGTAGAGAAAACCACTAAAGGACCGCAAATCGTCGTTTCCCGTACTCACCCGGGGCTCTTGAAGCGCCTCTTCGAATTAGAAGTGCCAGAAATATATGACGGTGTGGTTGAAATCAAGTCTGTAGCGCGTGAAGCAGGTGATCGTTCGAAGATCGCTGTTCATTCGATCAACGCCGATGTAGATCCAGTTGGAGCATGTGTGGGTCCAAAGGGCATGCGTGTCCAAACGATCGTTACAGAGCTGAAAGGCGAGAAGATCGACATTGTCCGTTGGTCTGAAGATCCTGCCGAGTACGTAGCCAACGCACTCAGCCCTGCGAAGGTTCTGCATGTTGAGGTCAACGTCACGGAGAAGGTTACACGTGTAATCGTTCCCGATTATCAATTGTCTCTGGCGATTGGTAAGCGTGGTCAAAACGCACGTCTGGCAGCCAAGCTGACTGGCTGGAAAATCGATATCAAGAGCGAGTCCCAAGCCGACCAAGAAGGCATCGCTTATCCGAAAGAAGTAGAGAGCGATGAAGGGACGGACAACGAATAATCATGAAGCAAAAAAAGATCCCGTTGCGTAAGTGCATTGTTTGCCAAGGAATGTTTCCGAAAAAGGAATTAGTCCGCGTCGTCCGGACGCCAGAAGAAGAGATCGTCATTGATCTTACTGGAAGGGCGGCGGGACGCGGTACCTATGTGTGTCGGCAGGAAAGCTGTCTGAAGCCGGATGCGTTCGCATCGGGAAAATGGAAAAAAGTGCTGGAACGTGCCCTCAATATGTCCATCTCCCAAGAAAAGTATGATGCTTTCCGTGAGAAATGGCTGGAGATGATGGGAAAATGATCCCAAAAGCAGCACAACTACTCGGATTGGCGATGCGTGCGAGAAAGATCATTACCGGAGAGGAACTGGTCATTACCGCTATTCGTAATGGGCAGGCCCGCCTGGTATTGCTCGCATCAGATGCATCAGACAATACCGCCAAGAAAGTAAAGGATAAATGTTCCTATTACGGTGTCTCATGTGTAACCACTGGCGACCGACATTCATTGGGACACGCAATCGGAAAAGATGGGCGCGTTACCGTGGCGGTAACCGATGGGAAATTGGCCGAAAGCATTCAGCGTCTGCTCACCTAACTTAGAAAGGGTGAAGTATATTTGAAGACACGTGTGTATGAGTATGCCAAACAGCACAACATGAGCAGCAAGGAAATCCTCAATTTGCTAAAACGATTGAATATAGAAGTAGCAAATCATATGAGTATCATGGAAGAAGGGACGATCAAAAGGATCGAGGATCACATGGCCAAATTGCGATCTGGTGCCAAACCGGAAACGCGGAATACACCTAGTGATGCAAGACCCAAACAAACGGACGATCAACGACGCCCCAACGACTCCAGAGGACAACAGATCAAACCCCAGCAGCAAGCGGGGCAAGCTCAAACTGTTAGAAATGACAGACCAAATAACGATCGTGGAGGAAGCACCTCAAACACTAATCGTCCAGCTATCAACAGTGGAGGTAGCAATTCCGATCAAAATAGTCCTCAGCATGGAAAAAATCAGGGGAAGAATCAGGAGAGAAAACCAAACAATATGAGAAGTCAACCCGCAAAGTCGAATGACCGCAAGCCACAAGGTAACCAGCAACGACCACAAGGTCAAGGCCAACAAAGACCACAGAACAATCAGCAACGACCGCAAAACCAACAGCGTCCAGCTCAGAAAGCTGCGTCTACCACTCAACCTGCTGCTAATCAAACAGAGGGACGTACTGGTGAAGAGTTTGAAGACAAAGTGAAACTTCCTTCAAACGTGGGTACGGAAAAACGTGAGAAAATCAAAAAGGGACCACAAACACAAAAGACTTTTGAAGATAATAAAAAAAGTCAGCCGTTCCGTGGTGGTGGTAATAACCGCAACAACAACCGCCGTGGCAATAATTCGCGTGGTGGTCAAAAGGCACCGCGTCCTGTTTTTGACCCACCAACAAAGATCACATTTACAGAGTCTTTGACTGTAAACGAATTGGCTGTTAAGCTCCGCAAAGAACCTGCAGAAGTAATCAAAAAGTTGTTTAACTTGGGGATCATGGCAACGATTAACCAATACCTCGATCGCGATGCCATTGAACTCATTTGCACGGATTACGGTATTGAAGTCGAAGAAAAAATCATCATCGATGAGACTAACTTCGAAACGCTGGAAGAAGTAGATGCACCAGAAAGCCTGCTGGAGCGCCCGCCAGTTGTTACCATCATGGGTCACGTCGACCACGGGAAAACAACTTTGCTGGACGCGATTCGCTCTACAAACGTAGTAGCGGGAGAAGCAGGGGGAATTACACAGCATATCGGTGCGTACCAAGTTGAGATCAAAGGAAAGAAAATTACTTTCCTCGATACACCAGGTCACGCGGCGTTCACAACGATGCGTGCACGCGGTGCGCAAATCACAGATATCACTATTCTGGTTGTTGCAGCAGATGACGGTGTCATGCCGCAAACCATTGAGGCGATCAGCCACGCGAAAGCGGCAAATGTGCCAATCATCGTTGCGGTCAACAAGGTTGACAAACCGGAAGCAAATATTGACCGTATCAAGCAAGAGTTGACCGAGTATGAGCTGGTTGCCGAAGAGTGGGGCGGCGATACGATCTTCTCCCCATTGTCCGCTAAACAGCGTACAGGTATCGAAGAACTGCTCGAGTACATCTTGCTCGTATCCGAAGTACAAGAACTGAAAGCCAACCCAGACAAACTTGCCCGCGGTACCGTTGTCGAAGCTGAGCTAGACAAGGGACGTGGTCCAGTTGCAACCATCCTGGTTCAACAAGGTACTCTCCGTGTAGGTGATCCTATCGTTGTCGGTTCCGCTTTTGGACGTGTACGTGCGATGGTGAATGACAAAGGACGCCGTCTGAAAGAAGCTGGTCCATCTACGCCAGTAGAAATCACGGGTCTGAATGATGTTCCACAAGCAGGCGACCAGTTCCGTGTCTTTGAAGACGAGAAGAAAGCCCGCGCGATCGGGGAAGCACGTGCTTCCAAGCAACGTGAATCCGAGCGTCGTGAGAGCTCCCGCGTTTCTTTGGATGATCTGTTCCAACACATCCAAGAAGGCGACATCAAAGAACTGAACCTGATTGTAAAAGCAGACGTACACGGTTCTGTGGAAGCGCTGCGTGGTTCTTTGGAGAAAATCGATGTCAACGGAACTCGTGTGAAGATCATTCACACAGGTGTTGGTGCGATTACAGAATCCGATGTTACTTTGGCAAATGCTTCGAATGCTATCGTCATTGGTTTCAACGTACGTCCTGAACCGAATGCACGCAGCATGGCTGAACAAGAGAAAATCGACATTCGCCTGCACCGTGTTATCTACACTGTAATCGAAGAGATCGAGTCTGCTCTCAAAGGTATGCTTGATCCAGTCTTCAAAGAAAATATTATCGGTCAAGCTGAGATTCGTGAAGTGTTCAAAGTATCCAAAGTCGGAAACATTGCAGGTTGCTATGTGACTGAAGGTAAATTGAGCCGCGATGCTGGTGCGCGTTTGATCCGTGAAGGCATTGTAATTTATGAAGGTAAGCTCGATACTCTCAAGCGCTTCAAAGATGATGCGAAAGACGTTGCAGCTGGCTATGAGTGCGGTCTGACTTTGGAACGCTTCAATGACCTCAAAATCGGCGACGTAATCGAAGCATTCGTCATGGTTGAAGTGAAACAATAATGATTGCAGGTGTGCAGATTGAACTGTTTCTGCCCGCTAGCCAAAACCTGAAAGAAAAACGGGCCATCGTCAAAAGTCTGATCGGCAAGCTGCGGAGCCGATTTCATGTCTCCGCGGCAGAGGTGGCTTATCTCGAGCAATGGCAGCGTACCGTGTTGGGTATCGCTGCCGTTGCTAATGAGATCTCTTTTTTACAACAAGAAATGCAGGCTGTCATTCGATTCGTGGAAAACCATCCAGAGGTAGAGTTGATTCGCGTGGATACGGAATACTACGAGTAACGAGCAGTCAGCGGAGGTGAAAATCGATGAATAAAACACGAATCAGCCGCGTAGGCGAAGAAATCAAAAAAGAATTGAGCCTTGTATTGCAGCGTGGACTCAAAGATCCTCGTGTCGGTTTCGTAACGGTAACAGATGTAGAGGTAAGCAGTGACTTGCAATTGGCAAAAGTTTTTGTCAGCATTTTTGGCAGTGAGGAAGAGCGTAAAGCTTCTCTTGCAGGTTTGACAAAAGCAAAAGGTTATTTGCGTACGGAGATCGGGAAACGCGTTAAGCTGCGTCACATTCCTGATTTTGTATTCAAGCTGGACGAGTCCATTGACTACGGCAGCAAAATTGAATCAATCCTGCGGGAAATCTCCACAGAGGGAGAGAAACAGGATGAATCCTAATCAAATGGCAGTACAGGAAGCGGCGCGGTTTATGCAGGAGCACGACCGCTTCCTGGTTCTCTCTCATGTAAGTCCTGATGGAGATGCTACAGGATCTGCTTTGGGTGTCGTGCTCATGCTAGAGCAGTTGGGAAAAGAGTATGTGGTTGTAAATGAAGGGGAAACACCGATCAAGTTTAACTTCTTGCCGCGGTTTGACCGTCTTTATAACCTGCGCAAACAACCACTGAACGAGACGTTCGGGGCCGTAATCGCTGTAGACTGCGCGGATGAGTCGCGGATGGGCGATGTACGGTCTTTATTTGCGTCTGGCGCTGCTTTGCTGAATATCGATCACCATCCAACCAACGATCATTTTGGAACGGTAAATGTGGTTCGTCCGGATGCAGCCGCAACAGCAGAGATTTTGTTTGATGTTGCAGAAGCAGCAGGGGTTTCTTTCAATGAAGAGCTTGCGCTGTGCATCTATACCGGTCTTCTGACGGATACAGGCGGTTTCCGCTATTCCAATACATCGCCGCGCGTTATGGAAATCGCTGCTCGATTACTCGGATACGGCGTGAAGCCAGGAGACGTAGCAGAGCGCTGCTTGGAGGAAATCACTTTTGCCCATGTGAAAGTTTTGCGACGTGCTCTCCAAACCTTGCAACTGTCCCATCAAAATCAGGTTGCCTCCATCACTGTTTCAGCCGCAGATTTTGCCGAAGTCGGTGCTGAGCGAGAAGATGCTGGTGGATTGGTGAATTACTGCCGCAACATTGAAAGAGTCGAGGTCGGCGTTTCTTTTGTGGAAGCGGAACTGGGAGTGGTCAAGGTGAGCATGCGCGCTCGCGATCGGGTTGACGTAGCTGTCATTGCTAAGCAGCTCGGTGGCGGTGGACACGCAAAAGCAGCGGGATGCACGATTAAAGGACCACTTTCAGAAGTACAGCAAAAAGTATGGACTGTGCTGGACGATGCAGTAGGAGTGAAATTCGATGAGTAACGTGAACGGCGTGCTGGTTATCGATAAGCCAGCTGGTATGACTTCCCATGATTGTGTAGCACGTATTCGTCGATTGTATGGAACGAAAAAAGTGGGGCATACGGGTACACTGGATCCAGATGTGACTGGTGTACTCCCCATTTGTGTGGGACACGCAACGAGGCTAGTTGAATATTTGCAAGAGTTGCCTAAGCGCTATGAAGTAGTCATGCGCCTCGGCTCAACTACCACGACGGAAGATGCTTCCGGAGAAGTGGTGGAGCAAGCCAGAGTAGATGCAGCATCGATTACAATGGAGCGTATTCAAGCGCTGTTCGAATCCTTTTTGGGTGAAATGGAGCAGGTACCTCCGATGTTCTCTGCGGTAAAGGTAAACGGCAAGCGGCTGTACGACCTGGCTCGTGAAGGCACCGTGATCGAGCGGCAGGCACGGAAAGTAACGTTGTATGAGCTGACACTTCATAAGATTAGCGTGGATGGGGACACTGTCGATGTTGCATTTACGTGCACGTGCTCCAAAGGCACATACATGCGTACCTTATGTGTTGACCTCGGACGCGCTCTGGGTTATCCTGCCCATATGAAGCTGTTGCGGCGAATAAAAAGTGGCCCGTTCCAGGAGCAAGAGGCAATTCCCCTCGAGCAAATTGAGGAACAGGCAGCAAACGGGGAGGACATTTCCCGCCACTTGGTCTCCATCCCTCAGGCAATCTCGTTCTTACCATCGTTTCAGGTCAAGCCAGAACGGATCAAAGCAGTTCGTAATGGACTTGCGACTGCGCTTCCGGGCGTCACTGCGGAGGAAGGAAGTTTGATTTGCTTGTTTGCGGGGGAAGAATTACTTGGCATCCATCGTGTATGCCGTGGAGACAAAGGACTTTTCGCCAAACCAGAAAAAGTCTTTCCAGCCGAGGTGTAATCCGTGAAAACGATCTACCTGACATACCCGTTTCCGTCTGACCTGCAAGCGAATCCTTGTGCGATTGCACTGGGGTACTTTGATGGTGTACATATTGGGCATCGCCGAGTAATCCAAAAGGCGATTGATACAGCGAAAGCAAACGGATGGCAAAGTACGGTAGTGACCTTTGATCCGCATCCTCGAGAAGTATTGGGGCAAAGCGGTTATACTCGCTATTTGACACCACTTGCAGACAAGCTCGAGCAATTCGAAAAGATGGGCGTAGACACTACATATGTGATGAAGTTCGATATTAGCTTTGCGGCTATTTATCCAGAAGATTTCATCTCGGAATGCCTTCTCCCATTGGAATGCCGCCATATTGTCGTTGGCTTCGACTACACCTTTGGTTATCGCGGGATGGGTACTGCCCATACCTTGCAAGAAATGAGCAAAGGTCGCTATGGGCTCGACATCGTGGGTCCGGTAAATCGCTTGGGTGAAAAAGTGAGCAGTACAATCATCCGTGAATATCTTCATCATGGAGATGTTGAGCAGGTTCGCCATTTGTTAGGCCGCCCCTACAAAGTGCGCGGAACAGTCGTGCATGGCGACAAACGCGGTCGAACCATTGGTTTTCCTACAGCGAACGTCCAAGTGAATCAGCCGTATTTGATCGGAAAGAATGGTGTCTACGGTGTTTGCTTTACCGTGGATGAACAAAGCTACTATGGTGTCATGAACGTAGGGATCAAGCCTACATTTGAACTGGAGAAAAAAGAAAAGTCACTAGAAGTGCACATTTTTGAGTTCTCTGGTGAAATTTATGACAAAGAAGTAGAAGTAGAGTTCCTGTTCTACATTCGGGAAGAACAGAAATTTGCTGGAGTCGATGCACTCATCGCGCAAATTGGACGAGATGTACAAACGGCGAAGCAAAAATTCGCAGAGGGAATCTCGTAAAGGATTCTCTTTGCTTTTCACAAAATGGTATGCTATAATTCAAAACGTTGTACAGATAACCGTAGCTTGGCTGTCCGATTCTCACCGACGGCAGACTCGGCGAACGGTATAAAAAATGAGGAGGTGAGTCATGATGGCATTGACTCAAGAACGTAAAACTCAACTGATTCAAGAGTTCCGTACTCATGAGAACGACACCGGTTCACCGGAAGTGCAAATCGCTATCTTGACCGAAAACATTAACAATCTGAACGGACACTTGCGTACGCACAAGAAAGATCACCACAGCCGTCGTGGTCTCTTGAAAATGGTTGGTCAACGTCGTAACCTGTTGACATACCTGCGTGAAGCAGATGTTCAACGCTATCGTTCGGTTGTAGACCGCCTGGGTCTGCGCCGCTAATCAGCGTTTTGTAAAAAGCGGGTTCTTCCCGCTTTTTCTATCGTGTAGGAGGGTTTAGCGTAGCAATACGCTAAACCCATCCGAAACGAATAAAAAGCTGGAAACAATTTGCTTGCTTGCATTAGCTTCACAAAAGAAGCTTTTTTTATTATCTAGAACGACTGCCAAAGGTACCCATTTAATTTTTATCATGGCAGGAAATAATACATACAGGTAGAAAACAAAGTGTGAAATGCACATTGTTGTAAAGGAGGACTGCTAGCATCATGGAGCAACAATACCGTACATATGACTTCGAACTGGCAGGCCGAAAACTGACCCTGGAATTTGGCAAAATGGCTAAACAGGCGCATGGTTCGGTCTTGGTTCGTTACGGCGATACAGCAATCCTGTCTGCAGTTACAGTCTCGAAGGAGCCAAAACCACTTGACTTCTTTCCGCTGACTGTCAACTATGAGGAGCGTCTCTATGCGGTTGGGAAAATTCCTGGCGGCTTTATTAAAAGAGAAGGACGTCCGAGCGAAAAGGCTATTTTGGCTAGCCGCTTGATTGACCGTCCTGTCCGCCCTCTTTTTGCAGAAGGATTCCGTAACGATGTACAAATCGTAAATACTGTTCTGTCTGTGGATCAAGACTGCTCACCTGAAATCGCTGCGATGATCGGTACTTCCGCAGCGCTATGCGTTTCGGAGATTCCTTTTGAAGGTCCGATTGCAGGAGTAATCGTAGGACGAATTGACGGCCAGTTCGTCATTAACCCTACTGTCGCTCAAGCGGAGAAAAGCGATATTCACCTGACTGTCGCAGGTACGCACAAAGCGATTAACATGGTGGAAGCAGCTGCGAACCAAGTACCGGAAGCAGTAATGCTCGAAGCGATCATGGCTGGCCATGACGTGATTAAGCAACTGGTAGAATTCCAGAACAAGATCGTGTCTGAAATCGGCAAGCAAAAGATGGAAGTCATCTTGCATGAGGTTGATCCTGAAATCGATCAAGCTGTGCGTGCATATGCGGAAGCTCGCCTGAAAGAAGCTGTTCGCATCGAAGAAAAACAAGCGCGCTACGATGCTATTGACGATATCAAGGCAGAAACCAAAGAGCATTTTGCAGCCAAGGACCCTGAGGCATATCCAGAGCAGGAAAAGATGATTAGCGAAGTACTTGGCAATATTGTCAAGGATGAGGTTCGCCGTCTGATTACTGACGAGAAAGTTCGCCCTGATGGACGAGCTCTGAACGAAATCCGTCCGCTGTCCAGTGAGACAAACATTCTTTCCCGTACACATGGCTCCGCTATGTTTACCCGTGGTCAAACACAAGCACTAAGCGTTTGCACATTGGGTGCGCTGGGAGATGTTCAAATTCTCGATGGACTTGGTCTGGAAGAATCGAAACGTTTCATGCACCACTACAACTTCCCGCCGTATAGCGTGGGTGAAGCACGTCCGTTGCGTCCTCCAGGGCGTCGTGAAATCGGACATGGTGCGTTGGGTGAGCGTGCGATCGAGCCGATCATTCCATCTGAGACAGAGTTCCCATACACGATTCGTCTCGTATCCGAAGTAATTGAGTCCAACGGTTCCACGTCGCAAGCGTCGATTTGCGCGAGCGTACTTGCTTTGATGGATGCAGGTGTTCCGATCAAAGCACCGGTAGCAGGTATTGCGATGGGCTTGATCATGAGCAAAGATGAGAAATCTTTCTCGATCCTGACTGATATTCAAGGTATGGAAGATCATTTGGGTGACATGGATTTCAAAGTAGCGGGTACTGAGGCTGGTGTAACAGCTATCCAAATGGACATCAAAATTTCCGGTATCAACCGTGAGATTTTAGAGCTGGCCCTGGAACAAGCGCGTGTAGGTCGTTTGCACATCCTGAATCATATGATGAGCACAATTTCCGAACCGCGTAAAGAACTGTCTCCTTATGCACCGAAAATCATGACCATGACGATCAATCCGGAGAAAATTCGCGATGTAATCGGTCCACAAGGTCGTATCATCAATAAGATTATCGAAGAAACCGGCGTAAAAATCGATATCGAACAAGATGGACGAGTCTTCATCGCTTCCATCAACCACGAAGCGAATCTGCGCGCGAAACAAATCATTGAAGATTTGGTTCGTGAAGTAGCTGTTGGTCAGGTGTACCTGGGAACAGTAAAACGCGTAGAGAAGTACGGTGCGTTCATCGAGTTGTTCGCAGGTAAAGAGGGCTTGTGCCACATCTCTCAACTGGCTGAAGAGCGTGTAGCCAAAACAGAAGATGTTGTCGCAGTTGGTGATAAAGTACAAGTGAAAGTGACCGAGATTGACGACCAAGGTCGTGTGAATCTCTCTCGCAAAGCAGTTTTGAAAGAGCAAGCTGCTGCGGCACAAGCTGATGAAACACCAACAAAAACAGAATAAAGAAAAACAAAAGGCTTCGTCACTCGAAGAAATTCGTGTACGGAAGCTTTTTTCTTTTGTGTGCCAGATGATGTCTAAGTCGTCCCTTCCTCTCATACATTGGACAAGAGAGACTCGTACGATCGATGAGGAGGGCGGCGCCCTAATGAAGAATAGGACCAGGAGACTTTTGTTCATAGTTGTATATGGAGCAGCGCTGATCGTTCTCTTGAATTATCAGCCTATTCATCATTACATGAGTACGATAAAAAATGTCCAAGTAGTGAATGGAAATAGTAATGATAACGAAAAAGCGCGTTTACGGGCGCAGATTGAAAAGTGGAAAGAGGGAAGAGAGGAACAGCCGATAGATGCCGTCGTCGATCAGACGTGGAAGGCGATTCCCGGCTATAATGGCCGTGTAGTGGATGTAGAAGAATCAATTAATAAAATGCTGGCTGCAGGTGTGAACAGTCCAGATTTGCTGGTATACAAGGAAGTACCTCCAACGGTTTCGCTTGAGCAATTGGGAGCCCATCCCATCTATCGAGGAAATCCGAATAAACCAGCGATTTCTTTCATGATCAATGTGGCTTGGGGAAATGAGTATCTCGATTCGATGCTCAATACACTCGATAAACACAAGGTAAAGACGACTTTCTTTCTGGATGGCTCTTGGGTAAAACGCTACCCAGATGAAGCTAAAAAGATCATGGCACGTGGCCATGAGATTGGTAATCATGCGTATTCCCACCCCGATATGAACATACTGGGAACACAGAGGATTCATCAAGAGATAAGTCGTACACAAGATGTTATTTTTAAAACGCTGGAAGTAAAGCCTTCCCTGTTTGCACCGCCATCTGGTGCTTTTAACCAGCGCGTTGTACAAATCGCGCAGTCTTCTTACCAAATGAAGACGATTCTATGGACGGCAGATACGGTAGACTGGCAGAAACCATCGCCTGCTTCTGTGATCAATAAAATAAGCAGTAAAATGGGGAATGGTGTCCTCGTACTCATGCATCCTACTTCTACTTCCGAGGCCAGTTTGGATCAACTGCTGACAATCGCGAAAAAGAAGGGGCTACAGCCGACGACAGTCTCGGAGGTCATATCGAGTCGTAGACTCCCGTCACCGTAAATACATGTTCATTTATTGTGGAGACAAAGGAAGTTTGCTATAGTTAGACGTGTTTACAAGAAATTCCCCGAGGTTTCGGGTAGAGACAGATGAACAACCGAGGAGGATTTACGTGATACAACGTCATACGTGTGATAACGGTCTTCGAATCGTGACGGAACGGATTCCGTCCGTTCGCTCTGTTGCCTTAGGCATCTGGGTAGGGACTGGTTCGAAATATGAAAACGAGAAAAACAACGGGATTTCCCATTTTCTCGAGCATATGTTTTTCAAAGGCACAACAACTCGTTCTGCAAAGGAAATTGCGGAAACCTTTGATGAGATTGGCGGGAACGTGAACGCCTTTACTTCGAAGGAGTATACCTGCTATTACGCAAGGGTGCTCGACCAACACGCTCCAATCGCTCTCGATGTTCTTTCCGATATGTATTTCAACTCAGTTTTTGATGCAGCTGAGTTGGAAAAGGAAAAGAACGTCGTCATTGAAGAGATTAGCATGTATGAAGACACGCCAGATGATTTGGTGCATGATTTGATTGCACGCGCTTCGTACAGCACACACCCTCTAGGCTATTCGATTTTGGGTACGGAAGATGTTCTGCGCAGCTTGAAGCGTGACGATTTGCTCGCTTATATTGATCAGCACTACCTGCCAACGAATACGGTGATTACGGTAGCGGGTAATTTTGAAGACAGTTTGATTGAAGACATTCAAAAGCGCTTTCAGACTTTCTCGCGTTCAGGCAGTATGCCGACCTTGTCTACTCCTGACTTTGCTGGGAATGTTATCGCGCATCATAAGGCAACAGAGCAAGCGCATTTGTGCCTGTCTTTACCTGGGTTTAAGGTAGGGCATCCCGAAGTATACTCGTTGATTTTGCTAAACAACGTGTTGGGTGGCAGCATGAGCTCGCGCCTGTTCCAAGAAATTCGAGAAGAGCGCGGCTTGGCATACTCTGTTTATTCCTATCATTCGTCCTATAAAGAAGCGGGTACATTCCAAGTTTATACAGGAACGGCACCAGAGCAAGTGGGACAGGTATTTGACATCGTCTCGCACGTCCTGCGCGATGTCGCTGATCATGGAATTACTGACAAAGAGCTGAACAAAGGAAAAGAGCAGCTGAAAGGCAGCCTGATGCTCAGCTTGGAAAGTACGAATAGCCGAATGAGTCGACTTGGCAAAAATGAACTCTTGCTGGGCCGTCACCTTAGTCTAGACGAGATCATTGCCAAAATTGACCGTGTTTCCCATGAATCTGTTTTGGCTGTGGCGCAGCAGCTGTTCCGTTCCAAGATGTCTATGGCAATGGTGAGTCCACTCGACGGCTTCCCTGAAAACGTGAAGAACGATATTTTACTGTAAGCAAAAATCCGGCATAGCCCGGATTTTTTTGCGTATATCAACAGTAAATGAAAGGACAAAGGGGGCTTCTCCATGCGCTTAAGCGAGTTGGGTGGGAAGGAGATTATCGGACTGGACAACGGGGAGAAAATGGGAGTTATCAGTGATTCCGATTTAGTCATCCATCCCGAAAACGGTACAATTCAATCCATCATCTTGCCAGGAGGTAGTTTCTTTGGATTCGGCAAGAAGCGAGAGGACCTCGTGATCCCATGGAGCTCCATTGTAAAAATTGGGCCAGATATGGTCATCATCCAGCTTCAAACGCCTGAGGCACAGGCTTCCCAAAAGTAGGCGCTACTGTCACCGAAGTAGCAGGAGCGGAATAGGATGGGGGTAGACCGCATGGATTTCCGTCAACTTTTCCAAAAGGAAAACCTTTGCGTTCCGATCATTTAATGCAGTAAAATGTGTGGAAAGGGGAACGCAGCATGCTAACGGGCATACATGTTGCCTTCATCGGCGGAGACGCTCGCCAGTTGGAAGTCATCAAGCGGTGCATACAACTGGATGCTAGCGTCACGTTAGTTGGCTTCGACAACCTGGAAAGTAATTTTACAGGGGCAACGAAGAAACCATTAACATGCGATGTGTTGAAAGACGTGGACGCCCTCATCCTACCCATCGTAGGGACCGATGACCAAGGATACGTGGAAAGTATTTTCTGCTCCAAACAACTGCAGTTGCTAGATGAACATGTGGCAAGTCTGCCGAGTCATTGCGTGGTTTACACGGGAATGGCAAAGCCTTATCTGAAAAAGCTGTTGGCTTCCACACAGCTTCCTCTCGTGGAGCTATTGGATCGTGATGACGTAGCTATCTATAACTCTATCCCTACTGTAGAGGGAGCGTTAATGATGGCGATTCAACATACGGATATTACGATTCATGGATCACAGTCAATTGTTTTGGGATTGGGCCGAACAGGTTTGTCCATGGCTCGAGCATTGCATGCGTTGGGAGCCCGCGTAAGAGTGGGGGCCAGGCGTCAGGAACACTTGGCACGCATTTATGAGATGGGATTGACTCCCTTCCATATAAGCGAAGTAAGGAAACAGGTTACGAATGCTGATTTCATTTTTAATACCATCCCGCAATTGTTACTCACAGCAGAAGTGATTGCTCAAATGCCTCAATCCGCGTTTATTCTTGATCTTGCCTCCAAGCCAGGGGGAACGGATTTTCGTTACGCTGAAAGACGAGGTATCAAAGCTCTTCTTGCTCCCGGATTGCCTGGAATCGTTGCACCGAAAACCGCTGGACAAATTTTAGCCCAAACATTGTCTCGTCTTATTGCGGATCAAAGGAAAGCGCCAGGAGGGGATGCAACATGAGTAAGCTTCAGGGAAAGACCATTGGATTTGGTTTGTCTGGATCGCATTGCACCTTTGAGGAAACCATGCCGCAAATTAAGCGATTTGTGGATGCTGGGGCACGGGTAGTACCGATCGTATCGAATACGATTATGACCACAGATACACGCTTCGGTACTTCTCAAAGCTGGCAGCAACAAATCAAGGAACTGACGGGGGAAGAGCTTATTTCGACGATTCCTCAGGCTGAGCCGTTGGGACCTTCCAAGTTGTTGGATGTCATGCTGATTGCGCCTTGCACAGGCAGTACGACGAGTCGGTTGGCGAATGCCATTACGGATAGTGCTGTACTGATGGCGGCTAAAGCGACGATGCGTAATCTGCGACCCATTGTGATTGCCATTTCCACCAATGATGGTCTGGGATTAAATGCAGCCAATATTGCCAAGCTATTGGCCGCGAAACATATGTATTTCGTGCCGTTCGGGCAGGATGCCCCGGATAAAAAACCGAACTCGCTTGTAGCTCGTATGGATCTCCTCTTGGAAACATGCGAAGCAGCTTTGGAAGGACGACAATTGCAACCCTTGCTCATCGAAAGATTTAACTACTAATAAGACTACAGAAAAAACAATAAACCTGCTTTTTCGCGATTAGGAGGAGAGTAAGAGATGGCAAACCAACTGACTTTCAATGTTGCTGTAGTCGGTGCGACTGGTGCAGTCGGACAGCAAATGATTCAACTATTAGAAAAGCGCAACTTCCCAATCAAACAGCTTAAGCTGCTTGCTTCTGGACGTTCTGCAGGAAAAACGGTCACGTTCAAGGGACAAGAAATTGTGCTGGAAGAGGCGACTCCAGACAGTTTTGCAGGGGTTGATTTTGCCTTGTTTAGTGCTGGCGGATCGGTCAGTAAGGAACTGGCTCATCACGCAGTGCGTCATGGTGCAGTTGTCATTGACAATACCAGCGCATTCCGGATGGACCCAGATGTTCCTCTCGTTGTGCCAGAAGTAAACATGGATGCTGCGCTCGCCCATAATGGAATCATTGCGAATCCGAATTGCTCTACGATTCAGATGGTTGCCGCTCTAAAACCCCTGTATGATCGTTTTGGTATAGACAGAATTATCGTTTCTACTTACCAGGCAGTATCAGGTGCAGGTCAATCTGCGATCAATGAATTGCTCGACCAGAGTCGAGACATTTTGGATGGTAAAGAACCGCAGTGTAACGTACTTCCCGTAGGCAAATTGCCTGTACATCATCAGATTGCGTACAACGCGATTCCGCAGATTGATGTGTTCACCGACAATGGTTTTACTTATGAAGAAATGAAAATGGTCAATGAGACCAAAAAAATCTTCGGTGATGACACTGTACTTGTTTCAGCTACTTGCGTACGTATTCCAGTGGTCTACGGCCATAGCGAGTCGGTATATGTAGAGCTGAAACAGGATTACGATCTGGCAGAAGTAAAGGCCCTGCTGAAAAACGCTCCTGGTATCGTGTTAGTAGATGCGCCGGAGGAACAGCAGTATCCACTCGCTACTGATGCAACAGGCAAACTGGAAGTATTCGTGGGCCGGGTGCGTCGTGATCTCCATCATCCTCGTGGACTGCATATGTGGATCGTTTCTGACAATCTTCTCAAGGGTGCAGCATGGAATACAGTACAAATCGCTGAAGAACTCATAAAAGCAAGAGTATAGGGGAGAGGTTAGTGAAGATTCTCGTCCAGAAGTTCGGTGGTTCTTCCTTGACGACGGAGGATTGCCGGATGCGGGCAATCTACCATATGGAAAAAGCAATTGATGAGGGCTATGCCCTCGTCGTTGTCGTATCGGCGATGGGGCGCAAAGGTGATCCATACGCAACCGATACACTTTTGCAGTTGGTTCGTGCGAATGGGAACCAACTGCCAAGTCGAGAAATGGATATGCTGATGCATACCGGAGAAATCATCTCTGCAACAGTCATGTGCAGCATGCTGAATGCACGAGGAATTAAAGCTACGATTTTGACAGGCGGTCAGGCAAATATAGTGACCAGCGACGACTTTACGAATGCACAAATTATGTCGATCGATCCAGGTCGCATTTTGCAGGACTTGCAGGAAAGTCAAGTTGTGATCGTTCCAGGGTTTCAGGGACGCACAGCCGAGTGGGAAATTACGACACTGGGACGAGGCGGAAGCGATACGACTGCAACCGCTCTCGGTGTCGCCTTGAAGGCTGAAACGGTGGATATTTTCACCGACGTGGAAGGCATCATGACGGCGGACCCGCGTATCGTCGAAGAAGCGCAGCGGCTCGGCATGGTGACCTACACGGAGATTTGCAACATGGCTCACCTGGGTGCAAAAGTTATTCATCCTAGAGCGGTGGAGATCGCGATGCACGCAAACGTGCCGATTCGTGTTCGCTCTACGTTTTCGGACGACCCCGGTACACTTGTTACGACTATGCTGGAGATCGGGAAAATGGGCTACACTGTACACGACAGAGTCGTTATGGGAATTGCTCATGTACCAAACATTACTCAGATCAAGGTCGCGAACAAAGAAGGGTCTTACGATACACAGCTGCAAGTCTTCAAAACGATGGCAACCAATAACATCAGCGTAGATTTCATCAATGTGAACCCAATGGGTGTTGCTTACACGGTCCATGATGAAATGGGAGAAAAAGCTGCTCGTCTGTTAACGGAAATGGGATACGAGCCGCAGCTTTTGCCGCATTGCGCAAAAGTGTCCGTGATTGGTGCAGGAATGACGGGCGTACCCGGCGTGATGGCGAGAATCGTGGAGGCACTTACCCAAGAAGACATTCAAATTCTTCAATCGGCAGACTCTCATACTACCATCTGGGTACTCGTGCATGAAATGGATATGGTGAAGGCTGTTCGTGCGCTTCATCAGCAGTTCAACCTGCATGTTCAACATATGTAAGAGCATATCCTGACTTAAATACCTACTGATCACGATAAGAGGAGTTGGAGAGGTAGTGGCACGTTTTGGTCGACTGGTTACCGCTATGGTAACGCCTTTTAATGAGCAGCTACAGGTCGATTACGATAAAACAGAGCGACTGATTGACCATTTGATTGCTAATGGCACAACTGGAATTGTACTGAGTGGTACCACGGGTGAATCACCGACTTTATCTCGTACGGAGAAGCTCGATCTTTTCCGTCACGTGGTTTCCTATGCAAAAGGAAGATGCCACATCATTGCGGGAACAGGCAGTAATGATACAGCATCAAGCATCGAGTTCACCCAAGCTGTACAATCCATTGGCGTAGATGCTGTCATGGTCGTTGCTCCTTATTACAGCAAGCCATCACAGGAAGGACTTTACGCACACTTCAAGGCATTGTCGGAATCGACCGAGCTGCCCGTGATGCTGTATAATGTGCCAGGAAGATCCGTAGTCAATATGACTGCCGAAACGACACTTCGTTTGGCGGAACTGCCCAATGTGGTATGCATCAAGGAAGCCTCCGGCAATTTGTCGCAGATGGCGCAAATCATTGAGCATGCCCCGGAAGGCTTTGAGCTGTACAGTGGTGATGATGGCTTAACCTTGCCGATCCTGTCTATCGGTGGGGTGGGCATTGTCAGTGTGGCGAGTCATGTAGTTGGCCGCCCAATGACAGACATGATGGACGCCTATTTTGCCGGTAACTATACGGAGGCAGCAAGACTCCATCGCAAGCTGTTGCCGATTTTTGAAGGCCTCTTTGCCTACCCGAGCCCAGGACCAACCAAGGTCGCCTTAGAAAAGCTCGGGGTTCAAGTTGGCGGCGTTCGACTACCTTTAGTCGAGCTGAACGAACAAGAAAAAGCATTCGTGCATTCTCTGCTTGTTTAACTCCATAGAAGATCAAGAGCCATTCCTACCTGGGATGGCTCTTTTTCCTTGTGTTCATGATTTCACTTCGGGTATAATAAAAACAAGTGATTTGGGGCGGTTTTTTTGAGTGGACATGACAACTAAATATAGGAGGTTACACGTTTTGGCAAAATCGAATCACTCTGTTCTCGTTTTCGCCCTGGGCGGAGTCGGCGAAATTGGGAAGAATATGTACGTGGTACAAAGCGGTGACGACATCGTAGTGATTGATGCCGGATTGAAGTTCCCGGAAGAGGAAATGCTGGGGATTGATATGGTTATTCCGGATATCACCTACTTGGAGGAACATCGCGACAAGGTTCGGGGTATTATTATTACGCATGGACACGAAGACCACATCGGCGGCCTCAGCTACGTGCTGAAGCATTTGAAAGTCCCGGTTTATGCGACAAAACTTACCCTTGGTTTAATTGATGCAAAGTTAAAAGAAGCGGGCATCCTACATGAAACAAAACGCGTATTGATCAACAGCGACTCGGAAGTCGTTCTCGGAAAGATGAAGGCGACCTTTTTCCGCGTAAACCACAGCATCCCGGATTGTGTAGGGGTATGCCTGGATACGCCAGAAGGTTACATCGTTCATACAGGAGACTTCAAGTTCGATCAAACGCCTGTTAACAATCAGGTAGCTGATCTGGCAAAAATGGCGATGATTGGTGACAGAGGCGTTTTGTGCTTGCTCTCTGACAGTACGAATGCAGAACGGCCTGGATTTACCGGATCGGAACGCTCAGTGGGCAAAGCACTCATGGATGTGTTCAGTAAAGCATCTGGACGTATTGTTGTTTCTACGTTTGCATCAAATGTTCACCGCATTCAACAAGTGGTGGACGCTGCTGCACAGTTCAACCGTAAATTGACGGTTGTCGGTCGGAGCATGCAAAATGTTATTAATATCAGTAGAGACTTAGGGTACTTGTTGGTCCCTGAGGGCTTGATTGTTGAGATCGATGAAATCAACAAGCTGAATGCTGAACAAGTCGTTATTTTATCAACTGGAAGCCAAGGAGAGCCTATGTCCGCGCTCACTCGGATGGCCCGATCCGCCCATCGGAAAATTGACATCCTTCCAGGGGATACAGTTATTATTGCAGCCACTCCCATTCCAGGGAATGAAAAATACGTGGCGCGTACAATTGATCAATTATCGCGTATTGGTGCAGATGTCATTTATGGTGGCCATGGACCTAACGGAACCGTCCACGTCTCCGGTCATGGTAGCCAAGAAGAATTGCGCCTAATGCTTAACCTAATGAAGCCTAAGTACTTTATTCCTGTTCACGGTGAATATCGCATGTTGAAAACGCATGCCTTACTTGCTGAACAGGTTGGCATTCCTGAAGAAAACACGTTCTTGCTGGATAACGGCGATACAGTTGAATTCTTAGGGGGCAAGGCCCGTTACGGTGGAAAAGTCCATGCTGGCAACGTTTTGATTGACGGCTTGGGTGTTGGTGATGTAGGAAACATCGTACTTAGAGATCGCAAATTACTGTCACAAGATGGCATACTGGTAGTTGTCGTTACACTCAGCAAACAAAATGGCACGATTTTGTCAGGTCCAGACATCATTTCTCGCGGTTTCGTCTACGTGCGTGAATCCGAAGAGTTGTTGGATGAGGCAAATCGCATAGTGACCCAAACACTTGTCAAATGTATGGAAGAAAATGTGAATGAATGGTCTTCACTAAAAAATAACGTAAAAGAGTCATTAGGCCGTTATCTGTACGAGCAAACGCGCAGACGTCCGATGATCTTGCCGATTATCATGGAAGTGTAGGATCACTTGAAAAAGAGCTGGAAATCCTTTCGAAAAAGGGTTTCTGGCTTTTTTTGGCTTTATGGGCGCATGATTTTTCCTCCCCTTATCCATACTACAGAGGAAAGTGAGGGAGGATCATCCATGTCGAATCAACAATTTAGCGATTTTTTAAATAGGCCGCCGTTTGCAAACACACCGGTAAATAGGAAAGAATCCCAGCCAAAATCACCAACTAATGATCAGGAGCCTGCTGCCTCGCCACCATCGGAAGCACCTGCACAGGAAGATCCGAAGAAAAAACTGCTCGATTCCATTACGCAACTGGGTCAGACAAACGTCCCACAGCTCGAAAGCAATATTTATTGTATGACCATCATCGGACAAGTAGAAGGGCATATTCAGCTGCCTCCTCAAAATAAGACAACCAAATACGAGCACCTCATCCCTCAATTGGTTGCGGCAGAACAAAACAGCAAAATAGAGGGTGTCCTCGTTATTTTGAATACGGTTGGTGGGGATGTTGAAGCGGGCTTGGCGATTGCAGAAATGGTATCCTCCTTGTCCAAACCGGTAGTCACACTCGTACTCGGCGGTGGTCATAGTATTGGTGTGCCAATCGCTGTAGCTGGTTCGTACTCGTTTATTGCAGAAACAGCCACGATGACGATTCACCCGATCCGTTTGACGGGACTTGTGATTGGTGTGCCCCAAACGTTTGAGTACTTGGACAAAATGCAGGATCGTGTAGTAAGCTTTATTGCCCGTCACTCCAAAGTTTCAGAAGAAAAGTTCCGTGAGCTTATGACCCGAACCGGTGAATTGACACGAGACATTGGAACCAATGTGATTGGCGTAGATGCGGTGAAATATGGATTGATTGATGAAGTCGGTGGCCTTGGTAGTGCTCTGAAAAAGCTGAACGAACTGATCAAAGCGCAAAAAGGCGAGGAGAGTGTACTCCAATGATCTTATACTCCATCATTCCGATGGAAACGGTGTTTGAGAACATGGAGCAAGTGGAGAAACAAGAGCTGAAAGAGATTGCGGTAGGTCATGCCACAATGCTCATTGAGCAAACCGGACCGTTTGAAGGAAAAATCGTCAGGTTGATTAGCCCAGATCCGCAAGACTACCTGAAGGAGCAGTACGCACCCGGACAAAAAATTCAGTTTCAACCTGAATGGCTCGCCTAAGAAGTCCTGTATTTCTATGAATTTCCTGTGTTATACTAGTAATGTACGAACAGCAGCCGAACACGCGACGGCTGCCTTTTTTAACGAAGAGGAATTTATAAATGAAATTCCGGAGTGTATGGAAACTTTCCGCTAAAACGCGGTCGCTCCACGTTAAAAAGGCCTCGATAGAGGTTTTCTTACCATTACGGTACATAACGAGTGTAACGACAAGGAGGAGGCGTGCCATTGAGTAGAAGAAAAAAAGAGCGTTCACAAGCGGCATTGGCCTCAGTTGTCAAAATAGAGCTGCTGGGACTTCTGATCATCGTGCTGTCCTTGATCGGGCTATTGGAGAGTGGATGGCTGGGCAAAAATGTACTGGCACTTCTATTTCGGTTTATTGCGGGCTCATGGGATTTTATCATTCCTGTTCTGCTAATCGGTATGGCCATACATATGATGTTTACGAGAAAGTCACCGAAGCTTACATACCGCGTCTTAGGGATAGCTCTCATTGGTGTGGCGATTTTGACCTGGGATCACATGATTTTGTACAAACAAATTACCGCAGATGGAAAATTTGCAGAGCAAAGCATTATTAAGGTTACATGGGACAGAATTTGGCTCGATCATGGTCAGAAAGTGTCCACCACCGGGGTAGGTGGAGGAATGATCGGTGCCCTGTTTTTTGCAGTGACAAATGGCCTTGTTGGAACAATTGGTACTGGTCTCGTGATTGTTTTCCTTTTCCTTGTGGGACTGATGTTTCTGTTCAATCTTTCTTATGTAAACATTTTGATGTTTGCCAAGGACAAGCTGGCTTTGGTTTACGGAAAGGCGAAAGATACAGTGAAGGACTCTGTACAACTTTTGCAGGAAGAGAGCGAGAAGCGAAAGAAAGAAGCAAAGGAAGCCGAAGAGGCTCGCAAGCAAAAGCAATCGCAGTCAGAGAATGAGGCCATCGCGGTTACGGCGTTGAAAGAGCAAAAATCTCATCCACAGCCTGCTATTCAGGAGGAAGAAGTCCAGCAACCGAACGCCCCGTTAATTCGTGATTTTACGGATCGCATTGCGCTGGAAGAGGATGACGGACAAATTAATCCTAGTCATTCAGCGCGAGCTGCACAACCGAAAACGAATCAGGAAATTACGTTTGCGCTCGAAGGAGAAGAAGAAATCTTCGGTACAATAGATACCGGAGAAGAACAAAATACCATACCGTATGAGCTGCCAAGTCTGCAAATGCTCGCAAGGCCCAAAGCGAGTGCAACAAGTAAAGACGTCGATCATACCTCAAATGCGGCAAAATTAGTACAGACACTGAAGAGCTTTGGCGTCAATGCAACGGTTTCCGAAGTACATCGCGGACCTGCTGTTACACGCTACGAAGTTCAACCCGCTACAGGGGTAAAAGTAAGCAGGATTGTCAGCTTGACGGATGACCTTGCGTTGGCATTGGCGGCAAAAGATATCCGGATTGAGGCACCGATCCCAGGAAAATCAGCCATTGGCATCGAGGTTCCGAACTCGGAGGTAGCGGTCGTATCACTACGAGAAGTGTTGGAAGCTCCCGAGTATCAAGATGCGCCAGGGAAGCTTACCGTTGCTCTTGGCCGGGATATTTCCGGAGAGCCGATCGTAGCAGATTTGACCAAAATGCCGCATTTGCTCGTAGCGGGTGCGACGGGAAGCGGAAAATCAGTATGCATTAACGGATTGATCATGAGTATTTTGTTCAAGGCCAAGCCAGAAGAAGTCAAGCTGATGATGGTTGACCCGAAAATGGTGGAACTGAATGTGTACAACGGAATTCCACATTTGTTGGCTCCTGTTGTCACTGACCCGAGAAGGGCTTCTGTTGCATTGAAAAAAGTCGTGGCCGAGATGGAGCGGCGCTATAATTTGTTTGCCAAAACAGGTAGCCGCAACATTGAAATGTACAATGCGCAAGTGGAAGGCACGCCACTTCCTTATATTGTCGTCATCGTCGATGAGCTTGCGGACTTGATGATGGTAGCTCCGGGAGAAGTGGAGGATGCGATTTGTCGACTTGCGCAAATGGCTCGTGCTTCCGGGATTCATTTAATCATCGCGACACAACGCCCTTCCGTAGATGTCATCACGGGTGTGATCAAGGCGAACATCCCTTCTCGTATTGCCTTTGGCGTGTCTTCGATGGCTGACTCCAGAACGATTCTGGATATGGGAGGAGCGGAAAAGCTTCTTGGTAGAGGGGACATGCTTTCGTTGCCGATGGGGGCATCCAAGCCGACCCGTGTTCAAGGAGCCTTTGTATCCGACAAGGAAGTAGAAGAGGTCGTTCGTTTTGTGAAAGAACAGCAAGAGGTTCGCTACAATGAAGAGATGATCCCGGGTGACGTGCAGGAGGAACAGCAGCCAGTCGTGGATGATGAACTGTACGATCAAGCTGTCCAAATCGTTTCAGAAGCCCAGACGGCATCGGCATCCTTGCTGCAGCGTCGTCTCCGTGTTGGTTATACGCGGGCGGCACGATTGATTGATATGATGGAAGCTCAAGGAGTAGTCGGTCCATATGAGGGAAGCAAGCCTCGTGAGGTTCGACTGCCACGTCCATCCATAGAAAGCAATATTTCATAATGGAAGGCCTTGCCAGAATTTATACTGGCAGGGTCTTTTTTCCTATTTTAGGAGAAAAATCCCTGTCGAAATTAATCATTTTGCATTATTATTCATAAATATTTGGCTTGCATGATACTCGCCCCTCATGTAAAATTTTTAAGAGATTGACGGAAATTGTTGTTATATTATGTCTCATACGAATCAGAGGTCTGACGTCCTACCTGTTGGGATGGCTGAAGGACAGCAGGAGTGAATGATGATGAGCATCAAAGGGAATGTTCGATCACTGTTTCTCTTGGTAATGGACAAGATCAAGAGTGATATCGAAACCGGACTTCTTCGTCCTGGTGAACGCCTCCCTTCTGAAGCCGAACTATCCAAACAGCTTGGTGTAAGCAGGGCGACGCTTCGCGAGGCACTCCGACTTCTTGAGGAAGAGAAGATTGTCATTCGTAGACACGGTGTAGGTACCTTTATTAATTCAAAGCCTGTTTTTTCAGGCGGGATTGGGGAACTCTTTAGTGTGACGGATGCAATCGAGCGTCAAGGATATACCGCAGGAACCTTGATCCTGAAAACATCCTTTGGCGAATCTGCTGAAGAAGAGAGGAAGCGGCTGGCCTTAAATCCGGGTGAAGGCGTTCTCATAGTAGAGCGAATTCGAACGGCTGACGGTGAGCCTGTGGTTTATTGTGTGGACCGCATTCCTGCACATCTGGTGCCTGAGGGCTATGCGGCAAGTGGAGAGTCTATCTTCAAATGGCTGGAGAGCGTAACAGGGGTAAGGATCGCATACGCAGTAGCTGATATTGAACCTGTGGGCTACAATGAAAAGGTTTCCAACCTGCTGCACTGCGATAAATCTGCTCCCATGCTCTTGCTCAAACAGATTCATTACGACGAAAGTGAAAAGCCAGTGCTATACTCCCATAATTACTTCAGGGCTGACAAAATTCACTTTCATGTCGTGAGGAGACGGTTGTAACTGTGGGGGCAACCTCACTCAACAATTTCATCAACTAAAAACAGGGGGTAATCTCAGATGAAGAAAGTTCTATCCGTGCTTTCTGTGGCAACACTCAGCCTGTCGCTCGTTCTCGCTGGGTGCGGAAGCAAACCAGAAGCACAGCCTCAAGGCCAAACTGGTAGCAATGGAGGCGCTCCAGCCGCTAAAGCTATCAAAGTAGGTATGGTTACAGACGTTGGTGGTGTAAACGACAACTCCTTTAACCAGAGTGCTTGGGAAGGGCTGCAAAAACTCCAAACCGATTTGAATCTCCCGAAAGAAAACGTAAACTATCTGCAATCAAAATCAGATGCTGACTATGTACCAAACCTGACTCAATTCGTAAAAGACGGTTGGGATCTGACTTGGGGTATCGGCTTCCTGATGGGTGACCACCTGAAAAAAGTAGCAGATGAAAACAAAGTCGCAAAACTGGCGATCATCGACGCTGAAGTAGATGCTCCTAACGTAGCATCTGTACTCTTCAAAGAGCATGAAGGCTCCTTCCTCGCTGGGGTAGTTGCAGCGAAAATGACCAAAACGAAAAAGGTAGGATTCGTGGGTGGCGTTGACATCCCGGTAATCAAACGTTTTGATCTTGGTTTCGAAGCGGGTGTAAAAGCTGTAGATCCTAGCATTCAAGTCGTTAAAGTTTACACGGGTGCTTTTGACAAACCAGACATGGGTAAATCCACGGCTTCCTCCATGTACGGTCAAGGTGTGGACATCATCTTCCACGCTTCCGGCGGTACAGGCGACGGTGTGTTCAACGAAGCAAAAGACCGTAAAGCTAAAGGCGAGAACGTATGGGTAATCGGTGTTGACAAAGACCAATCCCTGACTTTCGGCGACGAAATCACATTGACTTCCATGGTAAAACGTGTTGACGAAGCAGTTATTCGTGTAGCGAAAGACCTGTCTGAGGGTAAATTCAAAGGCGGAGTGCAATGGCTCGGACTGGCTGAAAACGGTGTAGGTCTGGCTGACACTTCCACGAAGAACGTTCCTGAAGACGTACTGAAGCTGGTTGAAGAATATAAGCAAAAAATTGTTAAAGGCGAAATCACAGTTCCTGACAAGTAAAAACTAAGGAAACTGCAAACGGACAAGGCTGGTTCGAGCTACTGGCCTTGTCCTTTACCTTCACAATAGACCCGAAAAATGGGGTGAGCATGCATGAACTCGGTAAAAAAAGTGGTTGAAATGAGAGGGATCACAAAACGGTTCCCAGGCATTATTGCGAATGACAGTATTACACTGTCAGTAGGTAAAGGTGAAATTCATGCGCTGCTCGGAGAGAATGGCGCGGGTAAGTCCACACTCATGAATATCTTGTTCGGTCTATACCAGCCGGATGAAGGCGAAATTCTGATTAACGAGAAAGTTGTACAGATCACCAGTCCAAGGATTGCAAACGAACTTGGTATCGGAATGGTTCACCAACATTTTATGCTCGTAGAAACATTTACAGTCACGGAAAACATTGTGCTAGGAAATGAACCGAAAAACGGGTTGAAGATAGATATTCAAAGCGCTGAGAAAGCGGTAGAAAAACTGTCGAATCAATACGGGCTCAAAGTTGATCCGAGAGCAAAAATTCAGGATATCTCAGTAGGGATGCAGCAGCGTGTAGAGATTTTGAAAACGCTTTATCGCGGTGCGGACATCTTGATTTTTGATGAGCCTACGGCTGTATTGACGCCGCAGGAAATCCATGAACTTATCGAGATCATGCATAACTTGGTAAAAGAAGGTAAGACGATTATCCTGATCACACACAAGCTGAAAGAAATTATGGCTGTATGTGACGCGGTTACGATCATTCGTCGAGGAAAAGTCATTGACTCCGTATTGGTAAAAGATACGAATCCAGACGACTTGGCTGCGAAAATGGTTGGTCGTGAAGTGAACTTCCGCGTGGATAAAACGGAAGCAAAACCAAAAGATACGATTCTTTCCGTAGAGAACTTGACTGCGATGGGTAACCGCGGTGTGAATGCGCTGAACAATCTCAGCTTAGAAGTTCGCGCCGGCGAAATTCTCGGAATTGCAGGAGTCGACGGAAATGGTCAAAGTGAATTGATTGAAGTATTAACTGGCTTGCGTAAAGCAACAAGTGGGCGTGTCCTTCTTAATGGCAAAGAAATTACGAATCAAAGTCCGCGCAACATCTCGGAATCAGGATTGTCGCACATTCCAGAAGACCGACATAAACGAGGATTGGTTCTTGATTTCACCATGAGTGAAAATATGGTATTGGAAACGTACTTCCATCCAACGTTCTGCAAAAACGGTTTTCTTGATTATGGCGCCATTGACAAGCATGCGGCCAAGCTTATCGAAGAATTCGACGTTCGGACGCCGAGTATTTACACGCCAGCACGAGCGCTCTCGGGAGGAAACCAACAGAAGGCAATTATTGCCCGCGAAGTGGACAAGAACCCGGATTTGCTCATTGCGGCTCAACCTACTCGTGGCTTGGACGTAGGTGCTATCGAATTCATTCATCGCAGACTGATTGATCAACGCGATCAGGGAAAAGCAGTTCTCTTGCTTTCCTTGGAGTTGGATGAGGTTATCAATGTGTCCGACCGGATTGCGGTTATTTATGAGGGAGCCATTGTGGGGATTGTCGATGCCAAATCGACAACGGAGCAAGAGCTTGGCTTGATGATGTCCGGCGGAAAAGTAATGCAAGGAGGGGGAAACGATGAATAGAGTTATTGCGGTCTTCACGAAAGAATCGTTTCTCGTTCCTGCCGTTGCGATCATTCTTGGTCTTTTGACTGGAGCAATTGCCATGCTGGCAGGTGGATTTAATCCAATCGATGCCTATACGGCTTTGATTAAAAAAGTATTTGGTAGCGCGTATAACTTTGGTGAAACCATTCGCCAAATTACGCCTTTGATCTTTACAGGTTTGGCTGTAGCGTTTGCTTTCCGTACAGGTCTCTTTAACATCGGGGCAGAAGGCCAATTTATCGTAGGGATGATTGCTTCTACTGTCGTAGGTGTTTCTTTTGACCTCCCAGCAATCATTCATGCTCCACTGGCTATCCTTGCAGGTGCTGTAGCAGGTGGTTTGTGGGGAGCTATTGCCGGCTATTTGAAAGCAGCCCGTGGTGTCAATGAGGTTATTACCAGCATCATGTTGAACTGGGTAGCTCTTTACTTTGCAAACTGGGTCATGAATGCCTTCTTTATTCCAGCAGGCAAACAAACATCTGAAGAGGTAAAGGATTCTGCGATCATTACCATTGGATGGCTAGCTGAAATGTTTGACAATGCTCGTTTGCACTGGGGTACACTGGTTGCCGTACTCGCAGCTATTTTCTTCTATATCATTCTTTGGAAAACAAAATCTGGTTTTGAATTGCGTTCCGTTGGTTTGAACCCGCATGCTTCTGAGTATGCTGGTATGAACGTGAATCGTAATGTTGTAAAGGCTATGTTCATTGGTGGTATGTTTGCAGGGATTGGTGGAGCTACTGAGATTTTGGGCGTATTCCACTATCAAGCGATTATGACGCAGCATACGGGCTATGGCTTTGATGGAATCGCGGTAGCATTGATTGGCGGAAATACACCATTCGGGGTTATCCTTGCTGCCATATTGTTTGGGGTTCTCACATTCGGTGCGAGCGGCATGCAGTTTAGTGCGGGTGTACCGTTTGAATTGATTCGTGTCGTGATTGCTTCTGTTATTTTCTTCGTTGCTGCACATGGCATCGTGAAAATTTTCGTTAAGCCGATCTTGATGAAGAAAAAGGAAGGTGGAAACTGATGGATTGGGGATTAATTCTCAGCAACCTCGTTCATGATACCATCGTGTTTTCCACTGCCTTGATTTTTGCCGCACTGGGTGGATTGTACTCGGAGCGTTCTGGTGTCGTGAACATTGCGCTAGAAGGTATGATGATTATCGGTGCTTTTACCGGTGCCGTAATGACCTATGCTTTCCAAGATTCACTAGGTGCTTGGGCACCGTGGGTCGGATTTATTGCAGCGGGGATTGCCGGTTCTATTTTTGCACTCCCGCATGCCGTTGCTTCCGTTACGTTTAAAGCGGACCAGACCGTCAGTGGTGTGGCCCTGAACTTCTTGGCAGCTGGACTTTCCATCTACCTGACCAAAATTATTTTCGATGGAGCAGGTCAGACAACAACATTGACCGCTGTGTTTAACAAATTCAGTATTCCTGGATTGAGTGAAATTCCGTATATCGGACATGCCATTTTTGAGGCGTATCCTACTAGCTTTTTAGCTTTCATTGCTGTTTTCCTTACGTGGTATGTTGTATTTAAGACACCTTTCGGATTGCGCTTGCGTTCGGTTGGTGAGCATCCGCGTGCTGCTGATACAGTAGGGATCAATGTTAAGAGAATGCGCTACACGGCTGTTATGATCAGTGGTATGCTGGCTGCATTGGGTGGAGCTACCATTTCTTTGACGACTACCAGTAACTTTTCCCATAACACGGTTTCCGGACAAGGGTTTATCGCGATTGCGGCCTTGATCTTTGGTAAATGGCATCCAGCGGGTGCGATGGGAGCAGCCTTGTTCTTCGGTGTCGCTCAAGCGATCAAGTCTTTGGTCCAAATCTTCGGATTGACCAATTACATTCCTACTGAATTTATCTTCATGCTTCCGTACGTACTGACGATTCTCGTGATGGCTGGTCTGGTAGGACGATCCAGTGCTCCAGCGGCCCTCGGCAAACCTTACGATACGGGATCGCGTTAATCATTCGTTGACAAAATTTAGCGTCTAGAACCTGTCACTTTCCCTGTGCGATAATTTTTGTGACTGCTTGCAGTCCGCAAAAAACGGTCCTATCCGTTTTGGCAAATTGTCTGTGGGGAGGGAAAAAGATGAACCGCTGTCTACATAAGTACAGCAGTTATCGATGGAACAGGCTTCTAGGCGCTTTTGTTTTGTGCCTGATGATAGCGGTATCTGGTGGGATGGCTTCAGCAAAAGAGCCAGGACCGGTCATTTCTGTCGTTGTCGATGGAAGGGGAGTCCAGTCCGATGTATCGCCAATCCATCGAAATGGGCGTATGCTGGTTCCGATACGGGTAGTAGCGGAGGAAACAGGATCAGAAGTAAGCTACGAAGCTGCTACGCAGAAAGTATTCCTTAACAAAAAAAGCAAGCATATAACCCTTACGATCGGCAGCCAGACAGCGTACGTAAATGGAAAACGATGGAAGATGGATGTCTCTCCCATCATTGTGAATAGGCGGACGCTTGTTCCGATCCGATTTATCTCCGAGGCATTTGGCTATCAAGTTCAATGGGATAAGAAGTCGGCCGTTGCATACATACAATCCAAACCTGTGGAAGACAAAGCTGTGAGTGTGAAATACTCCTTGAATCCATATGTCGTTCAACAGGGAGATACCTTATCAAAAATTGCAGCTCGCCACGATACGAACATGAGTGCCATTCAGAAAAATAATCATCTCTCTTCTGATGAGTTACTAGTGGGCCAGATTTTATTTTTGCCAGAAGGTGCACAACGAGCTGAGTATCCTATTGCCACGAAAGTTGCGGATGATCAATTGACTGGAAATCAATTTCGGTTTCCTTTCCACGAGAATAGCTGGTATGAGCCGTATGGGGATAGCTTCGGGTCTGATCGAGAGTGGACGGAGTCCAATAGCGGCAGTGTTCGCAGTCACGAGGGCATCGACATCATGGCACCAAAGGGAACGCCGATTTACTCGGTATCCGATGGGACGATCAACAAAGTGGGCTGGAATACGTATGGTGGCTGGAGAGTAAACATTACGGATGAAAATGGTCAATATCGGATGTACTACGCTCATTTGCAGGCCTATGCTCCAGGATTGCATGTAGGCAAAACGATAAAAGCTGGACAGTTGATCGGTTTTGTTGGAGACACAGGCTACGGTGGTACTGGTACAGTGGGAATGTTTGAGCCTCACCTGCATTTTGGCCTCTATCGTAACAGCACGGGGAAAGCGATCGATCCGTATGATTACTTGCGGATTTGGGAGCAAAATAAAGTGGAGAGTCCCCTCTGATATTGGGACAAACTACTACGGAGTACCTTCACGAATAAAAGGAGGCCCTTCGTATGTGGACTTGTCCGTACTGTGGGGGAAGCCACGGCTTACCCTTTCACGATGAGCAGTTGGATGGCATGCTCTGTCTCTCGTCTGATTGCGGTCGATTTGTTGAAGAGCATAGCACTTCGGATGATCCTCGGGAGTGGGATGCAATGGATATGTAAGGAATAGAGTGAACACCCTTTGTAAAAAGGTGTTGTTCGCTCTTTTTTTATACAATGGAAGCGCTGTGATTTGCGTATTACGGGACTTGCGTGAGCGCATAGGAAGAAGGACTGGGATATATAATGGAAGATTCTGATGCTTGATGCCCTGACAATTGGTTACAATAGAGAAGAGTATGAGTAAGCTGATGGAGAAGGGAGATTGGACTATGACTGCTTCTACAACTGAAATTGCATTTCAAAGCTCCCAAATCAATGGGATGAACGTACATATCCTTCCAACAGAAAAGTTCAAGACAACGACGATCGTGACGATGATTGAACAGGCGCTTTCGGAGGAGCACGTAACGAAAACAGCATTGCTTGCGATGGTCATGAAACGTGCCAGCGCTCGTTTTCCAGAAACGAAGCTATTGCGAGCACATTTGGATTTCCTGTATGGTGCCATTTTTGATGTCGATGTCATGAAAAAAGGCGAGCGGCAAATCCTGCAAATTTATATGGAAGTACCGAATGAAAAATATTTGTCCAATGAAGCCTCTCTTTTGGAGCAGGCCATCGAATTCGTAGGAGACATGCTTGTCAGACCGTACGTACAGGAGAACGCTTTTTCCGAAAAGTACTTGGCACAGGAAAAAGAAACGCTACGTAAACGGATGGAGAGCTTGATCGACGACAAAATGAAGTATGCAAACCAACGCGTGACAGAAGAAATGTGTAAAGGAGAACCATTCGCTCTTCTCGTCCAAGGGCGCGTGGCAGATTTGCCGAAGATCACAGGTCAGGAACTGTATCAATATTTTAAAGAAGTAACGACGACGAATCCGATCAATATGTTCGTGGTGGGCGATGTTGACCAGCAGGAAGTAAGCGAGGCTATTCGCAAGCACATCCCATTGGAGCGCACCCAAGTAGGAGAACTGCAGATCGCATCGACGGCGAAGGACGTATCTGCTGAACGCGAAGTGATCGATCGACTCGACGTCAACCAAGCAAAGCTCAACATCGGCTGCCGCACGCAGATCACTTATAAGGATGACGATTACCCGACGTTGTTGCTATTCAACGGGATATTAGGTGGCTTTCCTCACTCCAAGCTGTTTGTCAACGTCCGTGAAAAAGAGAGTCTCGCTTATTATGCCGTATCCAGGCTAGAGAGCCACAAAGGGATTCTTATGATTATGTCCGGGATTGATGTTAGCAAATATCAACGTGCGGTTGAGATTATTAAGCAGCAGCTTGATCTGATGCAACAAGGAACCATATCGGATGAGGAATTGAGTCAGACACGTGCGACTTTGTCTAACCAATTCCGTGAGCTGCTGGACAGTGCACGCGGCATGATTGATTTTACGTACAATGGTGTAGTTAGCGGACGTCCTCGGAAAATCGAAGAGCTTTTGGCGGGGATTAACCAAGCGACAATTGAGGATATCAAGAAAGTAGCGAGCAAGGTAACGATCGACACGATTTATCTGCTGCGGGACAAGAAGGGAGAGGCATAAGATGCAGACCACTGTCTTTGAACAAGTAAATGAAACGGTATATCATGAAACTCTCCAAAATGGATTGCAAGTCTATCTGGTTCCCAAACAAGGCTTCAGCAAAACATACGCTGTTTTCACTACGCGCTATGGCTCCATTGATAGCCATTTCCGCACCCGAAGCGGGGAAGAAATTAATGTTCCTGACGGCATTGCGCATTTTCTTGAGCACAAAATGTTTGAGAAAAAAGATCGGGATGTCATGCACGAATTCAGTAAAAACGGGGCGAGCTGCAATGCGTTCACGAGTTTCAATCGTACGGCTTATTTGTTCTCGTGCACAGATAAGTTAGACGACAATTTGAATCTGCTGCTCGACTATGTGCAGGACCCGTATTTTACAGATGCCAGTGTAGAAAAGGAAAAAGGAATCATCGGCCAGGAAATCACCATGTACGATGACAACCCTGACTGGAAGGTGTACATGAACCTCTTAAAGGCCATGTACCAAAAGTATCCGATTAACATTGAGATTGCGGGTACGATCGAGACGATCTCTCATATTACAAAAGAATATTTGTATCAGTGCTATGAAACGTTTTATCATCCTGCAAATATGCTCCTATTGGTCGTGGGCTCCTTCGAACCAGAAGCGATCATGAAGCTCATTCGTGAAAACCAAGGAGCAAAGGAGTTTCCTCCTGCGCCACAAATCACGCGCGTGTTTCCAGAAGAGCCATCAGCTCCGGCGGAGGCGAAAGTAGAAGCGTTTCTGACAGTTGGTCTGCCTAAATGCATGATCGGAATCAAGGAAAAGGAAAACGGACTGACCAAGGAAGCCTTGTTAAAACGTGAGTTGACTACTAAACTGGTATTGGACATCGCGTTCGGCACAAGCTCCGCTGTCTATGAGCGTTTGTATGATAGTGAGCTAATTACGGAAAGCTTTGATTTTGACTACAGCAGCGAGCAGGATTATGCGTATACGATCATTGGTGGAGATACACCTGATCCAGAGCGTTTAGTGGAAACGATCAAAGCGGAAATCGAACAATTGAAGCAAAACGGTATAGCTCAGGACGATTTTGAGCGTGCGAAGCGTAAAAAAATCGGAAACTTCCTGCGTTCTCTAAACTCCGTGGAGTTTATCGCTAACCAGTTTACCAGCTTCAAATTTAACGGGAATGATCTGTTTTCCGTAGTGCCGACCTTGGAGTCGATCACACGCGAAGATGTGGAAAAACGTTTGAAGGAGCATTTTTTAACCGAGCAGATGGCTGTTTCCATCGTTCGTTCCGCTTCGCCACAGGAGTAATGTATTCATGTTCAACCAAGAGACGCCGTGGGCGTTAATTACGGGAGCTTCCGGAGAGATCGGGCACGCGATCGGCGCCTACCTGATTGATGCGGGGGTTCCCCTTTATCTGCATTACAATCGAAATATGGAAAAATTGGAGCCGTTGGTGCAAAAATGCCAGGAGCGGGGCGTTCCGTACGGCATCCTCCAAGCTGATCTACGGGATCCAAAGCAAATTGCCGCGATGTTTGCTCAGATGCAGGTTGCACCACTGTTGATCGTAAACAACGCCTCTGTGGATGATGTCGGTTTATTTACGGATGTGTCTGTCGAGAAATTCGATGAGCTCATCGCACTTAATGTTCGATCCGCTTTTTTGGTCTGCCAAGCAGCTGTTCCCGCCATGCTGCGGGCAAGGTATGGGCGTATCGTCAACATTTCTTCCATATGGGGGCTTACGGGCGGTTCATGTGAGGTACTGTATTCCATGACCAAAGGAGCCATCAATACGTTCACCAAAGCCTTGGCAAAGGAAATGGCACCAAACGGAATCACGGTAAATGCTGTCGCTCCAGGAGCTATTGCTGGTGGAATGATGGAGCGCTTTGCTCCAGATGAAATGGAAATGATCGCGGAAGAAATACCAGCCAACCGTCTCGGACAACCATATGAGGTAGCTGCAGTCGTGCGCTTTTTGCTTTCGGCGGATTCGAGTTATGTGACGGGGCAAGTGATTAGTCCAAACGGTGGATGGTACACGTAGAAGATAAAAGTATGCATGAATAAAAAACGAGAAATGATGGAATTCTACCTTTTGTGTGGGCAGCAAATCTGTTCGCAACGTACAAAAGGAGGGAATTTCCCTATGTCGATTCTTGACAATTTCAGCGACTGGAAAGCGTTTCTCGGAGATCGGGTAGAACAAGCGAAACAAGCCGGGATGGAAAGCGAAACGCTTCAAAATGTAGCTTATCAAATCGGTAGCTATCTGTCTGAGCAAGTAGACCCGAAAAACGATCAGGAGCGTCTGTTGAAACAGCTGTGGGACGCAGGTGATCAACAGCAACAACAGGCTTTGGCATCACTCATGGTGAAGCTTGTTCAGAATCGCAATGACGCGAACGCTGGCAGCTAGCCATTCAAATCCCCTACTTTTGGGGATTTTTCTTTTCGCGATTGTCGAATGAAACGAACGTGATATACTACATAGAAGAGAATTCTGGTTGGCGGAGAGGATTGCATATGGAAGCGAAGAAAGAATGGTACATGGAGTATGAGATTGCCCGTAACCGTCCCGGTCTCTTAGGGGACGTATCTTCTATTCTGGGGATGTTGAACATCAATATCGTAACGATCAATGGTGTGGATACCATGCGTCGAGGTATGCTGCTCTTGACCGATGATGATGAAAAAATGGAGGTTTTGCGCAACGTTGTGCAAAAAATGGACAACATAACCATAACGAGGTTACGTCCCCCGACCATGCTGGATCGCTTGGCTGTTCGCCACGGTCGTTATATTGAACGGGATAGCGAGGACAAAAAAACGTTTCGCTTTGTTCGTGAAGAGCTGGGCTTGCTGGTTGATTTCATGGCAGAAATCCTGAAGAAGGAAGGTCACCAGCTTATCGGGATTCGTGGAATGCCTCGCGTAGGGAAGACTGAATCCATGATTGCTGCCAGCGTATCCGCCAATAAACGTTGGACATTCATTTCCTCCACTTTGTTGCGCCAGACGGTACGCAGCTCCTTAGCCATTGATGAAATGTCTACTGATCATGTATATTTGATAGATGGAATTGTCTCAACGCTGCGATCGACAGAAAAGCACTTCACCTTGCTTCGGGAGATTATGAACTTTCCTGCCGCAAAAATCATTGAGCATCCGGATATATTCGTAAGGGAATCAGAGTACCAACTTGATGATTTCCATTACATTATTGAGCTGCGTCATCATCCGGATGAAGAGATTACATATGAGCTTATCAACAATCGCGGCTTTGATAATTTCGAAATGAATTAAGGAGGGGCAGCTGTGTCTGAGCTAGGTCAAGTCCTGCAAAGGGCCCGCGAAGAAAAAGGAATCACGCTCGACGACATCCAACGTATCACCAAGATACAGCGGCGATATTTGGAAGCCATTGAAAGGGGTCATTTTCACGTACTTCCTGGCCACTTTTACGCGCGTGCATTTATAAAGAGTTATGCGGAAGCTGTCGGTCTAGACCCGAACCACATCCTGAATCACTTTCAGTCCGATTTGCCGGCCCAGCCACCTACAGAGCAAGTAGAACGACTTCGTCGCAGAAGAGTTGCTTCAGCGAACAATCCATTACAAGCAGGTCGATGGGTTACCAAGACCTTGCTCGTATTGTTTATTGCCTTGATTATCGGGGTTATTTATTTCGCTGTCGTTAACAACAATGGAGGTCAGTTGACTCAGCCAGTGCCGGGTGGAACAGTTGGTCCTGGAGCGGAAATTGTCCCGCCTGGCAATGGTGGTGGAGCGGTAACATCCCCGATTGCTCAACAACCGAAGCCTCCTTCTATTACCACACCGAATCCTGAAACAGGAACAAACCCACCTGAGACCGTTACGGAAACTCCTCAGGCAACCATCACATTCGAATCGCAGCAAGGATCGATGTATAACTATTCCTTGCAAGGAGGAGAAAAAATCACGGTTCATCTGAAGGTGAAAGAAGACACCAGCTGGTTCGGTATTTCGGAAGGAAAAGGCAAAACTTATGTTGAGCAGGGCACGCTCAAGAAGGATCAGGAAAAAACGATTGAGCTGGGGAAATCCGCTTATATTCGTTTAGGCAAACCGACTTTAGTGGAATTGAAGGTTAACGGAGTCTTGGTAGACACGTCTAAAATGAAGTCAATGCCGTCCAATATTACGATGAAAGTAAAAGAGGCGGTCACCCAGTAGGCAAGCATATGCTTGCCTTTTATACTTTTCTCTTTTTTGACACTTCCTTTAGGCTTATATTATACTGGATAGGTGTAATATGGGTTGGTGTGACCAATTGGAGGAAAAAAGATGACAGAGAAGGTAGGCACGCGTGAAAAAGTAGCGATTGTTACGCTGGGCTGTGAAAAGAATCTCGTTGATTCGGACATGATGGCCCATCTGATAGATGAAAAAGGTTATGAACTGGTTGATAACCCGGAAGAAGCAACTGTGGTCATCGTCAATACCTGTGGTTTCATCGATGCAGCCAAGGAAGAATCCGTCAATAAGATTCTGGAAATGGGTGAATTGAAGGAATCCGGCAAACTGAAATCGCTTGTGGTGGCAGGCTGTCTCACACAACGTTACAAAGAGGATATCTTGAATGAGATTCCTGAGGTGGACGGCATTGTCGGAACAGGCGATTTTATGTCGATTACAGGTATTATCGAAGAATCTCTAGAGGGCAAGCGACCGATTTTTGTAGGAAATCCCATTTTTACGTACGAAGATGTAGTGAAGCGGAAAGTAAAGGAAGGCACGTACTCCGCATATATTAAAATTGCCGAGGGCTGCGACAACGCCTGTACGTTTTGCTCGATTCCTTTAATGCGTGGGGGATTCCGCAGTCGTACAATCGAATCCATCGTGGAAGAAGCGCGTCATTTGGCTGCGCAAGGTATCGTAGAAGTAAGTCTGATCGCACAAGATTCTACGAACTACGGAACGGATATTTACGATGGAAAACTGATGCTTCCTGAACTTTTAAACCGTCTGGCAGAAGTCGAGGGCATCGAGTGGATTCGTCTTCACTATGCATACCCTGGATTTTTCACGGATGAATTGATCCACACCTTTGCTACCAATCCAAAAGTGTGCAAATACGTAGATATGCCTTTGCAGCACTCGGAAGACCATATTCTCAAAAGAATGCGTCGCCCTGGAAGACAGACGGACATTCGTGCGTTGGTAGCCAAAATTCGCGCGCAGGTTCCAGATGTGGCTCTGCGTACCTCTTTGATCGTAGGGTTCCCAGGGGAAACAGAGGAAGACTTCGAGCGCCTGAGCGAGTTTGTGAAGGATATCCGTTTTGATCGACTGGGTGTGTTTACTTACTCCAACGAGGATGACACTCCAGCTTCCCGTCTGCCGGACCACGTAGACGAAGAGGTTAAGGAAAAACGTGCGAACATGCTGATGGAAATTCAGCGTGAAGTAGCCGGAGATCGCAACGGACGCTTTGTTGGTCAAGTCTTGGATGTTTTGATTGAACGTTATGAAGGACGTAACGATATTTATGTAGGTCGAACACAGTATGACGCTCCGGAAATCGATGGTGAAGTATTCGTCACTGGTTTTAAAGGCGAACTGGGCACCATCGTAAAAGTAAAAATTACACACTCCTATGAATACGATTTAGCCGGGGAGGTAGTCTAGGTGAATCTCGCCAACCGCATCACACTCGCCAGGATCTTTCTGGTGCCGGTAGTTATGTTTTTTATGCTGGTGCGTTACAACATCGGGACATTTTCGATTGGCAGCCTGACGATGACGTATAACGAGCTGATTGCGGCTTTGGTATTTATCCTAGCAGCCAGTACGGACGGACTCGACGGTTATATTGCACGGAAAAATAAAATCGTGACGAACTTGGGGAAGTTTCTGGACCCGCTTGCTGATAAGCTGTTGATTTCTGCAGCACTCATTTCACTCGTAGAGATGCAGCGTCTGGAAGCGTGGATTGCGATTGTCATTATCAGCCGGGAGTTTGCGGTGACGGGTTTACGGCTAGTTGCTGCGGCAGAAGGACAGGTAATTGCTGCGAGTGCATTGGGTAAACTGAAAACATGGGTGCAGATCGTAGCGATTACGGCTGTCATGATTCGCAACTTCCCATTTGAGTTCTTCGGTATTCCGTTCGACGAAGTAGCTACTTGGGCGATGGTGATCATCACGATTTACTCCGGGTACGACTACTTTGCGAAAAATCGTAACGTGATCCAATACTCGTAATGCGGGTATTGGTCTCTTTTTTCACAAGACTCTTCTCTTGAGCGTTTCCAAGTGATAAACTATTAGTTTAGAGGCTTTTCTACTCTCAAAGAGAATGGATGAGGAAGATGAGAGCGGAGATTATCGCGGTAGGTACCGAGCTTTTGTTAGGCCAGATCGCTAACACCAACGCACAGTTTCTTTCTCAGAAGCTGGCGGAAATTGGCGTGGGAGTATACTTTCATACGGTTGTGGGAGACAACACGGAGCGATTGCTACAAGTGATTCGATTGGCATCAGGACGATCTGATCTCGTCATTTTCACGGGTGGGTTAGGGCCGACTCAAGATGATTTGACGAAAGAAACCGTGGCGGGGCATGTAGGCATTGGATTGGAAACGAATCCAGAAGCCATGGAGAGAATTGAGAAATTCTTTTCGCAACGTGGGATTGTCATGACGGAGAACAATCGTAAGCAGGCGCTGGTGCTTTCTGGCAGCCATGTATTCTCCAACGATTTCGGGATGGCGCCGGGGATGGCGATCCGTCATGACAGTAGTACGTTCGTGCTGTTGCCTGGACCACCAAGCGAGTTGTATCCAATGGTGGAGAATTACGTGATGCCTTACGTAACCGATTTGCTCCCCGAAAAACAAGTGTTTCATTCTCATTTACTCCGGTTCTACGGAATAGGCGAATCCGCTTTGGAGGAACAACTGCTCGATCTGATCGAAAAGCAGGACAATCCAACGATCGCGCCATACGCCAAAGAATTCGAAGTAACGCTTCGGATTACGGCAAGATCTGCTACAGTCGAAGAAGGGGAAGCCCTGATCTTGCCTGTAGAAAAAGAAATTCTCAGCCGTGTTGGCCAGTATATGTACGGGATGGGCGAGAGCTCGTCGCTGCATGATGTCCTGGTTTCTGAGCTGAAAAAGAGAAATGAAACAATTGCTTGTGCAGAAAGCTGCACAGGAGGAGCAATTGCCTCGTTGATTACCTCTGTGCCGGGAAGCTCGCAAGTGTTTCGTGGCGGGGTAGTCTGCTACACCAATGAAGTGAAAAATCAGCTGCTCGAAGTACCTGATTCCATTTTGCAAACAGATGGGGCAGTCAGTGAGAAAACAGCTCAATTGCTGGCTGAACATGTACGAGAAAAGCTGGGAGCTACTTACGGGATTTCTGTTACGGGAGTGGCTGGACCCGATCCTTCCGAGGGCAAGCCTGTTGGCATTGTATATGTAGGGATCGCGGCAGAAGGAATGCCCACAGTTGTAAAAGAGCTGCGCCTTGCCGGAAGAAGGCATGCAATCGTTGGGCGTGCCGCTAAATACGCGTTGTTTTATGCGCTGCAAATGCAAAAAGAAAGGTGATTTTTTTCATGACGATTTTTTCCGATTTTCCTTTACATAAATCTATTCTGCAAGCGATTCACGATATGGGCTTCGAGGAGCCATCACCGATTCAGGCAGCATGCATTCCAAAAGTACTGGATGGCGGAGACCTGATTGGTCAAGCACAGACAGGTACTGGTAAGACTGCTGCATTCGGGATTCCACTTGTAGAAAAGATTACGCCTGCCAATCGTGTACAAGCGATCGTGCTGACCCCAACTCGTGAGCTGGCTATCCAGGTTGCGGGAGAGCTCTTGCGCATCTCCAAATACAACAAAGTTCGTACGCTGCCAATCTATGGCGGACAATCGATCGGACATCAAATTCGTGCGCTGCGCCAAGGTGTACAAATCGTTGTAGGTACTCCTGGCCGTGTCATGGACCACTTGCGCCGCAAAACATTGAAGCTGGATCACGTACATACACTCGTTTTGGATGAAGCGGATGAAATGCTGGACATGGGCTTCATCGAAGATATCGAGACGATCATCACACATATGCCGGAAGAGCGTCAAACCTTGCTGTTCTCCGCGACAATGCCGCCAGAAATCAAGCGTTTGGCTACCCGTTACATGAAACAGCCGCAAACGATTGCAGTTAGCCGTGAAGAAGTAACGGCGCCATTGATCGAACAGGTATACTACAAAGTGTTTGACCGCAATAAAGTGGAGAGCCTTTGCCGCATCTTGGACAGTGAGGATGTTGAGTTGGGAATCATTTTCTGCCGGACCAAGCGCGGTGTAGATGAGTTGTCCGAAGTGCTGCAATCCCGCGGATACCTTGCGGACGGCTTGCATGGCGACTTGTCACAGGCACAACGTGACAAGGTCATGAATGCGTTCCGTGAGGGCTCGATTGAATTCCTGATCGCGACAGATGTAGCAGCACGCGGTATCGACGTAGGAAACGTCTCTCACGTAATCAACTACGATATTCCACAAGACTCTGAGAGCTACGTTCACCGTATTGGCCGTACTGGTCGCGCAGGTCGCAAAGGAATTGCGATGACGTTGGTTACGCCTCGTGAAGTAAGACAAATGATGTTTATCCAAAAGCAGACAAAAGCACAAGTACTCTCTCGCAATGTTCCTTCCCTGGAGGAAGTGGCTGAGCGCAAACAAGAACAATTGCGTGAACAGTTGACTAGCCTTTTGGAAAGCGATGCAATCGCGGATATGTACCAAAAAGTAGCGGATTCTCTCGTTGGTCAATACCCGGCTGAAAAAGTAGCAGCTGCTGCATTGCACCTGGCATTCCATACCGAAGCGGGACAAGGGCAGGAAGCAGAAGCGTACAACTTTGGTGAAACGGGTGCAGCAAAAGGCATGGTTCGCTTCTTCCTGAACGTTGGCCGCAATGCGAACATGAAGCCACAGGATCTGGTACGAGAGATCTCTGAATCTGTTGGTATCCCAGGAAAATCAGTAGGTCGCATCGACATTTTTGAGAACTTCACGTTTGTTGAGGTTCCAGAAGAGGTAGCGGCATTCGTATATGAGTCACTGCGTCAAACGCGTATCAACGGAAAACGAATCAATCTGGAGCCAGCAAAGCCTCGTGGAGCGAAACGTTCCTAATTAGCGAGCATTACAAAGCAGTCATTTCACTGGGAATAACCAGGAAATGGCTGCTTTTTTACAATGCGAATATTTGTTCGTAAAAAATACTTGGCAAACACTTCTGTCTCGAGGTATGATGAAGACAAGCAAAACAGATGCGAAAAATTGAAAGGGTGTGTACCATTTGTCAGATCGTCGCGCAGCTTTGGAGAGTGCATTGCGTCAGATAGAAAAGCAATTCGGTAAAGGTTCCATTATGAAATTGGGGGAAGTATCCAACGTTCAGATTTCTACCGTATCGAGTGGAGCGCTTGCTCTTGATATCGCACTAGGTGTGGGCGGATTCCCACGTGGACGGATTATTGAGATTTACGGACCAGAGTCTTCTGGTAAAACAACAGTAGCACTTCATGCGATCGCAGAGGTGCAAAGACAAGGCGGACAGGCTGCGTTTATCGATGCTGAGCATGCTTTGGATCCGGTTTACGCTGCGAAGCTGGGTGTGAACATCGACGAATTGCTGTTGTCCCAACCAGACACTGGAGAGCAAGCTTTGGAGATCGCGGAAGCACTGGTTCGTTCTGGTGCGGTAGATATTATCGTAGTCGACTCCGTTGCGGCACTCGTGCCAAAAGCAGAGATCGAAGGCGAGATGGGAGATTCCCACGTAGGTTTGCAAGCACGCTTGATGTCCCAAGCACTCCGCAAGCTGTCCGGTGCCATCAACAAGTCCAAAACGATTGCGATCTTCATCAACCAGCTTCGTGAAAAAGTGGGAGTTATGTTCGGGAACCCGGAAACAACTCCAGGTGGACGCGCTTTGAAGTTCTACGCGAGTGTTCGTTTGGATGTTCGTAAAGCAGAATCTATCAAAGTCGGCAACGACATTTTGGGTAGCAAGACGAAGATCAAAGTTGTCAAAAATAAAGTGGCTCCACCATTTAAGGTTGCAGAAGTGGACATCATGTACGGTGAAGGTATTTCCAGAGAAGGTAGCATCCTCGACATCGGTTCTGAGATTGATGTCGTTCAAAAGAGTGGTGCTTGGTATTCCTTCAACGAAGAGCGTCTCGGCCAAGGTAGAGAAAATTCGAAGGTCTTCCTGAAGGAAAATCCGCACATTGCATCTCAGATTGAAACAAAGGTGCGCGAATACTTCAGCCTGAACCCTGGCTCTGTTCCAGAAACTGAGCCGGTAAACGACCCAGAGCAAGATGAAGAGCCAACATTTGATCTGGATTAATGAAGAGTAGAAGAGCAGCCTGTCGATGAGACAGGCTGTTATTTTAGCTTTGCGAAGGAGTGAATCAGCATGAAGAGCGGCCTGATCACTGCCGTTCATCGAGATATCAAACAAAAGCAACGCTACCATATCGATGTAGAAGGCGAGTATGCGATTACCGTACACGAAGACATACTGGTAAAGTACAATCTATTTAAGGGAACAGAATTAGATGAAGCTTTTTGCCGGGAAGTCCTGGTAGCAGAAGAAAAGCATAAAGCGTATTTAGGTGCTTTGCGATACCTTGGAATACGCCCACGGACAAGCAGTCAGCTGCATTCTTATTTGGTAGAGAAGGGATTTTCTACGCAGATTGCCGAAGAGATATGCCAGCGCTGCAAGGATCACGGCTACATCGATGATGAAGCATTTGCGAAGCAATGGGTAGACGAGCGATTGCGTTTGAAGCCGAGGAGTCCTTATATGCTGCGTATGGAGCTTACCCAGCGAGGAGTGGACAGAGCGATTGTAGAGGACGCAGTTCGTGGCGTGTCTAGGCAGGCTGAACTAGATGCTGCCCGCGCATTGATAGAGAAGAAGGCGCGACGCATAGAGGGTGCACCGAACCCCGATGAAGAACGCAAGCTGCTGTCCATGCTGATGCGCAAGGGATTCTCTCATGCGATCATTCAACAAATGCGTGAAGAATTGCGTCATAGAAGCGATAGTTAGGGCCAACTCTATTTGCATGATCTTGACAATTCTTGTTCACAAATAATAAAATAGGTTTGTATTTACTTGGTGTATCATAACTTTTTGTGATTTGCTCACTCGTTGCCTATGGAACAACTGAAAAACCGTGCGAAAGCTGTACGGATTCAGCGGACCGAGTAAAATCGGTCTTGTTTTTTAGCCGAATGTTCAAATGTGAGAGCACTCCATGAAAAACAAATGCTTGGAAAGCGGGGAGATGTCTTACAATAAGGAGGTGAAACGAAAAAGCCTATGGATCCTATAATTACTGTTGTCATTGTGCTCGTTGCCCTGCTGATCGGCTTGGGTGCTGGCTACTTCACTCGTAAATCGATTGCGGAAGCGAAGATCTCCAGTGCAGAAGAAGCTGCACGACAGATCGTGGAGGAAGCCAAACGGGACGCCGAGGCCGTTAAGAAGGAAAAGGTGCTGGAGGCGAAGGATGAAGTGTTCAAGCTTCGATCCGAAGCGGAAACCGAATTGCGTGAGAGACGCAATGAGATCCAGCGTCAGGAACGACGAATTCTACAAAAAGAAGAATCGTTGGACCGCAAGATGGAACAGTTGGAGCGCAAAGAAGAAGAATTGTCCGAGCGTGACCGTGCCATCGCAGAACTGCAAAGCAAGGTAGAGCACTTATATAAAGAACAAGTATCAGAGCTAGAACGAATCTCCGGCTTGACGCAGGATGAGGCGAAGACGATCATTCTCACGGATGTGGAGAATACCGTCCGTCACGAAATGGCTGTGATGATCAAGGAGATTGAGACTCAGGCCAAGGAAGAAGCGGACAAGCGTGCTCGTGAGATCATTACGACCTCCATTCAACGTTGTGCAGCAGACCATGTAGCAGAAACAACCGTTTCCGTGGTTACGCTGCCAAATGATGAGATGAAGGGACGTATTATCGGACGCGAAGGACGTAACATTCGTGCCCTGGAGACGTTGACTGGTATCGATCTGATTATTGACGATACTCCAGAAGCAGTCATCCTGTCTGGCTTCGACCCGATTCGTCGGGAAATCGCCAAGACAGCGTTGGATAAACTGGTCGCAGACGGTCGCATTCACCCAGCTCGCATCGAGGAAATGGTGGAAAAAGCGCGTCGCGAAGTAGACGAGCGAATCCGTGAATACGGTGAGCAAGCAACGTTTGAAACAGGCGTTCACGGCTTGCATCCAGATCTGATCAAGATTCTTGGACGCTTGCGTTATCGTACAAGCTACGGTCAAAACGTACTGAAGCACTCTATGGAAGTGGCACATCTCGCCGGTTTAATGGCGGCAGAACTGAAAGAAGATGTGAAGCTGGCCAAACGTGCAGGTTTGCTGCATGATATCGGAAAAGCGATTGACCATGAAGTAGAAGGTTCACACGTTGAAATCGGTGTAGAACTGGCTAAGAAGTACAATGAGCATCACGTAGTAGTGAACAGTATTGCGTCTCATCACGGTGATACCGAACCAACTTCCGTCATTGCTATGCTCGTGGGAGCTGCTGACGCTCTGTCTGCTGCACGCCCAGGTGCACGCCGTGAGACATTGGAAACATATATCAGACGTTTGGAGAAACTGGAAGAAATCTCTGAGTCGTTCGATGGCGTAGAAAAGTCTTATGCGATTCAAGCAGGACGCGAAATTCGCGTGATGGTTCAACCTGATAAGATTGACGATGCGGAAGCTACCCGTCTGGCACGGGATATCACGAAACGAATTGAAAATGAACTTGACTACCCAGGTCATATTAAAGTAACGGTTATCCGTGAAACGCGGGCAGTTGAGTATGCAAAGTAAAGTGGCTGCGTGCCACTTTACTTTTTTTGTAGCACACCAAATACTTGACGAAGTCAAGTTTTCTAATGAGCAGAGGAATTGTGTATACTAGCAATGAGGTGATTTGGTAATGAAGTTGTTATTCATTGGAGATATTATGGGCTCGCCTGGCAGAGAGATCGTGAAAACATATCTGCCGTTACTGAAGCGAAAATACAACCCTACCTTTATCGTAGCGAATGGAGAGAACGCTGCGCATGGTCGCGGGATTACAGAGAAAATTACCAAGGAGCTTTTCGAGTGGGGCGTTCAAGCGATTACGCTCGGGAATCATACATGGGACCAAAGAGAAATTTTCGATTTTATTGATGATGAGCCGCGGATGATAAGACCCGCGAACTTCCCAGAAGGGGCTCCTGGAAAAGGGATTACATATATCAAGCAACCTGAAGGGGAACTAGCCGTCATTAATTTGATGGGGCGTACGTTCTTGCCACCGCTCGACTGTCCGTTCCAAATGGCTGACAAGCTAGTAGAGCAAGCTCGAAAGCGTACGAAGCTCATTTTTGTAGACTTTCATGCCGAAGCCACATCGGAGAAGCAAGCAATGTCATGGTACCTCGATGGGAAGGTAACAGCGGTCGTGGGGACACATACCCATGTGCAAACAGCTGATGAACGTATTTTGCCTCAAGGAACCGGATTTTTGTGTGATGTAGGAATGTGTGGCCCAAGTAACGGCATTTTGGGAATGGAACGCGAAGCTGTTATTAAGAAATTTTTGACGCAGCTCCCTGTTCGCTTTGAGGTAGCGCCAGATCCTGCGCAGTTGAATGCGGTGCTGATTACCATAGATAAAGCGACTGGGCATGCGAAAAAAATGGAACGAATCAGAATTGACTCTGACCATCCGTTTATGGAATAATGGGAATAAGATTAGAATTTTTTGAATCTTTCAAGCAAGTTAGCAGGAATTTTTAGGGGTTATGCGAATATCATTCTAATGATGACAGGATTCCTATCAGACGGGAGGTTCAAAAAGGATGGAAGTATTAAAAGTTTCAGCAAAGTCTAACCCCAATTCCGTTGCTGGTGCCCTTGCCGGAGTTCTTCGTGAACGAGGAGCGGCTGAGATCCAAGCCATTGGCGCTGGGGCGCTTAATCAAGCTGTGAAGGCAGTAGCAATCGCACGAGGGTTCGTAGCGCCGAGTGGAGTTGACCTCATTTGTATTCCAGCCTTTACCGACATCGTGATTGATGGAGAAGAACGAACTGCAATCAAATTAATCGTAGAACCCAGATGATACAACTGCAAATGCTTCACCTGCCTGTTTGTTCGAAGAATGAACAGGTTTTTTCGTTTGTCCAGAAGTATTCCCTTTGAAGATATCGAAGAGAAGGAGCGTTTCCATATGAAAATCTTTGATGCGCATAGCGATGTATTATGCAAGCTATGGCAGAACCCCGAGCTGGACTTTTATAAAGAAGACAAGCTCTTGCAAACTGGTTTTACCGCCCTTGAAAAAGGGAATGTAGACATACAAGTGCTAGCCTGTTTCGTCCCCACTCAGGTGCCGTTTGGACGTCGCTTTCATACTGTGCTAGAAATGGTCGATATTTTTTATCAAAAGGTGGCGAGTGATAAATTCCGACCCATTTTCACAAAGGCAGATTTGGCTGAATGCGTATTAAAGGGACAGAAAGGGGCTATTCTGTTTGTAGAAGGCGCGCATGCTTTAGAAGAGAGTCTGGTTCAGCTACGTACATGGTTCCGGCTTGGGGTACGAGGAATGACGCTGACCTGGAATCATGGCAATGCCCTAGCAAGTGGAAATGGGGAGCCGAATCCAGGTGGACTTACTTCATTTGGCCGAGAAGTCATAGAAGAAATGAATCGGCTGGGGATGATCATTGATGTTTCGCATTTGGCCGATCCAGGATTCTGGGATGTACTAGAATGCTCGAAAGCACCAGTGATCGCTTCGCACTCGAACGTGAGAACGATATGCAATCACTCTCGCAATTTGACGGACGAACAAATACAAGCATTAATCGCCAAAGATGGCGCGATCGGCTTGACGTTTGTAGACTTCTTTACCGTACCGGACAAGCGCACGGTTTGGATCGATGACTTGTTGCGCCACTTGGATCACATCTGCGCGTTGGGTGGTGTAGACCACGTAGGCTTTGGTTCCGATTTCGATGGGATTACCGAGACGTTTGGAGACATGGCATCCTCGGCAGATTACTCCCAGTTACTAGAAGCTTTGTTAAAACGTTATAAAGAGGCGGAAGTATTGAAATTTGTGCAAGGAAATTGGTTGCGTGTTTTCGGAAACGTGCTACAATAAAGCATGAGGATATTAATGTACCAAGTTCAACATTAAAATTCAGGTCAAAAGTAAGTTGAGTAAAAGCACTTGCAATTTGACATGGACAGGACTACAATTGTTACTGTCTATGCACAGAAATGTCACATCTTATCAGTCTTTTCAAGGTGTGATAGGCAGCTTTTCTCACAGTCACTGAAAGGGTGGAATCTGAATGATTAGTCAACTTTCCTGGAAAGTTGGAGGACAGCAAGGGGAGGGCATCGAGAGTACTGGTGAGATTTTCTCGATGGCGATGAACCGGATGGGGTACCATCTGTATAGCTACCGTCACTTCTCTTCCCGTATTAAGGGTGGACACACGAACAATAAAATTCGCGTGAGCACAACGCCAATGCGTGCGATCTCTGACGATCTGGACATTCTCGTAGCGTTTGACCAAGAGACGATCGATTTCAACGCGCATGAGTTGCGTGAAGGCGGTATCATTATCGCGGATGCGAAATTTAATCCAAAGTTGCCGGACGGCTTGAAGCCAGTTCGCTTCTTCACTGTACCACTGACTGAGATCGCTGATGAGCTGGGAACTTCCCTGATGAAAAACATGGTGTCGATTGGTGCGTCCAGTGCCATCCTCGGCATTGCAGTGGAAAGCTACCGTCCCATCGTTGAAGATATGTTCCTCCGCAAGGGCGAAAAAGTGGTTGAAAAGAATATGGATGCCATTCGCCGCGGTTTTGATTATGTAAATGAATTGACTGGTGGTCAACTGCCAGAGTTCCAAATGGAAAAGGCTGATCCACAAAAACAACTGTTCCTCATCGGTAACGATGCGATCGCTCTGGGTGCTGTAGCAGCAGGCTGCCGTTTCATGCCAGCTTACCCGATCACACCTGCTTCCGAGGTAATGGAATACTTGATTAAAAAGCTGCCTAAATTGGGCGGTACTGTTATCCAAACAGAAGACGAGATTGCTGCTATTACGATGGCAATCGGTGCTAACTTCGCGGGTGCTCGTTCCTTGACTGCTTCTGCAGGTCCTGGTCTGTCCCTGATGATGGAAGCAATTGGTCTGGCTGGTATCACGGAACAACCAGTTGTAATCGTGAACACGCAGCGTGGTGGCCCATCTACCGGTATGCCTACCAAAATCGAGCAATCTGATGTGAATGCTATGATTTATGGTACACACGGTGACATTCCAAAAGTAGTTATCGCGCCAAGCACAGTAGAAGAGTGCTTCTACGATGCAGTTGAAGCGTTTAACATTGCGGAAGAATACCAACTGCCTGTTATCCTGATGACTGACTTGACTCTGTCTTTGGGTAAACAAACAGTGACTCCATTTGACTACAGCAAAGTAGAAATCCGCCGCGGAAAACTGCTTGCTGGACAAGAATTGCCAGAAAAAGAGCAAAACGACCTGTTCAAACGTTATGAAGTAACAGAAGACGGCGTTTCTCCTCGTGTTATTCCTGGCCAAAAATACGGTCTGCACCATGTAACTGGTGTTGAGCATGATCAAACTGGTCGTCCATCTGAGAATGCTGCAAACCGTATTCAACAAATGGATAAACGTATGCGCAAAATGGAAGGCGTACTGAAAAACTTCAAAAACGCTGTAACAGCAGATGCTCCTCACGCTGATGCGGATGTTCTGGTTGTGGGTATCAACTCTACAATTGGTACGATTCAAGAAGCAAAAGCTCGTCTGGAACAAGAGGGAATCAAAGTAAACCATGCACAAATCCGTTTGCTGCATCCGTTCCCTACCGAAGAAATCAAAGCACTCGTGGACAAAGCGAAGAAAGTCGTTGTTGTTGAGCACAACATCCAAGCGCAAGTAACAAACCTGCTCAAACAAAACGTTGGAAACGCTGAAAAAATCGAGTCCGTGCTGAAATATGATGGTAACCCATTCCTGCCGAAGGAAATCTATGCTGAAGTAAAGGAGCTGGTAAAACATGGCGACTATGAAAGAGTTTCGAAATAATGTAAAGCCAAACTGGTGCCCAGGCTGTGGTGACTTCTCCATCCAGGCGGCTATTCAACGCGCCGCAGCGAACGTAGGTCTGGAACCTGAAAATCTGGCTCTCGTTTCTGGTATCGGATGCTCTGGTCGTATTTCCGGCTACATCAACTGCTATGGTTTCCACGGTATTCACGGACGTTCCCTGCCAATCGCACAAGGTGTGAAAATGGCGAACCGCGAGCTGACAGTTATCGCAGCTGGTGGAGACGGGGATGGTTTTGCGATCGGTATGGGCCATACTGTACACGCAATCCGTCGTAATATGAACGTTACGTACATCGTAATGGATAACCAAATCTACGGTCTGACAAAAGGTCAAACCTCCCCGCGTTCCGCGACTGGTTTCGTGACTAAGTCTACACCGGCAGGTTCCATCGAGTCCTCCATTTCTCCAGTTGAACTGGCGCTGTCTGTAGGTGCGACTTTCGTTGCTCAATCCTTCTCCAGCGATCTGAAGGGCTTGACTGAACTGATCGAAAAAGGTATCCAACACGAAGGCTTCTCCTTGATCAACGTATTCAGCCCTTGTGTAACCTACAACAAGGTAAATACGTACGACTGGTTCAAAGAGAACATCGTACCAGTAGACACAATCGAAGGATACGATCCACATGACCGTATCAAAGCAATGTCTACTTCCATGCAATACAAAGGCCTGATTACAGGTCTGATCTACCAAAACACTGAGCAAAAACCTTATGAAGCTCTCGTAAATGGCTTCAAAGAAGAAGGTTTGGTTAACCAAGACATTCGCTTGTCTGAAGAAGACTTCGAAAAATTGGTTAAAGAATTTGCTTAAGTTTGATAGAGTGAAAAACCTCTCCTTAACGGGAGAGGTTTTTTTATTACATGCGATCGCGCCACTGCCTGTACACGAGCATGACAAGGAAAAAGACAACCAATTGACCAAAGAGTGGATACAGGAAACGGAGAAGCGAGCTAAACCCGATAAAACTGATCAAATAACAAATTAGCAGAATCCCGAGTAAAATAGTCGGACCTCGAAGGGGGGTAACTTGTCTAATCTGTTGGGCTAGACCAAAAACGTTGGCAACAAGAGTCGAGAAAATTTCGGCGTACACCAATAGGGAGAACAAAAAGGGAATAGTTGGCCCCAAGCCTTGCAGCACAGCGATCATGGGCATTTCCGCGTGATGGATTCCCGGCATTTTTACAGACAGAGAAGCGTAAGCGAGCATGAGCAGAAGGCCTATTCCCAGCCCTCCTAGGATTCCCCCTAGGATAAGAGGTTTCTCGCTGGGACTCTGTCTGCCCATCGGAATCAAAACCGCTTGTGTAAGTGTGACATTTAAGGCAACATAATAAAAGGGAGAGCTAAGCCACGCCCAAGGCCGTAATGATTCTACGACGACATTCGTATCTAACCATGGCTTCGTATAAAGAAAGACAAGCACAGTAAAGCCAATGAGCATCGGAACAAAAATGCTGTTCACGTGATGGATGGCAAACAGCCCTTTTTTCGTCACGAAAAAAATCAAAATCATGCTAAACCAAATTCCGATTTGGGGAGATAATCGAAAAGACTCCCAAAAAATCGCGCCGGTAGCAGCGAGCATGACGGAGGTAGTGCCTAGCAAAACGGTTAAAAGCAAGGTATTAAATACAGTTCCAAACGGATGTCCAAACAAATAGGTGCTGACTTCTTGATAGGAATCAGCCTGAAGTCGATAGGCAATCAGCATTACGCGGATGCCGGCCCAAATAAACAGCGTCGTAGCCAGAATGATGCCTACTAAGCCTTGTGTTCCATATTGAACAAAGAACTCTACAATTTCTTTGCCAGAGGCAAAACCAGCTCCTACGACTGTTCCAATATACGTAAAAGCGATCTGCCATGCGGCTCTCCATGTTCCTTGCATCTCAGACCTCCTGTCCCACCTTATTCCATCCTATGAGAGGGAGTGAACCGAATATGCGCGTTACCGTGTTAGGCTATCAATCTCCTTATCCTGGTCCAGGGGGTGCTACTCCGGGTTACCTGATTGAGACAGACCGTGTCAAAATTCTTCTCGACTGCGGCAGTGGTGTTCTTGCGCAGTTAGGCAAGCATTTGCCCATTTATGAGCTGGATGCCATGCTTTTATCTCACTACCATCATGATCATGTTGCGGATGTAGGAGTGATGCAGTACGGTTTGATGGTGCATCAGTTGTTTGGCCAAAGACCTGCTGACAAGCCGCTTCCAATCTATGCTCCTGCGCTGCCAGTGACCAATGCTCAGACATTGGTGTATCGAGATGCGACCACATTTACCCCAATCACGGAAGAAACGTCTGTTACCATTGGGGATGTCGCAATCACTTTTTTACGGACAGACCATGGTGACGGAGATCCATGCTACGCCATGCGCTTGGAAGCAAACGGACGTATCCTCGTATACGGAGCTGACAGTGGACCAGGTACAGCCTGGGAGGGGTTCGCAACTCAAGCGGATTTGTTCATTTGTGAGGGCACCTATCTGGATTACAATTTACCAGCGAAGCCAAATGGGCACCTGTCTGTTCGCCAAGCGGCAGAATTGGCACAATCCCTATCCTGCCGCTCGTTATTGGTTACGCATTTGTTTTACGGCTATGATGAGTCCCAAGTAATTGCGGAGGCCAATGCTTTTGTCGCAGGTCCGGTTTATGCCGCGCGCATCGGCCTGCAAATCGATTTATAACGTTGTTTGTGTACATAGAGAGGAGAGTTGACTTTGTTTCCAAATGTATTAGAAGTCGCACGCAAATTAATCCGTGAACGGGTACAAGTAGGAGAAACGGTTGTAGACGCCACGATGGGGAATGGAAATGACACCTTATTTCTTGCGCAACTGGTGCAAGAAGAAGGGAAAGTAATCGCCTTCGATATCCAGCCGCAGGCGATCGAGAAAACGCGAGAAAGACTCGAAAGAGAGGGTCTGGCGAACAGGGTAGAAATGAAGCTCGCCAGTCATGAGGAAATTGACAAGCTGGAGATTAGTGCCGCGGCAATCATGTTTAATTTGGGCTATTTGCCGGGCGGAGACAAAGAAATCACAACACAAGCGAGCAGTACCATTCAGGCGATTCAATCCGGGTTGAGGGTGCTCAGACCAGGCGGAATCATGACAGTCATGATTTACTGGGGGCATCCGGCGGGAGAGACGGAAAAAGAGGCAGTGGAAGCATTTTGCCACGAGCTGAGTCAATTGGATTATTTGGTTTTAAAATACCAATATATCAATCAGCAAAACCAAGCCCCGTTTTTACTGGCCATCGAACGCAGGGGACAATAAAAAGAACGCAACGCGATCCTTTCCCGGGCAAGCGCAGCATCCGACATGATTCCTATGGGAAAGCAAATATTTTGTCGGGTCGCGGATAGGTGTACAAAAATAGGCACGCTCTTGCCCTTTCTGGCACATACCCTATGTAGAGCAATGTGGCAAGGGGGATCTACCGTGGACAGAATCGGGATAATGTTGGATTGGGCCCTTATAGAGAAAGGAATTCAAGGCCTCAAGTCATATGAGCGTCTGCCTTATTATGTCGAAATCGGAAAAGAGCTTGGATTGGAGCCTGTTTTTTTCCACCCGCGGCATGTAAAGCCAGGAGATGCAAGGGTCAAGGGATATTTTTGGAACGGAAATCGACTCGTCTCACAACTGGTTTCAGTCCCGCGAGTCATCCACAATCGTGTTTTGACAGGGGATACAAAAGCGCGGAATGTGATTCGAAGATTGAGCCAAAAGAAAACGGTGTTCAATGGCTTGGTTGTACGGGATAAGAGAAGAGTACACCAGATGCTCTGGAAAAACGAACAGATTCGCAGCTATCTGCCGCATACTGTACCTTATTCCACGGAGCAGTTGCGTCTGTTCTTGGATAAATACCAGGTGGTGTACGTCAAGCCTTCAATTGGATCTGTTGGAATTGGGGTAGCGCGTATTGAACGGCACGGAGGCAATTATCACTTCATTGCATCGAAAAAACGGCAGATTTTATCTCATTCCCAGATACTCTCCACGGTGCGACGCTGGGTCGGTAACAAAAGATTTTTGATCCAGCGAGGAATTCCTTTGGCGCGCTATGGAGGCAAAACGTTTGATATTCGTGTTTCGGTGCAAAAAAACAAAGAGAAACAGTGGACAGTGAGCGGGATGGTTGCCAAGGTCGCCAATAAGAAAAACAAGCTCAGCAATCTCTCCCGAGGTGGGACAGCAGTGCCGTTTTCGGAAGCATTATTCCCCATCTTTCCTGAGGTAAAACAACAACAAGCGGTCATCGAAAGAGTTGGCATAGCAGCGGTGGAAATTGCGAAGCAGTACGGTCGTCATTTTTCATCATTAGCAGACTTAGGCATGGATATGGGAATTGATGATCGAGGCAATCCGTATTTAATTGAAGTCAATGTGCGTGATCAGCGCTATTCGTTTTTCAAAGCTGGAGAGAAGGAGATGTTTAAACAAACGTACCGTCATCCACTGGAATATGCGCAGACATTACTCGCTGAAAAAAAGAAACGGAAGCATCAGCTTTTATCGCCTAGCTATTTCAACTAAAGAAGTAATGTACAAGAATGTGAAAAAGACGGTGGCTATTATTGCCCCGTCTTTTCGTATGCCTTGACTTACGATTCTGCCGGCTGTTGTTGGTCAGCCAAAGGAAAGGGCAGATTGCGAAAGTGACGATATACCAATGCCAAAATCGATTTTCGAGTCAAGATTCCTTGGAAATAGTGTTCGTCGTCTTCAATGCAGACGAAAGGGTGATTAATGGACACTTCCAATGCTTTCAAAAATTCATCGGTGTCACGCAATCGAGGGACCTTCGTATCCATCACATCATCTACAATATGTTCGGACATACGTTCGGTCTCGAAGCGTTCCAGACCTAGAGTTTTATTCATGATCATATTCGTGCTGATTAACCCATGCAAACGATACTGATGATCCAGTACAGGAACGGCTGAATAGCCGGACTTGATTAGGACGAGCAGGGCGTGCTCAAGCGAATTGCCTAACTGCACATGTGCGACCTTTGTGGACGCGATTATGAGATCTTTGATCGGAATATGTAACAAAGGGATCTCTTGATTCAATTCAGATCCACCACCTTTTCTTTCTGTCGTCGATAGCAGTAAGAACTGCTTGTGGTCCTCTTCTATGATACCGTAAGCGAGGTACAAACGGTAGGGCTACATTTAGAAAACTTGGCGTTGCCAAGCCTTTCACGAGGCATTAGACGAAAAAAAAGCCCGGCAGTTACGCCAGGCAAGTAATCGAGGTGTGGAACAATTGTCCCTAGTTCTAGTATGGGAGATCATGTTGTTTTTTACATTAGGAGTTTAGAGGAAACCAGTTTCTCCCTTACGCTTTATACGTTTGATTTTTGAAAATCGGTTTTGCTTCCACCCGTTTTTTCCGATTGAACCAAAAGGACATCGTCGTCAGCTCGTAAAGGAAAATGCACAGTGGCGGCGTAATCACAAACATGCCCAGAACCAATGACGGCGTCGACCAGCCTAGTCGATGAATAACGTAACTCTGCATTAAGAACAAGATCAGCGGATGAACTAAATAGATAGCCATATTTTGTTTGGCCAATCGGGCAAGCCACGGACCTAGTTTAGGCAGTTTGCCGAAATAAGTGGATGCAGGGTAAAAGCTGATGATCACACAGAGTGTGTATACCAAGTAAAGCGGTTCGAAAATATTCATGCTCTCGTAGTAGCTTTTGGAGCCGGAAAGATAGCTGTACGCCATCCAAACGGCTGCACTTGCCATCACAACAATAGAAGGTATTTGAAGGCGTTTCACCCACGTCCGCCATTTATTCACATTCATTCCGGCATAAGCGCCGAGTGCAAAAGTAAATACGTACATGAAAACATAATGCTGTCCGTAAACATAACTGTGCTTCACGAGGGACAGGAATGGGTTTGCATCCCAATCAATGGCCCAAAACGGTTTAATGAACAAATAGTGGTAGAGAACGTACAGACCAGCTTGTCCAATAAAGAGGGCGATGATCCAGCGGAAGTTCAAGTACCGTTCCATCCACGGTTTGATCAGGCAAAACAACAAGCACAATTGCAAGTAAAGCGGAATGTAGTACAGATGGTAGAAAGAGCTACCCGTAAACAGACTATCGAAAAAGGGTCCTACCAGCACGGCGGGATCAAAGGTTTGGTGTTTAAAATAGGTGAAGATGGCTGTCCATATTACGTAAGGCAATATAACTGCGCGCCAGCGTTTTTTCCAGAAAGCACGCCAATCCAATTGTCGGTTCTGATACCAGTAAAACAGCAGCATTCCAGTTGCAAAAATAAACAAAGAGCGACCGAATTTCAACAAGATGATGAGAACGGCTTGCAAATCACTATTCCACGGATACGTCTTTTCATTAGCGAGAAAAAAACTGAGGATGTGAATCATCAAGACAGTAAGAGCCCCAAAAACAAAAAGGGCATTCAGATCCTGAAACGTCCCCTTTCGATTGCTATTCATAATTCCTCCAGAATTTTACCGGCAGCACCTGGAGAATCAAAAGCAAGTAACATGCCCGTTATTCGGGTAAGTGCCAGTCAGGTGCGGCCAGTTCTTTTGCGGTATAAGAAAATAAGTGTAATCGCTGCGACAAATGATGCCTCGACTCTGTCACTAACTCATTTTGGACATAAAAGGGGGTAGGTGATACCGCCCACTCAGAACGGATTGTCTCCAATAGACGAGCTTTTACATCATCTATAGTGGCCAATTTTCCAGTCAAACTCGCAATGCTGCCAACGGTAGAAGCATCGATGGAAGGAATTGGCTTATGGCTTTGCATTTCATCCAAACCGGCTAGACGGTAAAAGCGCTCCATCCATTCCCCTCGTGGCCGATCGTCGACGTTAATGCACAATTGCAAAATAGAGCCGTGTCGCGTGCGTCTTTGTGCCATACCTCCGATTTTTTTACCGTGAATGGAAAAATCGTATTCCCCTGCACAGTAGGAACCCGTCACTTCTCCAAATTCCAGCTTCCCGTAATCGCGCAGGCCAACATCAAGAAGTTGGGCAACAAACGAGAAGAAAGAGTCAATGGAAATCGAAGTGTCAGGCAATAAACAAGCCATATTGAGTACGCCAGCATCTAGTGGAACACAAGCTCCACCAGACGAGCGAAGAACACAACCAAAGCCATCTTGACCGAACTTACGTAAGGCTTGCTGGAGTTGAGGAAGCTTGGCGTCTCTGCGGCCGAGATACAGCGCCTGATCGTACACCCAGAGATGAATAACAGGGGTTGCTGATTCAGATTGCATGCTGGCTGCCAACGCTTCATCACGGATTAAAGGCTCAAGTGGACTATCCTGGTAGGTACCGGAGTCCATCCAGCGAAACGGTTGATTAACAGAAAATGACATAGGAAGGCTCCTTCACAGGACAAGAATAGCTACCATTATACCATCTGAAATGCGTTTATTTCTACGTTTTCGCTATCTTTTTTCCATTTGGTAGAACATGCATGTCAAGTAGAGTGAAAAAATACCCGACAGGCCAAGATAGCTTGTCGGGTCAAAATATGGTTCTTTATTTGGTCTCCTTGAAGGAGAAATTGTCTAGGTAGGTCGTTTTGCGAGGCGCGTTTTCAGTTGCCTCTTCTTGCAGGTACAGACCGAGCTTTGTGCCTTCTTGTTTCACATACTGTTGACCGAACAAGTATTGATCGTTCAAGTAAATGGAAACAGTGTTCTCGTTAACTTCGACTTTTAAGCGATTGCTGGATTTCAACTTGTAGGAGCTAGAAGTAATGATGTCAATATCGTCTTCTTCGACATCATTCACTTTTCCTAAAACAACGCGATCTTTTTGGACAAATACAACATTGGCTTTTCCGTCTTTACCGTTGAAGTAAAGGCCTCCTAAACCCTCACTGCCAACGACATTAACATCGACGCTCAATTCGTATTTTTTAACTTTGTCAGACTCATTCCAATTCAGTGGCAGGAAGTAGTGATCCAGATCATCGTCATCGGATTCAGCTGTCACTTGTTTGCTAGCGACCTCCCAGTTTCCTGTCGCTTTGTCTGTATCCCAGTTTTTCAATTTGGAATCAGAGAAGGAGTCACTGATATTGATTCGCTCTGGTTCTGGCTGCGGTTTCGGTTGACCAGGGTTAGGGAAAACAATTTTGATCTCATCATCATCGTCACGATCCAAAATAGCGCGATAGAGAAGAGAAGCAGCTTCCGCACGAGTAATCGGATCTTGTGGACGGAAATTGCCATTGTATCCTTTCATCAAATCGGTTTGGATCGCAATCGCAATATACGGACGCAGTGCTGACGAAATATCGTCGTAATCACGGAACTTTTTCAATTGATTCATGTCAGCTTTGTACTTTTGATCGTAGCCCAACAGGCGTACCAATGCGACAGCAATGTCTTCCCGTACTGCCGCATGATCTGGCTTATACGTGTAGGTGGAGCCGGATTTGTAACCAGTCAAGTAAGGCTTGGCGTATTCCACATACAGAAATGCCCAGTGATGACGTGGTACATCTTTAAAGGTTTGGTCGACGTAGCGTTTGTTTATATCTACATCTGCTGCTGCGATCATAATTTTTGCAAATTCGGCGCGGGTAACCTCATTGTTCGGTCTAAATGTTCGATTGTCGTACCCTTTGATAATCCCTTTTGCCGCCATCTCCGTAATTTCCTTGTATGCCCAATGGCTACGTGGAACGTCTGAGAACGAAGGAGTGGAAGCGGCACCGACGACCGGGATAACCGTTAAGAACATCAACACCGACAAAAATACGGCTAGTGCTCTTTTCATGTTAACCTCCTCAAAATGGCAATGTAGTTTTTTGTTGACTGCTATTCAGACGGCGAGTGGGCTTGTATTGTTGCAGGAGAAAAAAATATTATGGTGAAAATAGGCAAAAAGACGGAGTTCCAAAAAAATTGACAGGTAAGGAGGAGCATATACCAATGGTAAGGGCATGCTTGTTTGATTTGGATGGAACGCTTTTGGATCGGGAACGGTCGTTGGATACATTTTTGGCACGACAGTACGAACGTACACAGCCGCTCCAGAAAAAAATGTCTCTGGAAGCGTTCACATCCCGTTTTCATGAGCTGGACCAGCGTGGGTATGTGTGGAAAGATGTTGTCTATCAGACCATCTTGGAAGAGTCAAAGACTGAAGAGGTTACTTCTTTATGTTTATTAGAAGAATACGTACATCTATTTTGGCAGGACTGTCTGTCTTTTAGAGGTGTGGTTGAAACACTTCAGATCTTACATCAATTGGGAATGAAGCTAGGGATCATTACGAATGGACGAAGTGAGTTTCAAATGAAAAACTTGAATGCGATTGGAATTGAACCATTTTTTCATGCCATATTGATTTCGGAGCGGGAAGGGGTGTCCAAGCCAGAGTCAATCATACTTGAAAGAGCGTTGGACCGGCTTGGAGTGAAAGCGAGTGAAGCGGTATATGTGGGGGATCACCCGGTTAACGATGTACAAGGGGCGCGTGCGAGGCCACATCTCCTTGCCGGGAAACCCAGAGATGATCGGAACGGTCACTCGCCGTTTCGTACATATTTTGCCTCATAATGGTTATTATGCATTAGCTTTTGTATCACCCAAAATGATATAATTCTTTATTGGTTACTTATGTAGATGATTTTAGCTGAGGTGATACATGATGAAGGAAACGAAAGAGGCGACTGTGGACTTAAAATCCGTTAAGTCTCCAAAGAAAACGGAAGACTATGCGAAATACTTCCAGGCCCCCTCTCTGAAGGATGCGAAAAAGCGCGGTAAGGAAGAGATTTTAGTCCATTACGATTTTAATATCCCAGAAGACATGCAGAACATCGGAAAAGGAAAGCGTTATCACGTTCGTACGTATGGCTGCCAAATGAACGAGCATGATTCGGAGACGATTTCTGGTATTTTGCAAGCAATGGGTTATACCTCCTCTGATTCTGTCGAAGATGCGGATGTCATCCTATTTAACACCTGTGCGATCCGCGAAAATGCAGAGGATAAAGTATTTGGAGAGCTTGGCCACATGAAGCGGCTCAAGAATAACAACCCGAATCTGATCCTCGGTGTTTGCGGCTGTATGTCCCAAGAAGAGAAAGTCGTCAAGAAAATCCTGAAAAGCTACCAGCAGGTCGACTTGATTTTTGGAACGCACAATATTCACCGACTGCCAGAACTGTTGCGCGATGCGATGTTCAGCAAAGAAATGGTGATTGAGGTTTGGTCCAAAGAAGGCGATATCGTCGAAAATATGCCGAAGCTCCGCGAAGGAAACACCAAGGGCTGGGTTAACATTATGTACGGCTGTGACAAGTTCTGTACGTACTGTATCGTGCCGTATACCCGCGGAAAAGAGCGCAGTCGACGCCCTGAAGATGTCATCGCGGAAGTGCGTGATCTCGCTCGCCAAGGCTTTAAGGAAATCATGCTTCTTGGACAAAACGTCAATGCGTATGGGAAAGATTTTGAGGACATCGAATACGGTTTTGGAGACCTGATGGATGAGATCCGCAAGATTGATATCCCGCGTGTGCGCTTTACGACAAGTCACCCGCGCGATTTTGACGACCACTTGATCGAGGTGCTGGCAAAAGGCGGCAACCTCGTGGAGCAAATCCATTTGCCTGTCCAATCCGGTTCGACAGAAGTACTCAAGCGGATGGCGCGCAAATATTCGCGTGAGCATTATTTGGAGCTCGTTCGCAAAATTAAGGACGCGATCCCGAATGTCTCGCTTTCTACCGATATTATTGTTGGCTTCCCAGGCGAAACCGATGAGCAGTTTGAAGATACGATTTCGATGGTGGAAGAGGTCAAGTACGATTTTGCGTATACCTTCATCTACTCTCCGCGTGAAGGTACACCGGCAGCTGTCATGGAAGACAACGTTCCGATGGAAGTGAAAAAAGCGCGCTTGTATCGACTTAATGAAGTGTTGGCTCGCATCGGGCTAGAGCAGAACAAAAAACTGCAGGATCAGGTTGTCGAGGTACTTGTGGAAGGCGAATCGAGAACGAATGCGGAAGTGCTTGCGGGTCGTACGCGCACGAACAAGCTGGTTCATTTCACTGGCGACAAATCCTTGATCGGACAGTATGTTCACATAAAAATTACAGATGCGAAAACGTGGACACTCCACGGAGAGCTCGTATCCAAAGTTGAGGTGTAGGTCATTATGGAACAAACAAACGTATATACACAGAAAGAAATTCTCGATAAAGCTCGCGAGCTCGCAGCTATGATCGCGCGTACAAATGAAGTTGATTTCTTCAAACGTGCCGAACTGCAAATCAAGCACAATGAACGTGTGCAAGATTTGATTGATACATTGAAGCAAAAGCAAAAGCAAATGGTGATGTTTGAATCCATCAACAAGCCGGAACTGGTGAAAAAAGTGGAAGACGAATACAACCAATTGCATGAGGAACTGGATGCGATTCCAATTGTTACGGAATTCAAGCAATCGCAGGTCGATGTGAATGATCTTTTGCAAATGGTCACGAACGTGATCACGAACACCGTTTCGGAGCGTATTATTTTGGATACAGGCGGAAACCCATTGACTGGAGAGACGGGTGGCGGGCCTGAGAAGAAAAAATCTGGCGGCTGCTGCTCCTAATTCTTGATAGAAAGCCTTCCCGGCGCTGTTTTGATGAATACCCAACAACTTTCCCAAATATAAGGTGGTTGTTTGCACGCTAGTCGAATGCCCTGCATACAAATGTACAGAAACGTTGTATGGAGGAGGTAACGAAATGTCGGGTATAGACAAAGATCTACAGTGCCGGGAACTTATCGCGAAAGCAGTCTGCGGCAAAGGCCATAAATTTTCTACTACCACCCACACCATCATACCGTCGCAAACTCCTTCGACGATCCTCGGATGCTGGATTATAAACACGAACTTCCAAGCAGAGAAAGTCGGAGATGCCGTTGAAGTATCTGGTACGTATGACGTCAACCTGTGGTTTTCGTTTGCTAATAACACGCAAACCGAAGTCAAGCGGGAAACTGTTAAGTTCTCCGTACTCGTACCGCTTACGTTCTTCGACAAAAACTGCAGAGGCGATCTGGAAATCGTTGCACGCGCCGTGGAGCAACCGAAGTGCATAAAAGCGGAGTTAAGTGGTGGTGGCACAATCACAGTCAGAGTTGAAAGCGAATATGCAGTAGAGGTCATTGGAGAAACAAAGGTGTGCGTTGTTGTCTGCAATAGTTGTGATGACAAAGAGTTCCATCTGGATGACGACTTTGAAGATAACAGTGACGAGTTTGATGACTTTGATTCCGCTACGCTACTCGACGAGCTCGACTAAAGAGGAGAAATTATCTCCTCTTTTTTCTTTTTTTCGGATGCGTACCATTCACACTTTTTTCTAGGCGCAGTCATAAGATAACGAAAGAATAGCGGGGGAGTGTGGAAGGCATGATTCTACGCACAAAGGCGAGTCAGCGAGCTAACAAGCAGGAAACGCCAGCAACACAACCGATGACGGCCAACGCAAAAGAAGTCGTAGCGTATTTGCATCGTCCAGAAATCGGGCGCTGGTTGCTCCGGCAGGGGAGAATACCTGTAACAACAGGAAAAGCAGCGCGACCGGGCTGGCGGACATATAGGATCTGCCTTTACCAAGACTATGTACTGGATATTGCCAGGAGCGAGGAGCAATCACAATGGCTGCTTCATCGCCTACAGGAACCCGAGTGGCATTCCGTCTCCTTGCCTTCCACCGAAACAGAAGTTCAGGTGGTGCAAGGGCTGGCTGCGCGCAGTTTGTATGCTGCCGGAGCTGATGCGGGTCAAGTGACGATCATGGCGGCTTCTCCCCATCGACTTAAGGTCGTCGAGGTGGAACCAAATTGGCCAGCCAAGCATGCTGACGAATATATGCAGAGTGCCCGAATTTGGTGGGAAGGTCAGATGCGCAAACAGCCGCAAAAGCTGCAAAGCATAGGGGCTGATCCTGAGTTTGCTTTACGCAAGTCCTCAGGAGAAATGGCACTTGCCTCGGACTTCCTGAGCATCAATGGCACGGTTGGTTGTGATACGACACGCTATCGGGAAGAATTAGGTCTCCATCAGCACCCGGTTGCAGAGTTGAGACCTGCGCCATCGGAGGACCCTGATCAATTATTTATGCATATCTACGATAGTCTGGCACTCGCATACCAAAAAATAGGGAACGCGTCTATCGAATGGCTCGCTGGCGGAATGCCGTTTCAAGGTTATCCAATCGGCGGGCATATTCATTTTGGCGGGCTCACACCTACTTTTTCTCTTCGGCGAAAGTTGGATGCGTACTTGGCTCTTCCCCTTGTTCTGATTGAGGATGCAGGGTGTATGAGTCGCAGAGAGCGCTATGGATTTTTGGGGGATGTAAGGGAGAAGGAATATGGATTCGAATATCGTACACTCCCCAGTTGGCTCGTTGATCCCCTTGTCGCTCGAGGTATTCTTCATTTGGCCCATTTGGTTGCAACCAATCACGAGAAGCTACAAGCAACGCCTCATCTAAAGCTCCCGCTTATTAAAGCGTACTACCAGGGTGAAAAAGAAAAGCTCCTGCCGTACGTAGTCCAAGTCTGGCAAGAATTAAAGGAGCTACCAGGCTATACGCTGTCACGAATCCATTTGGATCGATACTTTTCTTTTTTAATCGAGAGCCAAGCGTGGAGAACGGATGAAGACTTGCGTAAAACATGGAAGCTGCCATAAACGGGTCTTCCATCGGATGCAGGGTCAACATTACCGTACAATCATGATATAATAGCGACGAGAATTAGTAGGCTAGGAGAAGAAAATCATGGCTCAATACACCCCAATGATTCAACAGTATCTGGCTATCAAAAAAGATTATCCGGATACTTTCTTATTTTTTCGCTTAGGCGATTTTTACGAACTGTTTTTTGATGACGCCATTCTTGCGTCCCGTGAGCTGGAAATTACACTGACGGGACGTGATGGTGGTGGTTCTGAGCGCATACCAATGTGTGGAGTTCCACACCATGCGGCAGATGGCTATATTGCAGAGCTACTGAAAAAAGGACATAAAGTAGCCGTTTGCGAGCAAGTCGAAGATCCAAAGGAAGCCAAAGGGGTCGTTCGCCGGGAAGTTACTCGCGTCATTACTCCGGGTACGATGATGGAAGGCAAATGGCTGACGGATAAGGAAAACAATTACATGGCAGCGTTGGCCCAGGTAGAAGGGCGTACAGGTGTTGCTGCGTGTGATATGAGTACAGGCGAGATGTACGTTACCTCTTTGGTGGGACAGGCAGAGGCTGTTCTGGATGAAGCCTTGCAATATCGCCCTAAGGAGCTCGTCTTTTTTGGCCTCGCTGTTTTGCCGAAGACAGCACTGCCATCTACTATCGTGGATGCACACCAGCTGGACGCATTTGCGGTGGATAGTCAATATGCGGAGCAGGCAAAAGGGTTGGATATGTCCATGCGAGCGGCAGTCAATGCTCTTTTGTTCTACATAGGGACGACGCAAAAACGCAGTCTTGCCCATATGCGCCTGTTAAAGCAGTACGATGCAAAGCAGTATCTGCAAATGGACGGCTTTTCCAGACGCAATCTGGAATTGACAGAGACCATTCGCGATAAGACGAAAAAAGGCTCTCTGCTGTGGCTGTTGGATCGGACACAAACCGCAATGGGTGGTCGTCTTTTGCGCAGATGGATTGAGCGTCCATTGCTCAGTCGCGAGCAGTTGGAGGCACGCCTGAGCGCTGTGGAAGCCTTGAAGGGTGACATGCTGCTTCGCTCCGATTTGCGGACTTGCTTGGATCGTGTCTATGATTTGGAGCGTCTGGCGGGGCGCATTTCCTACGGGAATGCGAACGCTCGAGATCTCATTCAGCTGCGGTTGTCTTTGGAAGCTGTTCCAGAGCTGAAGCAGTATATGATCCAAACGAATACTCCGGTATTAATGGAACTGGCGCAAGGGATGGATGAATGTACGGATATCGTCAACTATTTGGCTCATGCGCTTGTGGATGATCCCCCGATATCGGTTCGTGAAGGCGGAATGATTCGGACGGGATATGATGAGTACCTGGACAAGCTCCATACGGCAAGTCGTGAAGGGAAGACGTGGATTGCCCAACTAGAACAGGGAGAACGGGAAGCGACAGGGATTCGTTCACTCAAAGTCGGCTTCAATAAGGTGTTCGGCTATTACATCGAAATATCGAAATCCAACATCGCCAACGTTCCGGCGGGTCGGTATGAGCGCAAGCAAACTTTGGCCAATGCAGAGCGGTACATCACGCCAGAGTTGAAGGAACGCGAAGCGCTCATTCTGGAAGCGGAAGAAAAGATGATTGAGCTGGAATACCAACTGTTCGTCGCTGTAAGAAGTGAAGTCGCGAAGCATATACCAAGACTGCAGAACCTCGCAGAGCGCGTCGCATCTGTGGACGTTCTCCAGTCGTTTGCTACGGTAAGTGACGAGCGTGGATTTATACGTCCTGAGCTTGTGGAAAGTGGCGAATACGTCATTACAGAAGGGCGGCATCCAGTAGTAGAAGCCGTTCTAGAACGCGAAAAATACGTGGCAAATGACGTGGAGATGGATCAGACCAATCGTCAAGTTTTGCTCATTACAGGTCCGAATATGGCAGGTAAGAGTACGTATATGAGACAGATCGCCTTGATTACAGTGATGGCACAGATCGGTTGTTTTGTTCCGGCTAAACAGGCCAAGCTGGCGATTGTCGATCAGATTTTTACGCGAATTGGGGCTGCCGACGACTTGGTAGGCGGGCACAGTACGTTTATGGTAGAAATGCTGGAGACCAGACACGCCCTGCAAAAAGCGACAGCGAAGAGCTTGATTCTGCTCGATGAAATTGGTCGCGGGACTTCGACGTACGATGGAATGGCGCTTGCACAAGCAGTCATTGAGTACATTTGCCAAAAAATCGGTGCCAAAACACTCTTCTCGACGCACTACCACGAGTTGACCGGGTTAGCAGAGACGTTGAGTGGTGTCGTGAATGTCAACGCTCGATGCGAAGAACGGGAAGGAAAGCTCTTGTTCCTTCACAAAATTGAAGAAGGACGAGCAGACAAAAGTTATGGAATCCATGTGGCAGAGCTGGCTGAAATGCCGACCTGGGTCATTGAGCGGGCACGCAGTATTTTGACCGGGCTTGAAGCGAATGGAAATGCAGGGAATGGAAATGCAGCGAGTGACGTGCAAATGTCGCTCGAATCGCTATGGACGGCACCAGTTGCCGCGGTGCATGAAGAACCGATGCAGTTTGCTTCAGCGGAGGAAGAGGCGATTATGGCTGAACTGCGCGAGCTGGATTTGAATTCAACGACGCCAATGGACGCCATGATGAAGCTGTATGCATGGAAACAGCAATTGAAAAAGCGATAGGCTTCGTCCGGAGGGGAGGCACTCATGGGAAGCATTCAAGTGTTAGATGAGCATCTCGCCAATATGATTGCTGCAGGGGAAGTAGTGGAAAGACCGGCTTCGGTTGTCAAAGAGCTGGTCGAAAATGCAATTGATGCCAGTGCAACGACAATCGAGATCCACGTAGAAGAAGGCGGTCTGGAGATGATTCGGATCGTTGACAATGGAAAAGGGATGGATCGGGAAGATTGTCAGTTGGCTTTTGAGCGCCATGCCACGAGTAAAATCAGCAACGCTCGTGATTTGTTCCGCATTCGCACACTGGGCTTTCGTGGCGAGGCACTGCCGAGTATTGCGGCAGTCTCGCGTATGGAGCTGACGAGCAGTACGTCCAGTAGTGAGGTAGGCACGCATCTTTTGATTGAAGGTGGGCAGCTTGGCACTATTTCCGATAAAGCCGCTGTAAAAGGGACGGAAGTATGTGTACGCAGCTTGTTTTTCAACACACCTGCTCGCTTGAAATACATGAAGTCGATCGCCACGGAAGTCGGGCATATTTCCGATTATGTGAATCGGCTTGCACTGACGCATCCGTCGATCTCCTTTCTGCTGACTCATAATGGCAAGACACTCTTGCAAACGTCTGGCGACGGAAAGCTGCTGCACGTTATGGCGGCTATCTACGGTGTGCAAGTAGCGAAGCTGTTGCTTCCAATTGCAGGGGAGACCCTCGACTATAGGTGGTCTGGTTTTCTTTCGAAGACGGAAGTGACGAGGGCGAATCGCTCTTACCTTTCAACACTGGTAAACGGTCGGTACGTGCGCAGTTATTCGATTAACAATGCGATTATGCGCGGTTATCATACATTGTTACCCATCGGCCGTTATCCGATTGTGGCTTTACAGATCGAAATGGATCCGTCACTGGTTGATGTGAATGTACATCCTGCCAAACTAGAAGCGAGATTTAGCAAAGAAGATGAATTGTGCAGTGCAATAGAACAGTCGGTAAAAGAGACATTGCGACAAGGCTTAGGAATTGTCAGACCCATGGTTACGCAACCAAAAGCTAAGGTCGTCACCCAGGTCATTCAACCGCAGTTTGACCTGCAAATCAATAAGCCTGATACTCCGCAAACGCCACTATTAGCAGCGAGTCCCCGGCTCCAGGAATGGATGGCCAAGCAGGAAACGACCAGTAAGCAAGTGGATGTTGTGACGGCGGCGCCTATCGCACCATCCATTGAGAGCGGCACGGTGAAGGAGTCGGCAGCCAACTATGAAAAGCTGGAGTCTGCAAAAGCAGAGGCTTTCCCGAATGAAATGGTGCAGGCGACTCTGTTGGATCAAGCGGACACGAGGGAATCTTTCCAACCTTACGAGACGAAGCTTCCGTCACAGCTGGACATTGCCCGGACACCATCTCCTGCGCATCTATTGAATGAGATCAGCAGCGAGGATACCACAACCGTAGCTGATATCGAGCAATCACCTCCACTCATGGAAGCTACCAATGAAAATGAAACGGATTCGCCTGTTCCCGTTATGTACCCAGTTGGTCAAGTCCATGGCACCTACATCGTCGCGCAAAATGACGAAGGCATGTATTTAATTGATCAACATGCCGCCCAGGAGCGGATTTTTTACGAGTATTTCATGGACAAGCTTGCAGAAGAGGACATTTCCAGCCAGATCATGCTGTTTCCTCATACGGTGGAATATACGGCTGCAGAGGCAAGCAAACTGGAGAAGCGACTGTCGCTTTTGCAATCGTTTGGTTTGGAGATCGAGGCGTTCGGTGGACGGACCTTTATCGTTCGCGCTCACCCGCATTGGTTTCCAGAAGGGGCGGAGCTGGAGGTCATTGAGGAGCTCATTCAGTTTGTACTGGAAACGGGAGAAAACGCCCATGCCAATGTCGTTCTGATGCGCGAAAAAGCTGCCATCATGATGTCCTGCAAAGCATCGATTAAAGCGAACCGCTTCCTGACGCATGCAGAGATGGAAAGCTTGCTGAACCAGCTGCGTAATACGAGCAGTCCATATACGTGTCCACACGGCAGGCCGATTGTGATTCATTTTACTGGTTATGATTTAGAAAAAATGTTTAAGCGTGTGATGTAAACTATGCCCTCCTGCGGAAAAATCCGGGAGGGTATTTTTGTGTGGACTACTTGCTTCGGTTCCCATCGAAATCAGGTGTTCCTCTGCGGTTACCCCAATCTGTCATCACTCAAGCTGGAACAGAGCTTCTTCCATCGAGGCAGATGACAAATCGGATCATTGGATACGACTACAGATATATTTCTTCTTTTATTGAAAAACGAAAAGTAGGGGAGTATCTGTTTATATAATAGTGAGCTCTGTACTTTTGTACGACCGCAAATCCTATTAACTGGTCCTGATTGGGGACTAAGTTTGGACGGCGGTCCTGGCTGGCACCCGATGGCATTGCTCCACTAAAAAGTGGGGCTTTTCTTTTTTCGTCACCCGTCCTAATTCAGGAACAAATATTCTTGTTTTTGGGGAGTGATTGGTACGTTGTCAGATATTGAGAGGAAAGTCTTGCAAGTGATCGGCAACTATTCGGCAGGGCGGCGTAGAATACCAACAGTAGAGGAACTATGTATCAAGACAGGTCGATCTCGCGGCGGCATCATGACAATGTTGGAGGTCCTGGCACCTGAGAAATATATTGAGTGGAAACGTTCAGAACCAGATAACATGACGGTCCTGGAAGCGTGGGAAAGGAAGGAGCTACATAATAGAACACGGCCAAAGAAATAAGCTCCTTTGGCCGTTCAGAAGTAGTTAGTTAGTGTTTATTCTGAAGACGACGAGAAATTCCATCTAGTTTATGGATGATAGAAAATAATTGCTCGGAAGTAGTATCTAATTGTTCAGCGGAAACAGTTGATAATGAGACCTGTTGATCGATTTTAAGTAATTGATTGTTAATGTTCTGTAGAGATTGATAAATGTCTTTAGATGAGGCATTTGATTTATCGGCTAATTTACGTACTTCATTAGCAACAACGGTAAAGCCACGTCCGTGCTCCCCAGCTCTAGCAGCTTCAATCGCTGCATTAAGGCCTAGAAGATTTGTTTGTGTAGAAACATCTGCTACGAAGCCGCTGAGTTTCTCAATCTCCTCATTCTGCTCCTTTAACACATTCATGGAATGAGCGATTTCACCATTGTATTCGTATAGTTTGGTTGCGGAGTCGGTGAAGACGGAAGAGATTCTAAGCGCTTCCTGGGTTGTAGCTGTCAATTCGGTTGCCATTTGCTCCATACTGTGGCGGTAGCTTACATTTTCACGCATCGTGTCACCGATATACTGTTCAAGAATAATTGCAGAATCAAAAAAAACTCTTTTGATAAGAGCCTGATAAAATGCAGTTGAGTTTTCTAGCGATTGAATTCTTTCTGAAAAAAGACGTAAATATAGTGAGTATCCCCCCAAAAACCAAGAAGCTGACAATCCAATTCTCGCATGGGTTGTTCCGATTCGTTTTCGGCTGTTTACATATTCTTCATCAATAACATGAGAAGAAAGTGTTTCGATATACCAAATCTGCATGTTCTTTAATTGGTCCATTGTTACATTTGTACGAATCAATTGATCCAAGTTAGAATGTGTTTCCAATTCTTCATAAAAACAATCTACGATTTCTTTTGAATGAGTGGTGAAGAATTCTTTGTGTGAATACAAGAGGTCTAAGTCTTCTTTTGTTAGGCCGTAGAACACCCTAAGTGAATTCCATTCATTATCCAGTGCAATCATGATACCAACCCCTATTTTCTTTATATGTAATGTAAAACTCTTTCAGATTCTAACAAAAATAAAATCTAAATAAAAATAAAATGTTAAATAAAAATGAAATATTTATGAAATTTATACTGATATGCTAAATATGACATGATGAAGAAACATGTATCCCTGCAAGTAAGAACATGGAAGAAGGTACTATATGTATGGGAGAGAAAGTACCAAAGCAGATGGCAAGAAGATAGAAAATCATTTCTATGCGATTCATTGAGGAGGGGCTTTATGGCAATGGCAGCTACACCAAAGCGTCCTAAAAGGGATGAGTTTGAATAAGAGAATTGGGGGATTCAGCCCTTGGAAGCAAAAGATGACGGAGCTGAGTAAAAGAAAACGGGTCTTGTCCTTTTAGCTTCATGCTCTAAGGATCAGACCAGTTGATATCTTCTAATTAGATTTCTCTCCATTCACTTTAATTTGCGTATTCATATTCTGTTACAACTGAAAAGGGCGTAACCGCGACAACGGTAACAACAAAATTGACAACGCGCATACGTAAAGCATATAAAAATACGCACTCTAAAAATTCATGAAACACCGCGCTAAGTGCAGGTATTTCATTCCCCATACCTTGCAATAATGAAGCGTGTGATGTAACAGACACCCCCTGCCCGGTACAATTCCTTGGGGGTGTTTCTTCGGATATGTTGTTCAGAAAATTCGAAAATCAAGGTTGATTTTAGACAAACACTGACTTATGATTACTTGCAAAAACGAGGTGAAACAAAATGAGTTCATCACGCCAAACGGGGATGTTTATTTATCCGTGGGATATAGCCGAGAGTGGTATCGAAGCTGTGATGCAAACCTTGCAAACAGCCAGATGTAACACAGCGGTGGTCAATAGCAGCTACCATCAGGGGAGATTTTTTCACCCGCGAAGCAAAACGTTTCGCAGGCTGCCGTTTTCAGGAGTATCGTTTACGCCTGAATGGTCGAAGTACAACCGTTTGCGACCGACCGTACACGAGCAAATCGCACAAGCAGGCATTCTTGCCAAAATGAAAGAAGCTTGTAAACAGACAGGGATGGGGTTTCATACTTGGTGGGTTGGCCTTCACAATTCTACGCTTGGTTTGGCTCATCCAGATCTTTGTGTTCAAAACATTTGGGGGGATACATACACATACGCATTATGTCCATCGCAGCCTGAGGTTCAGCACTACGCCAAGGCGCTTTTTACCGATACGCTGGAGCAGGTGAAGCCAGAGCGGATTTTGATCGAAGCGACCGCCTTTTTGCCGATGAAGCATGGCGAGCATCATGAAGTATGCCTCTTACCGTTAGGAGAATCACTGCAATGGTTACTCTCGCTCTGTTTTTGCGGGGCATGTACGGAGCGTGCCGAATCGAAGCGAATCGATGTTGGCGCAGTCCGACAGCTTGTATCAAGGCTGGTCAATCAGATGGTGGAAGCCGATTCTATTTCGCAAGTATCCGCAGAAGCGAGAGAGATTGCCTTTTTACTGCTGGAATACCCGGAATTGTATCACTATCAGCAATCCCGTCTGGAGATGGTAGATCAGTTATGGAGGAGCTTGAAGGAGATCGCGCAGAGTATGGGGACTGCGTTGGATGGCTTTCCGTCCTCGACACCGTTTTTTGTGAATCAGTCTTATTGGGAAGGGGTTTCGTTGCGAAAAGCAGTGGCTACATTGGATCGTCTTGTTCCGCTCGCCTATGGAGACAGTGTCGGTGATGTGGCGTATGCGTTCCATGCAATCAAGCTTGTTGCCCCAGAAGCTGCGCTGGGGGCAGCTTTCTCCCTGCATCATAGCCAAATCCAGTCAGCAGTCGAGTTGGCAGCGAGGGTGAAAACCGCGGTGGACGCAGGTGCTCAATCGATTACCTATTACAATCTCGGACTGTTAAATAACCGCAGGCTGGACTGGATCAAACAGGCGAACCTTGCAGTTGAGGAGTGGAGATAGCATTTTTCATTCGCATGGCGTATGCCCACATGTAACAAGACCCACGGAACTTCGCGGGTCTTTTTTTCATGGGTGAAACGGATGGATTGGAAAATCATACTACAGTCCGACGCGCTTTCATAAAAAATGGTATGATTGTCATAGCGAAGAGGAAAACAGTTTGGTTCAGATTCTATTTGACCGGCAAATTAATCCTGCTTACAATAATATGATCGTTACCGTTTATGTAAAAATCGTCGAGTCGTTTTTCTTGAACAGCAGTTCTTGTCAAAAAGGGCGAAGACGTAAGGAAGGGAACAAAGGCGTGATTGTTACGACAGGACTTGAGCCTGGTGAAGAAACCTTGCGTCACGCAGCTGAATTGGCTAGTACGTTGGGGCTACAAGTTGTGAATCGACGCGATTTTTCATTGGGTCAAATGCGCAAGCGATATGGGGTAGAAGAAGTATTGGTGGTTTCCGCTCTCGGAGCACGTCTGGAAGTGCCGGGGAAAAAACCATTCTTTTTTCATCCGAACACATCTGCTTTTCGTATAAAGCGGCTCATGCGCGGCGATACTGATACTATGCTTGTTGCTTGCCAAATTCAACCAGGGGATGAAGTGCTGGACGCAACCTTGGGTTTAGGTGCTGATGCTATTGTATTTTCTCATGCGACTGGGGCAAATGGGAAAGTTGTTGGCATCGAATCTGAGCGATTGCTAGCCATCTTGGTAGAAGATGGACTGCGGCACTGGTCATCCGATGCGGAAGAACTGGAGCAGGCCATGCGTCGTATTGAGGTGCGATGTGGCAACCATCTAGAAGTACTGAGAGGACTGCCTGCACGTTCCTTCGACGTCGTTTATTTCGATCCCATGTTCGAAATAACTGTACAAAGCTCGTCGGGAATTGCCGGAGTCCGTGAGCTCGCCAATCCAGATGCTCTTTCAGAGGAGGCTGTATTGGAAGCGCAGCGAGTTGCGAGAAAACGTGTGGTAATGAAAGAAGGAAAAGAAGGTAGGATGTACGAGCGCTTTGGTTTTACGCCGTTTCGCTCCCGCGGCCAGCAGGTCGTGTACAGCTACAAAGAGATAGGTGGAGGGGAGTGACCTTGCAACAGAGAGAAAGGCTAGTCGTGATTATTGGCCCAACAGCGGTCGGCAAAACCCAGCTTAGCTTGGAGCTGGCCGAACAGTTCGACGGTGAGATCATTTCCGGAGATTCCATGCAAGTATACCGTGGAATGGATATTGGCACCGCAAAAGCAGAACCTGAGGAGCTTGCGAGCATACCGCATCACCTCATTGATATTAAAAATCCAGACGAAGAATACTCTGTCGCGATGTTTCAGGAAAGTGCCGCAGCGTTGATTACAGACATCAACCAACGTGGCAAACTTCCGTTTATCGTTGGCGGAACAGGTCTGTACATAGAATCGGTTACCCATCGATTTCAGTTTTCCACCACTTCTCAAGACCCTGAGCTGCGTGATCGACTGCAAAGATTGGCTGACAGCGAAGGCGTGGAAGCACTTCACGCCAGACTGGCCGATGTCGATCCGATTACAGCCAAACGCTTGCATCCCAATGATGTAAAACGGGTGATTCGCGCACTGGAGATTTATGAAAGCAGCGGGTACAAAATGTCCGACTTTCAACTGCGGGCGCAGCATTCACCCTATGATTTGGTGATGATTGGTCTCACGATGGACCGCGCAAAGCTGTATGAACGAATCAACCACCGGGTCGAACTCATGATCGAAGCGGGACTGGTTGAAGAAGTGAGGGGGCTCTTGGATGCTGGCTACGACGCGTCACTGGTCTCCATGCAAGGTTTGGGGTACAAGGAGCTCATTCCTTATCTGTATGGAGAAATCACGCTAGAAAAAGCGGTGAACGACATACAGCAGCGAACCCGACATTTTGCCAAACGCCAGCTTTCCTGGTTCCGTCGCATGGAAGAAATTCAATGGTTTGACATGACTGATCCGGCCGAACAGAGGAATAACGTGGAAACTATCAAGCGAATATTGGCAGGAAAGTTTCAACAATTGCCGAATATATAACATACAAGTCCTTTTAGGGGGTAGTGTACATGAAACAGACGATCAACATTCAAGATACGTTCTTGAATCATTTGCGGAAAGAAAACATCGCGGTTACCATTTACCTTGTGAACGGATTTCAATTGCGCGGGTATATTAAAGCATTCGATAATTTCACGATTGTGATTGATAGCGAAGGCAAGCAACAATTAGTATACAAGCATGCGATCTCCACTTTCACTCCGCAACGCCCTGTATCGCTCATGTCTCAGGAGAACAACCAACAGTAAGCGAAGCAACACAACAGCCAGGATACATGTGATCCTGGTTCTTTTTTTATTAAACGCAAAAAGCATCAATAAAAAGCCCTGTCGCCGTTGAAGCGAACAGGGCTTTCACATTAGTCCATGCAATGGTTATCTGTGTAAATTTGGAACGTGATGCCGAACTTGTCCTTCACATTGCCGTATGCTGGGCTGAAGAATGTTTCTTGCAGTGGCATAAGCACTTGACCGCCTTCTTGCAGGGCATCAAAAATCTTATGAGATTGTTCTTTATCATCGGTAGAGATGCAGATGGTCACTTGATCACCAAGCTGATGCGGTTGTCCTGGAAAGGTATCGGAAAACATCAGTTCCGTTTCACCGACGCGAATAGTAGCATGTCCGATACGATTCTTGGCTTCTTCAGGTAATGGGAACTCCGGATTTTCCGGCATTTCACCGAAGGTTTGCTTATACAGCACTTCAGCACCTAGAGCTTGCTCGTAAAAGCTAATTGCTTCACTTGCAGTACCATTCAAAACGATGTAAGGAATCAAACGCAATGCCATCAGTCAACATCTCCCTTGGTTTTCATATGACCAACTTGTCAAGCCCACTTACTATTATTACCTATAATGTGATTGTAATGCACAGAACGTATGTTTGCAAGTAGAAAAGTGATCAGGAAGCTGATGAACTCCGACGAACCATGACTACGTAGCAGACAATGGCGCCGATCGTAGAAAGAGCAATAATGATCCCCATTGGTACTGCGGTATGTTCGCCGCTGATTCCCACAAGTGGGGCGACAATTCCGCCACTAATGAAGGAAAGTAGCCCCTGGAGAGCAGATGCACTTCCTGCCGCCTTGCTTTGATTTTGCATGGCGAGGGAAAATCCTGTTGCGCCGACAATCCCTACACTAGATACGACAAAGAAAAGGGGAACGAGCACAGCAATAAGACCAGCTTGTAGGAGGATCATCGCGAGAAGGAGGATTCCGCCGACTCCCGCAATCAATATTCCAGCAATGAACAAAGAAGTTTCTTTCACTTTACCTGCAAGCTTACCTGTGATTTGACTCGCAATAATAATGCCTACACCATTAATCGCGAAAATGAGACTAAACGTTTGTGGAGACACTTCAAATATTTTTTGAAAGACAAAGGGCGAACCGGCGATGTAAGCAAACATAGCAGCAGTCACAAGTCCCTGCGCCATGGCGTAACCCATAAAAATGCGATCCTTCAGCAAGGTACCAAAGGTCGTCAGAGTATTGCCGATTCCCGCCTTGGAGCGGCGCTCTTGTGGCAATGTTTCTGGAAGAGCAAGCAGCACGACGAGAAACATGATCGCACCAATGAGACCGAGTACGACAAATACACCGTGCCAGGTAGTAAATTGGAGGATTTGTCCCCCTACGATAGGTGCCGCGATCGGAGCAATCCCGTTAATGAGCATCAAGAGGGCGAAAAACTTCGTCAGCTCTGTCCCCGCGTACAAATCCCGAACGGTAGCCCGGGCGATAACAATTCCAGCAGAACCAGCAAGACCTTGTACGAAGCGAAGCAAGACGAACGTATAAATAGAGGGAGCCACCGCACACAAAAAGGAAGAGATCGCATACAAAATGAGTCCGATAATCAAAGGGATTCTTCGACCGCGTACGTCGCTGATCGGCCCCGCGAACAATTGACCAATGGACAGACCGAGCATGCATGCTGTCAAACTGAGTTGGGTCATGGAGGTGCTCGTCTGCAAATCATCGGCAAGCATTGGAAGCGCAGGTAAATACATATCTAGGGATAGTGGACCAAAAGCCGAAAGTGACCCTAAAATCGCAGCCATCCACAGCCGGCGTGACTTGTTGCCGGTTAGGGACGTGGAATCAAGTTCTTTTGCTAGATTATTCACGGTAAGTTGTCAAACCTTTCTCATTATTTTTCAGATAAGAAGCTTTTTACAACTCTGAAGTGGGTTGCGTATTTTGCAAGTAAAAAGCTTGGAGGTTGCTGTGCATGCGATCGAGTAAGCCACGCAATACATCCTTTTCTTCCTCTGAGAATCCGATGAAGCAATTTTCCTCAATGACGCGTAATACTTCTTTGACGTGCATGGTAGCCATCCGACCTTTGTCGGTAAGATAAACGCGGGAGATACGTTGGTCCCGTTCATCTGCTCTGCGCTCGACAAGTCCCGATTTGGCCATCCGATTAATCATGACAGTAAGCGTAGCGGGCTTTACCCCGATTTTTCGGGCCAATTCTCTCTGAATCATTCCATCTTTTTCAATCAAGCGCATCAACAGAATCGGCTGTCCGGGATAGACGTCGTATTTTTGAATCAGAAATTCTACATTTTGCCGATGCATTTTCATTACATGCGACGCAGAATGGGTTAATGCGGTTGCATAACTGAACTCCACCAAAGTACCCCCAATTAATTAGTTTGCTAATGAATATTTTGTTAAAGACGTCCGTAAGTTTATGCCTTGTCCTATTATACAAAAACGATTGGTCCTCGTCATGAAAATGATTTGCATTTACGAGCTTTGGAAGGATACGCTGCATTCTTTGGAGAAGTAATGATGTCCTTGAAAATCGAATGAACAGGTTAGGTGAGATCAAGATGATCCTGAATGAAAAAATAAAAGCGGCAGTCGTACAATTAACAGGGGTAGACGGAGAAGATCTCGGAATCATCTCCACAAAAGAAGCGCTTCAAATGGCAAAGGAACAGGGAGTGGATTTAGTATGTCTGTCTTTGGCTACGAGTCCGCCGCCTTGTCAGTTAGTGAATCGAACGAATTATAAGGAACAGGTCATCAAGGAAAACGCCAAAAACCGGAAAGCAGAAAAAGGCGTAAAAGTAAAAGAAATTCGTTTAAGTGCCTACATCGAAGACCATGATTACGATACGAAAAAAAGACAGGCAGAACGAATTCTTTCATCCGGGGATGCTGTGCAGTTGACTGTCAAACTGGAGAAAAAGGAAAGTCAGGAAGCCAAGCGATTAATTGAGCAGCTCATCAAAGATCTGACTCATTGCGGAAAACAGGATAAAGGGATTCAAGTAAGCGGCAAGCAGGTTGTTGCCAATCTATTGCCACTCTAATGACGAAAAGGGAGTAAGCGCATGCCTTTTACTTTTGCTCATCCGGCTATTGTACTGCCGTTACGAAAATGCAAGTGGTTTTCGTTCTCTGCCCTTGTTTTTGGCAGTATGGCACCGGATTTTGAGTATTTCTTCCGGATGCAGCCATTCAGTGTGTACAGTCACACCATGCTCGGATTGTGGGTGGTTGATTTGCCAATCGCGATCCTATTAGCGTTTTTGTACCAGCATGTGGTGAAAAAGCCGATGCTTGCCCGGTTGCCAGGGTGGATTGGACGAGGGCTAGTCTACACCGACAATGGTAGCAGAATGCCAGCATGGCGAGCGGCAATTGTGTTTATGTACTCCGCGTTACTCGGCAGTCTGAGTCATATCGCATGGGATGCCTTTACCCATGATGGTGGACGTATGGTAGACCACTTCTTGATCTTGCAACAGACCATCTCGATCGCTCATTATAAAGTGCCTGTTTACAAGCTGCTGCAGCACGGTAGTACATTTTTCGGCGGCTTGGCCATATTGTATGTCATTGCACAAAGGGCGCGGAAAAACAGACAGATCGTTCTGAGACAAGTACCTGTCTTGGAAAAATGGTTGTTCTGGTTCGGAGTGGGGTTTTTTGGTATCGCGACGGTCTTTATTCACGCATTCCTGGTAAAAGGAATTTCACCCTTCGTCCATCCTTTGCAGCAAGTGGTCCCGTTTCTCTCAGGATCACTGCTTGGAATCGTAGTGCTCTGCTTCGCATTGGTCAGGCTCAGATTGAAAATATAGGGCAGGTTTACCTCGGTAATAGAATACAAAATCCCTCAATATGAGGGATTTTATTGTTTCTAAATTGAAAAATCCTCGGACTTCAGATTCATTAAATCATCACGAGTTGGGTCGGGAATTTTGAGCAATCGAACGGCTTGCACACGTATGGCCTTTTCAATATTATTTCGTACATATCTTGCATTACTGAAATTCACATGAAATGGATCGCTTGTTACTGTTAGCAGTCTTCTTCTCAGTTTTTCACTTGCTTCTGCAGAGATTCTATACTCCTTGTTCTTTGCCATCAAATTTGCAATATCCATCAGCTCATCTACCTCATAATCAGCAAAGTTGATGTGGACGGGAAAGCGTGAAGGCAGTCCCGGATTTAACTCCAGGAATGTATCCATTTCATCATTGTACCCTGCAATTATACAGACAAAATCATTGCCAAAGTCCTCAAGGCATTTTGTAAGACAGTCTACAGCCTCTTTTCCAAAATCTTTTTCACCACCACGAGCTAATGAGTAGGCCTCATCGATAAAAAGTATTCCCCCCATGGCTTTCTTAACAAGATCACGGGTCTTTTGTGCCGTGTGCCCAATAAATTCACCAACGAGATCTGCACGTTCAACTTCAGTTAGATGGCCCTTCGTTAAAACACCCATTTCTTTAAAGATCTTTCCGAAAAGACGTGCAATTGTTGTTTTCCCAGTACCCGGATTTCCTTTAAAAACCATATGGAAAACTTGCTTCTCAATTTTTAGCCCGTGTCGTTCCCTTGCTTTATTCATTTTGATGAGCGCATAAATTTCATAAATCGTTTTCTTGGCTTCATGTAAACCAATCAGGCTTTCTAATTCTTCAAAAACAGTTGTTAAATTTGAACTCGATGTGGTACGAACTATTTCAGGTAAAGTATTTAGCTGCTTAACACTTACTGGTCGATTGAATACAACTTGAATTCGATTATTACTACTTGAAGATTCGAGCACCTCAGTTTGAGGAATGGCTCCTGCTTGCTTCACATGTTTCACCTGCCTTGACCATCATACAGAATGTATACTCAGGAACATTGGAAAACCTGCCAATTTTTACGCAAGAGATCGAATTGGACAAGTCGTTGAAGGGGTTGTTGTGAAAGTGATGTTATGTAAGTAGGCGAAATTGCGTAGGGGGCATGATATGGGCAAATACAAGATTGACCAAATACCAAAATGTTACTATTATGGTAATTGGTAATGGGGAGGAGAGTGGAAGTTTTGCGTAAATGTAAAACTATTTTTGCTGCAATTGTAGTAGCTACTTCCATGTCATTAACAAACAGTAGTCCTCTTATTGCGAATGAAAAGGTGAACTCAGCAGACATTGATGACACAATTAGATTTCGAAAGGAAATGGGTCTTGAAGAATTAGAAGAACCGGATTTTTCCAGCGGAGAGTTCAAACTCTCTAAATTTGGTGCCTACTTAACGGTAGAAGAAGAACAAGAACTTGACGAAAGAATCAATCAGCAAAAAGATAAGATTCCATTTATTAAAGATTTTATTGAAGAGAATCTTAAAGAAGAATTTGCTGGGATCTATATCGATCAAAGATCAGGTGGAGTAGTTAATATTGGATTTAAAGCCAATGCTAAAACGAAAGTAGAAAATCATCTTGAAGAATTGCGAGAGTTGTACGAAGAAGACAAGTTAATCATCTATTTTACGGAATACTCAGAGGATGAACTAAACGAAATAGCCGATCATGTTTTTCAAAATGCAGCAAGCCTTGAGAAAAGAGGGTTACCTATCGTTTCTGTCAATGTTGACTTGCCAACTCAAAAAATTAACATTGGAGTAAAGGAAAAGCCATCAGCCAAAAAGGCTGCAAAGCTTCTTATGGCAGAAATAGATGAAAAGGCTGCACGAGATGAAATGGGTTTTGATGCTGACATTTTCAATATCAAGGAAGAAGAAGTCAGAAAAGCTCAGGCTCGTCCAGATGACAAATTCAGACCTATTCAGGCAGGATTAGAAATAAAAAATGATACGGAAAATCGAACTTGTACGTCGGCGTTTTCTGCGCAAAAGAATAATAATTTTTATGTCATAACTGCTGGACACTGCACAGATAATGTTGGAGATAGGTTTGAGCAAGGAGGGGCAAGGTTTGGAAGAACAGCAGATTTTAATTTCGGTGGAAGCGTGGATGCAGCAATTATCGAATTAACCAAAGGTTCTGATGATGCTACGTATTATCTTTTTGGAAATCACAAATCAAACTACAGTACTATTACAGAGGTTCAAAGGACAAGGGACGAAACCATTGGAGATACTGTGTGTATTTCAGGAAGTCAAATGGGAAAAGTGAAATGTGGCACGCTGGAATCTACGAATTGGAGAGGGAGTATAGTAAGCCCCAATGGAGAAACACAATACTTTACTAACATGAGACAAGCTACTTATTCTGAAATAAGCGGAGATAGTGGAGGGCCTATTTTTTATGGCGGAACAGCCATTGGGGTGCATAGTGCTGATACAGGAGTGTATACACATATCAGTAAAATAGAAGATTATTTCAACCTTGATGCAATTTTTACTGAAAATTAAATGGAAATCTAGAAAGGTAAGGTAGGGATTGCAATGAAAAAAGCTTTCACCTTATTTTTAGCCATTTTACTCATGTCTGGATGTGCAACTAGTAACAATGAGGTTGAAAGACAAACAATAACTGGATACGTTATTGAAAAAGATACGGAAAAAAAAGGTCTCTTAGTCATAGAAAATGATGAAACTAAGACGAACGACAGTACGAACTATGAAGCAGAGTGGTACTTCCCAAAAGAAGAAGCAGTCTTCCAAGATAGCAAGGGCAATAACATTTCCTTTGATAAAATTGAAGTAGGACAAATGGTATCTACATGGTCAACGACACCTTCCGCGCAGTCATACCCCAGTTCAGCAGAACTCAGTAAACTTGTAATTAATGATGAAAGCAAAAATCCTATTAATCAAATGGATGAAAAAAAGGCTATTCAACACGCAATCAATTATTTAAAGAGCAACTATGATAACGGAATCATTATTAAAAGTGCAAATGGACAGAAGGATTATTGGCAGATTAAAGCAACAGATTATGATAATGAAGAAGAAACTATTCTACAAATTAATGCACAAACGGGAGAAGTAAAAGAAGTTTGACTCCCTGTTGCAATACGGAAAAGACCATTACTCGGTAAGGGCAGAGTGGTCTTACCCCTGTCAAGTAGACACAATTAAAAAAGCCTAAGCAGCCAGTGTGTTTCGGTATTCAACCGGGGCACACTGGTTTAATTTTTTCTGGAACCGTTCATGGTTATAAAACCAAATGTATTTTTCAATGGCTTGAAAGAGATCTTCTTCTGTCTTACACTCAGTAAAGTACAATGTCTCAGTTTTGAGGTGCGAGAAAAAGGATTCGATGCAGGCGTTATCAAGGCAGTTTCCTTTGCGAGAGTGGCTGCCACTTATGCCAAGTTCCTTTATTCGCTTATTGTACTGTCGAGACGTGTATTGGAAGCCCTGATCTGAATGTAGGGTTGCTTTCAGCACGTCTCTTTCTTCGTTTAGCTGCCCCACAGTGTCTAACACAAGTTGTAAATCATTTCGCTTGGAAACTTTCCAGGCAACAACTTCGTTGTTAAAAAGGTCCTGAATGACCGAAAGGTAATAGTAACGGTTATGAAGTGCAACATACGTAATATCTGTTACAAATACCTCATTGGGCTTGTCCGCTCTAAACTTACGGTTAAGTAAGTTGGGATATACAATCGAAGGTGCTTTACCAAAATAGCGGCGCTTCCTCCTGATGATGGATTGAAGGTTTAATTCTTTCATCAGGCGGTATATTCGCTTATGATTCGCATTCAATCCCTTCTTCTTTAATGCTACCTGCATTCGTGGATAACCATAGTATGGATGCTCCAAATGAATCGCCATCATATGCTTTTTCAGAATCTGATCTAACTCATTTCTTGCTGACGGCTTTCCTTTGGTGCTAAGCCATTTGTAAAAACCCGACCGTGACACTTGCGCAATTTCTACCAACCACGTTAGTGGATATTTTTTACGCAGCTCGTCTATGATCGTAAAGCGAGTTATTTTCCATACCTTCCCCCCAGATGCAGATTGGGATTGCGCTTTTTTAGGTATTCTACCTGCGCCTTTAGATAGTCCCTTTCTTCTTCCACAGTAGCAAACTTGGTTCTTGGACGACCAACAAATGGGGTGTCACTAGAACCATTCTTTCCTCTTTGATCCACAAAACCTTCGCCTTTATTCTTCTTCCGGACCCATTGTAGAACTTGTGTTTTACTAGGTATCCCTAATTCCTTAGCTATTGCTTTATAACCCATCTCTCCCTGTTGATACATGTTTACTGCCCTCAGCTTAAACTCCTCGGAATAACGCTTGAATGTTTGACCTTTTTTAGCCATGAGAAAATCCCCTCCAAGTAGAGTGTACCACCCACCGTTAGGTGAGCGGGCTTTTTACACTGTCTACTCAAAGGGGATAATATCAGAGTGATGGTCTTTTTGTTTTTTCAATGCTCCCATTCAAATTTCCACAATATGATATAATCTTCCAAAATAAAGTAACTTTAGCAAACAAGCGGAGGAACAAGATGGAACAAAAGAAATATACGGACGTTGTACGTCTCGGCCATCAAACGACAGAAGGTGTATTTAAAGAAGGGGATTTCATTATCATTCAAGAAAAGCTTGACGGAGCGAATGCAAGCTTTCGATACGATGAAGAAACGAACAGCATCCGGGCATTCTCTCGGAATATGGAATTGCATGAGGAAGAGAATCTGCACGGCTTTTTTCAATGGACACAACAGCTCCCGAAAGAGAAAATCGTGGCGGGCATGGTTTATTTCGGAGAGTGGTTGAATCCGCATAAAATCAAATATCCTCAGTATGAAAAACAATTCTTTTTATTTGATATGTACGATACCGCTGCCTGCGAATATGTGGATTTTACTATCGTGGAAAGGGAAGCACAGCGACTTGGCTTGCAGCTCGTGCCGGTCTTTTATCAGGGGGAATACCAAGGGGAAGAGCATCTCAGATCGTTTGTCGGTAAAACAGCGCTAGGTGGCAAGCTCCGGGATGAAGAAATCGGTGAGGGCATCGTCGTGAAAAATGCCGATTACCGGGATCGTTTTGGACGACAGTTATTTGTCAAAATCGTCACGGATGTATTTAGTGAAGTCAATCGTCAAAAGCCACCGAAAGACCCGAATCAACCGAAATCGGAAGAAGTGTTGTTTGTTGAGCAGTATGTGACGCTCGCCCGTGTGGAGAAGTTTCTCTACAAATTGATTGACGATGGCCTACTGGAAGAGACATTTGGCGTAAAAGACATGGGGGTTATCCTGAAAAATCTGAATCTCCGCATTCATGAAGATCTCCTCAAGGAAGAGGCGGATTCCCTGCGTGATGGATATGATGAGAAGGAACTCCGCAAAGCGATTAGCAAAGTGATTCCGATTTTCGTGAAGGAGATTTTCTCAGAGAAAGAGGCAGGTAATCCATGACAAGTCGATTTTAGTTGGTGTGCCTCGCTGCCGTAACGTTTTGGGCAAAATGTGGTATGATAGTGCATGAAGGGGCGTGAATCGGTGAACGATCTGATCAAAACGAAAGAAACAGCCATACTGATTGGTTGCTATTTAGATAACCGGGATGAAGAAAGAACCCGTCTTTCCATGGAAGAATTACATGAGCTGGCCGATACTGCTGGTGTAGAGGTACTTGACGTCATCACGCAAAATCGGGACCGAGTTGATTCTGCCTGGTATTTGGGGACAGGTAAAATTGATGAAATCGCGCAGCGGGCTGAAGAGCTAGATGTAGACGTCATCATTTTCAACGATGAGTTGTCTCCAAGTCAGACTCGTAATTTGGATAAAGTTTTTGATTGCAAAGTGATTGATCGCACACAGCTTATTTTGGATATTTTCGCAGGGCGTGCACAATCGCGTGAAGGGAAAATCCAGGTAGAGCTGGCGCAGTACAACTACTTGCTGCCGCGGCTTGCCGGGCAAGGGAAACAGCTGTCCCGTCTCGGAGGCGGTATCGGTACGCGTGGTCCGGGTGAAACCAAGCTGGAAAGTGACCGTCGTCATATTCGCAAGCGGATCAGTGAACTCAAGCAGCAATTAGAGGATACCGTTCGGACGAGACAATTGCATCGGGAACGCCGGAAGAAAAACAATGTGTTCCAGATTGCGTTGGTCGGCTATACGAATGCTGGGAAGTCGACGATCCTCAACAAGCTTACGAATGCAAACACATTGCAGGAAGACAAACTGTTTGCCACTTTGGACCCAACGACTAGGCAATTGGAGCTGCCGAGCGGACTGGATGTGCTATTGACAGATACGGTTGGTTTTATTCAAGATTTGCCTACAAGTTTGGTCGCAGCATTCCGGTCAACGCTGGAAGGTGTGAAGGAAGCAGACCTCATCCTGCATGTGGTTGATTGTCATCACCCTGATTTCCAAATACACATGGAAGTCGTAGATAGGATTTTGCGTGAGCTAAAAGCAGAAGAAATTCCGCAGCTAGTTGTTTTCAACAAGGCAGACTTGCTTGCAGAGGGTTCTTACTTGCCGCATGCAGACGAATCGATTTTGATTTCCGCTATGCGGGAAGATGACTTGAAGCGACTGCTCACCAGAATTGAGTCATTTGCCCTGCAATCCTTCAATGAGATGAAGCTGCGGGTACCTGTCGAGCGCGGAGATATTCTCTCCCTGTTGCATCGGGATGGGGTAGAGATGGAACAAGAATTTAATGAAGAGGAAGCGGCCTACTTGATCACCGTCCGTGTGAACAAGGATAATCCGATCTACGGCAGGATTGCTCCTTTCCTCCTGGATAAACCAGAGACTGTTGAAGAGAGTTGGTAAGTAACAGATGTTTTCATATTTTTCCCATGGAGAAAAGCTTCGCCCCCTCGTCATGGAGGTGGAAGCGACGATCTCAGAGAGACATCGTCAAATTTCCGCTTTGGTGGATACGAATCAACTGAAAGTGTTGCGTTCCTTCCAAAAGCACGAGGTTAATGAATTTCATTTTTCCCCATCCACAGGCTATGGCTACGATGATTCTGGACGTGCAACATTAGAATCGATTTATGCCGAAGTGTTCGGTGGAGAAGCGGCTTTGGTTCGCAACCATATCATCTCGGGTACGCATGCAATTGCGATTTCTTTGTTTGGAATCCTTCGCCCGGGCGACGATCTTCTCTATATTACGGGCAAACCGTACGATACGCTTGAAGAAGTAGTAGGAGTGCGTGGCGAAGGGCAAGGCTCACTCAAGGATTACGGCATCGGTTATAGCTACGTGCCTTTGACGCCAGAAGGTGAAATTGATTTTGTGGCAGTCGCACAAGCGATTACGCCAAAGACGAAGGTCATCGGGATTCAACGTTCACGAGGCTATGCAGATCGTCCTTCGTTCACCATTGCGAAAATCAAAGAAATGATTCAGGTTGTAAAAGAAATCAAGCCTGATCTGATCGTATTTGTAGACAATTGCTACGGAGAGTTCACGGAGGAGCAAGAGCCACTGCATGTAGGTGCAGACCTCATGGCAGGCTCCCTCATCAAAAACCCGGGTGGCGGCTTGGTCAAAACAGGCGGTTATATAGTAGGGCGCGGGGATTTGGTTCAGCTTGCTTCGTATCGGATGGCAGCACCGGGAATTGGCGCAGAGGGTGGTGCATCGCTCTATTCACTACTGGAGATGTACCAAGGCTTTTTCTTGGCTCCACACGTCGTGGGAGAAGCTTTAAAAGGAGCGGTATTCTCTTCGGCAATGCTGGAGCGCCTGGGCTTCAAAACAAATCCACTGTGGCATGAGCCGCGTACCGACCTGATTCAATCGGTGGAATTCGGCAGTGCTGAACGACTGATTACGTTTTGCCAAGGGATTCAAAAAGCAGCACCAGTCGATTCACACGTCACTCCGTATCCAAGCGAAATGCCTGGATACGCTGATCCTGTGATTATGGCAGCAGGTACTTTCATTCAAGGGGCGAGTATCGAATTCTCGGCAGATGGTCCGATTCGTCCACCGTACTTGGGCTTCGTTCAAGGCGGGTTGACGTACTCGCATGTAAAAGTAGGGATTTTGACGGCGTTGAACGGAATGCTGGAAAAAGGCTTACTCGAAATACCGGGTGAATAGGATAAAAGCGCAAAAATTGGACGGCATTCTCTGAAGATGGAGGATGTCGTTTTTTTAAGTAAAAAACTGCACATAACTTTCTGTGTAATATTATCTAACATCTATTGACAGGGATTTTGTTATAAAATAGAATAAGACTAAGAAATACGAAACAGGAGGGACAAGTCATGAGTGATGACCTTCGCCGGAATATGGCCCTCTTTCCCATTGGGATCGTCATGAAGCTGACGGATCTCACTGCGAGGCAAATCCGTTATTACGAGCAAAACGACCTGATTCAGCCCGCCCGCACAGAAGGGAAGCAGAGGCTCTTTTCTTTCAACGATGTAGATCGCTTGTTGGAGATCAAGGCTCTGATTGAAAAAGGACTGAATATTGCAGGGATCAAGCAAGTCCTACAAATGCAAGAGCCTGCTATGGAACAAACAGAGATTACCACGACGTCCGAAGAGAAACGTAAGGACATGTCCGACAAAGAGCTGCATCAGCTCCTAAGGCAACAGATTATGTATCGCGATGCCACTCGCCATGGCGAGGGTGCATTGATACGTGGAGAGCTTTCCCGCTTCTTCCACTAGATAGAAAGCCGATATAGAGACAGGAGGAGAGAAATGTGAGCAAGTTTACAAGAGAAGACATCATGCGCATGGCCCAAGAAGAGGACGTAAGGTATATCCGACTGCAGTTTACCGACCTGATGGGGATCATTAAAAACGTAGAAATCCCGCTGTCCCAATTGCCAAAAGCACTCGATGGCAAAATGATGTTTGATGGTTCTTCCATCGAAGGCTTCGTTCGCATCGAGGAATCCGACATGTACCTGGTACCTGATCTGGATACATGGGTTGTATTCCCGTGGGGCAATGAGTTTGGTAAAATTGCACGTCTGATCTGTGATATCCACATGCCAGATGGCTCTCCATTCGAAGGAGATCCGCGCTACATCCTGAAGCGTGCCCTGAAAGAAGCTGAAGAAATGGGCTTCACAGCTTTCAACGTAGGTCCAGAGCCTGAGTTTTTCCTGTTCAAGCTGGACGCAAAAGGCGAGCCTACGCTGGATCTGAATGACCAAGGCGGATACTTCGACTTTGCTCCACTCGACTCCGGTGAAAACTGCCGTCGTGATATCGTATTGACATTGGAAAAAATGGGCTTTGAAGTGGAAGCATCTCACCACGAGGTAGCTCCAGGTCAACACGAAATCGACTTCAAGTATGCAAATGCACTCCAAGCAGCTGACCAAATTTTGACGTTCAAACTGGTTGTCAAAACCATCGCGCAAAAACACGGTCTGCATGCGACCTTCATGCCAAAACCGCTGTACGGTGTAGCTGGTTCCGGTATGCACGCGAACCAATCGCTGTTCCGTGGTAAAGAAAATGCTTTCTATGACGAGTCTGATGTAATGGGACTGAGCCAAACAGCGAAGCATTACCTGGCAGGTATTTTGCAGCATGCTCGCAGCTTTACTGCGATCACGAACCCGCTCGTAAACTCTTACAAGCGTTTGGTTCCTGGTTACGAGGCTCCTTGCTACGTAGCTTGGTCTGCGAAAAACCGTTCTCCATTGATCCGTATCCCTGCATCCAGAGGCTTGAGCACGCGTATTGAAGTTCGCAGCCCAGACCCTGCAACGAACCCATACCTGGCACTGGCAGTTATGCTGAAAGCTGGTTTGGACGGAATCAAAAACAAGCTTACGCCACCACCTGCCATTGATCGCAACATCTACGTGATGACTGAGCAAGACCGCGAAGCAAACGGTATCGAGAACCTGCCTGCTACTTTGAAGGAAGCAATCGAGTGCCTGAAAGCAGATCCGGTGATTTGCGAAGCATTGGGCGAGCATGCATTGGTACACTTTATTGAAGCGAAAGAAATTGAGTGGGATATGTTTAGAACACGCGTTCACGATTGGGAGCGCGAGCAATACATGACTGCTTATTAATAAGCGAAACCCCTTGTGCCTGTTGGTCAAGGCCCCGTTTAGTGGACAGTAAGAAAAACCCGGGCCGTTAGGCCACTAGCTGGCGTCTGAATTCAACAGGCGTCAGCTTTTTAATTTTCTCTGCGGGCGATTTTGGTTGTAGAATTCAATGTACTCCTCAATTCGCCTTTGTGCCTCATTGATACTTCGGATATCATAAGGATAGAGCCCTTCCGTTTTGAGATGCGAGAAGAAGCTCTCCATCGAGGCATTGTCATAACAGTTGCCCCTTCTAGACATGCTGATTTGGGCGCCAACCTTTGGCAGCATGTCGTGGTAAGTGTAGGACGTGTATTGGAATCCTTGATCGCTGTGAACGATCAGTCCAGTCACGTCTTTCGTCTTTTCAAAAGCTTTCTCAAAGGTCCGTAGGACCAATTGATTGTCGTTGCGAACATCCATGTGATAGGCCACGATTTCGTTATTAAACAAATCTTTAATAGCAGACAGGTAGAGCCAAGTATCCGCAACACGATACTGTGTGACGTCCGTTACCCACTTTTGATTGGGCGCATCTGCTTTGAAATTACGCTGTAGAATATTTTGGGCAACTCGTCCCCCAACCGATGAAGCAAGGTGATAACGATACTTGCGGCGTATTCGAGAACGGAGCCCCATTTCTTGCATGAGACGTAGTACCTTCTTATGATTGACCCACACCCCATGATCTTGCAGGAGAAATAGTTGGATTTGTCTATACCCATATTTACCGTGGTACTTCTTATACACAGCCTGGACTAAATCTTTCATAGACTTGTCCCGATCTATTCTTTGGCGTTTTAAGTATGCGTAGTATCCACTTCTTGAGACGCCAAACAACTTACAGAGCTCACTGATGGTGTATTCTCCCGCTTTAATGTTTCTATATATCTGTTTGTATCTATGTATTCTTCGCGACGGCCACGTTGATCTAGAAGACCAAACTCTCCGAGTTTCTTATACTTCCGCATCCAGATCTTTAGTCGGTCCTTATCATGAATATTCAATTCTTCCATGATCACCCGTTTGGAAACACCCTTTAATCTCATCTGAATTGCTTGCAACTTAAGTTCTTCACTGTAATGCTTAAACTTCTGCCCTTTCTTTGCTGGCATAAAAATACACCCCTTAAAGTAGACATCGGTAAAACCACGGAGGTTTTTCCAATGTCTACTTTAAGGGGTGCACTACATTTCCAGGAGACGGGTTTTTACTTTTGTCTATTCGTATGCGGAATTTGCGGGTACACGAAACAAATACTTTATTTGACCACGAGGTACAATTCGTAACCAGCGATTTGCTACTTCTGATTATCTTCAGGAAGTAGTGAATATTCTAAACCCATAAAACTAGCTACAGAGAGTTTTTCTTCGTTTATGACCTGTAATCGGTAATTGGCAGGAGACAATAGCGCCTGGTTATCAGCTTCTGTTAAATTTTCTTTTAACTTTAGCTGTTGCGAAATCGTATACCGATTCTCTTTACTGTTTAACTCAATTTGAACGTGTGAAGGAGTCTCAGCAAGCAAATTTTTAATGGTCTCGTTACCTGGCATATCTGCAAACGTAAAGTAAATGGGTTTTTCCGTATGCATCATTTTTTCTCTCAACTCGTCCGAAATTAAGATTCGTAACGTGAGTTCTGCCGAATTACCGTTTTTTGTTATTTGAAGCACGGATGTTTTTAAATTCTCCCCTGTAATTTCTTCGAAATAATCGTAGACGCCTACATATGACTTCTCTTTAGGGTCTGTTACTGCCTCGCTACAACCACTAAGAAGAACTATGAACAGAAGGAGAAGTAGTATATGGAGAGGTCGGATCATAGATCTTTTGATTTTTTACTAGAATACTCTTTGTACGAGTATTTGACGTTAACGTAGTTAGAATCTGTTACTCTGCCTTGAAAATATTCCACTATGCTTCCAGTTGTTTTTACGGCTTTTGATCCGTATTCAACGGTTGTAATTGTACGCTTTGGTATGACCCAAGTGTGGGTTGTTTCTACAGTGTCTTCTTGTCCAAATGCAACTTCTGCACTAATACCAACTTTCCCCTCTATTATCCTCCAGTTGACTTTCGTCTCGGCTGACCCACCTATTTTTCCGGTAACAAAGGTTTTTCTAGTAACCTTTCTTGAAAAGGAATCGTTTTCGCTACTATCATTTTCAATATCAGCTTCATAAGATTTTGATTTGTATAGGTCCTTTTTAGACATTTCATAGACTGTGCCAGTCATATCATTGCCTAAGGGACCAATTTTAGATGAATCACTCTTTGTAAGGGCTGGTGTAAAATCATACTCTACTGGGTTTTCATATACACGTTCAACAATCTTCAGGTTACCTATTTTAGTAGTGTCATCTTGAGATGCTGCGAAAACAGAACCAGCTCCAGATACTACTAAACTGCTAAGTAAAACAGTTGCGATAGAAAGCCTCTTAATATTCATTCTTTTCCCTCCAGTATATTTTATGCAATTTTCAATGTGGAACTATTATAACATATATTTCCAGTATATGTATATGAATGGAATTTTATATGCCGTAGAGCTGGATCTAACCATGACGATCAGAAAGCAGCGAGCGTGATTCCTTTCAACTCAGTAGTTTAACTGCTTGGATGGAAGCTGGAGGGGTTCGTGATCCTGTTAACAAACAAGCATGAAAGAAAGATATTTGGCATAAAGAAAAGTGCAGATTCCAGGAGCTTGTTTGCCCTGGGTGCACTTAATTTAAAGAATAGGAGTTTTGAATTTTGCCTACTTTTTGCCCACGAAAATTTGAAACGCTTTGATGTCATTTGAAACAATAGTAGGTGAAACAATTGATATTTTGCGATTTTCATGGAGTTTTAAAACTGATCGAAAGCCAAGAATATGTTCCGCACACGCGTCCACGATTGGGAGCGCGAGCAATACATGACTGCTTATTAATAAGCGAAACCCCTTGTGCCTGTAGGTGCGAGGAGTTTTTTCTATTTGTGGGTGTGGCTGTAAAAATAGTTTCACCCACAAATCACCCATAATTGAGACAAATGCTCAATTGTGATAAGTTTCCAGTTCCTCATTTATTGGGTTTGCTTGGAAAAACCAATCTTCACCGTTGAACCATGCTCTGTATTGGTTGTCATAAAGGAGATATGAAACCTCATAGTAACGTTTTTCTATGTCGCTATTTGTAATGTCCCTTCCCCTCATTTTGACAGCAAAGGGGGTGTCCTTGAATTCAACTTCTTTAACGCTCAGTACTTTACCGAGGCGTGACTCAATTTTGTCCCTAATTGGCTTTTGATTGTAGTATTCCTGAACGATATGGGTCACCCAGAATAATAGAGCAAGAAAAATGAGAGCATATGTAATTTTTAATACACTACTCTTAGTAATTAATTCTTTCATTATGGACACACTCCCAGAATCCATTTTTTTGAATTGTATCATTTGAGGAGCGTGTTTGTCACAATGCTCAGGGAGATAAGGAGGATAAGCATGGAGAGTAACGAAGCGTGGGAGCACTTCAAAAATTTAGGGCTGAGTTATGACGTCTTGACGAAAGAAGACATCATGGTATTGCAAAATATGCTTGGTCTTATCTCTTGTATGGCGGTGTACATGCCCGACAGATGGACATGAAAGTAAGCAAGCCAAGAGTAAAAGATGTGAAGATTTTAAAAAGCGGCCTAAAGCACGCTCAAATCCAAATAGACGGCAGCTATTTCAGCAGGAGAGAAGGCATTACTTTTAGTCAAACTGGTTTCATTGGATTTGGCGGGGGGTTTAGCGATGTCAATGTGCAGCCAATTCTAAAAGCCTTTGTTAATGGTCCGATTATGTTGCTGAAAAGCCAAGGCAGCTTAGGTCAGTGAATAAGCGATCTTATCACAATGTGTAGGGAGACAAGAGTGGGATCGTAACAGATTAAAGGGAGGGACTGGGATTTTAAGATCTGGATCGTTGTGAATAAAGGTAATTTGTAGTGTACCAGGAATGTCAAAAATAGCATCTTCACTAAGCTGAGCTTGCTTTTGAGTGACTTCTTCTAAAAGAGAAATACGTTCGTTGGTTAGTTGCACATTAATCTTCAGTATCTCAGTTAATAATCTATTGACATCGCGAAGAGATATCTCGAAGAGAATGTTTATCGATACGTTCGAAAACATTTTGTAATCAAGCGCCCAACCGCCACTCACAGAGATCACATCATTTATCTCTCCAATTACATGAAGTCTGTCGTGCCTTGTGGTTCCATTAATACGGAGAATTCTTGGGAATATTCTTCAACACTCCTATTGATTGTTCTTCCAAGAATTGTAGAAAAAAACGAGTTGTATATCAATTATCAAAATAGTTAAGGAAGAAACGAGGAGAATTGAATGTTAAATGAGATAACCCTACGCTGTAATAAAAAAAACGTGGGAGGCGAAGTAATAAACAGGTGTTAATTATGCCCTATATTTGGGGAATTTCATAATTAAGTGTGTAAGTTATGTGTCATTGGACTGTTTCTCGGGATGAAATCCTAAGCCCCAACTGCTATCTCTGTTCCATGTATGAATAAATCCTGGTAATTCGTCATCACTAACAGTATCCATTTCATTTCCATAAACCTCGAGATGAATGATCGAATTATCAGGAACATCAAGATCATGACTAATATCAATGGCGTACGGTGTGTTTTGTGCTTTTAAATTTTTTGTCCAGGAAAAAATTGATTCCACAAATCATCGGGAGCATTTTGTTTTGATACCATCCTTGGTAATAACGAGGAAAACGAATTGATAAGAACGAGCAGCGCAGCCCAATGTGGAACGATTGGGACACACTAACCATTATCGGGAACATTTATGATAATCCTGAGTTGTTGGAAACTAGTTAACTTTGATAAAGAAAAAAGACCATGGGAAGACCATGATCTTCAATCAAATCCTTTTCTTAACGGCTTTCTGTGCTTTTAATTAAGGAGTTAAAGTGACTGTTTCAGGCCCATTATCACCAATCCACTTATTATTGTAGAATTTCCAAGTTGAAGTATCTTTTTGTATTACAAAGGAGTATGGTAACCATCCTGGCTTATTACCTTTGCCATCAGATTTAATTTCAATCTTTTGAATACTACCAAGAGAGGCGGATGCGGTTACGTAATATACACCTGTAGAACCTTGCTCAAAATCATCACCAGCACTGTCTAAGGTTGTCCATGGGGAATCCTTCTTGGAGCCATGCAATTTAATTTGAATTTTCGAATTTGTTCCTGCGTCATCTGCATTGTTTGTTTTGACAGTAACTTTATAGGTGTACGATGCAAGTGGTTCAATTTGATTTGAATTTTGGAGGCTCTCAGAAGCAAAAGCGCTTGTTCCACTTAGCATTAATGCAAAAGCTAGCACAGTAGAGATCCCTAAACGTTTCATGTAAAACACTCCTTTAGATCGGTATATTGGAAGCAATGAAATTATACAAAACATTTACTCAAATGTAAATATATGGGTATCAGCGAGTTAAGGGAGCTAAAAAGGAGGTTCAATCAATATTTCGTATAGAAATGCAGG